>CAVTLW010000029.1:0-396167 GCA_963735655.1 uncultured Actinomycetota bacterium
ATCGGAGATCACCACGTCGCGCCCTCGGCCAGGGCGCGCCGTGCGGTGGCGGCGCCGATGCCGGTGCCCGCGGCGGCAGTCGACCACGACCACCTTGCCGTCCGACAAGCCTGGGTCCGGCAATCTCTTTGGGTGCTTCCGACAAACTCATCCCTTGACCTCCCGGGGGCAGCCGAGCACTCGTTCGGCGATGATGTTGCGCTGGATTGTTGGAACCGCCGTAGATGGTGTCGGTGCGGGTGAAGCAGATACAGCCGCTGCCATTCGTCGACCTGCTCGCTGGGCCACCGCCAGTTCGGGCTTGCCGATCACATCCATAGCGAGCTCACCGGAGCCGCGATGCCGGTTGGCCCACAACAACTTTGAGACGTTGTCCTGGCCGGGTGGCTTCTACATCCATGGTGGCCAGGGCATACGACCGGATCGCCCGCAGACCCGTCCACGCGCGGGTAGCCGCTCCCGGATTAGTGGGTTCGCCGGCGGCGCCGTTGCGCTGGCGAGTTCGGCCAGATTGGAAGTAGCTCACGGGCGTAGACTATTTGCTGACCCAACGTCGATACGCCGCGCTCGAAGGTGAGCAAGGTTTCGATGGCGACCCGTGCAGCCGTCGCCGGCCTGACCACCAGGTTGGCCTCGGCGCGGGCGTGTCGTTGAAGAACACCTCGTTGAACTCCGCGGTGCCGGTGATCTGGACGATCGGCCGGACCGTGACACTGGGCTGATCCAGGGCACGCAGCAGATACGACAGCCCGGCGTGCCGCTTGAGGCCTTCTCGGTGCGCGCGACCACGAAGCACCACTGCGACAGGTGCGCCAGCGACGTCTACAACTTCTGCCCGTTGATGACCCAGTTTCGTCGCCGTCGAGTTCGGCGTCGTTCGACACGTTGGCCAGGGGTCGCTGCCGGCGCCGGGCTCTGAGTATCCCGGCACCACAGCTCGGTGACATCGAGGATGCGCGGGAGCAGAAGCGCGCCCGCCGCTCGGGGTGTTCCGAACGCGATGCAGCGTCGGCTCGAGCAGTTCTTCGCCGAAGTGGTTGACCTTGTCCGGCGCATCGGCGGGGCGTACTCCTCGTAGAACGCCACCCGATGCGCGGTCGAGAGCCGCACGCCCGCCGTGGTCGACCGGCCAGCCCAGGGCAGGTCAGCCCGGCGGCGGCCAGGTGCTGGTTCCAGGCCTGGCGCTCCTAACGCCTCATGCTGCGTCCCGGCCCGCCGAGTTCCTTGAGCGCTCCGATTCGCTGACCAGATCGTCGGCGAGCCATGACGGACCTCTGCCCGGAACTCTTCGACGTCCTGCATGCACTGTAGCGCTAACCTACCAAGCACTTGCTTTGTTAGGAGCGTCCCGTTGACCAGTTATGCCCGCACCATCCCCGCGGCGCTGGATCGTTTCGCGGGTCAACTCCCCGACCACGATGCCCTGATCACCGACGACCGCAGCTTCACCGCCGCCACCCTGCGTGACGAGGTACATCGCGCCGCGGCCGCACTGATCGGGCTCGGCATCCAACCCGGCGACCGGGTGGCCATCTGGTCGCCGAACACCTGGCATTGGGTGGTGGCCTGCCTGGCGATCCACCACGCCGGAGCCGCCATGGTGCCGCTGAACACGCGTTACACCGCCGAAGAAGCCAGCGACATCCTGGCTCGCACCGCCGCGCCGGTGCTGTTCGTAATGGGCCGGTTCCTGGGCAACGACCGCGCGGCCAACCTGGACCGCGACGCCCTGCCCGCACTGCGGCACATCGTGCGAATCCCGATCGACGAGACCGACGGCACGTGGGACGAGTTCATGGCGCGCGGTGCCGAACCCGGAGCCACCGATGCCGTGCCGGTGCGAGCCGCCGCCGTCACGCCCGACGACGTGAGCGACATCCTGTTCACCTCCGGCACCACCGGCCGCAGCAAAGGCGTACTGTGCGCGCACCGGCAATCGCTGTCCGGTTCGGCGGCCTGGGCCGCAAACGGCAAGATCACCAGCGACGACCGCTACCTGTGCATCAACCCGTTCTTCCACAACTTCGGCTACAAGGCCGGCATCCTGGCCTGCCTGCAAACCGGAGCGACGCTGATCCCCCACCTCACGTTCGATCCGCTGCGCACACTGCAAGCCATCGAGCGACACCGCATCACCGTGCTGCCCGGGCCACCCACCATCTACCAGACCTTGCTCGACCACCCCGCGCGCGGCGACTACGACCTGAGCTCACTGCGCTTCGCGGTGACCGGCGCGGCCACCGTGCCGGTCGTGCTGGTGGAACGCATGCAGTCCGAACTCGACATCGACATCGTGCTGACCGCCTACGGCCTCACCGAGGCCAACGGCATGGGCACCATGTGCCGCGCCGACGACGACGCGGTGACGGTCGCCACCACCTGCGGCCGCCCGTTCGCGGACTTCGAATTACGCATCGACAGGTCCGGGGAGGACACAGGGAGGTATTGCTGCGCGGACCCAACGTCATGCTCGGCTATCTCGACGACGCCGCCGCGACCGCGGCCGCCATCGACGCCGACGGCTGGCTGCACACCGGCGACATCGGCGTCATCGACCAAGCCGGCAACTTGCGAATCACCGACCGTCTCAAGGACATGTACATCTGCGGCGGATTCAACGTCTACCCCGCCGAGATCGAGCAGGTGCTGGCCCGGATGGCCGGGGTGGCCGACGCCGCGGTGATCGGCGTTCCCGACCAGCGGCTGGGCGAAGTCGGCAGGGCATTCGTGGTCGCCGGCCCGGTGCGGCTCTCGACGAAGCGACGGTGATCTCTTACACCCGTGAGCATTTGGCGAACTTCAAGACACCGCGGTCGGTGCGGTTCGTCGACTCCTTGCCCCGCAATGCGGGCGGCAAGGTGCTCAAACCACAACTGCGGGAGCTGGCCTAGTGGACCTGACATTCGACGAAGAGACATTGGCGTTTCAAGCCGAGGTGCGCGAATTCCTCTCGGCCAACACCGAATCCATCCCCACGAAGTCCTACGACAATGCAGAGGGATTTGCCCAGCACCGCATTTGGGATCGGGTCCTGTTCGACGCCGGGCTATCGGTGATCACGTGGCCGCAGCAGTTCGGCGGCCGCGACGCGCCACTGCTGCACTGGGTGGTTTTCGAAGAGGAATACTTCCGCGCCGCAGCGCCCGGCCGGGCCAGCGCCAACGGTACCTCGATGCTGGCGCCGACGCTGTTTGCGCACGGCACCGCGGAGCAGCTGGACCGCGTCCTGCTCAAAATGGCCAGCGGCGAGCAGATTTGGGCACAAGCCTGGTCAGAACCCGAATCCGGCAGCGACCTGGCGTCGCTGCGATCGACCGCCACCAAAACCGAGGGCGGCTGGCTGCTCAACGGGCAGAAGATCTGGAGTTCGCGAGCTCCCTTCGCCGACATGGGATTCGGGTTGTTCCGCTCCGACCCTTCGGCCGAGCGGCATTGCGGCTTGACGTATTTCATGTTCGACCTGAAGACCGAAGGCATCACCGTGCGGCCGATCGTCCAGCTGGGCGGCGACACCGGATTCGGCGAGATCTTCCTCGACGACGTCTTCGTGCCCGACGCGGACGTCATCGGCGCGCCCGATGACGGTTGGCGTGCCGCCATGAGCACCTCGAGCAATGAGCGCGGCATGTCATTGCGCAGCCCGGCCCGCTTCCTGGCCGCGGCTGAGCGCCTGGTGCAACTCTGGAAAGACAGCGGCTCCCCAACGGAATTCGCCGACCGGGTGGCCGACGCGTGGATCAAGGCGCAGGCCTACCGGCTGCAGACTTTCGGCACGGTCACCAGGCTGGCCGCCGGCGGGGAGCTGGGCGCGGAATCGTCGGTCACCAAAGTGTTCTGGTCCGATCTCGATGTCGAAATACACCAAACCGCACTCGACATCCGCGGCGCGGCCGGCGAACTGGCCGGCCCGTGGACCGAGGGCCTGCTGTTCGCGCTCGGTGGACCAATCTATGCCGGTACCAACGAAATCCAGCGCAACATCATCTCGGAACGGCTGCTGGGCCTACCTCGAGAGAAGAATTGACCGTGGACTTTGCACTCGACGAACAGCAGCGCGACTTCGCCGCCAGCATCGACGCCGCACTCGCCGCCGCCGACCTGCCCGGTGCGGTCCGCGCCTGGTCCGCCGGCGATGTCGCGCCCGGGCGGAAAGTCTGGGAACAACTGGCGAACCTGGGTGTCACCGCGCTCGCGGTTCCGGAGAAGTTCGACGGCATCGACGCCCACCCGGTTGACCTGGTTGTCGCGCTGGAACGGCTCGGGCGCTGGTGTGTCCCCGGCCCGGTCACCGAATCCATTGCTGTCGCACCGGTTTTGCTTGCTGACGACGAACGCAGTGCCGGGCTGGCTTCCGGCGAGCTGGTCGCCACCGTCGCACTGCCGCCAGAGGTTCCGTACGCCGTCGACGCCGACACCGCCGGCCTGGTCCTGCTCGCCGGCAGTGCCGGCGTCGCGGAAGCCGGGGCAGGCGAGCGACACGAGTCCGTCGACCCCAGCCGTCACCTCTACGAGGTGACGGCGACCGGCCAGTCCTGGCAGGCAGATATCAAGCGCGCCTATGAGTTTGGCGCGCTGGCCACCGCGGCCCAGCTGATCGGCGCCGCCGAGGCGCTGTTGGGCGCCACGGTCGAGTATGCCAAACAGCGGACCCAGTTCGGCCGGGTGATCGGCTCGTATCAGGCGATCAAGCACAAGCTCGCCGACGTGCATATCGCCATCGAACTGGCCCGCCCCCTGGTCTACGGCGCCGCGTTGTCGCTGGAGCCCCGCGACATCAGCGCGGCCAAGGTCGCGGCCGGCGAAGCGGGCCTGCTGGCAGCACGGTCGGCATTGCAGACCCACGGGGCGATCGGGTTCACTCAGGAGCACGACCTATCCCTGTGGCTGCTGCGGGTGCAAGCGTTGCGGTCAGCCTGGGGCACGCCCGAGACGCATCGCCGAAGGGTGCTGGAGGCCTTATGAGTGAAGAACGGGAGATGCTGCGGGAGACCGTCGCTGCTCTGGTGACCAAGCACGCGGGCCCGGCGGCGGTGCGTGCGGCGATGGAGTCCGAGCGCGGCTACGACGAGGCGCTGTGGCAGCTGCTGTGCGAGCAGGTGGGCGCCGCCGCACTGCTGATACCCGAGGAGCTGGGCGGTGCGGGCGGCGAACTCGCTGACGCCGCAACGGTTTTGCGCGAGCTGGGCCGGGCACTGGTGCCTTCTCCGCTGCTGGGCACCACGCTCGCGGAGCTGGCCCTGCTGTCGGCACCGGAGCCGGACGCCGAAACGCTGGGCGCGCTGGCCGAGGGCAGTTCGATAGGCGCGCTGGTGCTCGACCCCGATTTCGTCGTCAACGGCGACATCGCCGACGTCGTCGTCGCCGCCCAAGACGGCGAGCTGAGCAGGTGGACCCGCTTCACCTCGGAGCCCGTCGCCACCATGGACCCCACCCGCAGACTGGCCCGGCTGCAGGCCGAAGACACCGTCGCGGTCGGCACCGACCCAGGCCTCGCTGACACCGCGGCCATCCTGCTGGCGGCCGAGCAGATCGGGGCCGCCGAACGCTGCCTGGAGCTGACCGTCGAATATGCCAAGAGCCGCGTGCAATTCGGCCGTCCCATCGGCAGCTTTCAGGCACTCAAGCACCGCATGGCCGATCTGTATGTCGCGATTGCCGCCGCGCGGGCGGTGGTCGACGACGCGTGCGTCGAACCGACACCGACCAACGCCGCCACCGCGCGGTTGGCCGCCAGCGAGGTGCTCAGTACTGTCGCGGCTGAAGGCATTCAGCTGCACGGCGGCATCGCGATCACTTGGGAACACGATATGCACTTGTATTTCAAACGCGCGCACGGCAGTGCACAACTGCTCGACTCGCCGCGAGAGCTGTTGCGCCAACTGGAAACCCAGGTCTTCCTCGAGGCACCCGCACCTTGAACAACCAAGTCGCGCTGCGCGCCCGCATCCCGCCGTTCTATGTGATGGACGTCTGGCTGGCAGCCGCGGAACGACAGCGCACCCATGGCGATCTGGTGAACCTGTCGGCCGGGCAGCCGAGCGCGGGCGCCCCGGAGCCGGTGCGCGCGGCTGCGGCCGCCGCCCTGCATCTCAACCAGTTGGGCTACACGGTGGCGCTGGGCATTCCCGAGCTTCGTGCCGCGATCGCGGCGGACTATCAGCGCAACCATTCGATCGACGTCGAGTCGGACGCGGTGGTGGTCACCACCGGATCTTCGGGTGGATTTTTGCTCGCGTTCCTGGCCTGTTTCGACGTGGGCGATCGGGTGGCAATGGCCAGTCCCGGCTATCCGTGCTATCGAAACATTCTGTCGGCGCTGGGGTGCGAGGTCGTGGAGATCCCGTGCGGACCGGAGACCCGGTTCCAGCCCACCGCCCAAATGCTCGCTGAGCTCGACCCCCCGGTGCAGGGCGTCATCGTCGCCAGCCCGGCCAATCCCACCGGGACGGTCATACCTCCCGCGGAGCTCGCGGCGATCGCGTCGTGGTGTGACGCCTCCGGAGTGCGACTGATCAGCGACGAGGTCTACCACGGCCTGGTCTACCCAGGCGCACCAGCGACCAGCTGCGCCTGGCAGACGTCCCGAAATGCGGTGGTAGTCAACAGCTTTTCCAAGTACTACGCGATGACGGGCTGGCGGCTGGGCTGGTTGCTGTTGCCGCCCGAGCTGCGCCGCGCGGTCGACTGCCTGACCGGCAACTTCACCATCTGCCCGCCGGTGCTGTCCCAGATCGCCGCGGTGTCGGCGTTCACCCCCGAAGCGACCGCCGAAGCCGAGGGCAACTTGGCGCACTACTCGATCAACCGCTCGTTGCTGCTCGATGGGCTACGGGAAATCGGGATCGAACGGCTGGCGCCCACCGACGGCGCGTTCTACGTCTACGCTGACGTCTCGGACTTCACCGCCGACTCACTCGCCTTTTGCTCAAAGTTGTTGGCCGACACCGGTGTTGCCATCGCGCCTGGAATCGACTTCGACACCGCACGGGGCAATTCGTTCGTCCGGCTGTCCTTCGCCGGACCGACCGGCGACATTGAAGAGGCCGTGCGGCGCATCGGGCCCTGGCTGCCGGCCGGCTAGATCTCCCCCGCGCACACCTGGTCGATGCGTGCTTCGAGGACGCTGCGCTCGCCCACATCCGCCACGTTGATGCCGAACCGGTCAGCCAACACGTCGACGACCGCCGCCGCGTCGTCGAGATGGATCTTCTCGGACCCGTCGGCGCGGTGAATCGTCAGTGTGCGGCCGGTCAGGTTCCACCGGGCGTCATCGGTGACCAGCACCGCCATCAGCCCGGTCACGAAGTGCGACGCGGGGTGGGTTGAGACGTACCAACTCCCCAGTTCCAGGTCGATCTGCGGCCGGGTCTGGGGGGCGAATTCATAGAGCGCCCGCCAGTCGTCGCGGACATGGGCCTGCAGGACCAACCCGTCGCCGCGGTCCTCGAGTCGATACGGCTCGTGCGTCGTCTGCTGAGAGCCGCCGATTTCAAAGCGGAGGGGGGATGTGGGTGTCTGGCCGCCGAAGCCCACGTCGACCAGGTAGGCGCCCTGCGACCCGGGGAACCCCACCGCCAACAGGGTGTGCGTCTGCGGCGTTGGCGGCGCGTCCGGCGGGAGCATCCACATCACTCGGGCCGCGAACCGGCGCACCTGGAAACCGAGTTCGGCCAGCACGTAGCCCATCAGGCCGTTCTGCTCGTAGCAGTAGCCTCCCCTGCGCCGGTGAACCAGCTTGTCGGTCAGGGCTTCTGGGCTCAGATCGTCGATCGGCACGCCCAGCAGCGGATCGAGGTTCTCAAACGGAATGGTTCGAGTGTGAGCAGTCACCAGATCCTGCAAGACGTCGAGCGTCGGCTCAGCCGAGCCGCGATAGTCGATGCGATCGAAGTACGCCGACAGGTCCAATGCCATAATGGCCATTCTGGCCCGGCTACCCTTGATTCCGCGATACGCGCGCGCTACTGACGTTGTTGAAGGCGTTCGACGACCGCGATGCGGAACCTCTGCAAGCCGTCTACTCCGATGATGCCGACTGGGTCAACGCCTTCGGCACGGTCAAGCGCGGACGCGACGACATCGTCAACTACCTGCGGGGTTTGTTCTTGGACGACAACTTCAATCGCGGCGAGCTGGCCGGTCCGCCAGAGACGAGTTTTCGGGTGCTCACTCCCGAGGCGGTCCTGGTCTCCGCACACCTCGAGGTCAACGGCCAGGGGCTGGTCGGTGGCGGAACGCTGGACCGGGACAACTTCTCGTTGCGTGCCCTGCAACGCCAGGACGACGGATCCTGGCTGATCGTCTCGGAGATGTTCCAGGACGCGAACACCGAGGTCACCTACGGGCGTTAAAGCCGGCTGGAGACCAGTGGTCATTTTCTTGTTTGATCCGTGTGGAATATGGGGATCCGTACTGACGGCCGCTCTTACACACCAATCTAACAACGGAGCCCCCGATGAGTACCGGCAATATCGTCTGGATCGCAATCGCCGCAGTAGTGGCAATCGTGTTGATCGCCGCCGTGGTGATTGCCGCGACCAGAGGAAAGCAACGGCGCCGCCAACGGCAGGCCGAAGAGATCCGCGAGCAGGCAAAGCTGGAAGCCGCCAAGGTCGAACGACGTCAAGCGCTCGCCGAAGAAACGGCCGCCAAGGCCCGCGCCGCTCAGGCCGAGGCTGAAGTCAAGGCCGCCGAGGCCGCCCGACTGCAGGAGCGCGCCGCCCAACATGAAAGCGACGTCGCGACATCGCGCGAGCAGTTGCAAGAAAAATGGGACCGCGCCGACCGCATCGACCCGAAGTCGGACCCGAAAGTTGAGTCCGAGCCAGCGGGCGACCCAGAAGTAGACAGGCAAAATACCTATCGCGCCAGCTGATTTGATGTCTAGGCTGAGACCCCTAGGCTGACACCCGGGATGGCCCGCCCCCTCAACGGGCCATCCCGGGTCTATCAAAAAGAGGCTAGAAGCTAGGGCCGGGATGGCCCGCCCCCTCAACGGGCCATCCCGGCGTATCACACGAAGACGGGCAGTGCTTCGTGATTGCTTCAATCAACACCAGCCAAGATTGGCGTGGCATCGGACGCAGGTATGCCATAACAGGTTTCCGCATACCGCCACTGTCAAACATCGGGTCGCGGAGTCGCCGAGCGTACTGCGGATTCGCGCTCAGTGCGCGCCGTCGGCGGTGATCGTGTGGGTGTGCGCGACCGACCAATAAGTGACTTTGGAACTCGATATCGCCGGTGATATCGAGTTCGTGGGCGAGTCCTACCGCCGCGGCGCGGGCGCCGGCGCCGGCACCGGCGCGGGCGCTGGTGCAGGACCGGGCTCAGGTGGCGCGACTTGATCCGCGTCCGCCGGGTGGCTGCCGGTCTTCGGACCGATATCGGAGACCTGCCAGCCGTCGCCGACCTTGTTGATCGTGACCTGCAGCAGGATCAGCGACACCCGCGGCTTCGGATTCTGCATGTTGCGGGTGGTCTGGGCGGCCGACACCACCACCTGGTACACCTGGCCGGGCTGCGCGAGGGCGTCAGTTGCCAGCACCTCACCTGTCGAAGTGACCTGCGCCTGCAGCATCACGGCCTTGAGAATGTCGGTGGCGTTGACGTATTTGTCCTTGAGGGTCTGGGAAACACCTGCCTCCACCGACCGGAAGAAGGCATCCGGATCCTGGAAGCTGTAGTTCAACGACTTCAGCGCGTAGTCCTTGGCCAGCTTGGCCGCGGCGTCACGATCGGAGTTGGCCTGCCGCAGGGCTGCCAGCTCGTCGGCCGTGCTGCGGTATTTGAGGAACCCGAACACACCGGCGGCGATAACCGCGGCGACGGCAAGAACCGAAACCCACCGCCCCGGCCGGCGCAGCGCGCGCAACCCGTTCCGACGTGCCGTCTCCGCGACGTCGCCGTCGTCGGCCGCCGAACTCGGCGGGTCTGGATCCCCCGCGTCATCATCGCCGCTTTTGGCCTTGGCCTTGGCCTTGTTCTTGGCCTTGCCCTTGTTCTTGGGCTTGCCCTTGGCCTTGTCCTTGGCTTTGTCGGTGTCGTCAACGTCGTCGGCACCTGAACCCGGCTGATCCGAATCCCCGACGTCATCGGCATCGCTTTCCACGATGCCTTCGTCGATGTCCTCGACCTTGTCCTCTGTCGGGTCAGCCACTTCCGCCTCATCGATTGAGTCGATAGTCACGCTCGATCCCTTCACTATTGGTGCCCCTCTGGCACAGTCACCCGGACCCGAAGTCCACCGGCGTCGTTAAACGTCGACTGCCAAAAATCCAGCCAGTGCCCACATCTCCTCGTAGATGCTCTCCACCGCCGCGATCGCCGGTGCGTTCTGACCGAACAGATTCGACAGCACCAACTGCACGAACCCATTTCGATTGGCCGCCACCATTGCGGGATGGACCACCGCGGCTTGCGCCGCCTCGAACGCGCTGGCTACCGCGCTGGCCTGCCCGGCGGCGCCGCCGGCCTGGGCCGAAGCCGCGCTCAAAAACCCGGCATACGGGGCTGCCGCGGCGGCCATCGCCGCCGCCGCCGGACCCTGCCACGCTTGACCCGCCAGCCCTGCCGTCACCGACGAAAAGGATTGCGCCGCGGTCGCTAACTCCTCGGCCAAGCCGTTCCAGGCCGTTGCCGCCTGCAGCATCGGCGCAGACCCTGCCCCGAGGAACATGCGCAAAGAATTGATCTCCGGCGGTAACACCGTGAAGTTGACCACCGATGACCTCCCAAACGTCAGTTGAATCGTCCGCAGCAAACATTACGGAAGTCGCAGCCAACACGCGCGGGTTTTTGCCGAATCCGTCAATAACCTTGCGCCGTCAGAGCCGGGTGTCCTCGGTGGTGGTGGTGAGAAACGCCTCCAGGTCGTCGCGCCATTGTGCCGGCGTGGTCTTGTCGGGCTCGATACCGGTGTAGTCCGGGCGTGGTGGTCGGCTTGCCGGAGTCTCACCGGCGATGAGCCCGCGTGGCCGGCAGCCGCCCCGTACGTAGTATTCGGATGAGCTGCGACGTGGATGTTCCGACTGGTAGCTTGCACGGACCGAGTTGCTCTTTGGGAGTACGAAGCGTGGTCAAAGTTTTCTGGAGACGTGTGGCAAGGGTGGCGAAATGGGAACGCGTGGCCCTGCGCCTTTTCTGCCTCGCATTGATCGCTGTCGCCGGTCTGGTGGCCACCGTCACGGGCGTGTCCAAGCACGTTGCTCTCTTGCTGGTCTTTGGAGCGATTCTCGCGTTGCTCTTACTGTTTCCGCTGTACGTCTTGTATTGGAAGCTTCGCGTTCGGCGCTTGCGGCGTCTTCGCGGTTCAACACCGCCACCGCCTAACCACGACACCGGAGAAATCCGACCACGGCACCCAACACTTTGAGGCAGCATGCCGGAGTGAGGCGCTATAGCCAGGTGTCCTCGGTGGTGGCGGTAAGAAACGCTTCCAGGTCGTCGCGCCACTGCGCCGGCGTGGTCTTGTCGGGCTCGATGCCGGTGTAGTCGCCGCGATAGAACAGCAACGGGCGTGGCTTGATCTTGGGCGCCTCGGACAGATATTCGACCGCGCCGAACACCACGAAGTGGTCGCCTCCATCGTGCACGGACGCCACCGTGCAGTCGATGCAGGCCAGCGACCCGTCGATCACCGGTGAGCCGAGTCGCGAAGGGCGCCAGTCGATTCCGGCGAACTTGTCGGGTTCCTTGGACCCGAAGCGCGCCGAGACGTGCTTCTGCTGCTCGGTCAGCATATTGACGCAGAACCGGCCGCTGGCCTCGATCGCCTGCCATGACCGCGACACCTTGGTGGGGCAGAACAGCACCAGCGGCGGGTCCAGCGACAGCGCCGCGAACGACTGGCAGGCGAACCCGACCGGGACGTCATCGTGCACGGTGGTGATGATGGTGATCCCGGTGCAGAACTGGCCCAGCACGGTGCGGAACGTGCGCGGGTCGATCGGCGCGGCAGACATGAGTCTTGAGGCTAGCCGCGCATGCCGACCGTGAAGTCGTGACCCCACAGGCTGACCGCGGTGCTCTCCCGCGCGATCCAGTCTTGGTCGTCGACTTTTCTACCCTCACAGCCGAATTCGATGTCGAACCCGCTGGGTGTCTTCATGTAGAACGACAGCATCAGGTCGTTGACGTGGCGGCCCAGGGTGGCCGACATGGGCACCTTGCGGCGCAGCGCCCGGTCCAGGCACAGCCCCACGTCGTCGGACTGCCCGACCTCGACCATCAGGTGCACGATGCCACTCGGCGTCGGCAACGGCAGGAAAGCCAGCGAGTGGTGACGCGGGTTGCAGCCGAAGAAGCGCAGCCAAGCCGGCGCGCCGTCGGCAGGCCGGCCGACCAACTGCGGCGGCATCCGCATCGAGTCACGCAGCCTGAAGCCCAACACATCTCGGTAGAAGTGCAACGCCTCGGCGTCGTCGCGGGTGGTCAGCACCACGTGCCCCAGGCCCTGCTCTTCGGTGACGAACTTGTGCCCATAGGGGCTGACGACGCGGCGGTGTTCCAGCGCGGCGCCGTGGAAGACCGCGAGCGGGTTGCCCGACGGGTCGGAGAACAGGATCATCTCGTCGACGCGACGCTCCGCGAGTTCGGCGGCGGCGGCTTCCTTGTACGGTGTGCCCTCCACGTCGAGCCGATTCCGAATCTCCTGCAGGCCTTCGGCGTTCGCACATTCCCAGCCGGCTTCTGCCAACCGGTCCTGCTCACCGGGCACGATCACCAGCCGGGCCGGGAAATCGTCCATCCGCAAGTAGAGCGCACCGTCGATGGTGCCCTTGCCCTCGACCATGCCGAGCACTTTGAGGCCGTAGTCACGCCAGGCGGCCATGTCGGTGGCCTCGATGCGCAAATAGCCCAGCGAACGAATGCCCTCCGCGCTGCTCATCGCGTGCCTCCCAGAAAATCGATTGTGAGCGTGTTGAATTCGTCGAACTTCTCCACCTGCGCCCAGTGTCCACATTGCCCGAAAACATGCAACTGCGCGCGCGGAATGGTCTTCAGCGCGACCAGCGCGCCGTCCAGTGGGTTGACCCGGTCCTCGCGACCCCAGATCAACAGCACCGGCTGACGGAGCTTGTACACCTCGCGCCACATCATGCCGAGCTCGAAATCGGCCCCGGCGAACGACATTCCCATCGCCCGAGTCGCCGTCAGCGATTCCGGCGTGCTGGCCAGCGCGAAACGCTGGTCGATCAGGTCAGGAGTGATCAGCTTCTGGTCGTAGACCATCACCCGCAGAAAGGCCTCGAGGTTCTCCCGGGTGGGCTCGATGGAGAACTTGCCCAGCCGTTTGACGCCCTCGGTCGGGTCGGGCGCGAACAGGTTGACACTCAGCCCGCCCGGGCCCATCAGCACCAGGCGTCCGGCCCGGTCCGGGTAGTCGAGCGCGAACCGGACCGCGGTGCCGCCACCCAGCGAATTGCCCACCAGCGGAACGCGTCCCAGGCCCAGCTGGTCGAAAAGGCCGTTGAGGGCACGGGCCGCATAGTGATTGAACTGGCCGTGCTCGGCGCGTTTGTCGGAGTGACCGTAGCCGGGCTGGTCGACGGCGAGCACGTGGAAACGCTCTGCCAGCACGGCGATGTTGCGGGAGAAGTTGGTCCAGCTCGAAGCGCCGGGCCCGCCGCCGTGCAGCAACACCACCGTCTGGTCGTTGCCTGCAAAGGACGAGCCGGCTTCGTGGTAGTGCAGCTTCAGCGGACCGTCGACGTCCACCTCGGCGAAACGCGAAGTGGACTCGAAGGTGAGCTCTTCGGTCGCGGTCATGCAGACCATGGTGTCGCCGGGCGGCAACCCGAACTCGTTGTTCCCGAAGATCACGTACGCCCGCTCCGGGTCGTTGGCGGCGTGCACTCGCCCGGCGTGCGCATCGCGCCAGAAGCGTTGCACCGGTGCGTCATTGGCCAAGGCCGTGGCGCCGGAAGCCTCGAACAGCCGGTCGATGGACGATATCGCGCGACCGGTGGCGCGCACCTGATCGCGGCGGGCGCGGGCGCGCAGCTCGAACGGGATCTCCTTGCCGGCGGACAACAGCGCGTACTCGTCGGCGACATTGCCGCTCAGCTGGCGCCAGGCCGCGTCGATGTCGCTGGCCGCCTCGGCGATGCGAACCTTGGCGAACGGGTCGTCCTTGGCCTTCTCGCCGGCGAACGCCGCGCGCACCCGCTTGCCCTGGTGCTCCACGTGCGCGTCGTACGCGCCGTAGGCCATGCCGACGATCGGTGCCGAGATGGTGGTGGGATGCATCGTGCCCCAAGGCATTTTGTAGACCGCGGCCGTGTTGGTCTGATACCCGCCCGCGGTGCCGTCGTTCATCGCCTTGTACGACAAGAACCGGTGCCGGGGCACGAACACGTCCTTGACGACGACGGTGTTGCTCCCGGTGCCCTTGAGCCCGACCACGTGCCACACGTCGTCGATGCGGTACTCGGAGCGCGGGATCAGGAAGCTGCCGAAGTCCACCGGCCGACCGTCCTTGATGACTGGGCCGCCGAGGAAGGCCCACGTCGCGTGGTCACAGCCGGACGACCAGTTCCACGAGCCGTTGACCAGGTAGCCGCCGTCGCACACCACACCGGCACCCATCGGGGCATACGACGACGAGATCCGGGTCTTGGGGTCCTCGCCCCAGACTTCCTCTTGGGCCTGCTGGTCGAACAGCGCCAGGTGCCAGTTGTGCACACCGATGATCGAGCTCACCCAGCCGGTCGAACCGCACGCGCTCGCCAGCCGCCGCGCCGCCTCGTAGAACAACGTCGGGTCGCACTGCAGGCCGCCCCACTGCTCGGGCTGCAGCAAAGTGAAGAAACCGACGTCATCGAGCGCCGCAACGGTCTCGACAGGCAGTCGGCGCAGATCCTCGGTTGCCTGCGCGCGCTGCCGAAGCTGCGGAAGCAAATCATCGATGGCGGCCAACACCGCCTGCGCGTCACGCTGTTGAATGGACGTCACTTACGTTTGCCTCCTGGGAGTGCGGACTTAACACAGAAGACTAGAACACGTTCCGATTTGTGTCGAGCAGCGTGGTCCTGCGGCTGGTAGCGATACCAATCGGGTTTTCTGTAACATGTTCTAGTTGTAACGGAAGAAAGGACGGGTCGTGACCGAGGCAGTTCCCGACGAGCCGCTCGGCGACCACGTTCTCGAACTACAAATCGCCGAGGTCGTCGCTGAGACCGACGATGCCCGCTCCCTGGTGTTCGCGGTGCCGGACGCCGCAGGCGATCCCGACATCCCGCCGCAGCGGCTGCGCTACGCACCCGGCCAGTTCCTGACGCTGCGGGTCCCCAGCGACCGCACCGGCTCAGTGGCGCGCTGCTACTCGCTGTGCAGCTCGCCGTTCACCGACGACGCGCTGACCGTCACGGTCAAGCGAACCGCGGACGGGTACGCGTCCAACTGGCTGTGCGACCACGCGCGGGCGGGCATGCGGATTCACGTGCTGGCGCCGTCGGGCAATTTCGTGCCCAAGACGCTCGACGACGACTTCCTGTTGCTGGCCGCCGGCAGCGGGGTTACCCCGATCATGTCGATCTGCAAGTCGGCGCTGTCCGAGGGCAGCGGGCAGGTGACGCTGGTCTACGCCAACCGCGACGAGCGCTCGGTGATCTTCGGCGACGCGCTGCGGGACCTGGCCGGTAAGTACCCCGACCGGCTCACGGTGCTGCACTGGCTGGAGTCGCTGCAGGGACTGCCGAGCGCGGCCGCGCTGGCGAAGCTGGCCGCCCCCTACACCGACCGTCCGGCGTTCATCTGCGGACCCGGCCCGTTCATGGAGGCGGCACGCCAAGCCCTGGAAGCGCTGAAAGTTCCTGCCCCGCAAGTACATATCGAGGTGTTCAAGTCACTGGACTCGGATCCGTTCGCTGCGGTCACGATCGAGGACGCCGCCGAAGGTGACGAGCCACCGGCCACCGCGGTGGTGGAACTCGACGGTGAAACCCACACCGTGTCGTGGCCGCGCAGCGCCAAGTTGCTCGACGTGCTGTTGGCCAAGGGCCTCGATGCGCCCTTCTCGTGTCGAGAGGGCCACTGCGGCGCATGCGCCTGCACGTTGCGCAGCGGCAAAGTGACGATGGAAGTCAACGACGTGCTCGAGCAACAGGACCTCGACGACGGGCTAATTTTGGCCTGTCAATCTCACCCGGAATCTGATTCGGTAGAAGTCACCTACGACGAGTAGTCGCAGCGTTAGGTTCACCCTTGGGTTGGCGAGAGGACGCGGGATGAAGCGGCTGGCAGTGAGCTTCGCGATGGTCGGGCTTATGGTGACGTTCCTGCCGGCTCCGGTCTCGGCCGCGGGGACCAACACGGGCAACACCCTGTTGCCGATCGACGATGCCACCCAGCTGGAGACGCACACCTTCCTCAATTGCCACCCGAATGGCAGCTGCGACTTCGTCGCCGGCTCGAATCTGCGCACGCCGGACGGCCCCGCGGGATTCCCGCCGAGTCTGTGGGCCCGGCAAACCACCGAGATCCGTTCCACCAACCGGACGACTTACCTCGAAGCGCACTCCACCAGCCAGTTCGAGCGGGTCATGAAAGAAGGCGGCAACGACGTGATCACCACGGTCTACTTCGGCGAGGGGCCGCCGGACAAGTACCAGACGACAGGGGTCATCGATTCGACGAGTTGGTCGACGGGCCAACCGATGACCAATGTGAACGTCATCGTCTGCACTCACATGCAGGTGGTCTACAGCGGGGTCAACCTCACCTCGCCCAGCACCTGTGCGCAGACGAACTTCGCCTGAGCGCGCCAGCGGCCGCGTCGGGATCGGTGCGCGCCAGGCAGACGCCCCTCGTAGGTACTTGGCGCCGAGACTGCGGTGAGAGCGTGGATTTCGCCGAAACCGCGATCTGTGCGCAGTTTCGGCGCCCCACACGCAGACTCGATGGCCTGGCCGCGGTCAGCTACCGCGGCAGACCGAGCAGTCGTTCGGCGGCCACAGTCAGCAGGATCTGCTCGGTACCGCCGGCAATGGTCAGGCACCGCGTGTTGAGGAAGTCATACACCGCGCGATTGTCCACCAAGCCACCGCCCTCGCACACGTCCATCATGTATTCGGCCAGCGCCTGCCGATAACGCACACCGATCAGCTTGCGCACGCTGGACTGCGCCCCCGGGTCTTGGCCACCTACGGCCAGTTGCGCTATGCGCTGGTCCAACAGCGCGCCACTCTGCGCCGCCACGATCAACCTGCCCAGCCGATCTTGTCGCGCGACATCGAGATCGAGCTCGTCCAGCACCTTGAGCAGCTCTTCCATCGGGTCGCCCAGCGCGGTACCGGAGGCCATCGCGATCCGCTCATTGGCCAGCGTGGTGCGGGCCAGCCGCCAGCCGTCGTTGACGGTGCCGACCACCATCTCGTCGGGCACGAACACGCCGTCCAGGAAAACCTCGTTGAACAACGCGCGGCCGGTGATCTCGCGCAGCGGCCGGATCTCGATGCCGGGCGATTTCATGTCCACCAGGAAGTACGTGATGCCCTTGTGTTTCGGAACATCCGGATCGGTACGCGCCAGGCACACACCCCAGGCCGCCCGGTGCGCGTTCGACGTCCAGACCTTCTGCCCGGTCAGCAGCCAGCCGCCGTCCGCCCGCACCGCCTTGGTCCGCAGCGACGCCAGGTCGGAACCGGCTCCCGGTTCGGAAAACAGCTGGCACCAAAGGAATTCACCACGCGTGGTCGCCGGCACGAACCGCTCGATCTGCGCAGGCGTGCCGTGCTCGAGGATGGTCGGCACCGCCCACCAGCCGACCACCAGGTCCGGCCGCTCGACGCCGGCCGCCGCCATCTCCTGATCGATCAACAATTGCTCGGCCGGCGACGCGGCACGTCCGTACGGCTTCGGCCAATGCGGAGCCTGCAGGCCGGCGTCGGCCAGCGCCACCTGCCGCTGCTCGGCGGGCAGCGCGGCGACCTCGGCGACGGCCGCGGCGATCTGCGGCCGCAAATCTTCGACCTCACTGAGATCGATCCCAGGCGACGGCGGACTCCGGCCTGCGTCAGGAGGCCAACGCGACGCAGCCAGGCTTCCGCGCCACCGAGGAACGCGCCGATGCTGTGCGCGCGGCGCAGGTACAGGTGCGCGTCGTGCTCCCAGGTGCAGCCGATGCCGCCGAGCACCTGGATGCAGTCTTTGACGTTGGCCTTCGCGGCAGTGATGCCGACGCTGGCGGCCAGGGCGGCCGCGATGGAGAACTGCTCGGCATCGGAATCCGCCAGCGGCGCGTGCCGCGTCGGCGGCAGCCACATCGGCCTGCTCGGCCCGGCACAGCATCTCCGCACACAGGTGTTTGACGGCCTGGAAGCTGCCGATCGGCTTGCCGAACTGCTCACGCACTTTGGCGTAGGCGACGGCGGTGTCCAGCGCCCACCGGGTCACCCCGGCCGCCTCGGCCGCCAGCACGGTTGCGGCCAACTCCTGGACCCGCTCCCCCGGCACGTCGAGCACCGTGACCGGCGCCGACGTCAGCACCACCCGGGCCAGCGGCCGGGAAAAGTCGCTGGCCCGCAACGGTTCCAGCGCCACCCCGTCGGCGTCGGTGTCGACCAGTAGGCACTGGCCGCCCGCGGGCAACAACACGACGCCGCCCGCCGCGGCGCCCAGCGCCAAATCGACTGTGCCCGAGGCACGTTCAACGTCGACCCGCACGTCACCCTCGAGCGCCACCCCGGCGAAGCGCGCACCGGACGCCAGCGCCTCCAGCAGGTCGGGGTCGGCGACGACGAGGCTGGCCAGCGCGGTGGTCGCGACCGGCCCGGGTATCAGCGCGTTGGCCGCCTCGGAGACCATGGCGCACAGGTCCTCGACGCTGCCGCCCGCGCCCCCGGCGTCCTCGGCAACGGCGACGCCGAACAGCCCGAGGCCGGCCAGATCCGCGTATACCGGCCGCCAGGCGTCGGCCGCACCCTGTTCAACCGCACGGGTCGCCGCGCTCGCAGAAGACCCCGATGCGGAGCTGCGCGCCCAATCGCGCACCAGCTCACGCGCCGCGAACTGGTCGTCGGTGACGGTCGCTACCACCTGCGCATCCTCTCCGTCGTCAAGTTCACGTAACAAGCAACTGTTTTCAACACTAGAACGTGTTCTAATAGTGCCAGCAACCAAGGTCAAATCCACGGCCATTACACCAGTACACAGGTCGTCGTCCCGGCTGTCGGGAGGTGGGAAATTTTCACTCCGCATGCGTATCGTTTGCGCACAAACCGCCCAGAAGAGGAGCTGCCCACCACATGTCGCCGGCGAATACGCCCCCGGGCCGCGCTCCCGACGCTCAGCCTCGCGAGGTCCTGAACGTGGCTGTCCTGGCTGAGTCCGAGCTCGGTTCGGAAGCGCAGCGCGAGCGACGCAAGCGCATCCTCGACGCCACCATGGCCATCGCGTCGAAAGGCGGATACGAGGCGGTCCAGATGCGTGCCGTGGCGGACCGTGCCGATGTCGCGGTCGGCACGCTGTACCGGTACTTCCCGTCGAAGGTGCACCTGCTGGTCTCGGCGCTGGGCCGGGAATTCACCCGCATCGACGCCAAAACCGACCGTTCCGCGGTAGCCGGCGGCACTCCGTTCCAGCGGCTGAACTTCATGGTCGGCAAGCTCAACCGCGCGATGCAGCGCAATCCGCTGCTCACCGAGGCGATGACGCGCGCCTACGTCTTCGCCGACGCGTCGGCGGCCAGTGAGGTCGACCACGTCGAGACGCTCATCGACAGTATGTTCGCGCGCGCGATGTCCGACGGCGAACCGACCGAGGACCAGTACCACATCGCCCGGGTGATCTCGGACGTCTGGCTGTCCAACCTGCTCGCCTGGCTCACCCGCCGGGCCTCGGCGACGGACGTCAGCAAGCGGCTGGACCTGACCGTACGGCTGCTGATCGGCGACCAGAGCGCCAGCTAACCCGGCGGACCCGCCGTGCGTCCCCGGATCAGCTCGGTATCCAAGAACTCGACCACCGGCAAGCCGGACCGCGGCGGATTGAGCAGCAGCTCGCCGGCCCGGCGGCCCTTCTGCAGACTTGACTGCGCCACCGTCGTCAGCCCACGGCTGATCGCGTCGGGAACCCCGTCGAACCCGGTGACGCTCATCTGACCCGGAACGTAAATGCCGTGTGCCCGAAGGTAATCCATGGCCGACAGGGCCAAGACATCCGCCGTGCACATCAGCGCGGTGATCCGCGGATTGGCCTCGCAGGCCACCTTGGCGGCGTCGCCGCCCGACGTCGGCAGGTTTTCGTAGCTTTCCACCACGGTCAGCGAATCCGGATCGACGCCGGCGGCCGTCATCGCCTCCCAGACGCCCATGATGCGCTCGCGTTGCACGTCGAAGGTCGGCAACTGCAACCGGTCGGCGTCCACCAGGTCTTGTCGGCGGTCACGTCCCAGCCGCATGGTCAGCAGCCCGATCTCCCGGTGTCCCAACCCGAGCACGTACTCGGCGAGCTCGCGCATCGCCGCCCGGTCGTCGATGCCCACTCGCGACACCCCGGTGAGGTTTTTGGGCTGATCGACGACCACGACCGGCAACCGCCGTTGCAGCACCGCCCGTAGGTAGGGATCGTCGTCGCCGACCGAATACACCACAAAGCCGTCCACCCCGGCACCGAGCACGGCGGCCGTTCCCTCCGCCAGGCTGCGGCTTGGTCCGACGGCAACCAGCAGCAGCCCCTGCCCTTGCTCTTCGCATGATTGCGCCACTCCCGCAACGAAATCCCGCGCCGCCGGGTCGCTGAAGGAATAGGTCAGCGCTTCGGTCATCACCAAACCGACCGCGCCGGCCTTGCGGGTGCGCAGCGACCGCGCCACCGGATCGGGTACGTAGCCCATCCGCTCGGCCGTGGCCAGCACGCGTTCCCGGAGGTCTGCCGAAAGCTGATCGGGCCGGTTGAAAGCGTTCGAGATGGTGGTACGCGACACCTTGAGCTCGGCCGCCAACGACGCCAACGTCGCCCGCCTGCGAGGTGTGGGGCTCACGATCGGTCAGGCTACAGCGGTTCTGACGTCGCGCGTACGCGGCTCCGACCCCGCACTTTCTAATGGAAACGATTTTCATTAGTATTATGACGCGGCTGGTGCCGCCTGAGAGAGGAAATCGACGTGCGAACGGTGGTAGGTGGGGTGGCTCACTGGCTCTGCGCTATCGGCGTCTGCCTGCTCGGCTCGGCCGCGTTGACGGGCTGCGGAACCAGTGATTCGAGCCATCCCGGCCTGCCCACCGTGGTGGCCTCGACCGATGTCTGGGGCAGCGTGACCCAGGCCGTCGCCGGCGGCCACGTCGCGGTCAAGTCGATCCTGACCGGTGTCGACGACGATCCGCACTCCTACCAGGTGAGTCCGTCGGATGCCGCCGCGATCACCGACGCCGCCCTGGTGGTCTACAACGGCGGCGGTTACGACTCCTGGGTGGACCAGGTGCTCGCCACCCATCCGGCCGTCAAATCGGTCGACGCGTACTCGCTACCTCGGCGCCACCGGCCCGGGCAGCGCGGGAAGCCCGCCCAATGAGCACGTCTTCTACAACCTCGATCGTCGCCAAGTCGATCGCCGCCGCGATCGCCGACCGGCTGGCCGGCATCGACCCCCGCAATGCCGCCGAATACCGTTCCAACGCGGCCGAATTCGGCCGCGGCGCCGACGCGATCGTCAACTCCGAGCACACCATCGCCGCCACGTACCACGCCAGGGGCGTCATCGCGACCGAGCCGGTCGCGGGCTACCTGCTGGCGGCGTCCGGCCTGGTCAATCGCACCCCGTCCGGCTTCACCGCGGCCAACGAGAACGAGACCGACCCCTCCCCCACCGACATGGCGTCCGTCCTGGACCTGATCAACCACCATCAGATCGCGGCGGTGGTGATCAACCCGCAGACATCGACCGCCGCGATCAACAGCCTGCGAGCGGCCGCCCGGCGGGCGGGTGTTCCGGTGACCGACATGACCGAGACGCTGCCCAGCGGCACCGATTACCTGACCTGGCAGCGCAACACCGTCAACCAGCTGTCCGCCGCGCTGCAGACGAGTGGCCACTTGCCATGAGCGACGTCATCGAGGTCACCGCCGGCCGCCAGGCGGCCCTGGTCTCGCTCACCGATGCCCGGCTGGCATTCGGCGATCGGGTGTTGTGGGACCACCTCGACCTGACGGTGTCGCCCGGCGAGTTCATCGCGGTGCTGGGTCCCAACGGCACCGGGAAGACGTCGCTGCTCAAGGTGCTGCTGGGACAACTTCCGCTGACTGCGGGACGAGTGCGAACGACCCGCGCAGGGTATGTGCCGCAACACAATCCGATCGACCGGGAAGTGATGCTGCGCGGGCGCGATCTGGTTCGGCTGGGCATTGACGGACGCCAGTGGGGTGCCATGCCCCTGCGATCCGCCGACCGGGCACGACGGCGTGAGGCCGTGCGACGGGCGCTGCACGAAGCCAACGCCGAGCACCTGGCCGATATCCGGGTCGGACTGATGTCGGGCGGGGAGTTGCAGCGCGTGCGCATCGCCCAGGCGCTGGCCAGCGATCCGGTGCTGCTGCTGTGCGACGAACCGCTGCTCGCCCTGGACCCGGCCAACACGAAGCTGGTCGCGGGGCTGATCGACCGCCGCCGCTCCGAAGCCGGCACCGCGGTCATCGTCGTCACCCACGAGATCAACCCGATCCTGCCGTACGTGGACCGGGTGCTGTATCTGGTGGACGGCCGATTCCTGGTCGGAACTGTCGAGCAGGTGATGACCACCGAGACGCTGTCGGCACTGTACCGGGCCGATATCCAGGTGGTGAACGTCGCGGGCCGCTACGTGGTGGTCAACGAGTTGGGTGTGGCGCCGGACCGGCAGGCCTGATGAGCGACCGGCTCACCGACATGCTGGACCAGTTGTTCTCCTTCGACGTCACCGCCCACCTGCTCACGCACGACTTCGTCCAGCAGGCCCTGGTGGCCGCGGCGCTGCTGGGTCTGGTGGCCGGGCTGATCGGGCCGTTCATCGTGATGCGCCAGATGTCGTTCGCCGTGCACGGATCCAGCGAATTGTCTTTGACGGGAGCGGCATTCGCGCTGCTCGCTGGGTTTGAAGTAGGCCTGGGCGCGCTGATCGGCAGCGCCCTGGCCGCGGCGCTGTTCGGTCTCCTCGGGCAGCGGGCCCGGGAGCGCGATTCGGTGACCGGCGTGGTGCTGGCGTTCGGACTGGGGCTGGCGGTGCTGTTCATCCATCTCTACCCGGGCCGGACCGGCACCAGTTTCGCGCTGCTGACCGGTCAGATCGTCGGAGTCGGCTACACCGGGCTGGCCATGCTGGCGCTGGTCTGCGTGCTGGTCGTCGCGGTGCTGGGGCTGTGCTACCGACCGCTGTTGTTCGCCACCGTCGATCCGGAGGTCGCCGCCGCCCGCGGCGTACCGGTGCGCACGCTCGGCATCGTCTTCGCCGCACTGGTCGGGGTGGTGGCCGCGCAGGCCGTGCAGATCGTCGGGGCGCTGCTGGTGATGTCGTTGCTGATCACTCCCGCGGCCGCGGCGGCCCGGGTGGTGGCCGCACCGGCGGCGGCGATCGCGACCACCGTGGTCTTCGCCGAAGTGGCCGCCGTCGGAGGTATCGTGCTCTCCCTCGCGCCGGGCGTCCCGGTCTCGGTGTTCGTGGCCACCATCTCGTTTCTGATCTACCTGATTTGCTGGTTGCTCGGCCGACGGCGCTACGTCCGCGCTTAAGCTTGTCCAACACAGAATCAGGGGAGGGGAACAGTGCGTCAGCGGATCTCGGCGCTCGCCGTGCTGGCCGGTGTGTGCCTGCTCGCCGGCGGCTGCACCGACGTCGTCGGCGGAAACCCGGTGGCCGCCGACAAGTCCGGACCCATGAATCAAGATCCCGTTTCGGTTGGGGCACTTGACGGGTTGCTGCTCGACGCGGGCGTGATCAACAGCGAGCTGGGCGCTTCGTCGATGAAGGTCTGGTACTCCGCCAAGGCGATGTGGGACTGGAGCAAAAACATCTCCGACAAGAACTGCCTGGCCGTCGACGGGCCCGCCCAGGACACGATCTACGCGAACTCGGGTTGGACGGCGATGCGCGGGCAGCGGCTCGATGACAGCGTCGACGACTCCAAGAACCGCAAGCACTACACCATTCAGGCCGTCGTCGCGTTTCCGGCTGCGCCGGATGCCAATTCGTTCTTCAGCAATCAGGTGCAGAGCTGGAAAAGCTGCTCCAAGCGCCGCTTTGCCGATGTCACGCCCAATCAGCCGGACACCCTGTGGACCGTGGCTGACGTGAAGAACGACAACGGCACGCTGACCACCTCGCAGGTCCAGGAAGGCGGCGACGGTTGGGCCTGCCAGCGCGCGCTGACCGTGCGCAACAACATCGCCATCGACATCGTGACGTGTTCCTACGGTCAATCGGGTTCGGCGGCGGTCGATATCGCGCAACAGATCGCGGCCAAGGTGGCCAAGCAGTAGGGATGCCAACAGTTCTGCGCGCC
The DNA here is from genome assembly GCA_963735655.1 of uncultured Actinomycetota bacterium. Classification (GTDB taxonomy): domain Bacteria; phylum Actinomycetota; class Actinomycetes; order Mycobacteriales; family Mycobacteriaceae; genus Mycobacterium. Next base: position 24,475 of record CAVTLW010000029.1, read on the forward strand.
GCGCCACTGATCGCTGCCCTGGTTCTCGTGGTCAGCGGCTGCGTCTCGACCGTCAGCGGACATCCGCGAGCCGGCGGCGACCGCGGCCCACTGAGTTGGGGCCCTGATCTCGACCGAGCGCAGCTGGCCGGCGTGCTGCTCGACGCCGCGCGGATCAACCAGATCATGTCCACCAGCGCGATCGTGGTCTACAAGAACTATGACCAACTGCCCGGTGGCGAGGGAGACCAATATTCGAACCCGACCTGTGCGGGCGCGGTGTTCAACACGATCGAGGTCACCTATCACCGCAGCGGCTACCTCGCAGTCAGGGGTTCACAGTTGAGCGAGCCCGGCGTCCAGCTTCAAGCATTACGTCGACGAAGGCGTCGTGTCGTTTCGCAGCGGTCGCGACGCCCGCAAGTTTCTCTCGACGGCACAGGATGTGTGGCGGCGCTGCGTGGGCAAGCACGTCGTCTACACCACGCCGGACGGCAAGGCCACCACCTGGACCGAGCGCGCACCGGTCACCACTGGTGGCGTCACCGCCGCGGTCGTCGACAAGGAAGCGGGCGACGGCTACACCTGTGCGCACGCGATCACCGCCAAATCCAATGTGGTGATCGATGTTTCGGCATGCAGCTACACCCTCTTGGATCAGGGGGCCGAACACGGTGGAGCCGTCGCGAGCACCATCGTCAACTCCATCGCCGACAAGTTCCCGAAATGATCCACCCACGCGCGGTGCTGACCTGCGCGGCCGTGCTGGCCACCCTGTCCCTCTCGGGCTGCACGACCACGGTCGAGGGATCCGCGCTGCCCGCCGCGACCCTGGGCCACGCCACTACCACCGGGACCACCAGTCCAACGCCGCGCACCGTCGACGTGGGGGCACTGGAAAGCGCACTGCTGACTCGGGAGCAGGTGGTCGCTCTGGTGGGTGGTTCGAACATGGCTCCGGTCATGACGATCACCAACACTTCGGACGCGTCGTCGATCATCGACGATCGCAGCTGCGTGGGTGTCGGTTCGATCGCGGATGCGTCGGTGTATTCCGGCAGCGGATGGGTTGCCATGCGCGGCAACCAGTTCACCACGCCCAACATCGTGCAGGCCGATGTCACACAGGTCGTCACATCATTTGCCGCGCCCGCCGATGCCGCCGCTCTGCTGCAGCAGGCCCATGCAGTTTGGCAAGGATGCGCGAATCGGAGATATGGGTTTCACTCGTCCAACGGCAACCACAGCTTTCTGGACACCGGGCCGGTCAAGGCCAGCGTCTCGCGCATTGAAGTGTTGCTGCGCCAGGAAGAAGACCCCCGCTGGGCGTGTACGCACGCCATGGCCATCCTGAACGCCACCCTCACCGAGGTCCGGGTCTGCCTGCTCAGCAAGGACAGTTCCGCGGCGGCCAACAATCTGCTCGATCAAGTGCTCGCCCGGATCCCGGGGTAAGCCAGCACCTAGGCTGTGCAGGTGGCCTGTATCGACATCAACGCCGACCTGGGCGAGGGCTTCGGCGTCTGGCGGCTTGGCGATGACGACGCCATGCTCGGAATCGTCACCAGCGCCAACGTGGCCTGTGGTTTCCACGCGGGCGATCCGGCCGGCCTGGTGCGGGTATGCCGATCGGCCGCCGAGGCCCGAGTGCGCATCGGAGCACAGGTGAGCTACCGCGACCTGGCCGGATTCGGCAGGCGCTTCATCGACGTCGCGGCCGAGGATCTGCTCGCCGACGTCGTCTATCAGATCGGCGCGTTGCAGGCGATCGCACACGCCTGCGGCTCGGCGGTGTGCTACGTCAAACCCCATGGCGCGCTGTACAACACGATCGTGACCAACCGCGAGCAGGCCGCGGCCGTCGCGTCGGCGGTGCGCCTGGTGGACGCCACGCTGCCGGTGCTGGGCATCACCGGTTCGGCGTTCTTCGACGAGGCCGCCCGCGCCGGATTACGCACGGTGGCAGAGGCATTCGCCGATCGCGCCTACCGGCCGGACGGGCAGCTGGTTTCCCGGCGCGAAGCGGGTGCGGTGTTGCACGATCCCGATGAGATCGCGCAGCGCGTGGCGCGGATGGTCAACTCGGGCTACGTCACCGCCGTCGACGGCACGCAGGTTGCGATCACGGTGGAATCGGTTTGTGTACATGGTGATTCACCGGGCGCGGTGCAGATCGCGGCCGCGGTGCGCGATCAGCTGAAGGCCGCGGGCGTCGAGATCCAGGCGTTCTGCTGATGCGGCTGAACCCCCTAAGGCTCCGTCGGCCCGATCTCGCCCGGTACTCGGACCGGTTCGACGTGCCGGCCGCCGAACCCGGTGCGCCGCTGTCGGTGACGTGGATCGGCGTGGCGACGCTGCTGCTCGACGACGGGTCGTCGGCGCTGCTCACCGACGGCTACTTCTCCCGGCCCAGCCTGGCGCAGGTGGCGACGGGCAGGCTGGCGCCCTCGGCGGCGCGCGTCGACGGCTGCCTGGCCCGGGCCAAGGTGACCCGCCTGGCGGCCGTCATCCCGGTGCACACCCACATCGACCACGCGATGGACTCGGCCCTGGTCGCCGACCGCACCGGCGCGCAATTGGTCGGGGGCGAGTCTGCGGCCAACGTGGGGCGCGGCTACGGGCTGCCCGAGGATCGCCTGGTGGTCGCGGTGTCCGGTGAGCCAATTACGTTGGGCGCCTACGACGTCACGCTGGTGGAGTCGCACCATTGCCCGCCCGACCGGTTCCCCGGGGTGATCACCGAGCCGTTGGTGCCACCGGTGAAGGTGTCGGCCTATCGGTGCGGTGAGGCGTGGTCGACGCTGATCCACCACCGGCCCTCGGGACGGCGGCTGCTGATCCAGGGCAGCGCCGGTTTCGTGAAGGGCGCGCTGGCCGGCCACCACGCCGAAGTCGTCTATCTCGGCGTCGGCCAACTCGGCGTCCAGCCGCGCTCCTACCTGGAGGACTACTGGACCGAGGTGGTGCGCGCGGTAGGCGCCCGCCGCGTGGTCCTCATCCACTGGGACGACTTCTTTGCGCCACTGTCAAAGCCGTTGCGCGCCTTCCCCTATCTGGCCGACGACCTGGACGTGTCCATCCGCATCCTCGACGAGCTGGCCGAACAGGACGGCGTCACACTGCACATGCCTACGGTGTGGCGGCGCGAGGACCCCTGGGCCTAGTACGTGACACTGACGATTGCGCTGGTGCTGCTTGCCGTCGTCCTCGGGTTCGCAGTAGCCCGCCCACGGGGTTGGCCGGAGGCGGTGGCGGCGGTGCCCGCGGCCGCCATCCTGATCGCGATCGGCGCGATCTCTTTCCATCAGGCGAAGGTGCAGGTTGCCGGGTTGGCGCCGGTGGTTGCTTTCCTGGGCGCCGTTTTGGTGCTGGCCAAGCTATGTGACGACGAGGGCCTGTTCGAGGCCGCGGGCGCGGCGATGGCACGGGTGAGCCCCGGGTCGCACGGCCTGCTGCGGCAGGTCTTCGCCATCGCGGCCATCATCACCGCCGCGCTCAGCCTGGACGCCACCGTGGTGTTGCTGACCCCGGTGGTGCTGATCACGGTGCGACGGCTGCGGGTCCCGATGCGGCCCTACGCATACGCCACCGCCCATCTGGCCAACGCCGCATCGCTGCTGCTTCCGGTGTCGAATCTGACCAACCTGCTGGGCTATCACGTCGCCAACATCTCGTTCACTAGGTTCACGGCGGTGATGGCGTTGCCGTGGCTGGCCGCGGTGGGGGCGGTGTATGTGGTCTTCCGGTTGTTCTTCGCCAAGGATCTGCGAATCGCGCCGGACCCCGACGATGTCGGACCGGCGCCGCGGCCACCGGTGTTCGTCTTGGTGGTCCTGGTGTCGACGCTTGGCGGGTTCGCGGTCTCGGAATCGATAGGGGTGGCCCCGTTTTGGGTCGCGTTGGCCGGCGCGGCGGTGCTGGCGGTGCGCAGCCTCAGCCGCCGGCGCACCTCGGTGGCGGAGATCGCTCGCGCGGTGAACCTGCCGTTCCTGGTGTTCGTGCTGGCGCTGGGCATCATCGTGCAGGCGGTCACGCTCAACGGCATGGGCACCGCAATGTCTAGGGTGCTGCCGTCCGGTTCCGGGCTCCCGTCGTTGCTCGCGATCGCGGCGATAGCCGCGGTACTGGCCAACGTCGTCAACAACCTGCCCGCGACGCTGGTGCTGCTGCCGCTGGTGGCGGTCAATGGGCCGACGGCGGTGCTGGCGGCGCTGATCGGCGTCAACATCGGGCCCAACCTGACCTATGTCGGTTCGCTGTCCAACCTGCTGTGGCGAGGCGTGCTGCGCCAGCACGACGTGGAGGCTAGCGTCGGCGAATACACCCGACTCGGATTATGCACCGTCCCAGCGGCTTTGGTCGCCGCGGTGCTCGCCCTGTGGGCCAGCGTGCAGCTACTGGGTTGGTAGTCACCCCACCCCGCGAGCAGACACAGAATCGCATTCCGCCGGCGCGATCTGTGCGATTCTGCGTCTGCTCGGCAAAGTTAAGTGCGCGGCCCCGATCGAATGATCGACGCCAGCTCATCACGTGACTGCGCACCGACTCGCTGACATGCCCGGTAAACGTGGCCCTCCACCGTGCGCACCGACATCACCAGTTTGTCGGCGATCTCGCGGTTGGACAGTCCGGCCACCACGAGTTCGATGACATCGCGCTGGCGACCCGACAATTTGAGCCCCGACGGGGTCCGCAGCGCGGGCGTACTCAAACCACCACATTCGTCGGCCAATTCCCGGGCCACCGCCGACGCATAGAGCGCGCGCCGGTGCTGCTGGCTCTCGTCGAAGGCAACCGAGGCCTGGGCCGCCGCGTCAGCTGCGGTGGCCCGGTCGCCGATCCCCCGATACTTCGCCGATGCCGCCAGTAGACCCTCGCCGTCCCCGGTCCGCAGCGACTCCGCATGCAATGCAACGGCATCCGCCAGCGGCAGCGACAACGCATCGGCCAGCTCGCGCGCCCGCGCCGCCTGCGAGGTATCGCCCCATTGAGCCGCGGCCTGAATGCAGGCCAGCTCATGGGTTGGCTGGCCACGCTCGGAGGCCACTCGTCCCGCCTGGTGGGCGCTGGCCACGGCTTCACTCAAGTTGCCGTTTGCCGCCATCGCCCAACCGGTGGCCAGCGCCAAGGCGGTCTGCATGAACAGAAAGTCGGGTGGCACGCACGCGCGCGCCCCGGCGACGGCATCATTGGCCTCGGCGGGTTGCCCGAGCTTGGCGTGTGCCTCGGCCAGCGCGAAGTAGCTCGCCGGCCGCAAACCCGTTGTGACGGAATGGATCTGCACCCCGGCCAGTGCTTCGTGCACCAGCCGAGCCGCCTCCGCCACATTGCCGCGCACCAGATTGGCGTTCGCCAACAGCAGGGCCAGGTTTGCATAAGCCAGACCCGGAATGTCGCGGGAGGCCTCCGCCAATTTCTCTGCCGTGCGAACGAATTCGTCGATACGCCCGGTCAGCCGACAGGCACGACCGTATACGGCGCCGAACCAGAACCGCGAATGCGACGCCTGAAACGAGGTCGTCGCGCGCCGCAGCGCCTGCTCGGCGACGCCGGCGAGCTGGTCGACCTGACCCAGCGCCCCCATCGCCATGATCAACGCGAGCGAGGCCATCATCGCGTGAAAACCCGGCAAGGACGGGAAATCCAATGCGGCCCGGGCATTTTCGGCCGCAGAATCGCACCGCGCCGACACCGCATCCACGCAGGCCTGCATCGCCAACCGCTCCGCCACCTGGGCCGGGGTCTCCTGGTCGGCCGCGAGGCCGTCCAGGATTACCGCCGCGTCCAAAGGCTTGCCGAGATTCCAGATCAGGTTGGCGGCCCGCACGGTCGCCCAATGATGATCCGCGTCGGGTAGGTCACCAACGGGGCTCGCGGCCATGTCGCGCAGCGCCGCCTCGGCCGGCTCGCCGCGCCCGAGCAGCGTCAGGTTCATCGCCCGCACACCGGCCGCCCCGGGCGCCCCGGCCCGCGTGGCGGCGGTGGCGAACCGGTCGGCCAGATCCAGGTCCAGCAGTGTCATGGCGTGTCGTGCCGATTCCAGATACAGCTCGGGGTCGGACTCGAGGTCCGACTCGAGCCTCAGCAGGGCACGGCGCACCGTGGCCTGCATGTCGGCGTCGCCTGCTTCGGCCAGCCGCGTCGCCAGCCTGCCGCGAATCTCCGACAGGTACATCTCGCCGGCGCTCGCGCGGCGCAGCTCACCGAACAGCGGGTGCGCCAGCCTTGCCGTCAGCCCGCCGCCGGTGCGCTCGACGCTCACCAAACCCATCCGTTCGGCGGCTGCCAGGTCGCTGCGGAGCACCAGATCGCACAGCACGTCCACGGGCAGCGGCTCGCATTGCGACAAGGTGTCGACCACCATTGCCACACCGGGGTTCAGCTGACCCATCTGGCGGCCCACCGTGTCGGACAGACTGGGCGAGACCGCGACGTCGCCGTCCCACATCCACACCCCGGCGAGGTTCCGCATCCGCCCGGCGGCAATTTGATCGGCCAGCAGCTGTCGCAGGAACAACGCGTTGCCACCGGTCAGTTTGCGGAACCGGTCCGCGCAACGCGCGTCGACCGGGCCGCCCACCGTGCTCTCGATCACCTGCCGTGTCGCCGTAGCCGAAAGCGGTTCGAGATCGAGGCGAGCCAGCAGCCCGTCCTTCCACAGCGCCGTCACCGCATCGGGTTCGGCACTGCCGGTGCGCAACGTGACCAACAACCGCACCCCGCCCGACTGCGCCAGCTGATGCACGACCAGGGCGGACAACCCGTCCAGCAGGTGCGCGTCGTCAACGCCCACCACAACCCGACCCCGACGCTGTTGGGCGACAAACGAATTGATCACGCGCCGCACGTTCCCCAGCGGATCCGACTTCACCTCATTCAGAGCCTCGGTCATCGCGCCGATGAATGCCCCCAGCGGCAGCGCGTGCGCCGATTCGGTGCCGACGATCCACGTGGTGCGCTCACCCGAGGCCTCGGCACGCCGTAGCACTTCGCGGGCCAGCCAGGTCTTGCCCACACCGGCCGATCCGGCGATCACCACACCGGCGTGGTTGCCGGCGCCATTCAGCGCCCGGCGAATAACCCCGAATTCATTGTCTCGCCCCGTCAGCGGCCCGGCGACGATCACTCGGCGACTATATCGAGCAACGGCACCCTATGCGTCCTTATATCCGCGTTTCGGCGAGCTTTCCGCCGAGCCGCATCAGTAGCAGGCGGTCGCAAGTGACGTAGCCCACTACGCTATCGACCCCCGTTGCGGCCCGTGAGCATTGCTTTTGTCAGTTAACGGCTCAGCGGAGGTGGCGGGCATGGTCAAGATCGGTACGCATGCGGTGGTGTTGGGAGCGAGCATGGCCGGTCTGGTGACCGCGCGTTCGCTGGCCGACTTCTTCGACACCGTCACGGTGGTGGAGCGCGACCCGCTGCCCGACACCGCAACCGCCCGTCGGGGTGTGCCGCAGGGCCGGCACCTGCACGGCCTGCTCGCCCGCGGCGCCCTGGTTCTCGAGGAGCTGTTCCCCGGCGTCCTCGACGAACTGGTCCGCGACGGCGCGCACTACTTCGACGGCGGGGATCTGTCCCTGTTGCACTACAACTTGGGCGGGCACCGGGTGGTCAACACCGGCAGTGCCAGTTCGTTCACCGCATACTTCGTCACCCGCCCGTTCCTGGAGGACCATGTCCGCGGGCAGGTGCGCAACATCCCCAACGTCACACTGCTGGACGAGCACGACATCGTGGCGCTGACCGCAACTCCGGACCGCCAGCGCGTCACCGGCGCCCGGGTAGTCAACCGCCGCAGCGGCGAAGACACTACGCTGTCTGCCGATTTGGTGGTCGACGCCACCGGGCGCGGCGCCCGCACGCCGTTCTGGCTGGACAGCATGGGCTACGGCCGGCCGCTCGAGGATCATGTCGAGGTGCATGTGACCTACGCGAGCCAGGTGCTGCGCATGGCACCGGACGCACTGCACGAACTCGGTTGCCTGGTCGGGTTGGTGCCGGGCCGACCGCGCGGGCTGGGCATGTTGCACTGCGAGGACGACACCTGGGTGTTCACCGTGATGGGCATTGCGGGGCATGAACCGCCGTGCGACTTTGCCGGGATGTGTGAGTTCGTCGCAGATTGCGCACCGGCCCACATGCTTGCCGCGGTCAGGGCCGCCGAACCGGTCGGAGAGCCGGCGCGGCACCGCATGCCGTCGAGTCAGTGGCGTCGCTACGACAAGATGCGCCGCTTCCCCGAGGGTCTGTTGGTGACCGGCGACGCGGTCTGCAGCTTCAACCCGATCTACGGCCAGGGCATGACGGTGGCCGCGCTCGAGGCATTGGCGCTACGCGACTGCTTATCACGCGGCACAAAGGATTTGGCCCGGCGTTACTTCCACGCCGCAGCCGCGATAATCCGTCAGGCCTGGCAACTGTCGACCACCCCCGACCTCTCGTTGCCCGAAATCGACGGCACACCACCGCTGGTCGCCCGGTTGCTCAACAGGTACGTCGACCGGGTGCTCACCGCATCCGAATACGACACCGTCGCAATCGATCAGTTCTCCCGGGTGACCTCACTCATCGACCCGGCTACCAGGCTGATGCGTCCGGCGATCATGTGGCGTGCCGCCCTGGCCAACTACCGCAAGCCCCCCGCCGGCATCGATCAGCCCGGCCGGGCCACCGGTGTGCTGGCAGACAGCGTTCCGCGCTAGCTCTAGTGTTAGGCGGATGACGGCCGCGTTGGCCTGCACCAGGTGCGCAGCGGAATTGCGTGCCGACCGCGAAGTTCTGCGACGAGTGCGGCTCGCCACCGCGGTGCCGGCCACGGCGAGCCGAGTACGAACAGGTCACCGTCTTGTTCGCCGACGTCGCGAATCAACGGCACGGCGGTCGAAGGCGTGCGGTGCTGGGCGAACCGCAGCTGGTGCGCATCAGGGGCCGACGTGCGCGGTGCCGGCGCGGCAGTTGGTCGAGCATGGCCGCGAACGCACCGGCGTCGTCGGTATTCGACGCTGGTTGGCCGCGAGCGGGAGCCGTCCGCGCTGACGCGATGCTGGATCGCTCGGTGAGCGGACGCGGGTCGGTGGTTGCCGAGGTCGGCCATGCCGGCATCGGCTTGCCCGATTGATCAATGAGGCATCGGGCTTGCGAACAGCCGAGTGTCGAACTGTTCACGTTTGCGAGTCGCACGCCAGCGACGTCCCTTCGACGTGGTGGCGGGCTGCTGCGCGGTGTCGGCCCGGCTGAGCGTGTCGTGGTCTGATCGCGCGATGCGCAGGTCCAGGTGCACTCGGTGACTAGTTGGGGATCGCCGGTCCCGACGTGGTGTCGCGCGATGGCCCGCGACGCATCAGCACGCCGGTCGAAGATCAGCGCAACATGGTCAGGGCGGCCGATATCGAGGTTGTCGCGGATGACTTGCTCGAAAAAGACCCGACCCGAGACGGGTTTGTCCAGCATCTGGGTCAGGAGAACTCGGCTTGCAGGATCGACAGGTCGTAGCGGTAGCCGGCAGCGCGATCTTGGCTGCTGAACGGGTGCGGCAGGATGACCAGCCACTTGCGCAGCAAGGCGTCGATCTGCTCAGGGTCCCAGGCCATCGCAGATCGCCTGCAGCGCGGCAGGGTCGTCGACGGCGGCGAAACCGTTGGCGCGGAATTGCGGCCGACCGCGAAGTTCTGCGATGAGTGCGGCTCCCCCACCGCGGTGCCGGTCACGCCGGCCGAGTACAAACAGGTCACCGTCCTGTTCGCCGACGTCGTTCACTCGATGGACCTGGCCGCGGCGGTGGGTGCCGAGCGGTTGCGCGAGATCATGACCGACCTCGTCACGCACGCCGCGGCGGTGGTGCAGCGCTACGGCGGCACGGTGGACAAGTTCACCGGCGACGGCATCATGGCGATATTCGGCGCGCCGGCGGCGCTGGAAGACCACGCAGTACGCGCTTGTCTTGCGGCGCTGGGCATTCAGGAGGCGGTCGTCGGGCTGGACCTTCAGCTGCGGGTCGGACTCAATTCAGGTCAGGTGATAGCCGGCGAAATCGGCTCTGCCGCTCTGGGTTACACCGCGATCGGCGAGCAGGTGGGGATGGCTCAGCGGATGAAGTCGGTCGCGCCGCCCGGCGCGGTGATGCTCAGCGAATCGACGGCGCGGCTGGTCGAGGGCACTGCGCAGCTGGGGGCGCCGCAGCTGGTGCACATCAAGGGCGCCAGGGAAGCGGTGCCGGCGCGGCGGCTGCTGAGCGTGGCCGCGCAGCGTCAGACCAGTTCCTCGTATACAACGCTGGTAGGCCGCGACTGGGAATTGACCACACTGGCAGCGATGCTGGATCGCTCCACAACCGGACGCGGATCGGTGGTTGCGGTGGTCGGCCCGCCGGGCATCGGCAAGACCCGGCTCGCCCGAGAAGCGCAGAAACTTGCCAAACAACTTGATATCGAGGTGTTTTCGACGTTCTGCGAATCGCATGCCACCGATATCGCGTTTCATGTGGTGGCGCGTCTGCTGCGCTCGGTCGGCCAGCTGAGCGGTCTGGACGATCAGGCCGCGCGGGCACAAGTGCGGGAACGGTTCGCAGACGCCGATCCGCAGGACCTGGTGCTGCTTGATGACCTGCTGGGCGTCGCCGATCCCGATCCTGAACTCCGGTGAGGTGATTGCCGGCGAGATCGGTTCTGCCGCTCTGGGTTACACCGCCATCGGGGAACAGGTGGGGATGGCCCAGCGGATGGAGTCGGTGGCGCCGCCCGGCGGGGTGATGCTCAGCGACTCGACCGCGCGGCTAGTCGAGGGCGCCGCTCTGCTGGGCGAGCCGCAGCTGGTGCGCATCAAAGGCGCCGCGGACGCGGTGCCCGCGCAGCGGCTGCTCAGTGTTGCCCCTCAGCCGACCCTTGTCTCGTCTTCGACGTTGGTGGGCCGCGAGTGGGAACTGGCTTCGGTGGCGGCGATGCTGGATCGCTCGATGACCGGCCGCGGGTCCGTCGTCGCGCGTGGTCGGTCCGCCCGGCATCGGCAAGACCCGGCTGGCTCGCGAAGCCGTGCAGCTTGCGAAACATCATGGTATCGACGTGTTTTCGACCTTCTGTGAATCGCACGCCACCGACGTCCCTTTCCATGTTGTGGCGCGGCTGCTGCGCGCTGTCGGCCCGCTCAGCGTCCGGGTCCCCGATGCGGATCCGCAGGACCTGCTGCTACTCGATGACCTGTTGGGCATCGCCGACGAGTGGAGTTGCCCAAGATCGACCCCGATGCACGGCGACGCCGGTTGACCGCGCTGATCAACACCGCCCAACTGGCCCGCACCCAGCCGGCGGTCTTCGTCATCGAGGATGCGCACTGGATCGACGAGGTCAGCGAATCCATGCTCGCCGACTTTCTCACGGTGATCCCCCAGACCCCCTCGTTGGTGCTGATCAGCTATCGCCCCGAATATCGCGGAGCTCTGGCACATCTCGCCGGCGCGCAGACCATCGCCCTGGCACCGCTGAGCGATGCGGAAACCTCGGCGCTGGTCACCGAACTGTTGGGCCCCGATCCGTCCGTTGGCCAGATCGGCCACGATCATCGCCGGGCGCGCGGCGGGAAACCCGTTCTTCGCTGAGGAGATCACCCGTGAGCTCGCCGAACGAGGCGTACTTGTCGGTGCGCGCGGTAGTTACACCTGCCGCACGGATGTGGCCGAGGTCAGTGTGCCAGTCACGCTGCAGGCGACCATCGCCGCGCGCATCGACCGGCTTCCCCCGGCGGCCAAACACACCCTTGCCGCCGCGGCGGTCATCGGCTCTCGCTTCGACCGCGACTTGCTGGCAAGCCTGGAAGTCGATCCGGTTGTCGACGAGCTGATCAACGCCGAGCTCGTCGACCAAGTGCGGTTCACCCCGCGCGCGGAATATGCGTTTCGGCATCCGTTGATCCGCACGGTGGCCTACGAATCACAACTCAAATCCGACCGCGCCCGGCTGCATCGACGACTGGCCGCCGCGATCGAAGCCCACGAACCGGCCTCGGCCGACCAGAATGCCGCGCTGATCGCCGAACATCTCGACGCCGCAGGCGAGCTGCACGCCGCCTACGGCTGGCACATGCGCGCCGCAACGTGGGCGACCAACCGCGACATCGCCGCGGCACGACTCAGCTGGGAACGCGCCACCAGCATCGCCGACACACTACCCACCGCTTACCCGGATCGGACAGCCATGCGGATTGCCCCGCGCACCATGTTGTGCGGGATCGCGTGGCGAATTCATCTGAACGTGGCCGGCGACCGCTTTGATGAACTGCGACAGTTGTGCGCCGCCGCCGCGGACAAGGCGTCACTGGCCATCGCCATGGCGGGGCTGGTAGTAGATCACGCGTTTCGGGCCCGGGTGCGCGAGGCGTCGCAGCTGGCATCGGAAGCCCGGGCCCTCATCGAGTCGGTCGGCGATCCGTCCCTGACGGTGGGGCTGTCCTTCCCCCTGATCTACGCCAAGATTCAGAACGCCGAGTGGTCTGACGTGCTGCGGTAGTCACAGACAGCTATTGACCTGGCCGACGGTGATCCGTCGAAGGGCGACTTCATTTTCGGGTCTCCGCTAGCGCTCGCATTTACGTCGCGGGCTATTGCGCGGTATTTTATGGGTCTTCCGGGATGGCGCGACGACCTGCGGCACGGCCTGGCGATGGCCCGCAGCGCCGACCCGATGTCGTACGCCACGGGCGTCACCTACGTCTACTTCCCGGGAATACCCTGTGGGGTGCTGAGGCCCGACGATTCCGCGATGCGCGAGATCGAGGACGCCCTAGGGATTGCCGAACGATCCGGTGATGATCTCGCGTTGTCGATCGCCCGGATGGCGCTGGGCGTTGCGCTGGTGCACCGGCAAACGGCTCCCGCGCGTGACCGCGGACACGAGCTGCTGGCCGAGCTCAGCGACGAATTCGTAAGCCGGGGATATCTCCTGTCCAATTTGCCGATCGTCGACGTGTACTCGGCACGTGAGAGGGCTCGGCATGGAGATCGCACTAACGCCATACCGGTCATGCGCGCCGCCGTCGACGACCTGGTCCGCGATGGACAGCTGCTGCAGTGGGGCATTCCAGCGACGGGTGTTCTAGTGGAGACACTGCTCGACCGCGGTGCCGAGGGCGACGTGACCGAAGCCGAGGCCGCGATCGAGCGGTTGGCGGCGGCGCCGACCGACGACGGTTTCGTTGTGCGCGACATCCTGCTGCTGCGGCTGCGCGCTTTGCTGGCACGGGCGCACGGCGATGGCGCGGCTTATGCCGACTTCAGGGATCGCTACCGCGACATGGCGAGAGCGCTTGGCTACGAGGGGCATATCGCCTGGGCCGACTCAATGCCGTGACTGACGGCTAACCCCGGTGGTACGGCGCTGGCAGCGCCATACCGAGCTCGGCCAGCACGCCACGTAGCAGGGTTGGGTAGTCGGTGATGATGCCGTCGACGCCATCAGCGATCTGCTCGCGCATGGCGGGGGCGTCGTTGACGCTCCACGGAATGACCTTGAGCCCCAACGAATGTGCCCGATCGACGAATGCCTTGCCGTCGACCAGCTGATACCTCGGTGAGACCATGTTGGCGCCCACCATCAGCGCCCCGATCATCGGGTCACCGATCGCGGCCGCGTTTTCACCGGCCAACCACGGCGAGTCCGGCACCCAGGTCTCCTCGTCGTACAAGGCCACCAGCGGAATCGAGGGCTCGGCCTGGTGCACCATGGGCAGCGTTCGCCAGTCGAAGCTCTGAATCTCGACACGATCGACCTTGCCCGCCGACCTGACCGCGGCCAGTATCACGTCAACGAATTCTTGCGGCTCCGCGGATGCGCCCGAGTGATCGGCTTCGACTTTTGTTTCGACGTTGTAGCGCACATCCGAAGCCCGATACGAGTCGGCGAGCGCAAAGATCTCTGGCAAGGTCGCTATCTTGTTGCCGCGCACCACTTCCGCGTGGGTAAACTCGGCGAGCAGCCTCCCCCAGTCAAGTGTGCGAATCTGCGCCAGGGTTAGCTCGTGCACGAGCTTCCCGACGTAGCCTTGTGTCAGCGCATTTCTCGGCCAGGATTGTCGGGTCGTGCCACACCATCGGTTGCGCGTCCTTGGTGATGACGATGTCGAGTTCGAGGGTGGTGACACCCAGTTCGAGCGCCTTCGCGAACGCCCGCAACGATTCCTCGGTCGTCTCGCCGCGACCGCCTCGATGTGCCTGCAGGTCGAAGGCAGGCGGCTCCGATGTTGCGACCGGCGGCGCGACGATCGAGACAGCCGCCAACGCCAGCAGCACGGCCAATACGCGCGAGCAGACGTAAAAGCTCCCAAATCCTCGGCGTAGTCAGGGGCTTTTGCGTCTGCTCGGCAGGAGAAGTCAACGCCGGCGCTGACGGGCTATTTCGGCGAGCACCACCCCAGCGGCCACCGACGCGTTCAGCGATTCGGTGTGACCGGCCATCGGGATGGACACCACTTCGTCGCAGTTCTGCCGCACCAATCGCGACAGGCCTTTGCCTTCCGACCCGACAACCACGACCAGGGGATCGGTGCCGTCCAAATCGTCGAGTGCGGTGTCGCCGTCGGCGTCCAACCCGACCACCCGCAGCCCCTTGTCGGCCCAACTCTTAAGTGCCCTGGTGAGATTGGTGGCTCGGGCCACCGGGAGCCGGGCCGCCGCCCCGGCGCTGGTGCGCCACGCGACGGCCGTCACCGACGCCGAGCGCCGTTGCGGGATCATCACCCCGTGACCGCCGAAAGCGGCCACCGTTCGCACGATCGCCCCGAGGTTGCGCGGATCGGAGATGTTGTCCAGCGCGACCAGCATCGCCGGGGGCGACGCGAGTGCGGCGGCGAGCAGGTCGTCGGGATGGGCGTAGTTGTAGGGCGGGACCTGCAGCGCGATGCCCTGGTGCAGGTGGTTGGCGGTCATCCGGTCCAGATCGGTGCGTGGCACCTCGAGGATCGAAATTCCTAAATCTGCCGCGCGGGAAACGGATTCGGTAAGCCGCTCGTCAGCCTCGGTGCCGAGTGCAACGTACAGCGCGGTCGCCGGAACTCCGGCGCGCAGGCATTCCAGCACCGGATTGCGGCCGAGCACGGTCTCGGACTCGTCGGTGCGCTTGGCCGGCCGACGCTGCTGAGGCTTGGCCCGCTTGGCGGCGGGATGATTGGGACGCAGGTGCGCCGGCGGCGTCGGGCCACGCCCTTCCAGGGCACGCCGGCGCTGGCCGCCCGAACCTACGTCGGGGCCTTTCTTGACGCCGGATTTGCGTATCGCGCCGCGGCGTTGCGAATTACCGGCCATCTACTTGTTGTCCCCACCCAGCGACCACTGCGGTCCGTCGGCGGTGTCGGTGACCTCGATGCCGGCGTCCTTGAGCCGATCCCGGATCTCGTCGGCCAGCGCCCAGTCGCGCTGATCGCGCGCCTTCTTCCGATTCTCCAGTTCGGACTGCACCAGCACGTCCACCGCGGCCAGCGCGGCCGATGTCTCGTCCCGAGATTCCCAGCGTTCGTCAAGTGGGTCGCAACCCAGGATGCCCATCATGGCGCGAATTGCGTTGGCGCTCTTGAGGGCGGCCTCGTGGTCGCCGGCGTCGAGCGCCCGGTTGCCGTCCGCGCGGGTCTGGTGCACCTCGGCCAGCGCGATCGGCACCGCGAGATCGTCGTCGAGCGCCGCGGCGAACCGCGGGGTCCACTCGCCGGGAACGACCGAGCCCACCCGGCTGCGCACCCGGTGCAGGAATTCCTCAACTCCCACATAGGCTTTGACCGCGTCCTGCAGGGCGGTCTCGGAGAATTCCAGCATCGACCGGTAGTGGGCGCTGCCCAGGTAGTAGCGCAGCTCGGCCGGCCGGACCCGTTGCAACATCGCCGGAATGGACAACACGTTGCCCAGCGACTTGCTCATCTTCTCCCCGCCCATCGTCACCCAGCCGTTGTGCATCCAGTAGCGGGCGAACCCGTCCCCGGCCGCACGGCTCTGCGCGATCTCGTTCTCATGGTGCGGGAAAACCAAATCCATACCGCCGCAATGGATGTCGAATTCCGGGCCAAGGTAGGCGTGGGCCATCGCCGAGCACTCCAGGTGCCAGCCCGGACGTCCCCGCCCCCACGGCGACGGCCAGGACGGTTCGCCCGGCTTCTCGCCTTTCCACAGCGTGAAGTCGCGCTGGTCACGCTTGCCGGTGGCCACCCCCTCGCCCTGATGGACGTCGTCGATCCGGTGCCCGGACAGCTGGCCGTACTCCGGGTAGCTGAGCACATCGAAGTAGACGTCGCCGCAGGCGGCATAGGCGTGGCCAGTTTCGATCAGGCGTTGCATTAATTCGACCATCTGGGTGATGTGCCCGGTGGCACGCGGCTCGGCCGACGGCGGCATGACGTCCAGAGCGTCATAGGCCGCGGTGAACGCGCGCTCGTAGGTAGCCGCCCACTCCCACCACGGCCGGCCCGCCGCGGCGGCCTTGTTCAGAATCTTGTCTTCGATGTCGGTCACGTTGCGGATGAACGCGACGTCGTAGCCGCCCGCGCTCAACCAGCGGCGCAGGATGTCAAAAGCCACGCCGCTGCGGACATGCCCGATGTGCGGCAGACCCTGCACGGTGGCGCCGCATAGGTAGATGGAGACGTGCCCGTCCCGCAGCGGGACGAAATCACGCACGGCACCCGTCGCCGTGTCATGTAGCCGTAAGCCGGCACGCTCGGTCACGGCGTGCCAGCTTACCTGGCCAATTGCCCAAGCCGGCGACGCCAGCGCAGGGTTCAGCGCAGTGGAACCACGAGTGCGGTCGCGATGGCGGCCAGGCCCTCGCCACGCCCGGTCAGGCCCAGCCCGTCGGTGGTGGTGGCCGACACCGACACCGGGGCATTGAGCAGGCGGGAGAGCACCGCCTGGGCCTCGTAACGACGCCAGCCGATCTTGGGCCGGTTGCCGATCACTTGCACGGCAGCGTTGCCGACCCGGAAGCCGTGCTGATTGAGCAGCTCGATCACATGGCGCAGCATGTCGGCGCCGCTGACGCCTTTCCAGCGCGGGTCGTCGACGCCGAAGACGTCGCCGATATCGCCGAGCCCGGCGGCGGACAACACGGCGTCACAGAGCGCGTGCGCGGCGACGTCACCGTCTGAGTGTCCGGCGCAGCCGTCGGCGCTCGGGAACAGCAGGCCTACCAGCCAGCACGGCCGCCCGGGTTCGATCGGGTGTACATCAGTGGCGACACCGACCCGCGGCAGCCAGCTCACCCGCGCACAATCGCTCGGGCC
Organism: uncultured Actinomycetota bacterium; assembly: GCA_963735655.1. Classification (GTDB taxonomy): domain Bacteria; phylum Actinomycetota; class Actinomycetes; order Mycobacteriales; family Mycobacteriaceae; genus Mycobacterium. Next base: position 41,704 of record CAVTLW010000029.1, read on the forward strand.
AGCAACAGATCCAGCCGGGTGGTGATCTTGAATGCCAGCGGGTCGCCGTCGACCACCTGAACCTGGCCGCCGACATGCTCAACCAGCGACGCGTCGTCGGTGAATTCGGCTCCGGAAAGTTCGGTGGCGCTCTGATAGGCGCGCAGCAGCAGGTCGGTCGCGAATCCTTGCGGGGTCTGCACCGCCCGCAGGCCGGCCCGCTCGGGTGTACCCAGCACTACCCCGTTTCCGTCCACGGCCTTGATGGTGTCAGACAGCGGTAGCGCGGGTACGACGGCGGTATGCCCCTGGCGCAGCGCGGAAACCACCCGCACGATCAACTCAGGGGGTGTCAGCGCCCGCGCTGCGTCGTGCACGAGCACGAAGTCCGCATCCCCGGGTAACGCCGCCAGGGCCAGGCTCACGGACTGGGAACGGTTGGGCGCCGCCGGCCACGACGGTGGCCTTGCTGCCGAGAATCCGCTTGGCGTGATCGGTCAGGTCTGCCGGGACCGCCACCAAGACAGCGTCGACGACCCCTGAATCGAGCAAGCCCACTACGGCTCGCTCGACCAGGGTCTGTCCTTCGAGTTGGTAGAACGCCTTGGGTATCCCGGCAGCCAACCGCACCCCCGACCCTGCGGCCGGGACCACTGCGACTACTCCGCCCGAGGTGCCCGTTTCTCCGACCACCTAGCGTCTCGGGGTCTTCAGGAAGCGGCGGCCAAAACCTCGTCGAGGATGATGTCCGCTTTGGCCTCATCGGTGCTCTCGGCGAGCGCCAATTCGCCGACCAGAATCTGACGTGCCTTGGCCAGCATCCGCTTCTCGCCGGCGGACAGTCCGCGCTCCTGGTCGCGGCGCCACAGGTCGCGCACTACCTCGGCAACCTTGTTGACATCGCCGGAAGCGAGCTTTTCCAGGTTGGCCTTGTAGCGGCGGGACCAGTTGGTGGGCTCCTCGGTGTGCGGGGCGCGCAGAACCTGGAAAACCTTGTCCAGGCCTTCTTGCCCGACTACATCCCGGACACCAACATACTCGGCGTTGTCGGCAGGTACTCGAACGGTCAGGTCGCCCTGCGCCACCTTCAAGACGAGATACTCTTTTGGCTCCCCTTTTATGGTTCGGGTTTCGATCGCCTCGACTAGCGCTGCACCGTGGTGTGGATAGACAACGGTGTCACCGACCTTGAAAATCATCAGATTGAAGCCCCTTTCGTCACTCCATGCTAACACGCCCGTCTACGGCTTGCGCTCCAACGGTGCAGGTCAGGGGCACCGCCGGTGAACATTGGGGGTTGACAGGCGGGGCAATACGTGCAGTGACCAGGGCCCCTTTGCTGTCTTTTGGGCCTTCTTCCAGGCGTGACCCAGACCACACTCGGGTCGCGCCCGCCGGGTTGCCGTCGGCGCTCCCGGTCGTTGCAGCGGAATCTTTTCGACCCATTAGCGGTGTCGTCGGCCAGACCCTGCCTACCGCCGGGCGGGCCTTCCTACTACTGTGCATAGTTGCACATAACGTGCGTGGTTGAGCCGAGTCGCGAGCCCAGCAGGAGGCATTGAGTGAACCGCTTCAAGATCCGCCTCCCCCGTCGCTTCCCCGCCAGGCTTCCTGCCCGCCTCACCCAGGTCGCGATCGCGGGTCTGGTCGCAGGCACGCTCAGCGGTTGCTCAGCCGGTCAGGTTGCGCAGACCGCGATGCAGGAGCCCGCCGTCAACGGCAACCGGCTCACCATCAACAAGGTGGATCTGCGCGATATCCGCATCCAGGCCCAGCAGACGGGTGACTTCGTGCAGCCCGGCAAGGCGGTGGAGCTGGTGCTGGTCGCCGTCAACCAGTCGCCGGACGTGGCGGACCGCCTGGTCGGCATCACCAGTGACATCGGCAATGTGGCGGTCAGCGGCGACCCGCGCCTGCCCGCCGGCGGGATGCTGTTCATCGGTACGCCAGACGGCCCGAAGGTCGCGCCGGGCCCGGCGGAGGCCAGTGGAGCGGTCAAGGCGACGGTGACGCTGACCAAGCCCATCAGCAACGGGCTCACCTACAACTTCACCTTCAATTTCGAGAAGTCCGGTCAGGGCACCGTGGCCGTACCGATCTCGGCCGGGCTGGCTCCGGTCCCCGAGCCCGCCAACCATTCCTAGCCGGTAGCCCGGGCCGGGCTGTCATACCAGCCAGATACCGTCACGGCGTGGCCAACACTCGTTCGCAATACCGCTGTTCGGAGTGCCGGCATCTCAGTGCCAAGTGGGTGGGACGCTGCCTGGAGTGCGGCAGCTGGGGCACTGTCGACGAGGTGACCGGGCTCAGCGCCGTCGGCGGCAGCAATCGTTCGGTAGATCCGGCGTCCCGTGCCGTGCCGATGAAATCGGTTGAAGCGCGGCTGAACCGGCACCGTCCGACGGGCATAGACGAACTCGACCGGGTGCTCGGCGGCGGCGTAGTGCCCGGTTCGGTGACGTTGCTGGCCGGCGATCCGGGGGTGGGCAAGTCGACGTTGCTGCTCGAGGTCGCCCACCGCTGGGCGGAGTCCGGGCAGCGGGCGCTGTACATCTCCGGCGAGGAATCCGCCGGCCAGATCCGGCTGCGCGCCGACCGGATCGGCTGCGGGGGCGGGGACGTGTACCTGGCCGCCGAATCCGATCTGCACACGGTGCTGGCCCACATCGACATCGTGCGGCCCGCGCTGGTGATCGTCGACTCGGTGCAGACCATGTCCACCAGCGAGGCCGACGGCGTCGCCGGCGGCGTCACCCAGGTGCGCGCGGTGACGGCCGCGCTCACCGCCGCGGCCAAGGCGCACGGCGTCGCGTTGATCCTGGTCGGCCACGTGACCAAGGACGGGGCTATCGCCGGTCCGCGCTCTCTCGAACACCTCGTCGACGTGGTGCTGCATTTCGAAGGCGATCGCAACGGCGCGCTGCGGATGGTCCGCGGCGTCAAGAACCGATTCGGCGCCGGCCGACGAAGTCGGGTGCTTCCTCCTGCACGACAACGGCATCGAGGGCGTCGCCGATCCCTCGTACCTTTTCCTGGATCAGCGGCCCACCCCGGTCCCGGGCACCGCGATCACCGTCACCCTGGACGGGAAGCGGCCACTCATCGGTGAGGTCCAGGCCTTGCTGGCCACGCCGGCCGGCACCTCGCCGCGGCGGGCCGTCAGCGGAATCGACAACGCCCGGGCCTCGATGATCACCGCCGTGCTGGAAAAGCACGCCAGGCTGCGGCTGACCGTCAACGACATCTACCTGTCCACCGTGGGCGGCATGCGGCTGACCGATCCGTCGTCGGATCTCGCGGTCGCGATCGCGCTGGCGTCGGCCTACACGGCCCTGCCGCTGCCCACCACCGCGGTGATGATCGGCGAGGTGGGGCTGGCAGGCGACCTGCGGCGGGTCAACGGTATGGAACGCCGCCTGGCCGAAGCCGCCCGGCAGGGCTTCACCACTGCGTTGATTCCGCCCGGGTGCGACGCGATCCCGCCCGGACTGTGCGTGCTCGCCGCGCCCACCATCGCCGCGGCGCTGGAGCACATGATCGACATCGCCGACCACAGCAGCGCCCCGCCCGTCGGACCGCATCGGCTGGACGCGTAGGGCAACTGAGCCGCACAATGACTCGCTGTGACCCGTCCGACCCTGCGTGAGACTGTCGGCCGCCTGGCACCGGGCACCGGGCTGCGGGACGGCCTGGAACGCATCCTGCGCGGCCGCACGGGTGCGCTGATCGTGCTCGGCAACGACGAGAACGTCGAGGCCATCTGCGACGGCGGCTTCTCCCTCGACGTCCGGTACGCGCCGACCCGGCTGCGCGAGCTGGCGAAGATGGACGGCGCCGTCGTGCTGTCCACCGACGGCAGCCGCATCGTGCGCGCCAATGTGCAGTTGGTCCCGGATCCGTCGATACCCACCGACGAATCAGGTACCCGGCACCGCTCGGCGGAACGGGCCGCGATCCAGACCGGCTACCCGGTGATCTCGGTCAGCCACTCGATGAACATCGTCACCGTCTACGTCGGCGGGGAACGGCACGTGTTGACCGACTCGGCGACCATCCTGTCGCGGGCCAACCAGGCCATCGCCACGCTGGAGCGCTACAAGATGCGGCTGGACGAGGTCAGCCGGCAACTGTCCAGGGCCGAGATCGAGGACTTCGTCACCCTGCGCGATGTGATGACCGTGGTGCAGCGGCTCGAGCTGGTCCGGCGGATCGGCCTGTCGATCGACTACGACACCGTCGAACTCGGCACCGACGGGCGCCAGCTGCGACTGCAGCTCGAGGAGCTGCTCGGCGGCAACGAGATCGCCCGGGAACTGATCGTGCGCGATTATCACGCCAACCCCGAGCCACCGACCGCGGCGCAGATCTCGGCCACCGCCGACGAGCTGGACGCCCTGTCGGACACCGAGCTACTCGAAGTCACCGCGCTGGCGAAGGTCTTCGGTTACCCGACGACGACGGAGGCCCAGGACTCGGCGCTCAGTCCGCGTGGCTATCGCGCGATGGCCGGCATTCCCCGCCTGCAGTTCGCCCACGTCGACCTACTGGTGCGGGCCTTCGGAACCCTGCAGGGCCTGCTGGCCGCCAGCGCCAACGACCTGCAATCGGTCGAAGGCATCGGCGCGATGTGGGCCCGACACGTGCGGGAAGGGCTATCGCAGCTGGCGGAGTCGACGATCGCGGATCACTAACCGCCGGCGCCGGGGGCCCCGGGGGCCGGAGCGCCGCCGGGCGGTGCCTCGGGAGGCGGCGCAGCTGCCGGCGCACCGGGTGCGGGCAGTGGCCCGGGCGGCGGTGGCGGCTGGTTCAGGATGAACGGAACCGGTTGCGAGCGCAGATTACCCAGCTGCACGACCAGGTTGTAGGTGCCCGGACCGATCGCCGGCCGCGGCAACGGGCAGTGCGGCGCCGAGCCCATACCGGTCCAGGTCACCGCCGTCGTCACCTGCTCACCCGGGGTGAACGCCTTGACCAGGGTCTCGTTCGACGGCGCGCAGTCCAGGTTGGACCACAGCCGCTTGTTGTCCAGCGAGTACACGTAAGCGGCCAGCACCGCGGCGCCGACGTCGCGTTTGCAGGACACCAGCCCGATGTTGGTGACGATCATGGTGAATTTCGGCTGGTCACCGATGAAGTACTGGGGGGCGTTGGTCAGGCCCTTGACCGCCAGCGTCGAATCCGGGCAGTCGTCGCCCTCCTTGAGCACCGGCGGCGGTTGCACCGCGGCGGTGGGCGTGACGGATTCCGGGTTCTGGCCCTGCGGTGCCGGCGTGGGATCGGCCTCCGGCCCCGGTGAGGCGGGCGGCGCCTGTGGCGGCGACGCTTCCGGATGGCCTTGCGAGGCGGCCGGTTTCTGGGCTTGCGCCGGTTTGGCGCCGGCGCTGGTGCTCACGAAAGCGACGATGACGGCGGCGGCGATCCCGATCACGACGACCGCGATGCCCAGGGCTAAGCCCCGGCGCCGCCAATAGATCTCGGTGGGTAGCGGGCCACGCGGTTCCAGATCCAGCACATTCACACCGTAGGTCCAGGTCACGCCGACCTGTTCGACCCGCCTCGGCGTGTCGCAAGGTTAGCTGGCCAAAGACGGCGAGTCGTGTAGTGGGCAGCGCTCAGCTACTCGCCCTTACTCGCCGATATCGCCGATGTGGTCGACCAAAACCGCCCGCCCTTCGGCGAGGTGGTACGTGACACCCGCAAGCCCCAGCGTGCCCGCGGACACCCGCTCCGCGATGGCAGTAGAACGCGCCAGCAGCTGGGCCAACGTCTCTTGTACGTGCCGGTCCTCGAACTCGTCGGCGCTCTTCAGGCCGTCACGCCGGCCCGCCAGGATCGACGGCAAGACGCGCTCCACCACGTCCCGCACGAAGCCGCCGGGGATCGCGCCCTCGTCGATGCGCACTGATGGTGGCCTTGACGGCGCCGCAGTTGTTGTGGCCGAGAACGACGACGAGTGGGACGTCGAGGATCGTCACCGCGTACTCGATGGAGCCCAGCACTGCCGAATCGATCGCCTGCCCGGCAGTGCGAACCACGAACACATCACCGAGGCCCTGATCGAAGATGAGCTCGGCGGCCACCCGGCTGTCCGCGCAGCCGAATATGACCGCGGTGGGCTTCTGGCCGGCCGCCAGGCTGGCCCGATGATCGACGCTCTGGCTGGGATGCAGGGGCTGGCCGGCGACGAATCGCTCGTTACCCTCTTTGAGTGATTTCCATGCGGTTAACGGACTGGTGTTGGGCATGGCAAACATTCTGCTGTGCGGTGGGCGTTAATGCCTAGCCAACCGCAAATCGAGGCGGATGAACTTCTGGAGTGGTACGCACGATCGCGCCGCGATCTGCCGTGGCGGGAACCCGGCGTCAGCGCCTGGCAGATCCTGGTCAGCGAGTTCATGCTGCAGCAGACGCCGGTGGCCCGGGTGCTGCCGATCTGGGCGGGACTGGGTACGCACGCTGGCCCACCCCGTCGGCCACCGCGGCGGCCAGCGCCGCCGATGTGCTGCGCGCCTGGGGCAAGCTCGGCTACCCGCGGCGGGCCAAGCGCTTGCACGAGTGCGCCACCGTGATCGCTCGCGAACACGGCGATACGGTTCCCGATGACGTCGAAATCCTGTTGGGCTTGCCGGGTATTGGCAGCTACACCGCCCGAGCCGTGGCGTGCTTCGCCTACCGCCAGCCGGTACCCGTGGTGGACACCAATGTGCGCCGGGTGGTGGCCCGCGCCGTGCACGGACTGGCCGATGCAGGTGCCCCGTCTACCACTCGCGATCATGCCGATGTCTCGGCACTGCTACCGAAAGATGATACGGCGCACCAGTTCTCGGTGGCCTTGATGGAACTGGGTGCCATCGTTTGCACTGCGCGCGCGCCGCGTTGCGGATTGTGTCCACTTAGCGAGTGCGCCTGGCGGGATGCGGGTTATCCCCCGGCGCAGGGCCCGGCGCGCCGCGTTCAAAGCTACGCGGGCACCGACCGCCAGGTCCGTGGATTACTGCTGGACGTATTGCGCCTCAGCGATTTTCCGGTCACCCGGGCGGAGTTGGACGTGGCTTGGTTGACCGATACTCGACAACGCGACCGCGCGCTAGACTCGTTGCTCGCCGACGGCCTGATTACCCGGACCGTGGACGGCCTGTTTGCGTTGGCCGGCGAGGGTAGCTAGAGCGCGGGCTGGTTGGTCAGAGATCGTTGCCGGCGTAGGACTGGTTGAAGCTTTTGTTAGCCAACGGGAAGTCGGGGACGATGGTGTCGGCCATCGCGACGGGCAACGCGGGCCAGTTGAACCACGACGGGTCGACGATCTTAGCGCGGGTGATGCGATTGTCGGCGTCGATTTCGACGCGGTGGACGATGGTGCCGCGCCAGCCTTCGACGATGCCGATACCGCTGCGGGCTCCGTGCAGCGCTGCTGGGGTTTCGGCGTATTCGATTGGACCCGTGTGTGATTCGATCAAGTAAGTTGCCAACTCGGTGGACGCCGCGAACTCGTCGCGTCGCACCGTGTACCGGGCTAGCACGTCACCCGCGTCGGCGCCGATCTCAGTGACGGGTAGTGCGGTGGTGGGGTGTTCGAGTCGGGCGTCGGTGCGCATGCCGCTGGCGCGCGCGACATAGCCGAGGCAGCCGAGGGCATGGGCGTCTTGCCGATGCAGGACGGCGGTCCCGGCGAACCGGTCATAGATCACCGTGTTGCGCAGGGTCAGTTCGGCGACTTCGGCAACATCAGCCGCAATGGACCGCAGCACAGTGGCATCGGGCAGCGCCTGCAGCGTGACTGCACCCGGGCGGATGGAGCCGCGTAGCAGTCGATGTCCTGTGACGGCCGCGTTGAGCCGCAGCAGCTGTTCTCGGATCCGTTGCGCATGCGCGTTGGCGAGCGAGAATCCGACATCGTTGGCCAGCGCGCCCAAGTCGGTGACGTGGTTGTAGAGCCGTTCGAGCTCGACGAGCAGCGCACGCAGCCGATGTACCTCGTCGGGGAGATCGATCCCCAGGGCATCTTCGATGGCGAGGCTGTGGGCGAGCGCGTGTGCGACGGAAGTGTCGCCGCTGACGCGTTCGGCCAGTTCGACTGCGCCGTCAGCTTGCCGGCCCTGGAAGAGCTTCTCCAGGCCGCGATGCACGAACCACAGTCGCGCCTTGAGTCGCAGCACGGTTTCGCCGGCGACGGAGAAGCGGAAATGACCGGGCTCGATCAGCCCGGCGTGCACGGGACCGACCGGGATCTCATAAACCCCGGGTCCCTCAACGGTGACGAATGGGAAGTGGCCGCTGTCTTCGAATTCGGGTGCGGCCGAGGCATTGCTGCGCATGGGATACCAATCTTCGGGCCAATGAGCATGCCTTACCAGCCGCCGCACTTTGGGATGGCCGATGGGCCGGATCCCATATAGGTCTGCCATTTCGCGCTCGAATCGGCTGGCCGAAAACGACAGATAAGCCAGCGAAGGGACCGTTGGATCATCCTTGGGCACAACGCATTCGAGTTCGACGCGGCGGTCAGGCCAGCCAGCGAGGAACAGGTAAACGACGCGGAAGGAATCGTCGTCGTCGTGGGCCGCCACCAGGTGCAGACGAAACCCATTGCCTAGCAACTCTTCTGCCATGCCGGTGAGCCCATCCGGAGATAGTCTGTGCTGCAACAGGTTACGTCTCACGGCGATGCCCCAATGCTGCTGGCTGCGGCGGTGAATAGATCGGTAAGCGGGCCTGCGGTGATGCCGAGGGCGATCGATGCTGCGACACCGAGGAGCAGGGCCGCAGCGACCGTTCGCGGCACGGCGATCGCCGGCGTGCCGGTGGAGTCGCCTAGCAGGATGCGGCCCGAGTTGCGGGCCAGCGCGGCGAAAGCAATCGCGATCAGCAGCATGCCTACGCCGAGGGCCCAGGTGAGTCGCGCGTCGGCGAGCGAGCGGGCGATGGCCAACTCGCTGGCGAACATCGCGAAAGGCGGCAGCCCGAGCAGCACGATCACGCCCACGGCGAGGGATACACCGATCAGGCGGGAGCGCCGCAACACGGCGGTGATGTCAGCGATCGCAGTGGAGTTGTGCGCGGCCTGCAGCTGACCGCTCGCCAAGAACAGGACCGTCTTGCCGATCCCGTGAGCGAGCACGTGCAGCAGCAGCGCAGCGATCGCCAGCGTGGTTCCGGCGGCTGCGGCGATCGCGATCAGGCCCATGTTCTCCATCGAGGAGTAGGCGAGCATGCGTTTGATGTCGGGTGTCACGGTCAGCATCAGGGCTGCGATCAACAGCGTCGCCAGCCCGATCACCAGCAGCCCCGATCGGATGAAGTTGGGCCCGGTGGCGATGTCGATGATCGGTTTGATGCGAATCAGCACCGAGAAGGCCACCGACAGCAGCACGCCGCTCATCAGCGCCGAAACGGGTGCCGGGGCCTGGCTGTGGGCGTCGGCCAACCAGGTGTGGAACGGAAACAGCCCGGCCTTGGCGCCGTAGCCGATCAGCAGCAGCCCGCCCGCCAGTCGAGCGGTACCGGGATCCAGCCCGCCCGCGTGTGCCATCAGCACGTCGAGGTTCAGGGCCGCGCTGGCCGGCGCGCCGGCACGCTCGGCGGCGTAGTACAGCAGCACGGTGCCCAGAAAGGCGATCGCGATGCCGACCGAGCAGATCACGACGTATTTCCAGGTCGCTTCCAGTGCCGTGCGGGTACGGCGGTGTCCGACCAGGAAGGCGGTGATCACCGTGGTGGCTTCGATGGCGACCCAGATGACGCCGATGTTGTTGGCGCACACCGCAACAACCATCGCCGCAAGGAACGCTGCCGTCAGCGCCCCATACACTCGGGCGCCGCGTGCGTCGGTGTGGTGGTGATCGAGTTCGGCGTCGATGTAGCCAATGCTGGCCCAGGTGGCCAGCGTCGCAACGACTCCGATGACGATCAGCATCGTGACGGTGAGCGAGTCCACGCGCATGAGCCCGCCCAACGCGAACTGGGTCCCCGACCCGACACGCAGCGCCAGCGCCGCCCCACACCCGAGCACGGTTACCGCCGAGAGCACGATCAGTGTCGCGGTCGCCCGGCGCCACCCGATAATCAGGGTGGCGACCGACGCGCCGATCGGCGTGAGGATAGCGGCTAGCAGTAGGCCGGTCATCAGTCGTGCAGCTCCTGCAGCGCGTCCAGGTCGGCGCCGCCGAAGGTGCGAGACAGCCGGCCGGTCAGAACGCCGATCACGATGAGTGCGAACAGCACGTCCAGGGAGGCGCCGAGTTCAACGATCAGCGGCACCCCGGCAGTGAGCAGGAACGCGGTCGCGGCGATTCCGTTGTCCAGCATCAAAAACCCTGCGGCCTGTGACACCGCGTGCCGCCGCGTGACCATCACCAACAATGCGATGAGCACCACCGCGGTAGCGGCCGGGACAGCATTGGTTGAGGCCGCCGGCTGCAGGTTCACCAACGATCGAGTGGCCGCGAACGCGGCCAGTGTCAGCGCGGCGGTGATCAGCAGCGAGGTGGCGGTGTTCACCAGCGGGGTCGCCTCGTGGTGGGATCGCGGCTCGGCGCCGACTGCACGGGAGAGCAACCGCGGCAGTACCGCAACCCGCAACACCAGCACGGCGACACCGACACCGATGAGCGCGCCGTCGCTGTCGTAAATCCCCCGCAGGATGGGGATGGCCGCCAGAGCGACGCCCTGCCACGCCAGCAGACGGATGATGGCGGCCAGGTCGCGGCGCCACACGATGAGTACCGCCGCCAAGATCAGCCCGCCGGCGGCGAGGTCGACCAATACCGTGAAAGTGTTGTATGTCATGCCGATACCGTGAAGAAGTTGGCGGCGGTGACGGCGAGTAACGCCAGTAGAAATGACCCGGCCAGCAGCTCGGGAACCCGGAACAGCCGCAGTTTGGCGACGAACACCTCGACGGTTGCGAGCAGTCCCGCCAGCACGGCGACCTTGGCCACCACCGCTGCGACGCCGACGACGATGTCGATCGCGCTGGGCTGGCCGCCCGCAATGCCCCACGGCGCGAACAGGTTTGCCAGTAGCGCCAGCAGCACGGTCAGTCGCATGCCGGCCGCCCACTCGACTAGCGCCAGGCGCGGACCGGCGTATTCGAGGACCATCGCCTCGTGCACCATCGTCAGCTCGAGATGTGTGGCAGGGTTGTCCACTGGCAGCCGCCCGGTCTCGGCAACGATCACGATCACCAGCGCGGCGAACGCCAGCACAGCGGCCACCGACACCACCTGCTCGGGGTGGGTGATGGTATTCGCCACCAGGGCACCGAGATTGGCGGATCCAGCCGGTATGGACAGTGCGAAGACCGCGAGCAAAATGGTGGGTTCGACCAGCGCGGCGATGGTGATCTCGCGGCTTGCGCCCATACCGCCGAAGGAGGTGCCGGTATCGATGCCGGCCAGGGTCAACGCGACGGTGCCCACGAACAGCAGGCCGACCACCGCGAACAGGTCCGCGCTGGAATCCAGTGGGGATCCGGTGGCTACCAGCGGTGCGATCGCGGCGATCAGCAGTGTCGATCCGGCGACGATGGCGGGCGCGGCCGCGAACACCACCGTTGTGCCGAGCGGGGTTACCTGTTGTTTGCCAAGCTGTTTGACTATGTCCCGCCAGGGCTGCAGGACGCCGCCACCGACGCGGCCCTCCCAACGTGCGCGCACCTGCCGGGTAAGCCCGACCACCAGTGGCGCCCCGACGATCACGGTGCCGATCTGCACCGCACCCGCGACGTAGGACAGGACGTTCATCGGGCGACCACCAGCACGATCAGCACGCCGAGCGCACCGTAAGCCAGATAGAGGTGCACGCTGCCGGTGTGGGCGCGCCGCACGATTCCCGCTGCGGCTGCCACCACCTGGATCACCGGCGTGTAGAAGCGGTCCTCGATCGCATCGGCGATTTTGGTGCGGTAGGTGATCTTGTCAACCAGATACTGCGACTCGGCGGCGTGAGTGACCTCGATATCGGTGTCGGGACGTAGGACGTCATCGAAGATCCGTTGCAGCGGCTCGGCAAATGACGTGGCTGTGTACTGCATGCGTGGGGTGAGATCGTCTGCGCCACATGCCCACAGCGGCAATGCAGCGGGTGCCGGACGCCGCCCCCGGCTCCAACGCGCCAGCGCGGCCACGGCCAGCGCGGCCACCCCAACGCCAGCGGCGATCACCCCGGGAGCGATCGACCCCTGCAGGCCGGGCAGCCGCACCACCGCTTTGAAGGCGCCGAGATCGGTGAACTCCACTGTCCGGGCTGCGGGTAGCGCGGCGATCGCCCGACGCAGCGCGGGTGCGACAACCGAGGGCGCCACCGCCAGCACCAGACAGGCGGCCGCCGCGATGGCCATACCGGCCAGCATGCTGCCCGTTGCCTCGCGGGCCGCAGCGGCCTCCGGGCAGCGCGGCCGCGCCAGGAATCCGATCCCGAATGCCTTGACCATGGCCGCCACCCCCAGGCCTGTGGTGAGCGCGACCGCGCCTACCGCCAGCGGCGTGGTCAAGGCGAGCACGGTGGCGTGCCCGGGAGCCGCATGGATCAGCGACTGGACCAGCAACCACTCGCTGACGAACCCGGCGCCCAGGGGTAGCCCGCACGCCCCGAGCGCCGCCACCCCGAACAGGGTGGTGGTCGTCGGCATCCGGCGGGCCAGACCACCCAGCCGGTCGAGGTCACGCAGTCCCGTTGCGGCCAGTACCGACCCGGCCGACAGGAATCCGAGGCTTTTGAACGCCGCGTGCGCGATCAGGTGCAACATGGCCGCCGCCGCAGCGATCGTCGCCGGCCCGTACGCGCCAGAGGCCGCGAAGAGGGTCGCAGCTCCCAATGCCAGCGTGATCAATCCGAGGTTCTCGGTTGTCGAATAGGCAAGCAGCCGTTTGAGATCCGTGGCCACCGAAGCCTGCACCACGCCATAGAGCGCCGACACTCCGCCGACAACCATCAAGGTGAGCCCCCACCAGCCCGGACCCGGCCCGAGTAGCTGCAGATCGACACGGCAGATGCCATAGATGCCCAGGTTGACCATCGCCGCGCTCATCAGCGCCGACACCGGGCTGGGCGCCTCCGGGTGGGCGCGCGGTAACCAGGCGTGCAGCGGCACCAGCCCGGCCTTCGACCCGAACCCCGCCGTCGTCAACAGAAAAACCGCGGTGCACACACCTTGCGGTATCCGGTGCAAATCGGCGAACCGGTCTGCGCCACCAGCCGCCGACAGCACCATCAGCCCGACCAGGATCGCGACGAAGCCCAACTGGGTCATCACCGCGTACACCAATGCAGCGGAGCGAACCTGCGCGCGGGTGTGCTCGGCCAGTACCAACACCAACGACGCGACCGCCATCAACTCCCACGCCAACAGAAACGTGGTCACCGACCCCGCAGCGGGTACCAGCAGCATCGCCGCGACAAACATCGGCAACACCGCCAGTGAAACCCGACCCAGATGCCCACGCCGCGCATACCCGATGGTGTACACGCCGACCGCGACCGCGACGGCCCCCGAAAGCGTCATGAAGAACCCGCCCAGCGGATCGAGGCCCAGCTGCAGCCCCGACAGCGGAAGCAACCACCCGATGTGTACTGCGCGAATCGGACCGAACATCCCCAGCGCGCCTGCCCATACCCCGCCCGCACCGAGCAGCGCCGTCAGTCCACCCGCGAAGGCTGGTATTACGTCGTTGCGGGGCAATCGGTTTGGCGTGGGCACCGCGCCGGCCACCAGGGTTGTCGTCACTTGCCGGTCACCGATCTGATCGCCGCGATGATCTGGCTCGGCGTCGGCGGGCACCCCGGGATTTCCACATCGACGGGCACCACCTCACCCACTGCACCGACCACGCCGTAGGCATCGGTGAACACGCCGCGGTTCAGAGCGCAGTCCCCACAGGCGATCACAACCCGCGGCCGCGGGGTGGCGTCGACCGTGGTGCGCAGCGGGCCGGCCATATTGCGTGTGACGACGCCGGTCACCAGCAGCGCGTCCGCGTGGCGCGGGGACGCCACCAGCCGCGCACCGAACCGCTCTGCGTCATACACCGGTCCGAACGCGCCCGAGATCTCCACCTCACACCCGTTGCACGAACCCGCGTCGACGTGCCGGATCTGAAGCGAACCACGCACTCCCGCAGGAGGTTTCATCATCGGCTGCGGTGCGGGTGCCGCGGGTTCCGCGATCCGACCGACCCGGAACGCTTTGCGAATCCAGCTCATGGACGCTACTCCGCGCCGCCGGCGCGCAGGCCCTCCAACAACCGCGACGCGGCCACTGAGCATCCCGGAGAGCACCTTGCGCGCCACCATGAGCAGTTCGGCGATATCCGGGGAGGCGATCGAGTAGATCACCGTGTTGCCGTCCCGCAGTGCGTCGACCACACCGGCGCGGCGCAGCACGCCCAGCTGCTGGGACAGGTTCGACGCCTCGAGCCCGACCTCGGGCAACAGCTCGGCGACCGACTTGTCGCCCGCCGCCAGCAGCTCGAGGATTCTGATCCGCGCCGGATGCCCCAGCGTCTTGAAGAACTCGCCCTTGACCTTGTAGAGGGGCTCCGTCACGAGCGATCTCCTGAAGACTTCTGATTTCCTAATTTCGAATAGTTGAAGAATTTATCATATTGTGCTCGGGCCGGCACGCCGTGCGTCGAAGCGCCGCTGTCGCGCGCCCGAAGGGCCATCAGTCGCGGTTCGAGCCCCGACAGGAAGGATTCCGCCGTGCCCGCATGGTCACGATGCTTGCCGACACGCCGCGACGGCATCCGTGCTGCGCCACATATCTGCGCCATACTCCGCCCGTGGCCAGCGAAAAGGCCGACCAGCGATCCGGCTTGTCATCGCCGGTGTCCCGGCGTGCGGTGCTCGGCGCGCTGAGCCTGCTGCCGCTGGCTGCCTCCATACCAGGCGTCCTGCCCGCCGCCTCGGCCGACACCGGGTACCGATTCCTGACCCCACACCAGGCCGCGGTGCTCGACGCCGCCACCCGCCGCCTGATCCCCGGGCCGACAGACCACCCGCTCGAAATCGGACATCCGGGGGCGGCCGAAGCGAACGTGGTCGGCTATCTGGACACCATGCTGTCGGCATTTTCGTTCTCGCCACCCGCGGTGCACGCGGGCGGGCCGTGGAGCAACCGCGCCGGCGGCTCCCAGGACTTCATGGCCAACTTCGTCCCGCTGGACCGCGCCCAGACCTACGGGTGGCAACAGCGCATCGCAAACTATCGCCAGCAGTACACCAACGGCATCGCGCTCCTTGACCAGCGGGCCGGCGGCGACTTCACCAAGGTGTTGAAGGTCCGCCAAGACCTGATCCTGGCCCATGGCAATACCCTGTCCTTCACCCAGCTGCTGTTCGGGCACACCGTCGAGGCGATGTACGCGGCCCCGGAGTACGGCGGCAATGCGGGCCTGGTGGGTTGGGCCGACGTCTACTTCCCGGGCGATAACCAGCCGCGGGGCTACAGCGATGCCGAAGTCGAGGCCGCCCAGTGGGACCCGGTCGGAATTCCCCCGAACGGGATCATCGCCCAGCTGCTGAACGGAGGCTGGCAACAGGTGATCGCCAAGTTAGGCGGAAAAGGCGGCGTCAATGCCGGGTAAGGCGATCATCGTCGGCTCGGGCGCCGGCGGTTCGATAGTGGCAATGGTGCTCGCCGAGGCCGGCTGGCACGTCGAGATCTTCGAGAAGGGACCGAACTACTACACCAACCTCGGCGGGCAAGGGCCGTTCCAGACGATGCACTCCAACGACGAGCTCAAATCGTCGACCCGCTACTTCGAGCAGCCGGACCCGATCGCCTTCCCGCGCACATTTCGGCAAAACGCCGGCCAGGTCGCGGCGAACACCTTCGTCGGCGACGTCAACGACCTTTCCAACCAGGTCGGCGGCACATTCCCACACTCGGACACCAAGTGCACCCGGTTGTGGGACATCGACTTCAAGGGACTGTCGCTGCTCGGCCCGGTGCCCGGCGCGGACATGGCGGATTGGCCGTTCGAGTACAGCGACATCGCGCCGTACTACGACGAGATCCAGGACCTGATCGGGGTTCAGGGTGATGTCGGGTCAATACCGGCCGGCGTGCAGCAGCGTCAGCCGCAAGAAAAGCCGTACCCGATGCCGCCCGGGGCGCAGCAGCGCTCGTCCATGCTCCTTGCCGCGGGGGCGAGGCGCGTCGGGCTGCACCCCTTCTTTTTCCCGATGGCGGCCAACTCGGTCGAATACAACGGCAACCCGGTGTGCAACAACTGCGGGTTCTGCTCCGGGTACGGGTGCCCCGTCTCCGCCAAGCCGGTCAATCTCATCGCGCTGCGGCGGGCGCTGCAGACCGGGCGAACGAACCTGCGGCCGCTCACGCAGGTCCTGAAGGTCAACTTCACCGGCCGGCGGGCCACCGGTGTCACGTATGTCGACCCGACCGGCCAGCAGGGCGGCGACACCGCCGACATCGTCGTGCTGGCCTGCTCCGCGATCTTGACGCCGCATCTGGCGCTGCTTTCCGGGCTGCCTGACCCCTACGGCCGCATCGGCCTGCGGATCAT
Source organism: uncultured Actinomycetota bacterium (assembly GCA_963735655.1). Taxonomy (GTDB): domain Bacteria; phylum Actinomycetota; class Actinomycetes; order Mycobacteriales; family Mycobacteriaceae; genus Mycobacterium. The sequence goes on from CAVTLW010000029.1 coordinate 58,206, forward strand.
GTTTCAGAACTTTTACGACGGGTTCGCCATCTTCCTCAATCAGCGGGTGCACTCCTACAAAGGCCGCGCGTGCACGCAGGTTGTGTTCGACTTCAACGATCCCAACTTCCCCGGGGCTCGAGTCGCGGCACGACTGGCCGGACTGCCCTACATCCGTGCCGGCCTGTGCGAACTCGGCGGGAGCCAGTTTCCAATCGCAGAGGCCAGCTTCTACCAGGAGATCCTGGGGATTCTGCCAGGCGTGCAGTTTTTCGGCCGCCCATTCAAGGAGCTGATGCGCGCCTCGCTGCTGCGCGACCGGCTCGCCGGCGTCGATTGCTTTGCCACCGACATGCCCTACCTGGCCAACAACGTCACCCTCGACCCGACGATCAAAGACATCAACGGCCAGCCGGCGCCCCGAATCACTTACCAGATCGGAAAGTTCGAGCAGGTCTCGGAAGTCTTCTTCATCCCGCTGGTCGCCGCGATGTGCGGGGCTTCCGGCGCACAGCTGTTCGCCGCCGTCCCCCAGACTTTGGCAACTTCGCTGGGGGGCATTGCACCCCCGACCGGCGAGCACACCATGGGCGGGATGCAGATGGGCGTGGACCCGAGGACGAGCGTCGTCGACGCGCATGGACGAATGCACCAGATGGACAACGTCTACGTCGCCGATAGCAGCGTGTTCACCACCTCCAGCGGCTCTAACCCCACCCTGACCATCATGGCGGTGGCGCTCCGCATCGCGCGCGGACTCGTCTGACCGGCCGGGTTGGGTGACTCTGATGGCGTTCCTGATCACGACACCGGAGATCATCAGCGGCGCGGCAACGGATTTGGCCGGTATCTCCTCGACGCTCGCGGCGGCTAACACGCTGGCTGCCGCCCCCACCACCGGGATACTGGCCGCGGCCCAGGACGAGGTGTCGATTCAGATCGCGGCCATGTTCTCCGAGTACGCCGGCGAGTATCAACGGCTCAGCCAGGCTATGGCGGCCTTTCACGCGGAGTTCGTGCAGGCCCTCAACACCGCTGCGGGCTCCTATGCGAGCGCCGAGGCCACCAACGTCTCGGGGTTGGCTGCTCCCTCGTCCTTTGTTCCGTCAGTTCCCGGTTTGTTTGTCGATTTGTTCGACACGTTGATCTACCAGCCGATTTACCTCGTCGGCCAGTTCTGGATCACTAACCCGATCGGTGAATTCATCGACAACAATCTGATCAATCCGATCGGCCAGGTGCTGTTCGGGCAGAATCTGCTCGGCAATGGCGCCCCCGGCATCAGTGGCGGAACCGTTCTGCAGGCCGCTGGTGGTCCCGGCGGGTTGTTGTTCGGCAACGGCGGGCCCGGTGGCACCGCTGCAAGCGGTCAGGGCGGCCTTGGCGGGGCTGCCGGGCTGATCGGCAATGGCGGCACCGGCGGCGCCGGCGCAGCCGGTGGGCCTGGTGGACAAGGCGGCAACGGCGGATTCCTTTTGGGTATCGGCGGCACCGGCGGCGCCGGAGGCCCCGGCGGTCCAGGCCAACATGGCGGGGCCGGCGGGGCCGGCGGCGACGCCGTGGGCTGGCTGTTCGGCAACGGCGGCACCGGTGGGACGGGCGGTGTCGGCGGGACCGGCACCGCCGGCACCGACGGCGTTTCGGGCTTCCCGGGCACCAACGGCACCGGAGGTGGGTCGGCGCGGCCGGCGGCCAGGGCGGTAGCGGCGGTACCGGCAGCGTGCTGTTCGGCAACGGCGGGGCCGGCGGGACCGGCGGTGTCGGCGGAACCGGCGGAGCGGCGGGGCCGGCGGTGACGGCATCGGCCGCCTCGACCGCGGGTACGGCCGGTGGCAACGCCGGCAGCGGCGGCACCGGCGGCGTCGGTGGCACGGGCGGGACCGGCGGCTTCGGCGGCGCGGCCCTGGGTTTCGGCGCCGTCGGCACCAATGGCGACGGCGGGGCCGGCGGCACCGGCGGCGCCGGCGGCGCACCCGGTAGCGGCGGCCACGGCGCGATCGGGACGTTTGTCGGTCTCGGCACCGGTGCCGGCGGCGATGGCGGGACCGGCGGCGATCCCGGCACGGCGGCGCCGGCGGCACCGGCGGCGCGCCCGGCGACACCGGCACCGGTGGTGTCTGCGGCCAGACTCGGAGAACCCGGCAGCACACCCAGCAACGGCGGCAACGGCGGCGACGGTGGCAACGGAGCCAAGGCCACCGCCCCAGGCGAGACCGGCGGCCACGGCGGGGACGGCGGCGACGGCGGGGTGGTCGGCAGCGGCGGAGACGGCGGCAACGGTGGCGACGGCGCCCCCGGTGTTGCCGGCTCCTCGGCTACTACCCCGACCGACGGCCAGCCCGGCGGGGACGGCGGAGCGGGCGGAAAGGGCGGCAACGCCGGAGCACAGGCCGGTAACGGCATCGTCGCCGGGGCGGGCGGTAACGGCGGATACGGCGGCGCCGGCGCGGCCGGCGGGGGTGGCGGTAACGCCAGCGGTGCAGGCGTAACCGGCGGACCGGTGGTCAGGGCGGTAACGGCGGCGCTGGCGGCGCCGGCGGCCAGGGCCACCGGTTATGCCGCGACCGGCGGTTACGGGGGTGCCGGCGGGGTGGCCGGCATCGGCGGTGACGGCGGCACCGGCGGGACCGACACGATGGCCGGCGGCACCGGCGGTGACGGCGGGGCCGGCGGCCAGGGCGGTAAGGGCGGCGCCGGCGGCGCGACCGTCGGGTTGTTCAGTACGGGAGGTGCCGGCGGGGACGGCGGCGATGCCGCGGCGGGCGGGGCTGGCGGCCAAGGTGGCCAGGCCACCGGCACGGACGGCACCGGCGGTAACGGCGGGGCCGGTGGCACCAGCGGGACCGGCGGTACTGGGAGGTGGCGGCGGCGCGGCCCAAATGTCGTTCGGCACCGGTGGTAACGGCGGCAGCGGCGGCAATGCCGCCACCGGCGGGGCCGGCGGCGACGCCGGCGACGCCAGCGGCGTCGATGGCACCGGCGGTAAGGGCGGAGCCGGCGGGGCCAGCGAGGCCGGCGGCAACGGAGGTGCCGGCGGCGCGGTCGCCACTGGTGTAAACGGTGACGGCGGTAGCGGCGGATCCGGCGGGACGGGCGGCAATGCCGGTAACGGCGGGGCCGGCGGTCAGGGCGGCCAGGCCACCGCCTCCGGCGGTGCCGGCGGGGACGGCGGTGCCGGCGGAGACGCCGGTGTCAGCGGTCAGGGCGGCGACGCCGGCGCGGTCGGGCCGGGTACAAACAGTTTCGGCGGTTTCGGCGGGGCCGCCGGGACGGCCGCCAATGGCGGTCAGGGCGGCAACGGCGGGACCGGCGTAGCGGTCGGTGGCGACGGCGCGGCTGGCGGTAGCGGCGGTGACGGCGCGGCCGGCGGGGCCGGCGGGGACTCCTCGCAGGGACCCGCCGGTGACGGCGGCAACGGCGCCGACGGCGGCAACGGCGGCAAGGGCGGCGACGGCGGCAGCGCGGCCTCCCCCGGCAACTTCGGCGCGGGCGGCTCCGCCGGCGCGGGCGGCAGCGGCGGTGCTGCCGGGGTCGGCCAACCCGACGGCGCGTCAGGAACCACCGGACAACCCGGCCAAGCGGGCCAGCACGGCCAGCCGGGCTAGTGCTGCGACAAGAAGTCTTCGACGGCCTGCCGGAATTCCTGCGGCGCTTCATCGTGAACCAGGTGACCGGCTCCGGGGACAGGTAAATACATTGTCGGACAGTCCCTTTCGGCCATCTGACGCATCTGGCCGGGGGGTGTGACGGAGTTGCCGGCCTCGATCAGCAACGCCGGGCATCGCACCGCCCGCCACTGCGTCCAGTAGTCGCGGGTGCCCCACTCGGCGGCGATCTCGATCCACCGCGACGTGTGACCATGCAACCGCCAACCGGTCGCGGTGCGGTCGAACGCCTCCAGGAAGTACTGTCCGGCGACGGGCCCGAACTCGGCGAAAACCTTTTCAGCCGAGTCGAATTCGACCGGAAGGGCGTGCAGCCATGGCTCCCATGGACCGGTGGTGCGGCCGACGAAGTCCGGCGCCATGTCCTCGACCACCAGCGCCGAAACCAGATCGGGCCGCTCCGCGGCCAGACACCACGAGTGCAATCCACCCATCGAATGTCCGACCAGGCGCACCGGCTCTCCCAACGCGGTCACCGCGTCACCGAGGTCGGCTACGAAGCGCTCGGTGCTGATCGGGTAGGGATCGGCGACGTCCCGGCCGCGGTGCCACGGCGCGTCGTAGGTGTAGACGGTGCCCAGCTGAATCAGCCAAGGAAGCTGCCGCGGCCAGGTGGTCCCGCGGCCCATCAGACCGTGCACCAGTACCAGCGGGTCTCCCCGTCCGCCGCGGTGGGTCAACAGATCTGCGGGCATGCGGGGCACGGTAGCCTAGCGGAATGCCAGTGGTGAAGATCAACGCAATCGAGGTGCCCGCGGAAGCCGGCCCCGAGCTGGAGAAGCGGTTCGCCCACCGCGCGCACGCGGTGGACAATCAGCCCGGTTTCCTCGGCTTTCAGCTGCTGCGCCCGGTCAAGGGTGAGAACCGCTACTTCGTCGTGACGCAGTGGGAGTCCGAAGAAGCGTTCCAGGCGTGGGCTTCGGGTCCTGCCATCGAGGCCCATGCCGGGCAACGGGCCAACCCCGTGGCCACCGGGGCGTCGCTGCTGGAGTTCGAAGTTGTGATGGACGTTGCGGGGTCCGGCAGAGCTGAGTAGCCGGCGCCGGGCGCTGCACCGCGCGCTGGCGTTGAGCGCCGCCATTGCACTGGTCGTCGCCCTGGTGCCGGCCTGTGCCCCTTCAGCACCCCCGCACGCGAACGCGGCGAATGCGGGGCGGCAGATCGACACCAGGACACCGCCCGGGCTGCGGGCCCAGCAGACCCTGGACATGATCAACTCCGACTGGCCGATCGGCCCGGTCGGGGTTCACACGCTGGCCGTCCCCGCCAAGGTCGAGGCGATCGAGACCACCATGGAGACGCTCTGGTGGGATCGCCCCTTCACTCTCTCGGCGGTCGACATCGGCGCCAGTGTGGCCACCCTGCACCTCGTCTCCTCCTACGGCGCCCGGCAAGACATCCGGATTCACACCTCCGACGACGGGTTGGTCGACAGATTCGACCTCGACACCCAGCCACCGCCGCCGATCAATTCCTGGCACGACGTCGACGCCGTGCTGAGCAAGACCGGCGCCCGCTACTCCTACCAGGCGGCCAAAGTCGATGATGGCCACTGCGACCCCGTCGCGGGCACCAACACCGGCGAATCTCTGCCGCTGGCATCGATTTTCAAGCTGTACGTGTTGCACGCGTTGGCCGGTGCGGTGAAGAACGGAACGGTCTCCTGGGACGATCAGCTGACCGTCACCGACAAGGGCAAGGCGGTGGGTTCGTCGGGCTTGGAATTGTCTCCCGGAGAACATGTTTCGGTTCGCACGGCCGCCGAGAAGATGATCGCCACCAGTGACAACATGGCCACCGACCTGTTGATCGAACGGCTGGGCACGCACGCCATCGAGGAGGCTCTGGCCACCGCCGGCCATCACGATCCGGCCAGCATGACACCGTTCCCCACCATGTACGAGCTGTTCTCCGTCGGCTGGGGTGAGCCGGACCTGCGCGACCAGTGGAAGAACGCGCCTCAAGAGGTCCGCGCGCGGTTGCTGGCGCAGGCGAATTCCAATCCCTACGAACCGGATCCGTTCCGCGCCCACACCCCGGCGTCCAACTACGGCGCCGAGTGGTACGGCAACGCCCAGGACATCTGTCGGGTCCACGCCACGCTACAGGCCGACGCGGTGGGCCAGGCCGCGCCCGTCCGGCAGATCCTGTCCGCCGTCGCGGGTATCCAGTTGGATCGCGCGGCTTGGCCGTATATCGGGTCGAAAGCCGGTGGCCTGCCCGGGGATCTGACATTCAGCTGGTACGCGGTCGACAAGACGCACCAGCCCTGGGTGGTCAGCTTCCAGCTGACCTGGCCCCGTGACCACGGGCGCACGGTGGGCAGCTGGATGCTGCAGGTCGCCAAGAGAGTCTTCGCGCTGATCGCGCCGCGATAACTCGCGTCGGCCGCTATAACCGCAGCGTCCAGCTGTTTCCCCGGAAATGCATGACGACGGGACTGATCGGGGCAATGTCGATGCGCCAGAACGATTTCGGCGGGCTGCCCAGAGCCAGCAGGATCGCCGCCCGGATCACCGCGGGATGCGTCACCGCCACCGTCCTCGCTGTGTTGCGGGTCAGCGATTCCAGCCATCCGGCCACCCGCGCCACCAAAGCGACGATCGACTCCCCGCCGTGCGGCGTGGCCTCCGGATCGGTCAGCCAGACCCGCAGATCCTCGGCGGCGACGCTCTCGAGCGTCTCCCCGCGCCACTTTCCGCAGTCCAGGTCGGCCAACCGCGGCTCCGTCCTCGGCCGCAGACCCAGCAACTGCGCCGTCTGTCGAGCGCGCCGCTCGGGCCCGGTGAGCTGCCGGGTGGCACCCGTGAAGTCAAGCCCGGCAGTGCTTTTCACGCTCTCCGAAATTTCCTGCTGGCGGCGGCGGGTGTCGTTGAGCGGCTCGTCGGCCGGGAAGCGTCCCGCCGCCATGGCATCTGTCATCGCATGCGACACCAAGGTCAGCCGGACAACCTGGGTCACGCGGTGATACTCGCCGCCCGTCCGGTCTCGGCTCGCTCGCCCAGCAGCCGGCCCGCGAGTGTCGAGAACACCAGGCCGATGCTGGCCCACAGCACCAGCTGGGTGCCCAGCGAAACCAGCCTGAATTCGTAGAGAACGTCGGCGGAGAAGCCGGGATAGACGATGCTGCCGGCGTTGTCGCGCAACGGTTCCGGTGTCTCATCCACGGCCGGCAGCAAGAGCATGACCACAGCGATCGCCACCAGATAGGCGGCCGCCGCGGACAGCCCCGCATTCCACCCGCCGAGCCGGCCGGCGAGCCGCCGGGCCAGCCACACCGCGCCGATCGCCAGCAGCACCGACGCCAGCACCATCACCAGATACCACCCGGTGCGCATACCGATGGTGTCGGACTGACCGACGGCCGGCGGATTGGGCGGATACTTCACGAACGGCACCAGGTACACCAAGACGAAGGCCACGGCCGCCAGACGGACCGAAAACGCCCGCGCCCCAACACCTCCCGCGCGTCCGTACGCGGCACAGAAAAACACGGCGAAGAGCGCGCCCATCGCGACGCCGAAAAGCAGCACACCGAAACCCAATCCGGCATTCGACTGCACGCCGCGGGTGAAGACCTCGACGCCGTGCTCGTGCACGCCCGCAGCGTGCTCGACTTCGGTGCGGCCGTCCTCGTACGCGATCGCGCGACCGATGACCGGCTCGGCGAACACGCGGGCGAACACGAACGCCAGCACGGCACCCACCACGCCGGCCACCAGACCGCGCGCGATCAGACGCCTCTCCACGGCTTCTCCAAGGCTCAGGCCGACTCAGTGGCAGGGAAATCCGAGGAGGTGCCGGGCGTCGTGAAAGAACTCGTGCACATGTGTGTCGCTGCCGAACAGCGACACAGCGCCCTGGTCGACGCCGACGAAATAGATCGCCAGCAACGCCAGGAAAGCGGTCGCCGCCAACCACAGCGCCGCGCTCGTCGCTGACAGATCAATGGAACCAACGCGGGCGCGGGTCGTCTCGGGACTAGTCACAGTCGACCAGTCTAAACCGGGCCGCGCCCACCGGTCGAACAGCGCTGCGACAGCAAGGCGGGCGGCCACCGAGATTTCCTCGGCAACCGCCCGTCCGCTGTCTTGCTGCTCGCCCTAGTCCGAGGTCGACGCCCCGGCCTTGGCCAGGTCGGGCTCGGCCGGCGGCCTGTGCGTTCCGACGAAGGTGAACACCGCATCCTCGCCGGCGCCTTCGCCGTCCCAGTTGTCGACGTCGACCGTGACGACCTGCCCCGGACCGACCTCGTCGAAGAGGATCTTCTCCGACAGCTGGTCCTCGATCTCGCGCTGGATGGTGCGCCGCAGCGGGCGAGCACCCAGCACCGGGTCGAAGCCCCGCTTGGCCAGCAACGACTTGGCCTTGTCGGTCAACTCCATCGACATGTCCTTGGCCTTGAGCTGCTTGCCGACGCGCTCGATCATCAAATCGACCATCTGGATGATCTCGTCGCGAGTCAGCTGGTGGAAGACGATGATGTCGTCGATGCGGTTCAGGAACTCCGGGCGGAAGTGTTTCTTCAGCTCGTCGTTGACCTTCTGCTTCATCCGCTCGTAGTTGTTGTCGCCACCACTCTGGGTGAAGCCGAGGCCCACCGGCTTGGAGATGTCCGACGTGCCGAGGTTGGACGTGAAGATCAGCACGGTGTTCTTGAAGTCGACCGTGCGGCCCTGACCGTCGGTGAGCCGGCCGTCCTCGAGGACCTGCAACAGGCTGTTGTAGATCTCCTGGTGTGCCTTCTCGATCTCGTCGAACAGCACCACGGAAAACGGCTTGCGCCGCACCTTCTCGGTGAGCTGGCCGCCCTCCTCGTAGCCCACATATCCGGGCGGAGCGCCGAACAGCCGCGACGCGGTGAACCGGTCGTGGAACTCGCCCATGTCGATCTGGATGAGCGCGTCGTCGTCGCCGAACAGGAAGTTGGCCAGCGCCTTGGACAGCTCGGTCTTACCGACACCGGACGGGCCGGCGAAGATGAACGAACCCGACGGGCGCTTGGGGTCTTTCAACCCGGCGCGGGTACGACGGATCGCCTTGGAGACCGCCTTGACGGCGTCCACCTGGCCGATGATCCGCTTGTGGATCTCGTCCTCCATGCGCAGCAGCCGGGTGGTCTCGGCCTCGGTGAGCTTGAACACCGGGATGCCGGTCCAGTTGCCCAGCACCTCAGCGATCTCGTTGTCGTCGACCTCGGCAACGACGTCCATATCGCCTGAACGCCACTGCTTTTCGCGCTCGGCGCGCTGAGCGACGAGCGTCTTCTCCCGGTCGCGCAGGCTGGCGGCCTTCTCGAAGTCCTGGGCGTCGATCGCGGATTCCTTCTCCCGGCGCGCCTCGGCGATCTTCTCGTCGAACTCGCGCAGGTCTGGCGGAGCGGTCATCCGGCGGATGCGCATCCGCGCGCCCGCCTCGTCGATCAGGTCGATCGCCTTGTCCGGCAGGAACCGGTCGTTGATGTAGCGGTCGGCCAGAGTGGCGGCGGCGACGATCGCCGAGTCGGTGATCGAGACCCGGTGGTGCGCCTCGTAGCGGTCCCGCAGGCCCTTGAGGATCTCGATGGTGTGCGCCACCGTCGGCTCGCCCACCTGCACCGGCTGGAAGCGGCGCTCCAGCGCGGCGTCCTTCTCGATGTACTTGCGGTACTCGTCGAGCGTGGTCGCGCCGATGGTCTGCAGCTCACCGCGGGCCAGCTTCGGCTTGAGGATGCTGGCCGCGTCGATCGCGCCCTCGGCCGCCCCGGCACCGACCAGCGTGTGCAGCTCGTCGATGAACAGGATGATGTCGCCGCGGGTGTTGATCTCCTTGAGCACCTTCTTCAGGCGTTCCTCGAAGTCACCGCGGTACCTCGAGCCCGCGACCAGCGATCCCAGGTCGAGGGTGTAGAGCTGCTTGTCTTTCAGCGTCTCGGGCACCTCGCCGTGCACGATGGCCTGTGCCAGGCCCTCGACCACAGCGGTCTTGCCGACGCCGGGCTCGCCGATCAGCACCGGGTTGTTCTTGGTGCGCCGGCTCAGGACCTGCATCACCCGCTCGATTTCCTTCTCGCGGCCGATGACCGGGTCCAGCTTGCCTTCCATGGCGGCTGCCGTCAGGTTGCGTCCGAACTGGTCGAGAACCAACGACGTAGAAGGCGAGCCGGACTCTCCGCCACGCCCACCGGTGCCCGCCTCGGCGGCCTCCTTGCCCTGGTAACCGCTCAGCAGCTGGATCACCTGCTGGCGCACCCGGGTCAGCTCGGCGCCCAGTTTGACGAGCACCTGGGCGGCAACGCCCTCGCCCTCACGGATCAGGCCCAGCAGAATGTGCTCGGTGCCGATGTAGTTGTGGCCGAGTTGCAGCGCCTCGCGCAGGCTCAGCTCGAGAACCTTCTTGGCGCGCGGGGTGAACGGGATGTGCCCGGACGGCGCCTGCTGGCCCTGGCCGATGATCTCCTCGACCTGGCTGCGGACGCCTTCCAGAGAAATCCCCAGCGACTCCAGCGACTTGGCCGCGACGCCTTCACCCTCGTGAATCAGACCCAACAAGATGTGCTCGGTGCCGATGTAGTTGTGGTTGAGCATCCGGGCTTCTTCCTGCGCCAGGACGACCACCCTGCGGGCACGGTCGGTAAATCGTTCGAACATCGGTGGTTACCTGCTCTCCCTCACCATCGGTCTAGCGGCCGGCACCGCGTACCTGCCGTCCACTCTAATGGTCGGCCAGCCAGGGTTCATAACCTTACGGTTCCTGGCGGTCCCAGCGACCTGCTGGAATGACAGCCGTAACAGCTCAACGAGGAAAGCCGTCAAAGCGTTTCCCACGCTGACCGGTATTCAGTTCGCTACCAGCGAACGTGGCACTTCGCCTGCCAAGGTGGCAAGAGACAGACGCCCGGGCCTGACGGGCCCGGGCGCCGGAATGTCTGTCTTTAGGTCGCGGCGTGGAATGCGTCGATGACGTCGGCCGGGATACGGCCCCGCGTCGACACATTGTGTCCGTTGCGACGAGCCCATTCCCGGATCGCGGCGCTCTGCTCGCGGTCGATCGCACCGCGGCCCCGGCCGGAGCCGGAACGCCCGCGCCGACGACCACCGACGCGACGGCCGGCGGCAACCCACTGCTTCAGGTCGCTACGCAGTTTCGCCGCATTCTTGGTCGAAAGGTCAATCTCATAGGTCACCCCGTCAAGCCCGAATTCGACAGTTTCGTCGGCGGCGCCCGAACCGTCGAAATCATCGACCAAGGTGACGGTTACTTTCTTCGCCATTGCCTTACCCTCGCGTTTCTTCCTGTGCAGTCTGTGCCGTGCTGTGCAGCTTGGATTGACTCCCCGCGACCAATCTGCCATAAAAACTGAGAATTCTCAATCCGAAGCATCTTGACACAGTTCAGTTAGAGTGCGGTCTAACAATCGGGAACAAAACTGTATCCCGAATTGACAGCCCGGTCAGAGACATCAACAACCGATCGATACCCATTCCGGTTCCGGTGCACGGCGGCATCGCGTACTCGAGGGCCGCCAGAAAATCCTCGTCAAGCGCCATCGCCTCGTCGTCGCCGGCGGCCGCGGCGCGCGCCTGATCCGCGAATCTCTCCCGTTGCACCACCGGATCGTTCAATTCGGAGTACCCAGTGGCGAGTTCGACGCCGCGCAAGTAGAGATCCCACTTCTCGGTTACGCCCGGGATACTGCGGTGCTGACGGGTCAAAGGCGTTGTCTCGACGGGAAAGTCTTTGACAAATGTGGGCGCGCTCAAGCCGTTGCCCACGGCGTGCTCCCACAGTTCCTCGACGAGTTTGCCGTGTCCGAAGCCGCGGTTGCCGGCAATCTCGACACCGAGTCGATCGGCAATGTCACGTAACCGATCCACCGTCGTTTGGGGTGTGATCTCGTCGCCGAGCGCGGCCGACAGCGACGGGTACATTTGTATAGTCGCCCATTCTCCGTCGATGTCGTAGACACTGCCGTCGGGCATCGGGAGTTGTCTGGTACCGATCGCCTCGTCGGCTACCTCTTGAATAATCTCGCGCGTGACCGCTGCCGAATCGTCATACGTTCCGTAGGTCTGGTAGGTCTCCAGCATGGAGAATTCAGGTGAATGCGTGGAATCGGAACCTTCGTTTCGGAACACGCGATTAAGTTCGAAGACCTTGTCGAAACCGCCGACGACGCAGCGCTTGAGGAACAGTTCCGGCGCGATCCGCAGGTAAAGATCGATGTCCAGGGCATTCGAATGGGTGGTGAACGGGCGGGCCGCCGCGCCACCGGCCAGCGTCTGCAAGATAGGCGTCTCGACTTCGAGGAAGCCGCGGCGTTCCAGCGCATTCCGTATCGCGCGGATTACCGCAATCCGCTGCCGCGCCACCTCGCGCGCCTGCGGACGGACGATCAGGTCGACATAGCGCTGCCGAACCCGCGACTCTTCACTCATCTCCTTGTGTGCGACGGGCAGCGGCCGCAGCGACTTGGACGCCATCTGCCAAGAGTCGGCAAGGACGGAGAGTTCGCCGCGCCGTGAATTGATCACGGTGCCGTGCACATAAACGATGTCGCCGATATCGACGTCGGCCTTCCACGCGTCAAGCGCTTCGCGACCCACTTTGTCCAGGCTGATCATCACCTGCAGGTGGGTGCCGTCGCCGTCCTGCAGCGTCGCAAAGCACAGTTTTCCGGTGTTGCGCGCGAATACCACCCGGCCGGCGACGCCGACGATGTCATCGGTCGCCTCGTCGACCGCCAGGTCGGGGTGGGCGGCGCGAACCTCGGCCAGGGTGTGGGTGCGCTGCACCGCGACGGGGTAGGGGTCGTGCCCCTCCGCCAGCAGGCGGGCGCGCTTGTCGCGGCGGATCCGGAACTGCTCGGGAAGGTCGGTCGGGTCTTCCTCACCGGGGGCACTCACGACGTGCCAGCTTAGGCGGTCGAGCCTGCGCCGAGGGCATCGAGCCTGCGCCGAGGGCGCGACAACCTCCCCGACGCTGGCGCTGCACGCAGACTCGGTGCGGCCTGACGGGCTGCTAGCGCGCCGTCTTCAGCCGGCCGCGCTGGGCGTCCCGGTTGCGTTCGAACACCAGCCGCAGACCGTGCAGCGTCAGGTGCTGGTCGTAGTGGGCGACGGTGTGCAGTTCGGGCAGCAGCAGCGGCGCGGTATGCCCGGTGGCCACCACCTCGACGTCATCGCCGGCGAAGCCCTCCACGTCCTCGCGGACGCGACCGACCAACCCGTCGACCAGCCCCGCGAAGCCGAACACCGCACCCGCCTGCATGCACTCGACGGTGTTCTTGCCCACCACCGAGCGGGGCCGGGACAATTCGACGCGGCGCAACGCCGCAGAACGGGCCGCGGCGGCATCGGAGGACACCTGCAGGCCGGGCGCGATGGCGCCACCGAGAAATTCGCCCTTGGCCGAAACCACATCCACACAGATCGACGATCCGAAGTCGACGACGATGGCGGCCTTGCCGAACTTGTGAAACGCCGCCAGGCAATTCACGATCCGGTCGGCGCCCACCTCTTTCGGATTGTCGACCAGCAGCGGGATACCGGTGCGTACGCCCGGCTCGATCAGCACATGCGGTACCGAGGGCCAGTACTGGTCGAGCATGACCCGCACCTCGTGCAGCACCGAGGGCACCGTCGACAGGGCGGCGGCACCGGTGAGCCGCTCGGAGTCCTCGCCGATCAGACCGTCGATGGTCAGCGCCAGTTCGTCGGCGGTGACCTCGGATTCGGTGCGTATCCGCCACTGCTGCACGACTTTTGCGTGCTCCTTGGCTCCGGACAGCAGGCCGACGACGGTGTGGGTGTTGCGGACGTCGATCGCCAGCAGCACGGTTATCGTGCACCCATCCGGGGGTTGAGCAGTTCGGCCGCGGCCTCAATATCGAAGGGCACGAAAGCCGGATCGGTCCCCAGGTCGATCGGCTTGTTGTGGGCGTCGACGAACACGATCCGCGGCTGGTGGGCACGCGCCTCCGCGTCTTCCATGGTTCCGTAGGCGATCAGGATCACCAGGTCGCCTGGATGAACGAGATGTGCTGCTGCACCGTTGATTCCAATCACTCCGGTACCGCGCTCACCGGTGATGGCGTAGGTGACGAGCCGGGCGCCGTTGTCGATGTCGACGATAGTCACCTGTTCGCCCTCGAGCAGGTCCGCCGCCTCCATCAAGTCGGCGTCGATGGTGACCGAGCCGACGTAGTGCAGGTCGGCCTGCGTCACCGTGGCACGGTGGATCTTCGACTTCAGCATCGTCCGTAACATCAGTTCCTCCAAGGTGATTCAAGGGCCTGCCGGCTCGACACGGGCTGCAGCCCGTCCGCGCCGACCGTCGTTCCGATCTGAATTCCGATGTTGTCCAGCAGCCTGGTGGTGCCCAACCTGGCGGCAACAAGCAGCCGGGCGGGCCCGCTGGCCGGCATCGGGCCGAGGTCGGGGTCGCGCAGCTCGAGGTAGTCGACCGCGAGTCCGGGCACCGCGTCCAGCACGGCGCGCGCGGCGGCCAGCGCGGCTGCCGCACCGGCGGGCGCCGCGTGCACGCCGGCGGTCAGCGCCGCCGAAAGCACGCCGGCCGTCTCGCGCTGCACCGGATCGAGGTAGCGGTTGCGCGACGACATCGCCAGCCCGTCGCCCTCGCGCACCGTCGGCACTCCGATGACCGCAGTGTCGACATTCAGGTCGGCCACCATCTGCCGGATCATCACCAGCTGCTGATAGTCCTTCTCGCCGAAGAAAATCCGGTCCGGGCGCACGATCGCCAACAGCTTCAGCACGACGGTCAGCACGCCGGCGAAATGGGTTGGCCGGGGCCCACCCTCGAGCTCGGCCGCCAGCGGACCGGGTTGCACGGTGGTGCGCAGACCGTCGGGGTACATCGCCGCGGCCGTCGGCGCGAACACGATCTCGGCGCCTTCGCCGCGCAGCAGCTCCACGTCGGCGTCCAGGGTGCGGGGGTAGGCGTCCAGATCTTCCCCGGCGCCGAATTGCAGCGGGTTGACGAAGATCGATACCACGACCACCGAGCCGGGCACCCGCTTGGCGGCCCGCACCAGCGTCAGGTGTCCGTCGTGCAGGGCGCCCATGGTCGGCACCAACATCACCCGCCGGCCGGTGTGCCGCAGCGCCCGGCTGACATCGGTGACTTCGCGCGGCGACGAATAGACGTTGAGTTCGCCCGCAGCGAATTTCGGCTTGTTCAGAGCAGTCACGGCGCCAGCACCTCGACCACATCGGCGGGGGCATGTGCGCGCTGAGCGGTCAGCAGTGCGTTCACCCGATAAGCCTCGGCAAGCTGCGGATCGACGGCGTCCAGCGCGGCCAGGTGCCCGGCCACCGCCGCCGCATCCCCGCGGGCCACCGGCCCGGTGAGCGCGGCCTGGCCGCGCTGCAGCGTGTTCTCCAGTGCGGCGCGGGCGAGTGGCCCGACGACGCGTTCGGCGATGCCGCCCGGCTGGTTGTCGACGAGCTGTTGTCCGAGCAGTTCGTCCCCGCGCAGGGCGGCCCGTAACGCGTCGAGCGCGTCGGCGACAACGGTCACCAGGTGGTTGCTCGCATGCGCCAGAGCGGCGTGGTAGAGGACGCGGGCGTCCTCGCGGACACAGAACGGCTCCCCGCCCATCTCCAGCACCAGCGACTGCGCGATCGCGTACCCGACCTCGTCGGCCGCGGTGATCCCGAAGCAGGTGTCCGGCAGCCTGCTGATGTCCTCGTCGGAGCCGGTGAACGTCATCGCCGGATGAATGGCCAGCGGCATGCAGCCCTGCAGCGTCAGCGGCTCGAGAATCCCGGTCCCGTTGGCGCCGGAGGTGTGCGCGACGATCGTTCCGGGCTGCACCGCGGAAATGGCGGCCAGGCCGGACACCAGGCCGGCCAGTTCGGAATCGGGTACCGCCAGCAGCAACAACTCGGCGCCGGCCGCGACGTCGGGCGGCGCCTGCACGGGGGTGTCGGGCAGCCGGCGCTGCGCTCGTTGCCGCGAGGCGTGTGAGATGGCGCTGCACGCGACCACGACGTGGTCAGCGCGCTCCAGCGCGACTCCCAAAGCGGTGCCTACCCGGCCGGCGGAGATGATCCCCACCTTGAGCCTGGCCGGGCGCAAACCGTCGAACTGCACCATCGCAGACGACCCTCACATGTGATTCGTACGTTCCAGTCCCAACTCGTGGGTACCGGACGGTCAGTAAGACTTTAATCGATTTCTGCGGGAGTACCCAGTGTTATCCGTCACGGCGACGGCGACGCCCGCCTCCGCTCGGCTCGGTTTGCAGCCGCGCCATCAGGTCGGCGACGGAATGGCCGCCGGATTGGTGCGCCCCAAGCGGGCTGTCCCGCTCGTCCACAACATCCGCCGGGTCCTCGGCGCCGCGATGCCGGGGCGCGGGTTCAGGAGGTGGTGGCGGGGCCAGTCGCGGCGGCGCCGGCGCGGCGGCCGCCGGGGGCTCGGGCGGTACCGGTGGCTCGGGCGGCGGCGCATGGCGCCGTGCCGGCGGCGGCTCGGGCGGCCCGCCATACTCCGTTGAGTGACGCGACCGCGACCGGCGACCCGGCTCGCCGCCGCCGTGGTGGCGTCCGGGCGCGACCGCGTCCTGCGGGCCGCTGACCTGGTCTTCTGGGCTGGAGTCGCGGTAGCGTCGCCGCCGCCCGCCGGATGGCGCTAGGGCCTGCGGGACCTCGGGTGCGGCTGGCTCGGTTGGCGTCCAGCGGCTACCGGGCGTACCGGGCGGAAGCCACTGCCCGTCGGCGGGTGCCGGTTGCCAGCCCGGCCGCGACGGTTGCTGAGGTGCCGGTTGCGGTGGGGCTTGAGGTGGGGGTGGCGGCGCCTGCTGGGGCGGCGGCCGGTGGCGAGGCTGATACACCGGCTCGGGTGGTGGCGGCGGTGGGGCCGGATATTGCACCTGGACCGCCTCGCGGACG
Organism: uncultured Actinomycetota bacterium; assembly: GCA_963735655.1. GTDB lineage: Bacteria > Actinomycetota > Actinomycetes > Mycobacteriales > Mycobacteriaceae > Mycobacterium. The sequence continues at coordinate 74,746 of CAVTLW010000029.1, forward strand.
GGCTGCCGGGGCGGCAATATCGGTTCCTCCGGCACGTCGATGATCGGTTGTTCGTCGGTGCGGGTGACGGCGTCGTCATCCGCGACCGCAGTGACCCGATCACTGGACACCCAGTCGGCCGGCGGGCTCTCGCCGTTCTGGCCCCGTTCGCTCAGCGCGCGTGCGGCGGTCTCTTTATCGACGCTCTCCAATGCGGGGCGGTGTTCGAAGTCCGTGTCGAACAGGATCTCCAGACTGGTCCGCAGCGCAGTCAGCTCGGCCCGCAGCGCGGCCACCTCGTCGGCGGACTGAGCCCGTAGTTCGAAGGCCAACTCGCGGCGCAGCTGGGACTCCACGGTCAGCTCGTATTCGCGGCGCGCGGAGATCTCGCGATCCAGTTGCAGGTCGTAGACCAGCTTCATGTCCCGTGCCCGGGCCTGGTCGGCCTCGCTCTGCCGGCGGTACAACACCGAGACGAATGCGCCGGCGACCGCGGCCCACAGCGCCAGGATCACAGCGAGCTTGAGAAGTTCCACCCGATTGGTGAAAACCAGTGCGGAACTGGCCGCGATTGCCAGAACCAGCAACGTCGTCAGGAGCACCCAACCCGGCCTGCGGCCGCCGCGCCGGACCCGGGCGCCGCGGGACAGGACGGTCATGGGGTGACTGTACCCGCGCGTCGTCGTTCCGCGTGTCGCGCTAGTCCGGCGATTCTCGAATCGCATTCAGCAACGTCAGAGAGCCAAAACACTAACTCTCCAGGCCTTCTCCGTGCTCGGTCGGATCATCCGGAGACTTGCAGCAATGCTGCAGCCAAAGCGCGGCGATCACCAACGCCAGCGCGCTCACGGCCGCCACCACCGCGCCGGTGGCGTCCTCGGCGACGGCCCGCTGCCACGACATCCGGGGCAGAAAATAGACCAAGATCCCGATCCACCAACCCAACACCAGCGCGCCCACCCAGGCCGACGCCTTGGCGACCACCAGGGTGCGCGCCACCGCGAGCGGATGCAGCCAACCGGGCGCGTCGCCGATCTCGCCCTCGCCGATCTTGGCGCGCACGTTGCGAGCCCACAACGCCTCGGCGACGGCGACCAGAAGCAACGACGCACCGGTCCACACCGTGATGGGTGGAAACCACCGGTATAGCGCCATCACCAGCAGATAACCCAACACGGCGGCGCCGACCACCGCGGCGGTGAGGTCACGTTTCCGGGTCGGTCCCATCAGCTTCCCGATTCCCCATTCCTGCCCAGCACCAGCGAAGACAACCGCACGCTGTGCCGGTCGGACGGGTCCAGCTCGGCCAGCAGCCCGGCGACGGACCTTATAACGGGTTTAAGCCCCGCGGCGACGGTCAGCTGGGCCGCCGGGTCGATGTCCAGCCACGGGATCATCACGAACGCCCGCAGGTGGGCCAGGGGGTGCGGCAGGGTCAGGTTGCTTTCGCGCGCGATCAGTTCGGTCTCGCCGTAGCAGGCGATCAGGTCGACGTCGAGGGTGCGCGGGCCCCAGGGCTGGCCGCGAACCCGGTCCGCGGCCCGCTCGAACTGCTGGGCCCGGCGTAGCCAGCCCTGGGCGTCACAGGCCGGGTCGTCGGCGATCACCACCGCGTTGAGGAACGGTCCCTGCTCGACGCCACCCCACGGGTCGGTCTCATAGACCGGAGACACGGCGCACACCGTCGCACCGAGCCCGTCGACGACCGATTGCAGCCGCGCCAGCCGGTCACCCAGGTTGGAGCCGATAGAGAGCACGACGCGGGTCATACCGACCCGCCCGCGGGGATCACCGAACCGCGCCCTCCGCGCCGCGAGCGCCGGATCACCACCGCGACGTCGGCGAACTGCTGCGCGATGGGAGCTTTCGGCTTGTGCACCACCACCTCGACGGCATGCACGCGGTCGTCGTGCATGACCCGATCGGCGATCTCACCCCCGACCGTTTCGATCAGGTTGCGCGGTGGGCCACCGACGATGTCGGCCGCCAGCTGGGCCAGAGCGCCGTAGTCGTAGGTGTCGGCCAGCTCGTCGCTGCCGCCGGCGCCGGCCAGGTCGATCCACACGGTGATGTCGACAACGAAGTCCTGCCCGTTCTCGCGCTCGTGCTCGAATACTCCGTGCCGGCCATGAACGGTCAAGCCGCGCAACTCAATTCGATCAGCCATCGGTTCCCCGGGCCTGCGTCCAGGCCCCGACCACCCGGACGGCGTCGACGGAGGCCCGCACGTCGTGCACCCGCACACCCCAGGCCCCGTGCAGGGCGGCCAGCGCCGAAATCACCGCGGTCGCCGTCTCCCGCCCGCCCGGTGGTCGCGGCGTGCCATCGGGCCCGGCTAACAACGTGCCCAGAAAGCGTTTGCGCGAGGCGCCCAGCAGCACCGGGACTCCGGTGGCCACCAACTCAGGCAAGGCATGCAGCAGCGCCCAATTGTGTTGTCCGGTTTTGGCGAATCCCAGCCCGGGGTCGATGATCAGCTGGGCCGGATCGACACCGGCGGCCACCGCGTCGGCCACGCTGGCCATCAGGTCGGCACGCACCTCGGCGACCACGTCGCGGTACTGCGGAGCCCGATGCGGGCTGGCGGCCGAGACGGGTCGCCAGTGCATCAGCACCCAGGGGACTCCGGCTTCGGCCAGTAGCGGGGCCATGGCCGGATCGGCTCGCCCGCCGGACACGTCGTTGACGATCTGCGCGCCGTTCTGCAGCGCCGCCCGCGCGACTTCCGCGTGCATGGTGTCGATGCTGACCGTAATACCTTGTGCGGCAAGCTCTTTAACTACGGGCACCACGCGAGACGCTTCCACCCGGGGATCGATCCGTACCGCACCGGGGCGGGTCGATTCGCCGCCCACGTCGACGATGCCCGCACCTTGGGCAACCATTGCCAGCGCATGTTCGACGGCGCTGTCCGCATCGAGGTACCGCCCGCCATCCGAGAACGAATCGTCGGTGACGTTCAGAACCCCCATAACCCGCACGGACGCGGACTCACTTACGCAGGATGAGGTCGAGCGCTTCGGATCGAGACGCAGCGCTGGTTTTGAATTGACCGCGCACTGCCGACGTGGTCGTGACGGCACCGGGTTTGCGGACACCACGCATCGCCATGCACAGGTGCTCGGCCTCGACGACGACGATCACCCCGCGCGGATCGAGTTTGTTCATCAAAGCGTCGGCGATCTGGCTGGTGAGCCGTTCCTGCACCTGGGGCCGCTTGGCATAGAGGTCGACCAGTCGGGCGATCTTCGACAGCCCCGTCACCCGGCCGTCCTTGCCGGGGATGTAGCCGACGTGAGCCACCCCGTGGAACGACACCAGATGGTGCTCGCAGGTGGAGTACATCGGAATTTCCTTGACGATCACCAGCTCGTCGTGGTCTTCGTCGAACATGGTGTTCAGCACCGAGTCGGGATTGGTGTAGAGCCCGGAGAACATCTCGCGGTAGGCGCGGGCCACGCGAGCCGGGGTGTCCTTCAAACCATTCCGTTCCGGGTCCTCACCGATGGCGAACAGCAGTTCGCGGACGGCGGCCTCGGCGCGTGGTTGGTCGAACACCCGCACCCGCGTGTCCCACCCGTCCAGCTGCGACATCGAATTCTCCGTTCGTCAGCCGAGGGCAGGCGGGTTGGACCGACTTACGTCTTTGCCCTGCTCTTCGGCAGACTCTGAACGCTCGCCGCCATCCGGGTCATCCGATGTGTCTTGCGCGGACGCTGGATAGTGCCGGTTGGACTGTGGGGGCCATCCGGGTGCGTGCCAGCCGGCCGGGGCGCCATAGTCGGGCTGGGTGGGCCCCTTTGCGCCGCCCGCGGGAGAACCGTTGGCGCCGTTGCCGGTTCGGTCGGCTTCGGCTTGTGCGGCTTCGGCGGCTTCGGATGCCCGTGCGATGGCCGCCTTGAAGGCCGGCTCGGGGACCGGCTGGGGCCAGGGCTCGCCGCGCTCGATCGCCAGTTCGCCGGGCGTCTTGATCGGCGGCTTGTCGGACGGGATCCGGCCGCCGAAGTCGTCGAACATGGTGAGCCGGGGCCGCTTTTCGACGTCGCCGAAGATCGCTTTCAGTTCGGCGCGGTGCAGGGTTTCCTTTTCCAGCAACTCGCCGGCCAGGGTGTCGAGCACGTCGCGGTATTCGGTGAGGATCTCCCAGGCCTCGGTGTGCGCGGCCTCGATGAGCTTGCGGACCTCGTCGTCGATGTCGCGGGCTACCTCGTGGGAGTAGTCGGCCTGGTTGCCCATGGTCCGGCCCAGGAACGGGTCGCCATGTTCGGTGCCGTATTTGACGGCGCCGAGCTTGGAGCTCATGCCGTACTCGGTGACCATGGCGCGCGCGATCTTGGTGGCCTGCTCGATGTCGGACACCGCGCCGGTCGTCGGCTCGCGGAATATCAGTTCCTCGGCAGCGCGCCCGCCCATCGCGAAGACCAGTTGGGCGATCATCTCCGAGCGGGTCCGCAGGCCCTTGTCATCCTCGGGCACCGCCACCGCGTGCCCGCCGGTGCGGCCGCGGGCCAGGATCGTCACCTTGTAGACCGGGTCGATATCCGGCATCGCCCAGGCCGCCAGCGTGTGCCCGCCCTCGTGGTAGGCGGTGATCTTCTTCTCGTGCTCGCTGATGATCCGGCCCTTGCGGCGCGGGCCACCGATCACCCGGTCCACGGCTTCCTCCAGTGCGGCGCCGGTGATCACGGTGCCGTTCTCGCGGGCGGTCAGCAGCGCCGCCTCGTTGATGACGTTCGCCAGGTCGGCGCCGGTCATGCCGACGGTGCGCTTGGCCAGCCCGTCGAGGTCGGCGTCCGGGGCGATCGGCTTGCCCTTGGAGTGCACCCGCAGCACCGCGCGGCGACCCGCCAGGTCGGGGTTGGACACCGGGATCTGCCGGTCGAAGCGGCCGGGCCGCAGCAGCGCGGGGTCCAGGATGTCGGGTCGGTTGGTGGCCGCGATCAGGATGACGCCGGCGCGTTCGCCGAAACCGTCCATCTCGACCAGCAACTGGTTCAGCGTCTGCTCACGCTCGTCGTGCCCGCCGCCCAGTCCGGCGCCGCGCTGGCGGCCGACGGCGTCGATCTCGTCGACGAAGATGATGCACGGGCTGTTCTGCTTGGCCTGCTCGAACAGGTCCCGCACGCGCGAGGCACCGACGCCGACGAACATCTCGACGAAGTCGGAGCCGGAGATGGTGAAGAACGGAACGCCCGCTTCTCCTGCCACGGCGCGGGCCAGCAGGGTCTTGCCGGTTCCCGGCGGCCCGTAGAGCAGAACGCCCTTGGGGATCTTGGCGCCCAGCGCCTGGTACCTGCTGGGGTTCTGCAGGAAGTCCTTGATCTCGTAGAGCTCCTCGACCGCTTCGTCGACGCCGGCGACGTCGGCAAATGTGGTCTTTGGCATGTCCTTGTTCAGCATCTTGGCGCGCGACTTGCCGAAGCCGAAGCCCATCCGGGCGCCGCCCTGCATGCGGGAGAACATCACGAACAGGCCGACCAGCAACAGCAGCGGCAGCACGTAGACCAGCAGCTCGCCCACGACGCTGCCTTCGTTGACGACGGTGCTGACCTTGGCGTTCTTGGCGTTCAGCGCGTTGAACAGGTCGACGGCGTACCCGGTGGGGAATTTGGTGATGACCTTGTCGGAGTTTTCGGTGTCGTTGTTGCCCTTGTTCAGGGTCAGGCGCAGTTGCTGCTCGTGGTCATCGATCTGGGCGCTCTTGACGTTGCCGCTGCTGATCTGGGACATCGCCACCGAGGTGTCGACGGGTTTGTAGCCGCGGGTGTCATCGCTGAAGTAGAAGAAGGACCAACCCAGCAGCACCACTAGGGCGACCGCCGTGACGGTGCGGATCACGTTTTTCCGATTCATCAATTCATCGGCCGTGTCGGCCAGGTCCTTCCCCGATTACTCGCAAGTGAAAAGTCCAGGCTACCGCTATGGCGATCGCCAGGTCCGGCAGAGCCGGGCCGCAGCGGGTCGCCACCGTCCTGGTCAGACAACGACTGGCAGTTCCCTATGCGAGCCGAAGGCGGCAAAGATGCGAGCCAGGTCACGCTCGACCGTCACTCGTAGTGGCGGGCCTCCAGCACATTGCCGTCGGGATCAGCGAAGTAATAGGCCTGCGGCGCGTAGCCTCGGGCTCCATAGACATGGGTCATCCGAGTGCTGATACCGACGCCTTCTGCCTGCAGACGCCGATCCAGCTCGTCGTATTCGGCCTTGGACAGTGCCAGACACACGTGATTCACCGGGTTGCCCGCACCGCCGGAGGCGGCCTTCTCCACCGGCATCAGGTCGATGATGGAGTCCTCGCTAACCCGCACGCTGGGGAACGGCGCCTGTCCCGCCTCGAACTCACTGAAGCGCACCGGCGTGAGCCCGACGACCCTCGAATAGAAATCCATGGCCGCCGTCGGATCCTTCGTCCACAGCACTATGTGGTCCAACCGCATCAGCCATATCTACCCGCCAGTTCCAATCTGGTCGAGCCCTTCTCAGCCTGGTTCCGTTGTGATTTGGTGAGACGGTGGGTTCGTCAACCGAACGGTTAGTAGACACCAATGGCGTGCAGCTGAGAGTGGTCGAGGCCGGTGATCGCGGCGCACCCGTAGTAGTCCTGGCCCACGGTTTTCCCGAGCTGGCCTATTCGTGGCGGCACCAGATTTCAGCCCTGGCCGACGCCGGTTACCACGTCCTGGCCCCCGATCAGCGGGGCTACGGCGGCTCCTCGCGGCCCGGCGCGATCGAGGCCTATGACATTCACCAGCTCACCGGCGACATCGTCGGCCTGCTCGACGACGTCGGCGCCGAGCGTGCCGTCTGGGTGGGCCATGACTGGGGCGCCATCGTGGTCTGGAACGCACCCCTGCTGCACCCCGACCGGGTCGCGGCCGTCGCCGCCCTGAGCGTCCCGGTGGTCCCGCGCGCGAAAGTGCCGCCGACGCAGGCATTCCGCAAAGTGTTCGGGGAGAACTTCTTCTACATGGTGTACTTCCAGGAGCCGGGCATTGCCGATGCCGAACTCGACGGAGACCCCGCCCGTACGTTGCGCCGGTTGATGGCCGGCCCGGGCTCGATGGCCGACGAAAGCGCGGCACTGCGGATGTTGGCCCCGGGACCGGAAGGCTTCATCGACCGATTGCCCGAGCCGGAAGCGCTGCCGGACTGGATCAGCCAGGACGAACTCGACCACTACATCAGCGAATTCACCCGCACCGGGTTCACCGGCGGCCTCAACTGGTATCGCAATTTCGACCGCAACTGGGAGACCACCCCCGAACTCGCCGACGCCACCATCTCGGTGCCGTGCTTGTTCATCGGCGGCACGGCCGATCCCGTTCTCGCGTTCACCCGCTGCCGACCGGGCCGCGCAGATGATCACCGGCCGGTACCAGCAGGTGATGCTCGAGGGAGCCGGACACTGGCTGCAGCAGGAACGGCCCGACGAAGTGAACACGGCACTGTTGGACTTTCTCAAGGGACTGGAGTTGCAATGAGCGCGCCCATGCGGTTCGGGGTATTCATCACGCCTTTTCATCCGATCGGCCAATCCCCAACGGTGGCATTGGAATACGACATGGAGCGGGTCATCGCGCTGGACCGTCTCGGGTACGACGAGGCGTGGTTCGGCGAGCACCACTCCGGCGGCTATGAACTGATCGCCTGCCCGGAGGTGTTCATCGCGGCCGCGGCGCGAGCGGACCAAGCACATCCGGCTGGGCACCGGAGTCGTCTCGCTGCCCTACCACCATCCGCTGATGGTGGCCGACCGTTGGGTACTGCTCGACCATCTGACCCGCGGCCGGGTGATGTTCGGCACCGGTCCCGGCGCGCTGCCGTCGGACGCCTACATGATGGGTATCGACCCGGTCGAGCAGCGACGGATGATGCAGGAGTCGCTCGAGGCGATCCTCGCGTTGTTCCGTGCCGCGCCCTCCGAGCGAATCGATCGCCACACCGACTGGTTCACCCTGCGCGATGCCCAGCTACACATCCGCCCTTACACCTGGCCGTACCCGGAGATCTCCACTGCCGCAATGATTTCTCCGTCTGGTCCGCGGCTGGCCGGTTCGCTGGGCACTTCGCTGCTGTCACTGTCGATGTCGGTGCCCGGCGGCTACGCCGCGCTGGAGAACACCTGGGAAGTGGTGCGCGAGCAGGCCGCCAAAGTCGGCCGCGACGAGCCGGACCGGGGCGACTGGCGGGTGCTGAGCATCATGCATCTCGCGGACAGTCGCGAGCAGGCGATCGACGACTGCACCTACGGGTTACAGGATTTCGCCGATTACTTCGGTGCCGCCGGGTTCGTCCCGCTGTCCAACGAGGTCGACGGCGCGCAGCAGTCTCCGTACGAGTTCGTCGAAGACTATGCGTCCAAAGGAAATTGCTGCATCGGCACGCCCGATGAGGCGATCGCGCACATCGAAGACCTGCTGGAACGGTCCGGTGGTTTCGGGACGCTGCTGCTGCTCGGCCACGACTGGGCCTCACCGAAGGCGACCTTCCATTCCTATGATCTGTTCGCCCGCAAGGTAATTCCGCATTTCAAGGGACAGCTGGAAGCTCCGCGCTCCTCGCATGACTGGGCGAAAGGCAACCGCGATCAATTGATCGGCCGCGCCGGCGAGGCCGTGGTGAAAGCCATCACTGAGCACGTCGCCGAACACCAGAGCGCGGAGAACTGATGCGCGCCTCGGTATTGCGCGACGGGCGGATGGTCTACCGCGACGACGTGCCCGATCCGGTACCTGGGCCGGGCCAGGTGCTGGTGGCCGTGCGGGCGTGCGGAATCTGTGGCTCAGACTTGCATTTCGCCGCTCACGGCGCCGACGTGGTGTCGTTGAGCAATGAACTTGCCCGCGGTGCCGGCGGCTTGGATCTGGATTTCAGCCGCGACGTCTTCATGGGTCATGAGTTCAGCGCCGAGGTACTCGAGGCCGGACCCGATACCGAAACCCATCCGCCGGGAACCCTGGTCACCTCCATTCCAGTGCTGTTGTCCGCCAAGCGCGTCGAGCCGATCGTCTTCAGCAACAGCACGCTCGGCGCGTACGCCGAGCGGATGCTGCTTTCGGCGCCGTTGCTGCTGCCCATCCCCAACGGATTGGACCCCAAACATGCCGCCCTGGCCGAACCCATGGCGGTGGGGCTGCATGCTGTGAACAAGTCCAAGATCGAGCCGGCAGAAGCGGCCCTGGTGATCGGTTGCGGCCCGATCGGCATCGCGATCATCGCGGCGCTGCGGATGCGGGGCGTAGAAACCATTGTGGCAGCAGACTTTTCGCCGACGCGCAGGGAGCTGGCCGCCACGATGGGCGCACATCGAACGGTCGACCCGGCGCAGGAGTCGCCGTTCGATTCCGTCAAAGCCGCCGTGGTATTTGAAGCGGTCGGGGTGCCCGGCATCATCGGCGACATCATGAGGCGGGCCCGAAAGGGCGCCCGAGTGGTTGTCGCCGGCGTGTGCATGGTGCCCGACACGGTCATTCCGTTCTTCGGGATCGCCAAAGAGATCAGTCTGCAGTTCTGCAACGCCTATGACCCCAACGAGTTCGCGGCGTCGCTGCGCGCACTGGCCGAGGGCGACATCGACGTGGCCCCGCTCATCACCGGGGAGGTCGGCCTGGACGGCGTGGGCGCGGCGTTCGACGAACTGGCCGACCCGGAACGGCACTGCAAGATCCTCGTCACGCCGTAGTGGCGGCTGTCGCAGAACCGTGGCATAATCGAACATATGTTCGATACGCTTCGCGATCTGGACCCCACTGCGCTGGTGGCGGTGGTCGAGTCCACGCATCGTGATGAGTCTGTGTTGGTGGCCAAGCGGATGGCGGCGGTGGCGGCATTGCTGCGTTATCGGATTGCCGCGGCCGAGAGCGCCGCTAAAGAACACGAGTACGCGGAGATCGACGGGTTCGAGCGGACTGCGGCCGAGCTCTCCGCCGCGATGAACCTATCCCCGGTGGCCGCCAACTACCTGGTCTCGCACGCGGAAACCCTGGACACCAGGTTGCCCAGGATCGCGGCGCTGCTCGCCGAAGGTCGAACCGATTGGCGCACAGTGCGATTGATCATCGGCCGTACTGAACTGGTCAGCGACGACTCGATGATTGCCAAGCTTGACGAGTCGCTGGCCGCCGTATCGGAAACTGGAGGGCTGGTCGCGACAGCGCATCATCAACGCCGTCGACACGGCGGTGCGCACGGTCGATGCCGATGCCAGTCCGCGAGCGCCGCGAGGGCGAGAACGACCACCACGTCAGGGTCGATGCACGCGACAACGGGATGGCCGCGATCTACGGCGACGTGACCGCTCCCACGGCGACAGCTTTCGATCGAGCGACTCTCCCAGCTGGCCACACAGGTGTGCTCGGCCGACTCGCGCACGTTGGATCAGCGCCGCGCCGATGCGCTCGGCCGCGTTGACCCAGGGCCGCGAGCGCTGGCGTGGCTGCGGGCAACCCGACTGCCCCACCAACCCCGACGGCCGGCACGGTCGGCGATCGCGGTGGGGTCCAGATCGTCATCAACGTGATCGCCGGTGAGGACACCGTGCACGGCGAGAGCGAGCAGCCGGGCTACCTGGAGGGCTACGGGGTGATCGACGCCGAGCAGGTTCGCCGGCTGGCGGCCGCGGCGGCCTCGCTGCGCGGTGTCGCCGATCCGGCTCACCATCCGGCCGAGGCGCTGCGCTATCAGCCGTCGGCGGCGCTCGAGCGCGCGGTGCGGTGTCGGGATCTGACCTGCCGCTTCCCGGGTTGCAGCCGCCGGGCCGTCTTCTGCGACCTGGACCACACCATCGCGTTCAATCATCAGGACCCGACTGCGGGTGGGCTGACGGTGATCACGAATCTCAAATGCCTTTGCCGCCTTCATCATCGGCTCAAAACTTTCGGTGGTTGGCGAGATACGCAACTGGCTGACGGCACCGTGATCTGGGTCTCGCCAACGGGAAAAACGTATCGAACGTCGCCGGCCGGCGTCGACCTTTTCCCGCAGCTGGGCAGACAGGCGTGCGCGGCACCTGCCGCGAACCGGCGCAGCCGGTCCAAGCAGCGCGCCAGCCGAATCGCGCAGGCGCGCAAGCACAACCGCGAGCAGCGGCCCATCAACGAACGCCGGCGCTGGCTCGAGCAAGCCCGCAAGAAAGAGATCGAAGACCGCAAATGGCGCAATCACATGCGCGACATGCTGTGCCGTCTTCAAGGGCAAACCGAGCACCAGCCCGTTTTGCACCTGGATCAACGATCCCCGCGAACCCGAAGAACTCCCACCGGACTGGGCACCCGAAGAACCCGCCGCAATCACCCTGCCCGACGACCCACCCTTCTAGTGACGTCCTCATCCGCCCGCCGGCGGGTGGGTGACTATCGTCGGCTTGAATCCGTAACGGGGAGCGGCAAAGTGGGCCGCCAGTCCGCGCCCCGCCCCGGTACCCATCACCGGCAACCCGCCGAATGCGCTCGCGGCGGGTTCGGCGGCTGCCGCAGCACCGAGACCGTTGAGCGTCGCGATCGCCGGGCTTGTCGCAGGGGCGGCACCGGTCCAGGCAGCCGGAACCGACAGTCCCCCGACCGACGCCGCATGGCCCACGGCGCCCACGGCGTTGCCCAGCGCACCCGAAACGGCCTGCGGCAACGCCGAAGCGGCACCTGCGGCGACATGGGCGGCGCCTTCCGCGGCCTTGGCGGCTGCCGGCACGAATCCCTGCGCGAGGCCTTGCACATCCTTGAACGCGGTGGTGAAAAGTCGCGTGGGAGAGATCAATCGGATGAAGGAATCGAAGCCACTGCTGGCATCCACGGTCGCCGACCCGGTCACTCCCTCGACAAAGTCGCCCATCAGTCCCGCCACGACGATGCCGTCGCCGTTGGAGTTCCAGGTGTGCCCGGTCAGACCAAGCGCGGCAGACGGATTGGCGAGCCACGGCGGCTCGTTCGTCAACCCGGCCATCCTCATCAATGCTCGGGGCGGGCCTTCCAGGACGCCAAGAACCGCGCCGAGCAGTACGCCCAGCTGTCGGGCCTGCGTCTGGGCAAGGTGCTGTCCATCTCAGAAGCGGCGGGCAGCACCCCACCGCAGGGATCTCCGCCGGCGCCGCGACGCGCCGCCTCCGCGGTGCCACTGGAACCCGGACAACAGACGGTGAGCTTCTCGGTGACTGCGATCTGGGAGCTGACCTAGGACGCCTACTCGTAGATCCTGGGGTCCAGCGTCCCGATGTAGGACAGATCGCGGTAGCGCTCGTCGTAATCGAGCCCATAGCCCACGACGAAGTCGTTGGGAATGTCGAAGCCCACGTAGGTGATGTCGACGTGGGCGCCCACCGCGTCGGGCTTGCGCAGCAGCGTGCACACCCGTAGCGAACGCGGGTGCCGGGTGGTCAGGTTGCGCAGCAACCAGGACAGCGTCAGCCCGGAGTCGACGACGTCTTCGACGATCAGCACGTCGCGGCCATGGATGTCACGGTCCAGGTCCTTGAGGATCCGCACCACACCGGAGGACGACGTCGAGGTCCCGTAGGAGCTGACGGCCATGAACTCGAACTGGGTGGGCAGCGCAATCGCGCGCGCCAGGTCGGTAACGAACAGGACCGCACCCTTGAGCACGGTGATCAGCAGCAGGTCCTGATCACCGGCCAGATCGCGGTAGTCGTTGGCAATCTGCTCGCCGAGTTCGGCAACGCGGGTCTGGATCTGCTCCCTGGTGAGCAGCACCGACTTGATATCTCCCGGATACAGCTCCGCAGTCGGTCCCGGGGTGGTGGCCGGGGAGCTGTGGGTCACGACCACAGCCTAGACGGGCTCGCGCCGCAGCGTCAGTACACCGTCGCGCCGTCCGGCCACCAGTCGCTGTCCGCGCAGGGTAGACCCGACCGCCACCCCGCCCTGCCCGCGCCACGCGGTGACCAAGGTGTCCACGCCGCGGATCTGCTTGTCGGTCAGCCCGATCGCGCCGCCGGCCAGCAGCCAGCCCCGGATCACCCGGCGACGCACCGGGTCCGGCAGCCCGGCCAACGCCTGGGTGGCCAGCCCCGTTTCCACGCAGCAGCCAGCCAGCGCCTCGGCGGCGATCGTGTCGAGCAGTTCGGTGTCTTCGCGCAACGCGGTCGCGGTGCGGGCCAGCGCCTCGGCGACACCACCGCCCAGCACGTCCTCCAGCAGCGGCAGCACTTCGGCCCGCAGCCGGGCCCGCGTGAACCGGCGGTCGCTGTTGTGCGGATCCTGCCACGGGGTCAGGCCCAGCTCCCGGCACGCGGCATGCGTCACGCTGCGCCGCACCCCCAGCAACGGCCGGCACCACGGCGGGTCGTAGGGGCGCATACCGGCGATCGACCGGGCACCGGACCCGCGGCCGAGCCCCAGCAGCACCGTTTCCGCTTGGTCGTCGAGCGTGTGGGCCAACAGCACCGGGCCGTCGCGGTGGGCGTCCAGCGCAGCGTAGCGGGCGCTGCGCGCGGCGGCCTCGGGGCCGCCACCATCGCCTACGTGCACGCAAATCACCTGTACGTCAACGCATCCCAAAGCGACGGCCTGGCTGCGCGCCTGCTCGGCGACCGCGGCCGACTCGGTCTGCAGGCCGTGGTCCACGATCAGCGCGGTGGTGGGCAACAGCCGCGCGGCGACCGCGGTGAGCGCCAGCGAGTCCGGACCGCCGGACAGCGCCACACACCAGCGTTCGGGGGTGGCCAGATACGCCGTCAGAAAGGTCTCGGCAGCCGTTCGCAGCTGCCCTAGAGCACCCTGTCGATCCATCGCTGGGGGTGTTCGATCTCGTCGGGCAGGGGCAGCGTCTCGGGGCTCGACCAGATCGTGTTGAACCGCTCCATCCCGACCCGGCCCACCACGTGATCGACGAACGCCTTGCCGCGGGTGTACTGGGCCATCTTGGCGTCCAGGCCCAAAAGCGCGCGCAACAGCCGCTGCAGGGGCGGTTGCTTACGATGGCGGCGTTCGTCGAATCGGCGGCGGATCGTGGCCACCGACGGCACCACCTTCGGCCCGACCGCGTCCATCACGTGGTCGGCATGCCCTTCCAGCAGCGTGCCCAGCACCAGGAGCTGATCCAGCGCCTTGCGCTGCGGTTCGGACTGCACCGCGCGCACCAGGCCCAGAATCCCCGGCGCGCTGCCGTTGGCGCCGTCGGTCGCCGCGTCACTGCGGTTGCGGACGAACTCGGCGAGCCGGCTGACCACCTGCGCGATGTCGTCACTGGGTTCCTGGGTCAGCAGCCCCAGTGCGCTCGACATGTAGCCGGACAGCCACGGGTTGGCGGTGAACTGCACCCGGTGGGTGACCTCATGCAGGCACACCCACAACCGGAAATCGGACGGCGCGACCCGCAGTTGCCGTTCGACGGCGATGACGTTGGGATACACCAGCAGCAGGCTGCCGTGCTCGCTCGCGGCGAACGGGTCGTACTGACCGAGGATCCCGGAGGCCACGAACGCCAGCACCGCACCCGTCTGCGCGCCGGTGATCCGGCCGGTGAAAAACCCGCGCGGTTTCTCGGTTCCGTTCGTCATCACCCGCATCGACTCGGCCGCCGCCCGAACCCACTCCCGCCGATCGATCACGCGGGCCGCCGGAATGGCGCCGTTGGTGACCAGGCCGGTGACGTCGCGCACCGGCGGTTCGGCCTGGCGCGACGCGCTGGACAGCTCGTCCATCGCCTGGCGGCGGGTGTAGTCGGTGGACGGCGGAGCCGGGCGGGCCAACCGCTCCCCCACGGTGGCGGCAAATCGCCAGTCGACCACGTTGCCGAGGTTCAGTTCGGACGAGGCGGTCATGTCGCGCACCCGCAGAACCACAGCTTGGTGGCCAGGGCGTCCATCGCGTTGCGGCCGTTCGGGCCGGCGTCGTTGGAGATGAAAGCAAACGTGAGCACCCGTCCGCTGCTGTCGGTGACCACCCCGACCAGCGCGTTGACGGCGGTCAGCGAGCCGGTTTTGGCCCGCAGCCAGCCCGCCGGGCCCTGGTTGGTGGCCGGATCGAGGAAGCGTTCGGCCAGCGTGCCGCTGCCGCCGGCGATCGGCAGCAGATCCAGTAGCGCCCGCAGCGACGGCTGGTCGGGCCCCGCCGCGGCCTGTACCGCGCCGTCGAGCGTCTTGGCCGTCAGGCGGTCGTTGACCGACAAGCCGCTGGAATCGGCCAGCGCTACGCCGGCGGTGTCGACATGCGCGGTGTTGAGCCGATTGGTCACCGCGTCGACCGCGCCGGTGAAGCTCCGCGGCCGGTTGATGGCCGCCGCCACCTCGCGGGCGATGCATTCGGCCATCACGTTGTCGGAGGCGTTCATCATCTGGGACAGCCGCTGGATCAGCGGCGCCGACTGGACCACCGCCAGCTGCCGCGCGCCGGCCGGCGCGGATGCGATCGTCACCGCCGCCGGATCAAGGCCGAGGGCTTTGGCCAGCTCGCGTCCGGCGTCCAGCGCCGGGGTCTTGGTCCGTCGCGAGTTCACGCTGGTCGGCTGGGTGCGGCCGGCGTCGATCATCACCGACTCGATCGGGGCGATATCACCGTTGTCGACGTCCGCCGGATCCCAACCCGGCGCCATCGTGGGGCCGGTGAAGGCCGAGGTGTCCACCTGCACCGCGGTCGGCGTCACACCGCTGCGATGAATCTGATCGACCAGGTCGCTGATGCGCCCCGCGCCGCGATACCAGGTGTCGGCGCCGGCCGGCACCGCGGACAGCGTCGGATCGCCGGCCCCCACCAGCACAATCGGCGCCTGCGAGTTCTGGTTGGTCGCCACCACCCGGGTGCTGATCCGGGCCTGTCTGTCCAGGGTCAGCAGCGCCGCCGCCGCCGTCAGGACTTTGTTGGTCGACGCCGGCAGCAACGGCACGTCGTCGAGCCGCTGCCAGAGTTCTTGGCCCGTCATGGCGTCGGTGATGCGGCCCCCGAGCTTGCCCAGATTGGGATCGGCGGCCGCAGCCGCCAGCGCTGCCGCCAGGCCACCGGCGCTGGGCGTCGGGGCCGTGTCGGCGACGGGGATCACGCCCGGCTTGACCGTCGGTGCCCGCGGCGGGGGGACCGACGGCCGTGCCCCGGCGCTGCGGCTATCCAGGGTGAAGTGCGCCGCAACCGCCACCAAGGCCGCGACAAACGCCAGCACAACCACCCCGAAGATCACCCGGGTGGACTTACGCCAGCGCTTGGACGCCATGACTCTCCTGACTGTTCGGTCCCATTCTGCCGAACCGGCCGCGCGCCTGACCGCTGGACTAGGGTGGATCCGCTACGCAAACCCGAGTTGTAAGGAGCCGACACCGTGGAATTCGACGTCACCATCGAGATTCCGAGAGGCCAGCGAAACAAATATGAGGTCGATCACGAAACGGGCCGGGTGAAGCTGGACCGCTATCTGCACACCCCGATGGCGTACCCCGCCGACTACGGCTTCATCGACGACACGCTCGGCGAAGACGGTGACCCGCTGGACGCGCTGGTGCTGCTGCCGGAACCGGTGTTTCCGGGTGTGCTCGTCGCGGCGCGGCCCGTGGCCATGTTCCGGATGGTCGACGAACAAGGCGGCGACGACAAGGTGCTCTGTGTCCCGGCCGGTGACCACCGCTGGGATCACGTCCAGGACATCGGCGACGTTCCGGCCCACGATCTCGAGGAGATCAAGCACTTCTTCGTGCACTACAAGGACCTGGAGCCGGGCAAATTCGTGAAGGCAGCGGACTGGGTGGGCTGTGCCGAAGCCGAGGCAGAGGTCGAGCGTTCAATCGAGCGGTTCAAGGCTGAGGGCCACTAGACCTGACTAGACCTGGCCTGACGTCGATTGCGCAGCACGCTCCAGGCGAACGCGGCGCCGATGAAGACCACGCCCACCGACGCGGTGACGGCCTCGGGGATCTCGCAGTCGGGGTTGATGGACAGCAGCATGATCACGGCCAGCGCGCCGATCGCCCAGTGCGCGCCGTGTTCGAGATAGACGTAGCGGTCCAGTGCTTCCTGGTGCACCAGGTAGACGGTGATCGACCGGACGAACATCGCGCCCACCAGACCCAGACCCAGCGTGATGACGACCGGGTCCGAAGTGATCGCGAAGGCCCCGGTGACTCCGTCGAAGGAGAAGGCGGCGTCCAGCACCTCGAGATAGAGGAACAACGTGAACGCGGCCTTGCCGACCGCCGGTACCGGATGCCCGTCGGCCATCACCGCATCGATGCCGGCCGGCCGGAAGGCCCGGGACACCCCGTCCACGATCAGGTATGTCATCAGGCCCGCCAGCCCGGCCGTCAGTACAGTCGCGCGAACGTCGCTGGAATGCGTCGACTGGGTGCCGACCAGGATCAGCGCGCCGCAGCCCACCACCACCGGCACCTGGCCAAGCCGCCCGATGCGGGCGAATGGAACCTCAATCAGCTTGAGCCACTTGATGTCTCGATCGTGAAACACGAATTCCAGGAACAGCATCAGCAGGAACATCCCGCCGAATGCCGCGATCTGCGGATGGGCCGCCAGGATCAGTTTTTGGTAGCTGGGTGAGCCGTCGGGGAATTCCAGCGCATGGTGCGGCGGCGGATTCAGCGCCAATTTCATCGCGCGAACCGGGTCCAGGCCCGCGGTTGCCCAGACGATGAGCAATGGGAAGGCCAGTCGCATTCCGAAAACCGCGATGAGAATCCCGACCGTCAGGAACATCTTCTGCCAGAACGGGCTCATCTGCTTGAGCACCGCGGCATTGATGATCGCGTTGTCGAACGACAGCGACACCTCGAGGACGGCCAGCACCACCAGCAGGAAGAGGGCGGCGAGCCCGCCGTGCAGATAACCGGCCAACAGGGCCAGCACCGTTACCCCCAGCGAGATGCCGAAGGTGCGCAACGTCGTCATGGATCCTTCCTGACGGTCACTGCAGGATAGCGACCCACTTAGTATTTCGTTTTGTGGCAGTAGCGTCTGGGGGGGCGATCGCGCGGGGCAGCATGGCCAGGGTCGGCGGCGCCACCGTCGTTACCGCGCTGTGCGGCTACGCCGTGATCTACCTGGCCGCGCGCGACCTCGCGCCCAGCGGGTTCTCGGTGTTCGGGGTGTTCTGGGGGGCGTTCGGCCTGGTCACCGGCGCGGCCAACGGGCTGCTGCAAGAGGCCACGCGAGAAGTCCGCGCAATGGGTTATGTCGATCTGCTCCCGGAGGGCAGTCGGACCCATCCAATACGCGTCTCGGCGATGGTCGGGCTCACCTCGGCCGCCGTGATCGCGGGCAGCTCACCACTGTGGAGCGGACGGGTATTCGTCGAAGCGCGCTGGCTGTCGGTGGCGCTGCTCAGCGTCGGGCTGGCCGGCTTCTGTTTGCACGCCACCTTGCTGGGCATGCTGGCCGGCACCAACCGCTGGACCCAGTACGGGGCGCTGATGGTGACCGACGCGGTCATCCGCGTGACGATCGCCGCGGCGACGTTCATCGTCGGCTGGGGCCTGATCGGGTTCTTGTGGGCGACCGTCGCGGGTTCGGTGTCGTGGCTGCTCATGCTGCTGAGCTCGCCCGCGGCGCGGGCCGCGGCGCGGGTGCTGACGCCGGGTAACACCGCGACGTTCCTGCGCGGCGCCGCGCACTCGATCACGGCGGCCGGCGCCAGCGCGATCTTGGTGATGGGGTTTCCGGTGCTGCTGAAGTTGACCTCCACGCAATTGGGGGCGCAAGGCGGCGTCGTCATTCTGGCGGTGACGCTGACCCGGGCGCCGCTGCTGGTGCCGCTGACCGCCATGCAGGGCAATCTGATCGCGCACTTCGTCGACCAGCGCAGCGAGCGGTTGCGGACGCTGGTCGCGCCGGCGGCGGTCATCGCCGGCATCGGAGCGGTGGGAGTGGTGGCGGCGGGCGTGGTGGGCCCATGGTTGCTGCGCGTCGCGTTCGGGTCGCAGTATCTGGCCAGCAGCGCGCTGCTGGCGTGGCTGACGGCGGCCGCGGTGGCGATCGCCATGCTGACGCTGACCGGGGCTGCAGCCGTCGCTGCCGCGATGCATCGGGCCTACTCGCTGGGTTGGGTCGGCGCGACGGTGGCATCGGGGTTGTTGTTGCTACTGCCGCTGCCGCTGGAAACCCGCACCGTGGTCGCGCTGTTGTGCGGTCCGCTGGTGGGAATCGCCGTCCATCTGGTGGCACTGGCGCGCGTCGGACGCGCTTCCGCCTGATCGACCCCGGTCCAGCGTGTAACTTGTGGTGCATAAATGAGCACTGAAACGAGCTATTCCGACGTCTGGATCGTCATTCCCGCCTTCAACGAAGCCGCCGTCATCGGTGAGGTCATCGCCGACGTGCGGTCGGTCTTCGACCACGTCGTCTGCGTGGACGACGGCAGCATCGACGGCACCGGTGAGATCGCGGCGCGGGCGGGGGCCCACCTGGTGCGCCATCCGATCAACTTGGGCCAGGGTGCCGCCATCCAGACCGGTATCGAGTACGCGCGCAAACAACCCGGTGCTCGTGTTTTCGCCACGTTCGACGCCGACGGGCAGCATCGCGTCAAGGACGTGGCCGCGATGGTCGACCGGCTCAGTGCGGGCGACGTCGACGTGGTGATCGGAACTCGTTTCGGCGGGGCGTCAGCCGACCACGCGAGCCGGCCGCCGCTGCTGAAGCGGATCGTGCTGCAGACCGCCGCCCGGTTGAGCCGGCGCGGCCGCCGGCTCGGCCTGACCGACACCAACAATGGCCTGCGGGTGTTCAACAAAACGGTGGCCGACGGGCTGAACATCACCATGAGCGGCATGAGCCACGCCACCGAGTTCATCATGCTGATCGCCGAAAATGGTTGGCGCGTAGCCGAAGAACCGGTCGAAGTGCTCTACACCGATTACTCGAAGTCGAAGGGGCAGCCGCTTCTGAACGGCGTGAACATCATCTTCGACGGATTCTTGCGGGGAAGGATAAGACGATGAACTGGATCCAGGTGCTGTTGATCGGCGCGATCATCGCGCTGTTGGTCTTTCTGCTGCGGTCCCGGCGAAATGCGCGGGCGCGGGCCTGGGTCAAGGTCGGCTACGTCTTGTTCGTGCTCGGCGGTGTGTATGCCGTGCTGCGGCCGGACGACACCACGGTGGTGGCCCACTGGTTCGGGGTGCGGCGCGGCACCGACCTGATGCTGTACGCGCTGATCATGGCGTTCAGTTTCACCACGCTGAGCACCTACATGCGGTTCAAGGACCTGGAGTTGCGCTACGCGCGGTTGGCCCGCGCCGTGGCGATCGAGGGCGCGCAGCAGCCCCAGCAGGACATCGACGCGCCGCGTTAGCCAGTTTGCTTGTGCCGGAAAAACTCCACCGTGCGAAGCACGCCGTCGGCCAGCTCGACTTGTGGGCGCCAGTCCAAAACCTTTGCGGCTAAACCTATGTCGAGGCAGGAGCGTTTGAGGTCGCCCAGCCGCGGCGGATGAAACTCCGGGTCGTCGGGCCCGCCGACGGCCGCTGCCACCGCGGTGTGCAACTCGCGGTCGGAAGTCTCGATCCCGGTTCCGATGTTGAAGCGCTGCCCGCCGCCGGCCGCACCGGATGCCTTGACGAAGGCGTCCACCACGTCGTCGACGAACACGTAGTCACGGGTGTTGGTGCCGTCGCCGAACACCTTGGTCGGTCTACCCGACAACAGCGCCTGGGCGAAGATCGCCACCACGCCCGCTTCGCCGTGCGGATCCTGGCGGGGGCCGTAGACATTGGCCGGCGCGATGTGCGAGCAGTCCAGGCCGTACAGATGCCGGAACGTGTTGAGGTAGATCTCGCCGCCCACCTTGCCCGCCGCGTACGGCGACGCGGGGTCGGTGGGCGCCGTCTCCGGCGTCGGGTATTGCGGCGGAGTGCCGTAGATGGAGCCGCCCGACGAGGTGTGCACGACTTTGCGCACACCGGTCTGGCGAGCCGCTTCTGCCAGCCGGATGGTGCCGATCACGTTGACCGAGGCATCGAATTGCGGGTTGGCCACCGAATTGCGGACATCGATCTGGGCGGCCAGGTGAAACACCACCTCCGGCCGGTGCTCGTCGAGGATGGCCTGCAGATCCGCGGTGACGATGTCCGCCTCGACGAAGACGTGTGCGGGGTTGTCCGCCAGGTGCTCGAGGTTGGTCGCGCGGCCGGTCGCGAAATTGTCCAGCCCCACCACCGTGTGACCGTCCGCCAACAGGCGGTCGACTAGCGTCGACCCGATGAATCCGGCTGCCCCGGTGACCAGTGCGCGCACCGGCCCACCATACCGGCGGGTCGCTCTGGTCGCCGCGACGCTGGTCATCGTGCAGCTGGCGATCCGCGCGGTGTTGGCCTTCGGCGGCTACTTCTACTGGGACGATCTGATTCTCATCGGCCGCGCCGGCACCCACGGCGTGCTGTCGCCGTCCTACCTGTTCGACGATCACGACGGCCACGTCATGCCGGGAGCCTTCCTGCTGGCCGGCGCGATCATCCGGTTGGCGCCGCTGGACTGGGCCGGTCCGGCGATCAGCCTGGTGGTGCTGCAACTGCTCGCGTCGCTGGCGCTGCTGCGAGCGCTGTACGTGATCCTCGGCTGGCGCCCGGTGCTGCTGATTCCGTTGACGTTCGCGCTGTTCACCCCGCTGGGCGTGCCCGGGTTCGCGTGGTGGGCGGCGGCGCTGAACTCGCTGCCGATGCTGGCGGCGCTGGCGTGGGCGTGCGCGGATGCGATCCTGCTGGTGCGCACCGGCAACCGGCGTTACGCGGCGACCGGCGTGCTGGCCTATTTCGGCGGCCTGCTGTTCTTCGAGAAGGCCGCGGTGATCCCGTTCGTCGCTTTCGCCGTCGCCGCGCTGGTCTGCCACGTGGACGGCGACCGGGCCGCGCTGCGAACGGTGTGGCGCGCCGGCATCCGGTTGTGGATCCCGGCGCTGGCACTGACCGCCGGCTGGGTGGCGCTGTATCTGGCCGTGGTGAACCAGCGGCGGTGGAGTTCGGACCTGTCGATGACGTGGGATCTGCTGTGCCGCTCCATCAGCCACGGAATCGTCCCGGGTCTGGCCGGCGGCCCGTGGCAGTGGCAACGCTGGGCGCCGTCGTCTCCGTGGGCCACGCCGGGGCAGCTGGTGATGGCGCTGGGCTGGCTCGTGCTGAGCGGGACGCTGGCGGTTTCGCTGGTGCGCAAGCGGCGCATCGGCCCGGTGTGGCTGACCGCGGCCGGCTACGTCGTCGCCTGTCAGGTGCCGATCTATCTGATGCGCTCGTCGCGGTTCACCGCGCTCGAATTGGCCCAGACGCTGCGGTATTTCCCTGACCTGGTGGTGGTGCTGGCGCTGCTGGCCGCCGTCGCGTTGCGCGCACCGAACCGGGACACGTCGCACTGGCTGGACGCCTCACGCACCCGGGCCGCGCTGACAACCGTTGCGGCCGTGCTGTTTCTGGGCAGCAGCCTGTATTCGACGGCGACGTTCTTGACCAGCTGGCGGGACAACCCGGCCCAGCCTTACCTGCAGAACGCGGAGGCCAGTCTCGCTGCCGCGCAGGCGGATTCGAGCGCACCGCTGCTGGATCAGGAGGTCGATCCGCTCGTGCTGCAACGCGTGGCCTGGCCGGAGAACCTGGCCAGTCACATGTTTGCTCTATTGCGCGATCGTCCCGAATTTTCTTCTTCCACAACACAATTGAGGATGTTCAACAGTTCGGGCCGGCTGATCGACGCCCGGGTGACCTGGGTCCGGACCATCGTGCCGGGGCCGAAGCCACAGTGCGGCTACTTCACCCAGCCCGACCAGCCCGCGCGGCTGATCCTGGACGGCCCGCTGCTGCCCGCCGACTGGACCGTCGAGCTCAACTATCTGGCCAACAGCGACGGCTCGATGACGCTGGCGCTGAACCAGGGACCCGACGTCAAAGTCCCGGTACATCCGGGCCTCAACCGGGTCTACGTCCGGCTGCCGGGCGCCGGAGACGCGATCATCGTGCGAGCCAATACCACCGCACTGTCGTTGTGCCTCGCGTCGGGACCGGTGGGATTTCTCGCGCCGGCCGGCTGACGATGCGTTGTCCTTCGGCGTCGGCACGCTAACCGGGCGAAAGGGACGACGATGTCGTAGAGCAGGCATCGGCTCGAAGCTCAGCGCCGCGAACGAGGCGGCGGCGGGGGCACGGCCGGGCCGTTCGGCCGCGGCGGGGGGCCCGCGCCAGCAAAGCTTCTTCCCAGCTTTCGCCAACCTTCATGTTTGTGCCGCTTTGGACGCGCATACTCACGACATTTTCAACGCCTGAAGAAGGAAGTGCATCAAATGTCCCCACCTCGCTGGCTGGCCAGGCTCGTCGTCCCCATGATCACGGGCGCTGCCGTGCTAACCAGCGCTCCGATTGCGACTGCCGATCCTGTCAATGACGCATACGTCGCTCAATTGCGCGCCATCGGCATCACTTGGGCCGAGGGACACGACGAGGCCATGATCGGGATGGCGCACCTCATCTGCGACGATCTCGGGTGGGGTTGGACGCCACAACAGATTGCCAACCAAGTCCACGCCAACTTGGACCAGGACAGCCTGTCGGTACTGGACGTCGGAGCGATGGTGAACCTCGCACATTCGACCTATTGCGCCAACCAGAGGTGCTGGGCCCCCCACTGTTAGCTGGCCCGAGCGTGACGCTGGCGTGACGCTCAGCGCCGAGCGCGACGCTGGCGGCACGCTCGGCGGATAAAGTTTGGCGCCGGCTTCCTGACAGTGGCGGGGAACGGCGCCGTCGTTGGATGGAGCAACATTTGAGCCAGACCAGAATTCAATCAAAACCGTCGATTTGCTGATCGGGATCTACTTGCGTTGTCTGTGCTGCTGCTTTCGTGCGGCCGGCATAGGCGGATCCATCTCCGGTTACGCCGGTCGAGTTTAGAGTTTGCGGCGCAGCGGACGGCACGAGCGTGCCGAAGTTCGCCTCAGCGAGGGGATGCGTCGTTCGCGTTTTTAGCGGTCGACACGAAGATTGCTCGAATTCGGCAGGGTCGGTAATCCCAGATCAAGGCGGATTTGTCGCGGCGGCGTGGCGCACCAGCCGCCCGGTCAGAAATCATCTGCTAGCGCGTCAATTTACTTCGATCGATCTGTGCGGTGAATCGCTAGACGATCTAGCGATCTAACGTTTGCTGAAGCGGTGCCATACCGATGGAATCGGCGTACGCTTTGGAGCATATTTGAGGGTCATCTGACTCGCCCGATGTGTCGACGTCCTGGCGGAGGGTAGCGATGTCGTATCTGGTGGCTGTCCCGGATTATTTGGCTTCGGCGGCGTCGGATTTGGCGAGCGTCGGTTCGACGATCAGCGCGGCCAATGCGGCGGTGGCGGCCTCCACGACGTCGGTGGCGGCAGCGGCCGGCGATGAGGTGTCGGCGGCGATCGCGGGCGTGTTCGGCGGCTACGGCCAGCAGTTTCAGGCGCTGAGCGCTCAGGCGGCGGCATTGCATTCCCAGTTTGTGCAGTTGTTGAGCGGTGCGGCCGGGGCGTATGCGGGGGCGGAGGCGGCTAATGTGTCGCCGTTGCAGACGCTGGAGCAGGACGTGCTCGGGGTGATCAATGCGCCCACCAATCTGTTGCTGGGGCGTCCGCTGATCGGAGACGGCACCGACGGCGCGGCGGGCACAGGTCAGGCCGGCGGCCTGGGCGGGATTTTGTGGGGCAATGGCGGTAACGGCGGGTCGGGTGCACCCGGGCAGCCCGGTGGCCGCGGCGGCGATGCGGGACTGTTGGGCAACGGCGGCCGGGGCGGGGCCGGTGGCGCTGGCAACACCGGCACCACGGGTTCGCCGGTTCTCGGCACCGCGGGCGGCACCGGCGGCAACGGCGGTGACGGCGGGGCCGGCGGACACGGCGGGCTGGTGTACGGCAACGGTGGTGCCGGTGGGGTCGGTGGTGCCGGCGGGGCCGGCGGGGCCGGCGGGGCCGGCATCACCAGCCCCGTCCTTTTCAAGCCCACCAGCGCAGGCAACGGCGGCAACGGCGGCAACGGCGGGGCCGGTGGCCAAGGCTCGGCCTTTTTCGGCCAGGCCGGCGCCTGCGGCAACGGTGGTGCGGGCGGCGATGGCGGCGACGGCGGCGGCATCAATATCACCAGCTCCGTCAGCACCGACACGTTTAACGGCGGCAACGGCGGCCGTGGCGGCAACGGCGGCACCGGCTTGATCGGCGGGGCCGGCGGCGACGGCGGCGACGGCGGACGTATCGACGTCAGCGTCAGCGCCGCCAGCTCCGCCGCCGCCGCTGGCGGAGCTGGCGGTGGCGGCGGTCATGGCGGCTCCAGCACAGGCGGCGGCACCGGCGGCCAGGGCGGCGACGGCGGCCGCGGCGGGGCGGCCTCCAGGGCGTTCCTAGTTTTGGGCGGCGGCGGCGGGGAAGGCGGCGGCGCCGCCGGCGCCGCGGGCGGTCCCGGTGGTGGTGGCGGAGGCGGCGGCGCGGCCTCCAACGGCGACCTCGAGGCGATCGGCGGCTACGGCGGCAACGGTGCCGGCACTGGCGGCGGCGCCGGCGGCCAGGGCGCCGATGCCAACGGCGCCATCGGTAGCGCCGGTGCCGGCGGTGGTGGCGGCGGGGGCGGCGGTATCACCGGCGGCACCGGCGGCCACGGCGGGTCCGGCGGCTCGGCCCCCGGCGCCGACGGCGGCGCCGGCGAAGTTCCCGGCGGCACCGGCCAGCCCGGCATGACCAACGGCGGCAACGCCGGCGGCGCCGGCGGCGTTGGCGGCATCGGCGGGGGCGGCGGCGGCGGGGCGGCCTTTGGCGCCAAGGGCGCCATTGCCTTCGGCGGCAAAGGCGGCGAAGGCGGCGGCGGCCCATAGCACCGGCGGCGCCATAGCTCGTCGAGAAGTGGAGCCGTGAAAAGTGGAGCCGCCTGGGAGAATCGAACTCCTGACCTATTCTCTAATTTGGTGGGTCCGACTGAGTTCACCAATGTCCATTAATGCTTTGCAGCACAACGGAATACCCGCTTGTTCGTCCGTATGAATGCACCGAAGTACGGGCCGATTTGCGAGCGTTTATATCAGGAAAGTGGAGACCGAGCGAGTTCCACTACCGGTGACCCACAACCGCCGGGAGTGCCGACTTCGACCGCGCGGCGTCGGTTCTGGCCATAACGGTGGGGTTCGTGGCCGCACAGCCAACCTCGGCGGACCGTTCTACAGATGCTTCAGGTACCAGGTGACCGCTACTAACGCCCCGATCCCTCTGAGCCTCCTGGGGGCAAGACACGAACGTGTCATGGCGTCGGAGTCTGTCGGTGCCAAGGGGCATCATCGCCCGTAAGGGGTCGGCCCGGCACTGCGACGCTCGCCAGGTCGCCAACAACACCGCCCAAACGGGGAACGGGGAAATTATGACTAGCGTTGAGGTCGCCGAGATCGTCGACAACATCTACACCAACTATCTCGATCGAGAGCTTCCCGACGACTGGACCCCCACCCAACGCCGGCGATTCCTCGACGACCGCGCCGCCGCAATTAGCCGCCAAATCCTCGTTCTGGCCGACGAGATGGCCGCCCGCGCCATCGCTGAATGGACCCGCCACCACAACGGGAACACCCCGACTATCTGACCCATGTGGGGCTGATCAACTCCACCCGCCTACAAGCCAAAGAGATTGTGTTGCACAACGAACTCTACGAGCAAATCCCCGACACCGATGACGAGCAGGTGATGTCCTGCACCGACCTCTACGGTGATGAGCGCATCGAATACGCCCGCGTCGACGGCCCCTGGCGACGCGTCGAGCCACCCCGACCCGCTGACTACGACCAGATGCCCTGGGATCAGCGCTGGACGCGACCGCGCTACCGCACTGACCCCACCGCAGACCTCGAAGCCCTCATCGCAAAGCTGTGGCCACTACCGGAACACTCCGCGTGGTTTCAGATCAAAGCCGGCTACCTACTGGCCGCCCGCGCCGAAAACGGCATATCGCTGCCCACTGGCTCCAAGGAACCATTAGCGGTGCAGTTGGCCCAGATGGTCAACGATGACCTGCGCCACGACGGCCTGCCCTAAACCTCTCGTAGTCGCCGCGATTCTTGTCGGTGGCCGGGCAGATACTTTCGCCCATGACCCGCTGGGAAGACCTGTTCACCGGGCCTCCGTCACGACTGTCCGCGCCGCAAGACGGTGGCGTTCCCATTGCCAGTCGTACGGGTCGTGTGGGCTGCCCCGACACGACCCGTGCCGATCCTTGGCAGCAGTGGTGGACCTTCACCCGTGAGACAGCCCGCGCGATCCGCGCCAACACTGCTATCCTGCCGGTTCTCGACATCTACGGGCCCGTCCTCGCTGACGACGAAGCCGCGCTGTTGAGCGCCGAGCTCACCTACAGCCGCTTCTACGGCGCTGATGGCAGCTATCAACGGTCCGATCTGTTCGTGGTTGGTCATCCCGCGGTAATGATCGGCAGCCTGGCCGTCAACGCCGCGCTCAACGCTCGCCGCAAAGCTGCCGCCCGCGCCGCAGCCACGCCCCGCTGGCAAAGCCACCGCACCTGCCAGGTCATCGCGACAACCCAGCGGCTGATATGCGCCAACCCCACCAGAGGGTTCCTCAGCTTCTACTACGCCGCCGTCACCGAATTCCACCCCGACCTGCACACCTGGACGGTGACCCTCGGGTTCGGGGACCAATGCAGCCCACTGCGGCTCTACGGTCCACCAACCCCCGCATTGTCGCTATGGGCAGCGGTGGCCATCGAAGGTCACCGCTGGCACACCGACCCCCGCCTAGCCCCAATCTTGACCTAACGATTGAAGTAAGGCGATTCCAATTATCAACCGCTGCAATCAATTCCAATACTTCGGTGGCCGACGGCGACGGGCGCAAACGCGACCGCAAGCTGCCCGGTGTGGCGGCCCGGGCATCCGACATCTACATCGAACGCCAACCCGCGGCCGGGTCTGCACTGCCGATGTCCGCGGCGTCGCCGACACCGGCGTCAGCCAAATCCCACAATGGTGACCGTCACGGGGTGGCCCCGCCCCAGTCCCGCTACCCGGTGTGCCGATTTCTAGGATCGCGGGTAGCGTCCAGCCGAGGCCTTATGGTCGGCTTCATGATGGGGATCTATAAGCTCACCGCCGGTGACTGATACCTGTATCTGATCCGGCAGACCGCTGCCCACGATGCCGAAAAACGCGGCCGCGCAACGCTGGGCGACTACTACACCGAAAAAGGGGAGGCGTCGGGACGGTGGGTGGGCCGCGGACTGGCTGCGTTCGGTGAGCCAACCACGCGCACCCTGCTCACAGAGTTGGAAACCTCGCTGTGGCGTATCGAACCTGGCTCGCAGGTCACCGAGGACCACATGAAGGCCCTTTTCGGGCTGGGGCTGCACGCGAACGCCGGCAAAATCGCCGAACACCTGGTCTCTCAAGGGGTCGGGAAAGCCGCTGCTAAAAGTGTTGTCAGGATTGGTCGTCCGTTCGTGATCAACGACGCGTCGACCGAGTTGCTGAAGCGTCTTGCTGTCGCCTACCGCGACCACAATCTGAGCAACAGCCTGCCGTGGAATGCGCCGATCGACGAGACACTGCGCGCGCAGATGCGCACCGCGATCGCCCGGGACATGTTCGCCGAGCAGTACGGCCGAGCGCCCACCGATGAGCGTGAACTGACCGGGTTTATCGCCGCGCAGTCATGCGATCAGACCACCTCCACCGCCGGCTACGACTTGATGTTTAGCCCGGTGAAAAGCTTCTCTGTGCCTTGGGCGTTGGCCCCGATAGAGCTGTCGAAAATTCTTGAGGACTGCCACGATCGGGCCGTCGCCGACACCGTGGAGTACTTGCAGGACCACGCCGCGTTCACCCGGATGGGCGCGCACGGCGTCGCTCAAATCGACACCGACGGGTTCATCGCAGCCCAGTTCACTCACCGCGATAGTCGCGCCGGCGACCCGGATCTGCACACCCACGTCGCGGTGAGCAACAAGGTCCGTGGCCGTGGCCCGGACGGCATTTCACGCTGGCTCGCACTCGATGGCCGCCCATTGTTCAAGGCCAACGTGGCGGCATCGGAGTTCTATAACACCCGTCTCGAAGCGTATGGAACCGAGCTGGCCGGACTGGTTTTCGAGGAACGTCCTGGCACCGAACGGGGCAAGCGTGCGGTCCGTGAGATTGTGGGCATCCCCACCGACTTATGCGACGTGCTCTCCTCGCGGCGCCTGATGATCAAGGACCGATACACCGCGCTGGCCAAGCAGTTTCAGGCCGACCACGGCCGCGAACCCACCACCGCCGAAGCGATCGCCCTCTACCAGCGCGCCACCCTGGAAACCCGCACCGCCAAACACGAACCACGCTCACTAGGCGAGCAACGCCAACAGTGGCGAACCCAGGCCATCGAACACTTGGGCAGCCAAGCAGCCCTCTCGGCGATGCTGGTCAACGTCCGCACACCCGGGTCCGGGTTTGGCCACCGAACGCACCCTGGCCGACGTCATCACCGCCGCTGCGTTATCTGAGCCGCTGAGCCGAGCCCACGCCCGCGTCAGCGATAGCGATCTCGGGGAACCCGCCCTATTGCGGCGCCGCGACGGCGCCAGCGTCTACACCACGCACGGCAGCGCACTGTTCACCAGCAGCGAGATCCTTTCCGCCGAAAAGCGGGTGCTGGACGCCGCGCGAGTTATTGGTCATACTTATGACTATGTCTGAGGTCAGCACACTCGCCGAGACGAAGGCGCATCTGTCGGAGTTGGTGGCCCGTGTCGGCGATCAGCACGAGCGGATCACGGTCACGGTGCACGGACGCCCTGTGGCGGTCCTTCTTGCCGTCGACGATCTGGAGTCACTTGAGGAAACCATCGCGGTGCTGTCCGACGCAGCAGCGCTGCAGGCGCTCAACGAGGCCGATGCTGAGCTAGCCCGTGGAGAAGGGGAGAACCAGAACAGCCTTGCCGCGGCGATGCGAGCACGCCGAGCCAGGACGTGACCGATCGGCGATACGAGTTGGTAGTCGCCCCGACCGCGAAAAGACAACTAGCCGAACAGCTTCCGGAATCGGCAGCGTTCGCTGCCTATGAGTTCATCATCGGTCCGCTGCTCGATAACCCCCACCGCGTCGGCAAGCAGCTACGACCACCGTTGAATGACCGCCACAGCGCCCGCCGCGGCACCTACCGCGTGATCTACAGGATCGACGACGAGAACCAACGAGTCACCGTCGTCGGCGTGTTCAGCCGCGCGGACGCATACCGGGCCCGATGACAGCAGTACCCGTGCGAGACGCTAATTGGGGTTCTTCGACCGACGGCTTCCGATCAGCTCTCCCATGTCTCTGTTTCTAGAAAAACGAGACAACCCACCAGACCCTCCTCCCCTCCCCCGTTTCCCCAGGTCGAGGTGTCTCATTTCTTGTCTCACACCGCGTGTACCGAATCCCGGCTGTCACCGGGGAATGAGACCGTTGCGGGCATGACCGCCACGACACTGGGCTACGCGCGCATCAGCACCACCGGCCAGGACCTCGACACCCAACGCGACACCCTGGCCGCCGCCGGCGTCGAGGCCGATCGGATGATCTTCACCGACACCCTCTCCGGGGCGGCCGGCACCGACCGGCCTGGACTGGCGGCACTGCTGGACTACGCCCGTGCCGGGGACACCG
This sequence comes from uncultured Actinomycetota bacterium, assembly GCA_963735655.1. Classification (GTDB taxonomy): domain Bacteria; phylum Actinomycetota; class Actinomycetes; order Mycobacteriales; family Mycobacteriaceae; genus Mycobacterium. The sequence goes on from CAVTLW010000029.1 coordinate 105,281, forward strand.
TCATTGTCACCGCCATCGACCGGCTGGGGCGTTCGGTAGTCGAGGTGACGCGCACCATCGCCGAACTCGGTGAGCGCGGAATCTTGTTGCGCGCCATACGCGAAGGCATCGACACCGCCACGCCCACCGGCCGTGCGGTCGCGGCGATCATGGCCACCCTCGCCGAGCTTGAGCTCGAACTCGGCAGGGAACGCCGCGCCGCCTCACGCCAATCCCGGCGGGCCCGTCAGCTGCCAGCCACCAAACCCCCCAAACTCAGCGCCGAACGCCAAGAACAACTACGCCGACTGGCCGCCACCGGCGAACCCGTCAAAGAACTGGCCGCCGCCTTCGGCATCGGCCGGGTCACCGCCTACCGATATCTCGCATGAGGAACTACGCCAAGGTCGGTTGCAACCATCACCGACAGTCGGAGATCCTTGCCGTCTCGGAGTTGCTGGCATAAACGCCAGTGGCCACCGAAAGGTTCAGGAACACTGACGGCATCCGGTCGGTGTTCAGGGCAGTCCGGCGCGGTCGAATTCCTGTTGGAGTCGTGGTCGGCGGCGGTGGGTCTCGCGTAATTGGGCGACCAGTGTGTCGACCGCTTGTGAGTGGTCGCTGTTGGCCGCCAGTCGGCGCATCTTCGCCAGCCGTCGCGCCGCGAAGCGGTAGTTCTGGGCCTTGGCCGCCACCAGTTCGTTCTCCACAAGGCGCTGCAGAACGGGAAGGACGGCCAGTGGGTCGATCTTCTCGTAGGCCTTGACCAGTTCGCTCCATGTCGGGTCGTCGGCGAGTGCGAGTGAATGCGCGAGATCCCAGGCGAATACAACATCCCGGAGGGTGCGCAGGGCGAACATCACGGCATCACGGGGATGTGACGCGAGGGTGTTCATGACTTCGGCTCGATAGTCGGGCCAGGAGGCGCCGACTGCGGCGTGCAGACGTGTTGCCGTTGTCGCCGACGGCCAACGACGGAAGATGAGAAAGCGAGCGGGCAGTGATTCGTGCGGCCGGTGTTCGTCGAGGAGTTCACACCAGTAGTCGGCGGCGCGGCGGGATTGGTGGCCGTCATCGAAATCGGTGGCCTGTTTGGCCCAATCGATGGCCAGGTCGGTCTGCCCGATCTCTTCGAAGGCTTCGGCGGTGTCCTGCAACGAGGCCGCGACGCGTCGGTCCCGGGCATGTGTGCGGATGATCGCCTCGATATCCCGGTCGAGCACGGCCAACCTGCGGGCGTTCCAGTCGAGGGTGAACCACTCATGTGAGTGCTGCGATGTCCAGCGATCGGCTTGGCTGGGACGCTGGCCTAGACCGGCCTCGATCTGCATCAATCGTGCCCGGTAGGCGGCCATCCCGGCCTGGCCCAGCGCGGGGGCGTAGGCCACCGGATCGAGGGTGAAATAGTCGACGTCGCCGTCGAATTGGAATGTCATCATCCAGTCGATGAGTTTCGCCGCCGCAACGTTGGCAGCGGCGGCGACCTTTGGATGCAGTTCCAGAAGGCGCCGGCAGGCGTCGCCGATGATGCCGCTGGAGTCATCGGCCCGGGCGATGACTTTGATCGCGCTGCCCAGTGCTTTGTGGGTCACTGAGTACGCCTCGGCCGGATCAGCCGTCGGCAGCGCGGCCTCGAGGATGTCCAGGGCGGCGTGCATCCGCTGTCCGTGGTCATTGGCGGTGGCCCATCGGTAGACATCGGCCCTGGTACGAATCAGTGGCAGGACCCTGTCGGCGAGCTCGCTCACCGGCGGTCCCCCGGCAGAAGCGGGTTAGCGATGTCCGTGAGGTGTCGTGGGGCGATCTCGCATTCGACGCGCACTTGGTGCAGTGCGTGCTCGGGAACCCGTGCCGCGCACCACCGTCGCACTCGCGTGACGTCCAGTTCCGGCAGGGCCATCGCGTCACCGGCCGTGGAGGGTCTGAGCTGCGATGCTGAGTGAGTCGAACGCGGCATCGAGGCGACGCTGTCGGCGCCGGTTGGATTCGTGGTTGGCTTCGGCGGCAACAGATCCGATCAGTTCCTCGAGGTCGTCGTCGCTGGCGTGCAGGGCGGCGCCATTGCGGTGGGAGCGCATCCCGAACACAAGCCGTTCGCAGATGGGGTCAAGAAAGACCAGTTCCCGTAGTGCCGAGGCCACCTCATCGGCGATGACGACCTCGTGGACCGCGCCGACGGCGGTGAGCCGCCGTCGCCGCAAGTCGTACGGCGAGTCTTCCCAGTTGCTGATGGTCCCCTCGTCGTCGCACGCGCTGCACCGCCACAGGATCGGTGCCGGCGGTTCGTGCCGCACGATGGTGATCCGCCCCGGACAGGCTCGATGGGCAGGTCGCCGTCGGCACGGCAGCGCGCTCGTCCACCGATCACCGACACCGTCGCCGGCGGTGGCCGCCCGCACGATGTTGCCGAAGTGCTCGGCGAGGCGACGCGCGGGACCGGGGACGTCGTCAGGCAAGTCCAGGAAGTGGTTCAGGTCGCTGACCAACACTCCGCAGGACTGTACCGGCCGCGGCCAGCGGGCCAGGAGACGCCGCGGATGGTGGGTATCGTCCCGTGTTGTGGCAACGAAGGCCGAAGCGCTGGCGCAGCAGCGACTCAGTCACTCCAAGCTGTCCACTACCGAGGCGCACTATCTGCAGCGTCAGACCCGCGGCCCGGACGTGCGGAACACGCTGGACAGATTCGCCGCCGGGACTTTGGCGGATGAAAGTATCAGGAAAGTATCAAGCGGACCTGATACCAACGGGTCCAGCGGCACCCGATTAGGTGTATATCCGCTGCTAAATGGAGCCGCCTAGGAGAATCGAACTCCTGACCTATTCATTACGAGTGAATCGCTCTACCGACTGAGCTAAGGCGGCGTGCCCATTCGCGCCCTCGCGGCGGGCGGCACGAGTCTACGGCAGGGCGCCCAGGACCCGCCAAAGTCCCTACCGCAATTCCTGCCCGATGGTGGCGACCAGGGCGTCCACCGCGAACTTCGGTTTGACGTTGATCGCCAGCGCTTCGCGGCACTCCAGCACGGCCTCGATGCAGCGCAGCAGCCGCTCGGGCGTGGCGTGCGCGGCCAGCGCGCCGACCCGGTCGGCCATATCGGGGTGGTTGGGCGTTACGTTCCCGGCATTGGCGGCCACCACCAGCGCATCCCGGAAATAAGTGGCCAAGTCGATCAGCGCCCGGTCCAGCGCGTCGCGCGAGGCCCGGGTATGGCGCGATTTCTGCCGTCGTTCGAGGTCCTTGATCGCCCCGGTGGCGCCACGCATTGCCCCGGCGGTGCCCTTACCGGTGCCGCCGGCCCCCAGGGCGGTCCGCAGCTCCTCGGTCTCGGTCTCGGCGCGGTGCGCGGTCAGCACCACGGCCTCGGTTTCGGCGGCGGCCACCAGCTCCTCGGCCGCGGCGTATGCCCGCGCCGGCGTCACGGCGTCGCGCACCAGTCCCAGCGCCCGCTCCCGTCGCTCCCGGGCCTCTGGGTCGATGGCCAGCCGGCGCGCGCGCCCGACATGACCACCACTGACCGACGCCGCCCAGTTCGCCGTGTCGGCGGCCAGGCCGTCGCCGTCGATCAGCACCTGCGCGATGGCCGCGGTCGACGGCGTCACCAGCGCGACATGACGGCACCTGGACCGCAGCGTGACCGCGATGTCTTCGGGATCCACCGACGGCGCGCACAGCAGGAATACGGTCGCCGGCGGCGGCTCCTCGACGACCTTGAGCAGCGCGTTGGCCGCGCCCTCGGTCAGTCGGTCGGCGTCCTCGATCAGCACGACCTGCCAGTGGCCGGTGGTGGGCCGCCGCGACGCGATCTGCACGATGGCGCGCATGTCGTCCACGCCGATGGACAGGCCTTCGGGAATCACCCTTCGGACGTCGGCGTGGGTGCCGGCCATGGTCGTCGTGCAGGCCCGGCAGCGCCCACAGCCAGGGCTCGGAGTCCTCGGGACCCCGTGCACTGCAACGCGGCCGCAAAGCACAACGCCGCGATAGAGCGCCCGGAGCCCGGCGGACCGGTTATCAACCAGGCATGTGTCATATTCCCGGCACCCGTGGGACTGTGATCCGAATCACTACGGGCGGCCCTGGCGGCTCTAGCCGCGGTAAGCAGCTCGGCCTCCACCGCATCCTGGCCTACCAGCCGCGTAAACACCCCTGACATCACCGGCAACACTAGTGACGCCGGCCGACAGATATCGATCAGCATCCGTTTCGCGACAATTCCGTGATCTTTCGCCGTCTTTCGCCAGCTTCCGCCGGGTTGCCGGGGCGATTTGAGGTTTCCGGCGAGTCCCCACCGACCGATACGGTGGGCACATGGCAACCGTGGCGACACTGCCCCGGCGAATCAACGCGTTCGTTCGGTGGGTTGTGCGCACGCCGTGGCCGGTGTTCTCGCTGAGCATGCTGCAGGCCGACATCATCGGCGCCCTGTTCGTGCTCGGGTTCCTGCGCTACGGCCTGCCGCCGCAGGACCGCATCCAACTGCAGGACCTGCCACGCATCAACCTGGCGATCTTCACGATCTCGCTGATCGTGGTGTTTCTCGCCGGGTTGGTGGTGACCCTGAAACTGCTGATGCCGGTCTTCCGCTGGCAGCGGCGCGACAACCTGCTCGTCGAGGTCGATCCGGCCGCCACCGAGCTGGCCCGCAGCCGCGCGTTGCGCATGCCCTTCTACCGCACCCTGATCAGCATGGTGTCCTGGTGCATCGGGGGCGTGGTGTTCGTCGTCGCCAGCTGGTCGATAGCCCGCTACGTGGCGCCCGTGGTCGGTGTTGCCGTTGCCCTGGGCGCCGCCGCGACCGCGATCATCGGCTATCTGCAGTCCGAACGCGTCTTGCGGCCGGTGGCCGTTGCGGCGCTGCGCAGCGGTGTGCCCGAGAACGTCAAGGCGCCGGGCGTCATCCTGCGCCAGATGCTGGCCTGGATGCTGTCGACGGCGGTGCCGCTGCTGGCGATCGTGCTGGCGGTGGTGGCCGACAAGGTCTCGCTGCTGCATGCGGCGCCGGAGACGTTGTTCAACCCGATCCTGCTGCTGGCGCTGGCGGCACTGGCGATCGGGCTGGTCAGCACCATGTTGGTGGCCATGTCCATCGCCGATCCGCTGCGCCAGCTGCGCTGGGCCCTGTCCGAGGTCCAGCGCGGCAACTACAACGCCCACATGCAGATCTACGACGCCAGCGAGCTGGGCCTGCTGCAGGCCGGCTTCAACGACATGGTCCGCGACCTGTCCGAGCGGCAGCGGCTGCGCGACCTGTTCGGCCGCTACGTCGGCGAAGACGTGGCCCGCCGGGCGCTGGAGCGCGGCACCGAGTTGGGCGGGCAGGAACGCGACGTCGCGGTGCTGTTCGTGGACCTGGTCGGCTCCACCCAGCTGGCAGCGACGCAACCGCCCGGCGAGGTCGTCAGCCTGCTCAACGAGTTCTTCCGGGTGGTGGTCGACACCGTCGGCCGGCACGGCGGGTTCGTCAACAAGTTCCAGGGCGACGCCGCGCTGGCGATCTTCGGCGCACCGATCGAACACCCCGACGCCTCCGGTGGGGCGCTGGCCGCCGCCCGCGTATTGCACGACGAGCTGCTGCCGGTGCTCGGCTCGGCGGAGTTCGGCATCGGGGTGTCGGCCGGGAGGGCCATCGCCGGCCACATCGGGGCCCAGGCCCGCTTCGAGTACACGGTGATCGGCGACCCGGTCAACGAGGCCGCCCGGCTCACCGAGCTGGCCAAGCTCGAGGACGGCCACGTGCTGGCGTCGGCGATCGCGGTCAGCGGCGCGCTGGACGCCGAAGCGTTGTGCTGGGACGTCGGCGAGGTCGTCGAGCTGCGTGGCCGTTCCGCTCCCACCCAGCTGGCAAGGCCGCTGAATCTTGCTGAACCTGAACGGGTTTCCAGCGAAGAACAGGTTTCCAGCGAGGTCAGCGGCTAGGGGCATTAGGTCCGCTTGACGGCCTTCTTGGCCGCGGCCTTCTTCGCCGGCGCCTTGCGGGTGGTCTTCTTGGCGGTCTTCTTCGCCGGACCCCGGGCCCGCCGGTCGGCCAGCAGCTCGGAGGCGCGCTCGTCGGTAATCGACATCACGTCGTCGCCCTTGCGCAGGCTGGCGTTGGTTTCACCGTCGGTGACGTACGGCCCGAACCGGCCGTCCTTGATGACCATCGGCTTGCCCGACGCCGGGTCGCTGCCCAGCTCGCGCAGCGGCGGCGCCGAAGCGCTTTGCCGGCCAGAGCGTTTCGGCTCGGAGTAGATCTTCAGCGCTTCGTCCAGCGTGATGGTGAACATCTGGTCTTCGCTGCTCAGCGAGCGAGAATCGGTGCCGCGCTTCAGGTATGGGCCATAACGCCCGTTCTGCGCGGTGATCTCCTCACCGGTAGCGGGGTCCGCCCCGACCACCCGGGGCAGCGACAGCAGCTTGAGCGCATCCTCGAGCGTGACCGTCTGTAAATCCATGCTGCGCAACAGCGAACCGGACCGGGGTTTGGGGCCTTTAACAGGGGAGGTCTTCTTGCCCTTCTTGACCGCGGCGGCCTCACCCGGGTCGGCCGGAGGCTCCGGCAGGATCTCGGTCACGTACGGCCCGTATCGCCCGTCTTTGGCGACGATCTCGTGACCGGTTCCCGGATCCACGCCCAGCACCCGTCCCTCTTGCGGTGTGGCGAAGAACTCTTCGGCCACTTCCAGGGTCAACTCGTCCGGGGTGAGGGTGTCGTTCAGGTTGGCCCGTTGCGGGGTCGGCTCGCCGTCGTCGCCGGTGATGTAGCGCTCCAGGTAGGGCCCGTTCTTGCCCACCCGGACATAGACCGGGCGGCCATCCTCGTCGTCGAACAGCTTGATGGAGTTGACTTCTCGGGCATCGATGCCTTCGAGGTTTACGCCGACCAGCTTCTTGAGGCCACCGGAACGGGCCACCGAACCGGGCACACCGTGGTCGCCGCCGAAGTAGAACTGGTTCAGCCAGTTGGTGCGTTGCTCGTGCCCGTTGGCGATCTCGTCGAGCTCGTCCTCCATCGCGGCGGTGAAGTCGTAGTCGACCAGCCGGCCGAAATGCTGCTCGAGCAAACCGGTTACGGCGAACGCCACCCAGGACGGCACCAGCGCGCTGCCCTTCTTGTGCACGTAGCCGCGGTCCTGGATGGTCTTGATGATCGACGAATAGGTCGACGGACGGCCGATACCCAGCTCCTCGAGCGCCTTGATCAGCGACGCCTCGGTGTAGCGGGCGGGCGGGTTGGTGGCGTGGCCGTCCGGGTTGAGCTCGATGGCGGCCACGCGCTGGCCCTGGGTCAGCTGCGGCAGCCGGCTCTCGGCGTCGTCGGCCTCGCCGCCGACCTGATCGTCGACGGTCTCCACGTAGGCCTTCAAGAAGCCCGCGAAGGTGATCGTGCGGCCACTCGCGGAGAACACCACTTCTTGTTCTGCGCCCTGGTCACCGGCGGTGCCGGCGATCCGCAGACTCAGCGTGGTGCCGCGGGCGTCGGCCATCTGCGAGGCCACCGTGCGCTGCCAAACCAGCTCGTAGAGCCGGAATTCGTCGCCGTCGAGCTCGCGGCGCACCGCGTCCGGGGTGGCGAACGTCTCGCCGGCGGGCCGGATGGCCTCGTGCGCCTCCTGGGCGTTCTTGACCTTGCGGGTGTACTGACGCGGTGACGGGGAAACATACTCCGCGCCGTAGAGCTGACGCGCCTGAGTGCGCGCGGCGTTGATCGCCGACTCCGACAGTGTCGTGGAATCGGTACGCATATAAGTGATGTAGCCGTTTTCGTAGAGCCGCTGCGCGATGCTCATCGTGCGTTCTGAGGAGAACCGCAACTTGCGGCCGGCCTCCTGCTGCAGCGTCGAGGTCATGAACGGCGCGTACGGGCGGCGGGTGTAAGGCTTCTCCTCCACCGACGCCACGTTCAGCTGGGCGCCGCGCAACGCCGTCGCCAGCGCGGTCGCGCGCACCTCGTCGAGGACAACGACCTCGTCAGCCTTGCGCAGCTGACCCAGCGAGTCGAAGTCGCGGCCGGTGGCCACCCGCAGACCGTCGACATTGGTCAGCCGGGCGGTGAACGTGGGCGGGCTGGCTTGCGGGTCGGAGACGCTGGCGTCCAGCCGGGCCAGGATGTCCCAGTAGGACGCGCTGCGGAACGCCATGCGGTCGCGTTCGCGCTGCACGATGATGCGGGTGGCCACCGACTGCACGCGGCCCGCCGACAGCTTGGGCGCCACCTTCTTCCACAGCACCGGGCTGACCTCGTAGCCGTACAGCCGGTCCAGGATGCGGCGGGTCTCCTGCGCGTCGACCAGGTCGATGTCCAGGTCGCGGGGGTTTTCGGCGGCCTCGAGGATGGCCGGCCTGGTGATCTCGTGGAAGACCATCCGCTTGACCGGGATGCGCGGTTTGAGGGTCTCCATCAGATGCCAGGCGATGGCCTCGCCCTCACGGTCGCCATCCGTGGCCAGGTAGAGCTCGTCGACGTCTTTGAGCAGGCCCCTCAGCTCGGTGACGGTGCTCTTCTTCTCGGGGCTGATGATGTAGAGCGGTTCGAAGTCGGCGTCGACGTTGACCCCGAGCCGGGCCCACGCCTCGGACTTGTACTTGGCCGGCACGTCCGCCGCGGCCCTCGGCAGGTCGCGGATATGCCCCCGAGACGACTCGACGATGTAGCCCGAGCCCAGGTAACCGGCTAATTTGCGCGCCTTGGTGGGCGACTCGACAATCACAAGTCGCCGGTGGCTACCATTTCCGCCGCTAGCCCTTGAAGGGCCCCCGTCAGCCAACTGCGCCTACGCTCCATCCCGTATCTCGGCCCCCTAGCGGGACCGCCCCCGCAGGGAAGAATGACAGCTCGGCTCCTGAAATTCCGGGAAATTCAGGTACGCCGCCGTACCTTCGCGTGCGGGCAACTGACAATTTCGCACCATTAGGCGGGCCCACGCAAACCGGCAGTAAACCGGCCGCCTGGAAAACGTCGCCCATCGGGACGCTAGACCCTGGGCCACGCGGCCAACGCCTTGGCATCGTCTGGGGGTTCCCCTACGTTCTCTACCAGGCGCGATAGCCGGCGACGGCCACCGATTCGCAGCGCCGGCCGGGTGCCGCGAGTGCCGATCAGGGTCGGCGCAATCCCGACCCGCATCAGAGCCGACGCCAGGGGCGAATGAGTGTCCGGGGCGTGCGGATCCAAACCCAACAGGTAGCGGTCGGCCTCCGGGCTGCCCGCGGCCAGGGTCCACGCCCGCAGCTCGCGCGGTCCGGGCAGCCACCGCGGCGGCACCGTCTTGACCGCGCCTCGCGTCCATTCCGCCGCGATCCCACACAACCGGGGGTCGATGGCCGTGCGCACCAGCGGGTTGTTTTCGTCGGTGCGACCGATTTCGGGAGTCAATCCGGCCTCGCGGATCATGTCGGCCAGGGCCGAAGCGCGCCAGACGTCATCCACCACGACCGAAAGCCGAGCCCCAGCCCCCACCAGCACGATCTGACCCGAGGCGGCCAGCACCCCGGACAGATCGGCGACCGCGGGCGGCACAGACTCCGCGGCGAAGAAGGACAGCTGACTCACGCCAACGACAGTAGGCCAGCGAGTCCGTCGGCGTCTTGAGGTCAGCGGGCGCGGCGACGGTGTGTCAGGTGTCTATGCGTAACGAAACCCCCCCGGACTTGCGCCCGGGGGGGTTCGTCAGAATCTGCTCGTTCTAAAAGATTTAGAGGGAACGGACTCCGGTGGCCTGGGGGCCCTTAGGGCTGTGGCCGATCTCGAACTCGACCTTCTGGTTTTCTTCAAGGGTGCGGAAGCCCGAACCCTGGATCTCCGTGTAGTGGACAAACACGTCAGCGGATCCGTCCTCGGGGGCGATGAAACCGAAGCCCTTCTCCGCGTTGAACCACTTCACAGTTCCCTGTGGCATTTCTCGATCTTTCCTTCTTCTTATGGGTGCGGTGCACCGCTTTTCGGTGCTCCGGGTCAGCTGAGACCGCCATGCCTCGCGGATTCGCCGGAACTTCACCCGACCGATAACCTCGCAGGAACCGCGGCCGCAACGTCGATCCTGCGAAAGTTTGAAACGAACACAGAAGCTACGACCGCAAATAGTCAACCATGTTCGGCGCGTCGGCGACAGCCTCTTGGCGTTTGACGGGTCTCGGAAAGGTCTCCGAAAGGGCTCTGCATGGCAAGTTTCGGCAGCGAGCTGCTCGCCGCCGCGCTCGCCGGCACCCCGTCTGGCGAGCATCCGCTGCGCCACGTCGCCGAGTTGCCACCGCGCAGCGGCCGGCCGCATGGTTGGCCGGCCTGGGCCGATCCGGATGTGGTCCGCGCGTTCACCGACCGCGGCATCGTCGCGCCGTGGTCCCACCAGTTCGAGGCCGCTGAGCTGGCGCACGCCGGGCGTCACGTGGTGATCAGCACCGGCACCGCATCCGGCAAATCGCTGGCCTACCAATTGCCCGTGCTCAACGCGCTGGCAACCGACCCCCGCGCCCGGGTGCTGTACCTGTCGCCGACCAAGGCGCTGGGCCATGACCAGCTGCGCACCGCCTATGCGCTGACGTCGGCTGTTCCCCGGCTGGCCACCGGAGAGTTCTCGGTGGCACCCACGGCCTACGACGGCGACAGTCCCGTCGAGGTGCGCCGCTTCGCGCGGGAACGCTCACGCTGGCTGTTTTCCAACCCCGACATGGTGCATGTGTCCGTGCTGCGCAACCATCCGCGCTGGGCGGTGCTGCTGCGCGGCCTACGGTTTGTGGTGGTCGACGAATGTCATTACTACCGCGGCGTTTTCGGCTCGAATGTGGCGATGGTGCTGCGCCGGCTGTTGCGGCTGTGCGCCCGGTACTCGTCCTATCCGACGGTGATCTTCGCCAGTGCGACGACGGATTCGCCGGGAGCCACGGCCGCCGAACTCATCGGCCAGCCGGTCGAGGAGGTGGTTGACGACGGCTCGCCGCAAGGGGCGCGCACGGTGGCGTTGTGGGAGCCGGCGCTGCGGGCCGACCTTCTTGGTGAGCACGGCGCCCCGGTGCGACGGTCCGCCGGGGGCGAGGCGGCGAGGGTAATGGCCGACCTGATCGTCGAAGGGGCGCAGACGCTGACGTTCGTCCGATCGCGGCGCGGCGCCGAATTGACCGCGTTGGGAGCGCGGGCGCGACTGGACGAGCGTGCCCCGCAGCTCTCGGGCCTGGTCGCGTCGTACCGCGCCGGTTACCTGGCCGAGGACCGCACCGCTTTGGAGCATGCGCTGGCCGAGGGCCGGTTGCGTGGCCTGGCCACCACCAATGCCCTGGAGTTGGGCGTCGATATCGCCGGGCTGGACGCGGTGGTGCTGGCCGGGTTTCCCGGGACGGTGGCCTCGTTCTGGCAGCAGGCCGGGCGGTCGGGCCGGCGCGGCCAGGGCGCGCTGGTGGTGCTGGTCGCCCGCGACGATCCGCTGGACACGTATCTGGTGCACAACCCGGATGCGTTGTTGGGTAAGCCAGTCGAGCGGGTGGTGATCGATCCGGGGAATCCTTTTATCCTTGGGCCTCAATTACTCTGCGCTGCAACCGAATTACCGCTCGACGACGCTGAGGTCCAGGCGCTCGGCGCCGTTGAGGTGGCCGAGAGCCTGGTCGGCGACGGTTTGCTGCGGCGCCGCGGCGGCAAGTACTTTCCCGCGCCCGGTCTGGAACCGCATGCGGCGGTGGATATTCGGGGATCGGCGGGTGGCCAGATCGTCATCGTGGAGGCGGATACCGGGCGACTGGTGGGCAGTGTCGGTGTCGGTCAGGCTCCGGCATCGGTGCATCCGGGAGCGGTGTATCTGCACCAGGGTGAGTGCTACGTCGTCGACTCTCTGGACTTCGAGGACGGGATCGCGTTCGTGCGCGCCGAAGATCCCAGCTATGCGACGTTCGCGCGGGAGCTCATCGACATCGCGGTCACCGGAGCCGGCGAGCGGGCGGTCTTCGGGCCCGTCACGTTGGGTCTGGTGCCGGTGGCGGTGACCCACCAAGTCGTCGGCTACCTGCGTCGCCGGCTCAACGGAGAAGTGATCGACTTCGTCGAGCTGGACATGCCTGAACACACCTTGCCCACGACCGCGGTCATGTACACCATCACTCCGGATGCGTTGGCCCTCAACGGTATTGACGCACTGCGGATTCCGGGCTCGCTGCACGCCGCCGAGCATGCGGCCATCGGGCTGCTGCCGTTGGTGGCCAGCTGCGACCGCGGCGACATCGGCGGGCTGTCCACCGCGATCGGGCCCGACGGGCTGCCCAGCGTCTTCGTCTACGACGGCTACCCGGGTGGGGCGGGATTCGCCGAACGGGGCTTCCGTCAGGCCCGCACCTGGCTCGCGGCCACTGCGGCGGCCATCGAGGCGTGCGAATGCCCGAGCGGATGCCCGTCATGTGTGCAGTCTCCCAAGTGCGGCAACGGCAACGATCCGCTGGACAAGGCGGGTGCCGTGCAGGTGTTGCACCTGGTGCTCGAGGAGTTGGGTGTCGGACCGCTCTAATTTACGCTTTTCATAGGAATCCTGGATCGTCTGTGGTGCACTTTTACTAGGTGCTCTGATGCCGGTCAGGCACTCGCCGGGTCGTCATGACCGGCCGGGGAGGTCTGAAATGTCATTCTTAATAGCGCTTCCGGAGGCCGTGGGGACGGCCGCCAGGGATCTGGCCAACCTGGGTTCGACGCTCGACGCGGCCAACGCGGCCGCGGCGGCTCATACGACTGGGGTGCTACCCGCGGCCGCGGACGAAGTATCGGCGGCTATCGCGGCGCTGTTCTCCGCGCACGGAAAGGGTTTTCACGCAATCAGTGCACAGGCCGCGGCGTTTCAAGCCCAGTTTGTGCAGGCCTTAACCGCGGGCGCCGGGGCCTATGCCGCTGCAGAAGCCGCCAACGCTTCGCCCCTGCAGACCCTGCTCGACGCGATCAACGCACCAATCCTGACGCTGACCGGGCGTCCGCTGATCGGTAACGGCGCGCCTGGGGCTACCGGGACCGGGCAAGATGGCAAGCCCGGCGGGTGGTTGCTCGGTGATGGTGGGGCCGGCGGCTCGGGCGCCGCGGGTAACGTCGGCGGCGCCGGCGGGGCTGCGGGGCTGGTGGGCACCGGCGGCGCGGGCGGCGCCGGCGCGAGCACATCGACCGGCACAGTCGGCGGCGCCGGCGGCCCGGGCGGTACCGGCGGATTGCTGTTCGGCAACGGCGGGGTCGGCGGCGCAGGCGGGGTGGGCCTGTTCGGCGCGGTCGGCGGCGCCGGCGGAGCCGGCGGTCCCGGCGGGTTGTTGGGGGCGGGCGGGCTCGGAGGCGCCGGCGGGTTTGGCGCCGGAAGTGGGGGTACCGGCGGAGCTGGCGGGACCGGCGGGCTTTTGAGCGGTCTGGTCGGCGCAGGCGGCGGGCCCGGCGGCGCCGGCGGCGCATCGGGTAGCACAAACGGGGGCGACGGCGGACCCGGCGGCAACGCCAGCCTGCTCGCCGGCGCCGGCGGCGCCGGCGGGACGGGCGGAGCCACCCAAGGTCCCGTCGCCGGGCTCGGCGGCCACGGCGGCAACGCTGGCCTGCTGTTCGGCGACGGCGGCGCCGGCGGCACCGGCGGAGCCGCCCAACAAAACGCCGGCGGCGCAGGCGGGGCCGGCGGCAATGCCAGCCTGCTGTTCGGCAGCGGCGGCGCCGGCGGGGCCGGCGGAACCGGCGCAAATGGCGCCGGCGGTGCCGGCGGGGCGGGCGGCGATGGCGGCCTGCTCGGCGGCGGTGGGATCGGCGGTGCCGGTGGCGCCAGCGCGGTCGCCGTCGGCGGGATCGGCGGCACCGGCGGCAGGGCCGGGATGCTGTTGGGCAATGGAGGTGCCGGCGGCGCAGGCGGGCCGGGCGCCACCAGCGGCGGTCACGGCGGGGCCGGCGGCGATGCCGTGCTGATCGGCAACGGCGGCAACGCCGGCAACGGCGGGATAGCCCCAACCGGGGGCCTCAGCGTCAACGGCGCCACCGGCACCGGAGGTACCAGCGGCCTGCTGTTGGGGCTGGACGGCTTTAACGCTCTTACCAATACCTCGCCACTGCACACCTTGCAGCAACAGGTACTCAGCGCGATCAACGCGCCCATCCTGGCGGCTACCGGGCGCCCGCTGATGGGCAACGGCGTACCCGGGGCAGCAGGCTCCGGGCACGACGGCGCGCCGGGCGGCTGGTTGTTCGGTGACGGCGGAGCAGGCGGGTCCGGCAGCCCCGGACTCAACGGCGGTGCCGGCGGTGCCGGCGGGCTGTTCGGCACCGGTGGCGCCGGAGGGGCCGGCGGGAACTCAACATCCGGGGCCGGCGGCAACGGCGGGACTGGCGGGGCCGGCGGGTGGCTGGCAGGCGCCGGTGGGGTCGGCGGGGCCGGCGGATTCGCACCAGCTGGTTCGGACGGTGGCACCGGCGGCAACGGTGGAGTCGGCGGACTACTAGGCGCGGGCGGAGCCGGCGGTTCCGGCGGATCGGTCCCATCCGGCATCGGCGGGAACGGCGGAGCCGGCGGGGATGGCGGAGCCGGCGGGCTTCTCGGCGGGCTCGTTGGTGCCGGGGGCGGAGGCGGCGGGGCAGGCGGGGCAGGCAACCAAACCGGGGGTGCCGGCGGGGCGGGCGGCAATGCCGGCATGCTCGCCGGTGCCGGCGGGGCAGGCGGGGAGGGCGGGTACGGCCTGTTCGGTCTCGGCGCGAAAGGCGGGGCAGGCGGCAACGCCGGCCTGCTGTTTGGCAGCGGCGGCAACGGCGGGGACGGCGGGCTTTCCAACGGCACCGGCGGGACAGGCGGGGCAGGCGGCAACGCCGGCCTGCTGTTCTCCGACGGCGGCGTCGGGGGGACCGGCGGATTCGGCGGAACCGGCGGCCACGGCGGAACCGGTGGTGACGCCAGCCTGCTCGGTTCCGGCGGTTTCGGCGGCGCGGGTGGATTCGGCGATGGTGGCGCCGGCGGGGCCGGCGGCAGCGGCGGCAACGCAGGCCCGCTCATGGGTGTCGGTGGCGACGGCGGCACCGGCGGCGAAGGCACGAAAGGTGGTGTCGGAGGGACGGGCGGCAACGCCGTGCTGATCGGGAACGGCGGCAACGGCGGCAACGGCGGGCTCGGCGCGACGCCCGCCAAAAGCGGCAGCGCCGGAACCGGCGGCACGGCCGGCCAGTTATTCGGCGCGAACGGACTAGACGGGTTGCCGTAGTCGGACCCTGCCGTCCTTCAATGTCCACTGCCGAACTCGCCGGTGCGCTGAGTTGAACATGCCCGAACACGTTGGTGGGCAATGATATTGATGCGCCACCGATTACCGGGTCGTTGCACATCGACGGACTCCCCTGGCCTGCCCAGTGTTTCGTGTACCTTCCGCCAGGCCCAAACCTGACTGGCAGCGACGGCCGCGGCTATCGAAGCCGGCGAATGCCCGAGCGGACGTCGGTAGCGTGTGCAGTCACCCTAGTGCGGCAACGATGCAGAGTTGGGTCACGCCTACTAGGCAGCCCAATCCGGAAGCCAGACGTACGTCTGGATTGCCGCGTATCACGCCCAGTTTGTGCAAGCGTTGACCGCCGGTGCGGGCTCCTACGCGAGCGCGGAGGCCGCCAGCGCTGCTGCGCTCTCGTTCCCGCCGAACCCGTTCGAGATTCAGCAGGCATTGGTCAACCTGATCAACACGCCCTTTGTGACGCTGACCGGTCGCCCGCTGATCAGCAACGGCGCCAACGGCGCCCCGGGCACTGGGCAAGACGGCGCCCCCGGCGGCTGGTTGGTGGGCGAGGGCGGGGCCGGGGGTTCCGGCGCGACCGGCCAGAAGGGCGGTAACGGCGGAGCGGCCGGGTTGCTGGGCACCGGCGGCGGCGGTGGGTCGGGCGGAAGCGTAGTGAGCGGTGCCGCCGGGGCCGGCGGGAACGGCGGCGCGGGCGGGCTGCTGTTCGGCAACGGCGGGGCCGGCGGGGCGGGCGGCATCACCACCAGCCTTGCTCTCACCGGGGCCGGCGGGGCCGGCGGGGCGGGCGGGGCCGGCGGGCTGTTTGGCGCCGGCGGCGCCGGCGGGATTGGGGGGATAGGCAATTTCGGCACCGGCGGGGCCGGTGGCGCCGGCGGGCTGCTGAGCGGGCTGATCGGTGCCGGCGGCGGTAACGGCGGGGCCGGTGGTGGCGGCTCCACGAACGGAGGTGTCGGCGGGGCCGGCGGCAACGCCGGGCTGCTCGCCGGCACCGGCGGCGCCGGCGGGACCGGCGGATTCGGCACCACCGTCGTAGGAGGCATCGGCGGCGCCGGCGGCAACGCCGGACTGTTGTTCGGGGCCGGCGGTGCCGGCGGAACCGGAGGTTGGAGCCAACTGGCCGCGGGCGGCGCCGGCGGGCACGGCGCAATGCCGGTGCGTTCTTCTCCAGCGGCGGGACCGGCGGGACCTGCGGCATCGGTGGAGCGGGCGGAGCCGGCGGCAATGCCGTGTTGTTCGGCTACGGCGGAGTCGGCGGGGCCGGCGGCGCCAGCGCGACCACCGTCGGCGGAGCGGGCGGCGTCGGCGGCCAGGCGGGCCTGCTGACCGGCGACGGCGGCGCGGGCGGTGCCGGCGGACAAGGTTTCACAACCGGCGGCGCGGGCGGGGTCGGCGGCAAAGCATCCCTGTTCGGGCTCGCCGGCAACGGCGACAATGGCGGGTTCGCGCCAACCATCGGCAGCGCCGGCGCCAACGGCACCCCCGGCCCGCTGCAGGGGATCTACGACGCGGTCAACGCCCCCGTCCAGGCGCTTACCGGGCGCCCGCTGATCGGCAACGGTGCCAACGCGGCTGCGGGTAGTGGGCAAAACGGCGCGCCCGGCGGATGGTTCGCCGGGGACGGCGGAGCGGGCGGGTCCGGCGGGTCCGGCGGCCCCAGCCAAAGCGGCGGTGCCGGCGGGGCCGCGGGTCTGTTCGGCACCGGCGGTGCGGGAGGCGCCGGCGCGACCTCGTCGACCATCAGCGCCGGGGCCGGCGGGGCCGGCGGTACCGGTGGGCTGTTCACCGGCAATGGCGGCGTCGGCGGTGCCGGCGGGCTCGCGGCGGGCCTTCTCGGGGACGGCGGGGCCGGCGGCAACGGCGGTGCGGGCGGGCTACTGGGCCTCGGCGCCGGCGGGCTCGGCGGCGGGCTGGCCGCGAACGGGGACGGCGGGGCCGGTGGCAACGGCGGACACGGCGGGCTGCTCGGCGGACTGATTGGAAATGGCGGTGCGGGCGGCGGGGTCGGCGGCTTCGGCAAGGGTCGGGGGTATCGGTGGGGCCGGCGGCGATGCCGGCCTGCTCGGCGGTGCCGGGGGCGCGGGCGGAGACGGCGGGTTTGCCGGCAACAGCACCGGCGGGGCCGGCGGTGCGGACGGCAACGCCGGTTTGCTGTTCGGGGCCGGCGGGGACGGCGGCAACGGCGGGTTGAGCGCGGTGGGTATCGGCGGGGTCGGCGGTGGCGGCGGATCAGCCGGGTGGCTGTTCTCCAACGGCGGCGACGGCGGGGACGGCGGGATCGGCCAGGCCGGCGGTGGGACCGGCGGGCCGGGCGGCAGCGCCACCGTGCTGGGCTACGGCGGGACCGGCGGGTCCGGCGGATTCGGCTTTGCCGGACACGGGGGTACGGGCGGATCGGGCGGCCGGGCCGGCCTGATCAATGGCAACGGCGGTGCTGGTGGGTCCGGCGGCGACAGTCTGGTGATTGGCGGCAACGGCGGAGCCGGCAACGATGCCGTGCTGATTGGCAACGGCGGCAACGGCGGCAACGGTGGTCTCGGCCCGAGTCCCGCCACCAGCGGCACCGGCGGAACCGGTGGCCTACCCGGCATCCTGCTATTGCGCGCCGTCGGGATGAACGGATTGCCTTAGCCCCCAGGTGCGTTGCAGCGCAACAGTATCGACGGTGATTTAGGTCACGGGTTAGGCCGAGTGATCCGGCGGATGGCGACCGACCCCTCGACGGTCGACCTCCACGGATCTGCTTCGTGACGGCCGCCACGACAACGCATTTCCTCACTGCTGAAGAACTGCAAACCAGCCGTCACACAGCCGAACGGTCGGACAACGCGACCCGTTCGCACTCCCGACATGCGGGACAGCTGGAAACTACCCCGCCCCAATTGATAAGCGCAACTCAGTGCGCAGCGCCCCCACCGGCCTGCTTGAACTGCGAATACTGTGTCTTTGATTGTGCGTCTCGTGCCCACCCAGCAAACTGGTGTTGCTTTGTCCTGCAACGAGATTGCCGGATGACCGGCCGGCCGTCGCGTACCCGCCGCGCCGACGACGCGGCTCGCGTCAGTAAGCTACGGGCATGGGCCACGACTGGTTGCTCGTGGAAACGTTGGGGGACGAACCCGCCGTAGTGGCGCAGGGGCGCCAGCTCAAGAACCTCGTCCCCATCACGACGTTCCTGAAACGCAGTCCTTATCTCGCCGCGGTGCGCACCGCGATCGCGGAGTCGCTGGAGACCGGTCAGAGCCTGACCAGCATCACTTCCAAGCGCGATCGCGTGATCCGCACCGAACCAGTGACGATGTCCGACGGCCGCATGCACGGTGTGCACGTGTGGACCGGCCCGGCCGACGAGGAACCACCCGAGCGGCCGATCCCCGGCCCGCTGAAGTGGGACCTGACCCTCGGCGCGGCCACCGACACCCCGGAGTCGCTGGCCAACAGCGGCAAGAATCCCGAAGTCGAAATCACTTTCGGCAGAGCCTTCGCGGACGATCTGCCGACGCGCGGACTCAACCCGAACGAAACCAAGGTCGTGGCCATGGCGGTCAAACCCCAGCCTGGCCAAACCCTCTGTAGCACTTGGGATCTCACTGACTGGCAGGGGACCCCGATCCGGATCGGTTTTATCGTTCGTACTGCGCTGGAACCGGGGCCAGACGGTCGCGATCATCTGATTGCGCGAGCGATGAATTGGCGGACCGACCTCAAAGGCCCATTAGTAGGGGTCAACGATCTGGCCCAGCGCATCCTCAACGGTCTGGCACAGGCCGGAGTGCACCGGGCACTGCTCGATCTGAACAGTTGGACGCTGCTCAAGTGGCTCGACGAGCCGTGCCCCTTTTACGACTGGCGGGCCACCCACGCCGATCGACCGCGCGTGCATCCCGATGACGAACACCTAATGGCCTCCATGACAAAGGAATTCGCCGACGGGCCGACCGGTCGGGTGCTGCGGCTACCCGGACTCGACACGGAATGGGCGCCGATGCATGTCACCATCAACCGGGTGGAAATCGAACCGGATGCCTACGCCGGGCTGATTTCGATTCGGTTGCCCACGGACGAAGAACTCGCCGCTGCGGGATTGTCCGAAGACCGGGAACCCTGAACTCCTCGAACCGATCTGGACCTGGACCCATATCCCACCCACACAGCACGTGCACACCCCGCGCACGCCAAGGGTTCGGGAGATGCCCGTCGATACCGCAGGCCGGCATTAAAAGCGCCCGAGATTTATTTTCGAAATCCGGGAATCGGCTGCCCCGCATCGGCGTAAAGTTCAACGTTGCGGATTCCTTATTGGGGGTCGCGCAGATCCCCCGGTTCGGTGTGACGTCTTTAGTCAGATCGCAATGGGAGGTGCCAAATGTCGTTTGTAATCGTGGGGCCGGAGGCCGTATCGGCGGCGGCTTCGGATTTGACGGGTCTTGGTTCGACGATCAGCGCGGCCAATGCGGCCGCGGCAGCCCAGACGACGACGGTGGCTGCGGCGCGCCGAGGATGAGGTGTCGGCCGCCATCGCGGCGCTGTTTTCGGCCCACGGCCAGGGCTATCAGGCGCTGCAGCGCACAGGCGGCGGCGTTTCATCAGGAGTTTGTGCAGGCCTTGAGCGCGGGTGGCAGCTCGTATGCGGCCGCTGAGGCCGCCGCCACGGGGCCGCTGCAGCCCCTGCTCGACGCGATCAATGCGCAGTTCGTCTCGGCGACCGGGCGCCCGTTGGTCGGCAATGGCACCAACGGCAGGCCGGGGACGGGGCAAAACGGCACGGCCGGCGGGTGGCTGATCGGCAACGGCGGGGCCGGTGGGTCCGGAACGTCCTCAACGACCGCCGACGGCACGGCCGGCGGCGCCGGCGGGGCCGCGGGGCTCTTTGGTAGCGGTGGGGCCGGTGGGGCCGGCGGAACGACAACGGCCGCGGGCAAAGCCGGCGGGGCCGGCGGCGCCGGCGGCAACGCCATGCTGGTCGGCGCCGGCGGGTACCGGCGGCGCCGGCGGGGCCTCGACAAACGGTGCCGGCGGGGCCGGCGGGGCCGGCGGGGCCGGCGGACGCGGGCATGCTCTACGGCGCCGCCGGGACCGGCGGCACCGGCGGGTTCACATTCGGCGGCGCCAACGGCGGGGCCGGCGGCACCGGCGGGACCGGCGGGCTGCTCTCCAGCGGCGGGGCCGGCGGGGCCGGCGGGGCCAGCTTCTCCGGCACCGGCGGGACCGGCGGCGCTGGCGGCGCCGGCGGGCAGTTCGGCGCCGGCGGCACCGGCGGGTCGGGTGGACAAACCGTAGGTGGCAATGGCGGCGCCGGCGGAGTCGGCGGGACCGGCGGGCTGTTCGGAGCCGGCGGTGACGGCGGCAGCGGCGGCAACGGCGGGGTCGGCGCTACCACCGGCGGGGCCGGCGGCGCGGGCGGCAACGCCGGCATGCTCGCCCTCGGTGCCAGCGGCGGCGCCGGCGGCATCGGCGGGGAATCCTTCGACGCCACCGGCACCGGCGGGGCCGGTGGGACCGGCGGCAATGCCGGCCTGCTCTTCGGCTCCGGCGGCGCCGGCGGCGCCGGCGGGTTCGGCGGCGCCAAGGGCGGGGCCGGGGCGGCCGGCGGCAACGCGGGTCTGCTCAACGGCTCCGGCGGCGCCGGCGGCGCGGGAGGCGCTGGTGGCACTGCCGGGGCGACCACGGGCGGTGCAGGCGGGGCCGGCGGCACGCCCGGGCTGATCGGCAACGGCGGTAACGGCGGCTCCGGCGGGGCCGGGTCGGCGACCGGTACCGGCGGGGCCGGCGGCGCCGGTGGTAACGCCGACGCCGGGCTGATCGGCGACGGCGGTAACGGCGGTAGCGGCGGGACCGGCGCGACCCTGGGCAAGGCCGGCGCCGGCGGCATCAGCGGGTTGCTGTTGGGTCTCGACGGCTCCAACGCTCCCGCCAGCACCAACCCACTGCACACCCTGCAGCAACAGGCGCTCACCGCGATCAACGGGCCCGTCCAGTCGGTTACCGGGCGCCCGCTGATCGGCAACGGCGCCAACGGGACTGCCGGGGACCGGGGCTGCTGGCGGGGCCGGCGGGTTGTTGTTCGGCAACGGCGGGACCGGCGGGTCGGGAACGACCGGCACCAGCGGCGGCCCGGCGGGGCCGGCGGGGCCGGCGGGACCTTGTTCGGGGCCGGCGGCGTCGGCGGGGCCGGCGGGGCCGGATCGGCCGGCGCCGGCGGGGCCGGCGGCATCGGCGGGGCGGCCTTGCTGATCGGTGCCGGCGGCGCCGGCGGGGCCGGCGGGCGCGGCACCACCGCTGGGGGGAACGGCGGGGCCGGCGGCAACGCAGGCTTCATCTTCGGCGCCGCCGGCAACGGCGGGGCCGGGGCCGGTGTCGGCGCCTCCGGGAACGGCGGCGCCGGCGGGGCCGGCGGGCTGTTCGCCAACGGCGGGGAAGGCGGGTACGGCGGGTTCGGCTCCGGCGGCGCCGGCGGGGCCGGCGGGCCCGGCGGGCTGTTCGCCACCGGCGGGACCGGCGGGGCCGGCGGATTCGGCGCCGACGCCACCGGTGGGGCCGGCGGGGCCGGCGGGACCGGCGGGCTCTTCGGCGCCGGCGGCACCGGCGGCGCCGGCGGGCTCGGCGACCTCACCGGCGGGGCCGGCGGGGCCGGCGGCAACGCTGGCATGCTCGCCGCCGGTCCCTCCGGCGGCGCCGGCGGCTCCGGCGGGACAGGACTCCTGACCGGCGGGGCCGGCGGGGCCGGCGGCAACGGCGGCTTGCTCTTCGGCTCCGGCGGCGCCGGCGGCATCGGCGGCACGGCGGCGCCGGCTGGTAGCACCACCGACCGGCGGCGCCGGCGGCGCCGGCGGCAACGCCGGCCGCTCTTCGGCTCCGGCGGCGCCGGCGGCGCCGGCGGCACCGGCACCAACGCCAATGGCGCGGGCACCGGCGGCAACGGCGGCACCGGCGGCAAAGCCGGCGCGGTCGGCGGACAACGGCGGTGACGGCGGCGCCGGCGGGGCCGGCGGGCGACGACCGGTACCGGCGGTAATGGCGGTGCGGGCGGCAGCGCCTGCTGATTGGCGACGGCGGCAACGGCGGTAACGGCGGGACTGGCAATACCGCGCGGCAAGGCCGGCACGGGCGGCACGGGCGGACAGCTGCTCGGCGCGGACGGGAATACCGGCTTGGTGCAGTAGCCCGCTGTGCTCGCGGCCGGTTTGCTGTCGGGACGTCTCCACTTGTCCACCAAGCCCGTCGCGTTCAGCGAAGTGCCCGCTTAGCTACGACTGGCTGCTCGTGCAGCAGCCGGGCGCGCGACCCGCATGGGCTCTCGGGCACCAGCTGACGAACCCGTCCCTGAGCAGCGCGGTTGCTGTGCCGCGGTCGCCCTAGTCGCGCCGGCGATCCGGAAGGCCGTCGCCGAGTCGGTGCCGGCCACGTCGAAATCTCGAGCGGGCTGCACACCCCGCACCGGCAGGATCTACGACCCCTGACCGTGCCGGATATACGTCACATGACCGACGTTCTTGGCCTGCGCAACCCCACATCATCTTGGACTGATTCCAAATAAGCACTCGGGCCGGTGTAACCACGTGTCGTATCTCCAACCGATTGCTCGATGACAAGCGGGAGGAATGGCGATGTCGTTTATGGTGGTGGCCCCGAGATGCTGGCGGCCGCGGCAACGGCGGTACGGGGCGGCCGTGGGCACGGCCGGCGGGCCCGGCACCGGTGGCGCGCTGGTCGGCCTGGACGGGAACAACGGCTTGTCGTAGCCGACCGCGCACCTCATAGCCAAATATGACTAGTACACCTGCACGCGCGAATGTACGACCCCGGTCGCGCGGCATCTACGTCTTCTGACCGACGTACTCCGGCTGTTCGAACCCGCATCCTCGGGTTAATTCCAAACAACGTTTGGCCGGTGGGGTGACTCGACGTACCACCCATCGAGCGCCCAACAAGGACCAGGAGAACAGCGATGTCGTTTTTAACAGTGAACCCCGAAATGCTGGCGGCGGCCGCAACGGATGTGCAGAGCATCGGGTCGGCGCTAGAAGTGGCCAATGCAACGGCGGCCGCCCGGACTACCGGGTTGCTGCCCGCCGCCGCCGATGAAGTGTCGGAGGCGATCGCTGCGCTCTTCTCCGGGCACGCCGAGGCGTATCAGGCCCTCAGCGCCGAGGCGGCGCTGTTTCATCAGCAGTTCACGCGGGCGATGAGCGCCAGCGGGACGATGTTTGCCTCCGCAGAGGCGGCCAACGTGTCCCCACTGCAAAGCGTGCTCAACGGGATCAACGCACCCATCCAGGCGGCGACCGGGCGCCCGCTGATCGGCAACGGCACCAACGGCGCCGCGGGGACGGGGCAAAGTGGGACGGCCGGCGGGTGGTTGATCGGCAACGGTGGCGCCGGCGGATCCGGCACCAACGGCGCCACTGGCGGGGCCGGCGGGGCCGGCGGGGTCGCCGGGCTGATCGGCAACGGCGGGGCCGGCGGGGCCGGCGGATCTTCCGTGGTGGGCACCGGTGGGTCCGGCGGCCACGGGGGGGCCGCCGGGCTGTTCGGCTCCGGCGGGGTCGGCGGCGCCGGCGGGAACTCGGCCGGAGCCGGCGGGGCCGGGGGGGCCGGCGGCAACGCCGGCATGCTCTACGGCGCGGCCGGGACCGGCGGCGCCGGCGGGCTCACAAGCAGCGTCACCGCAGCCGGCGGGGCCGGCGGCACCGGCGGCGCCGGCGGCCTCTTCTCCAGCGGCGCGGCCGGCGGGGTCGGCGGAGCCACCGAGGGCGGGACCGCCGGCACCGGCGGAGCCGGCGGGGCAGGCGGAATATTCAGCCCCGGCGGGGCCGGCGGGGCCGGCGGAACCAGCGAGGGCGGCACCGGCGGGATCGGTGGGGACGGCGGGACCGGCGGGACGTTCGGCGCCGGCGGCAACGGCGGCAGCGGCGGACACGGCTCAGTCAGCGGTGGGACCGGCGGGACCGGCGGCAACGCCGGCATGCTCAGCCTCGGAGCCGGCGGCGCCGGCGGCACGGGCGGCGAAAGCATCACCCCGGCAACCGGAAACGGCGGGGCCGGCGGTGCCGGCGGCAACGCCGGCCTGCTCTTCGGCGAAGGCGGCGCCGGCGGCAACGGCGGGTTCGGCCCCACGAACGGCGGCAAGGGCGGGGTCGGCGGCAACGCCGGCCTGCTCAACGGCTCTGGCGGCGCGGGTGGCGCCGGCGGCGACGGCGGAACCACTCTGGGCGGCGCCGGCGGCGCTGGCGGCAAGTCCGGGCTGATCGGGAACGGCGGTAACGGCGGCAGCGGAGGCGCCGGCGAGGCCGCCGCAGGCAGCACCGGCGGCGCGGGCGGTGCCGGCGGCAACGGCATGCTGATCGGCGACGGCGGTAACGGCGGCAACGGTGGCCTCGGCGCGACCCGGGGCACGACCGGCACCGGCGGCATCAGCGGTCAACTGCTGGGTCTGGACGGCTTCAACGCTCCGGCGAGCACCTCACCGCTGCACACCATGCAGCAACAGGTGGTCAACGCGATAAACGCGCCCGTCCAGGCACTTACCGGACATCCGCTGATCGGTAACGGCGCCAACGGCGCCGCCGGGACGGGGACGGCCGGCGGGGACGGCGGCCTCTTGTTCGGCAACGGCGGGATCGGCGGGTCCGGAGCGGCCGGCGCCACCGGCGGCACCGGCGGACACGGCGGGGCAGGCGGAGGGCTGTTCGGCGCCGGCGGCGCCGGCGGCGGAGGCGGCGCCGCGACGACCGGCAACGGAGGGACGGGCGGGGCCGGCGGCAACGGCGGACTGTTCGGCTCCGGCGGAACCGGCGGAGCCGGCGGAAGGGCACCGAGCACCGCCACCGGCGGAACCGGCGGGGCGGGCGGCAACGCCGGCATGCTAGCCGGTGCCGCCGGGATCGGCGGGCGACGGCGCCGTGTTCCGGGGGCGTTCACACCCGGCGAGGCGGCGGGCCGGCGGGTTCGGCGCCACAGGCGGGACCGGCCGGGGCCGGCGGGGCCGGCGGGCTGTTCGGCGCCGGCGGCGCCGGCGGGGCCGGCGGGGTCGGCAGGCCGGCAAGGGCGGGGCCGGCGGGGCCGGCGGCACCGGCGGGCTGTTCGGCGGCGGCGGCACCGGCGGCGCCGGCGGACACGGCATCGAGCACCGGCACGGCGGGGCCGGCGGGGCCGGCGGCAACGCCGGCATGCTCAGCTCGGGCCGGCGGCGCGGCGGCACGCGGCGGCAAACGTCACCACCGGCGGGACCGGCGGGGCCGGCGGCACCGGCGGTTTGCTGTTCGGCGCCGGCGGCGCCGGCGGGACCGGCGGGTTCGGCCTCGCCACCGGCGGCTCGGGCGGGGCCGGCGGAAACGCCGGCATCCTCAACGGCTCCGGCGGTGACGGTGGCGCCGGCGGGGCCGGCGGCACCACCGGGCGGCGCCGGCGGGGCTAGCGGGAAGGCCGGGCTGATCGGCGACGGCGGCGACGGCGGCGCCGGCGAGGCCGGCGACAGGCACCACCGGCGGTGCCGGCGGGACCGGCGGCAACGCCGTGCTGATCGGCGATGGCGGTAACGGCGGTAATGGCGGGACTGGCGCGGCCGCGGGCAAGGCCGGCACCGGCGGCACCGGCGGGCTACTGCTCGGCGCGGACGGGAACGCACGGCGTTGGCGTAGCCGCGCGGCGCCATGCGGCGCAGGTGATCCTCGTCGAGGACGCGCCCTGGCCAGGCGCTCGACCCGACATCACGGTCGGGACCGGCGGGATTATCGGCGCCGGCGGCAACGGCGGCAGCGGCGGGCACGGCGCCGTCAGGCAGCGGCGGGATCAGGCGGGACCGGCGGCAACGGCCGGCACGCTCAGCCGCGGCGCCGGCGGCGGAAGCATCACCCCGGACGGCCGGCAGCGGCGGGGCCGGCGGCGGACGGCGGCGCGGCGACGACCGGCACGGCGGGGCCGGCGGCGCCGGCGGCAACGGCGGGCTGTTCGGGTCCGGCGGAACGGCGGTAGCGGAGGTGCCGGCGAGGCCGCCGCCGGCAGCACCGGCGGCGCGGGCGGGGCCGGCGGCACGCGGCATGCTGATCGGCGACGGCGGTAACGGCGGTAACGGCGCCCTCGGCGCGACGCCGGCAAGGCCGGCGCCGGCGGCAGCGGCGGCCAACTGTTGGGTCTGACGGCTTCGGAACGCGCCCGCCAGCACCAGACCCGACTGCACACGGCGCAGCAACAGGCGGTCAACGCGATCGGCGCGCCTCCACGGCGGGGACGGCGGGGCTGGCGGTTTCAGCAACCCCAACGGCAGCAGCGGCGCCGGCGGGGCCGGCGGCAACGGCGGGCTGTTTGGCGGCGGCGGCAACGGCGGCACCGGCGGATTCGGCCAGACCACCGCCGGCACCGGCGGGCACGGCGGCAACGCCGGCATGCTGAGCCTCGGTGCCACGGGCGGGACCGGCGGCGCCGGCGGGAACAACGCCGGCGTCGGCACCGGCGGGGCAGGCGGCACCGGCGGCAACGGCGGCATGTTCTTCGGCGACGGCGGCGCCGGCGGCATGGGCGGCGGCGGCGGGTCCAGCGCCGGGGCCGGCGGCGCCGGCGGCGACGCCGGCATGCTCAACGGCTCCGGCGGCGCCGGAGGCGCCGGAGGAAATGCGGACATCAGCGCGCTAACCAGGGGTGGCGCTGGCGGGGCCGGCGGCAAGGCCGGGCTGATCGGCGACGGCGGTGACGGCGGCGCCGGCGGGCTCGGCAATGGCGGTACCGGCGGCAACGGCGGGAACGGCGGCAACGCCGTCGTGATCGGCGACGGCGGGAACGGCGGCAACGGCGGTACTGGCACGCCGCCCGGCACGCCCGGCACCGGCGGCACTGCCGGGCAGCTGCTCGGCGCGGACGGGAACACCGGGCGCTAGCAGCCCGCGGCCCGGCCGCATCAACCTACGTCCACTGCCCGGCTTTGCCGGGCAGTGGACGTAGGCGCACGACCCCTTTACATCCCATGCTCCCGCCCATGCCCCCGTAGCACGAAATACCTGCCTAGTACACCGCCCCCGGGTGAATTACGACCCCCACAGCGCGGGATCTACGTCCTATGACTGAAGTTCTTGCCCGCATCGCGCCGCATCCTCAACTCAATTCCAAATGGGCCGAGGGTGGGGGTGGCGGTTCGTCGCATGCCCATTCGGTTCTCGATGACGACCGGGAGGACAGCGATGTCGTTTGTGATGGTGGGCCCCGAGATGCTGGCGGCGGCCGCAACGGACTTGGAAAGCATCGGATCGGCGTTGAACGCCGCCAATGCTGCGGCGGTCGCCCCGACCGCCGGAATCTTGGCAGCCGCTGAGGATGAAGTGTCGGCGGCCATCGCGGCTCTGTTCTCCGGGCACGCCCAGGCGTACCAGGCCCTCAGCGCCGAGGCGGCTCTGTTTCATCAGCAATTCACGCAGGCGTTGAGCGCGGGCGGGGGGAGGTACTCGGCCGCAGAGGCGGCAAACGTGTCACCGCTGCAGGGCGTGCTCGACGGGATCAACGGTCAAGTGCAGGCGGCGACCGGGCGTCCGCTGATCGGTAACGGCACCAACGGGGCGCCGGGCCAAAACGGGACACCCGGCGGGTGGTTGATAGGCAACGGCGGCGCCGGCGGACCCGGCGTCGCCGGTACCAACGGTGGGGCCGGTGGGTCCGGCGGGGCGGCCGGCCTGATCGGCCTCGGCGGGGCCGGCGGGGCCGGTGGGGCGGGCACGACAGGTACCGGTGGGGCCGGTGGTCACGGCGGGGCCGGCGGGATGTTCGGCGCCGGCGGCACTGGCGGGGCCGGCGGGAATTCGGTCGCCGGGACCGGCGGGGCCGGCGGGGCCGGCGGCAACGCAGGCACGCTCTTCGGCGCAGCCGGGATCGGCGGCGCGGGTGGGTCCACCGGAAGCCTGACCGCAACCGGCGGGACCGGAGGCGCCGGTGGTACCGGCGGGATGTTCTCCAGCGGCGGGGCCGGCGGGGTCGGCGGGTTCAGCTTCGGCGACGGCGGGGCCGGCGGGGCCGGCGGAGCCGGCGGCATGTTCGGACCGGGCGGCACCGGCGGGGCCGGCGGAAGCAGCATCGGCACCGCCGGCGGGGCCGGGGGGTCCGGCGGTGCCGGCGGCATGTTCGGCGCCGGCGGCACCGGCGGCTCCGGCGGGCATGGCGCAACCGCCGGTGGGGTTGGCGGGACGGGTGGCAACGCCGGCACGCTCAGCCTGGGAGCCGCCGGCGGCGCCGGCGGCATCGGCGGGGAGGGCGTCACCCCCGGCGGCGTCGGCGGGGCCGGCGGGGCCGGCGGCAACGCAGGCATGCTCTTCGGCGACGGCGGTGCGGGTGGCGCCGGCGGGTTCGGCGCGATGAACGGCGGGAAGGGCGGCGCCGGTGGCAATGCCGGCACGCTCAACGGCTCGGGCGGTGCAGGCGGTACCGGTGGCCTGGGTGGAACCACTGCCGGCGGTAACGGCGGCGCCGGCGGCACGGCCGGGATGATCGGCGACGGCGGCAACGGTGGTAGCGGCGGCGCCGGCGGGAAGGCCGGCGGCACCGGAGGGGCCGGCGGCAACGCGGTGATGATCGGTGACGGCGGCAACGGCGGCAACGGCGGAACCGGCACCACCGCAGGCAAGGCCGGCGCCGGCGGCATCGGCGGCCAACTGCTGGGTCTCGACGGCTTCAACGCTCCCGCCGGCACGCCCATGCACACCATGCAGCAACAGGCGCTCAACGCGATCAACGCACCCGCCGAGGCGCTGACCGGTCGCCCGCTGATCGGCAACGGCGCCAACGGCGCCCCGGGGACCGGGGCGGCCGGCGGAGACGGCGGCTGGCTGTTCGGCAACGGCGGGATCGGGGGATCCGGCGCGGCCGGCACCACCGGCGGGACCGGCGGAAACGGCGGTGCCGGTGGAATCCTGTTCGGCTCCGGCGGGACCGGCGGCACCGGTGGAACGGGTGTCACTACCGGGGGCGCCGGCGGCGCCGGCGGATCGGCCCTCCTGATCGGCTCCGGCGGGAGCGGCGGGGCCGGCGGTACGGCGGTGGCTCCGGCCGGCACCCCGGGCCCCTTCACTGGGGGCGCCGCCGGACGCGGCGGCAATGCGGGCGTCCTGTTCGGCGCCGCCGGAACCGGTGGGGCCGGCGGCGGCCCCGGTACCGGCGGCGCCGGTGGGGCCGGCGGTACGGGCGGACTGTTCGCCAGCGGCGGGGCCGGCGGGTACGGCGGATTCGGCGGCATCGGCGGGGCCGGCGGCGCCGGCGGCAGCGGCGGGCTGTTCGGCGCCGGGGGCGACGGCGGAGCCGGCGGCTTCAACACCAGCAATGGCGGAACCGGCGGGGCCGGCGGCAACGGCGGGCTGTTCGGCGCGGGCGGCAACGGCGGCGTCGGCGGGTTCAGCCTCGCCGCCGGCGGGACCGGCGGACACGGTGGCAACGCGGGAGCGCTCGGCCTTGGGGCCGCCGGTGGCGCCGGCGGCGGCGGCGGGGGCGTCAACAATGGCACCGGCGGAGTCGGCGGGACCGGTGGCAACGGCGGCTTCCTCTTCGGCTCCGGCGGGGCGGGCGGCAACGGTGGCGGGGGCCTGGTCAACTCGACCGGCGGGGCTGGGGGCACCGGCGGCAACGCCGGTCTCCTCAACGGCTCCGGCGGCGCGGGCGGCGCCGGAGGTGCGGGTGGCGGCGACCCGAACACCACCGGTGGCGCCGGTGGCGCCGGCGGCAAGGCCGGGCTGAACGGCGACGGCGGTGACGGCGGCGCCGGCGGGGCGGGTACCGGCACTGGCGGCACCGCCGGTAACGGGGGGAACGCCGTGCTGATCGGTGACGGCGGGAACGGCGGAAACGGCGGGACCGGCACGCCTCCGGGCAAGGCCGGCACCGGCGGCACCGGCGGGCTGCTGCTCGGCCAGGACGGGATCAACGGGTTGCCGTAACCCGTTCGGATATCAAGCAACCCGGGAGGCAGCAGATGTCGTTTGTGATCTCCACACCGGAACTGTTGACAGCGGCGGCGTCGGACCTGTCGGAAATCGGTTCGACGATCGCCGCGGCCAACGCGGCGGCGGCCGCTCGCACGACAGGATTGATCGCAGCCGGCGCCGACGAAGTGTCAGCGGCCCTCACGGCGATGTTCGAGTCGTACGCCCAGGCGCACCAGGCGGTCAGCGCCCAGGCCGCGGTGTTTCACAACCGGTTTGTGCAGGCGTTGAAGGCGGGCGCCAGCGCGTATGCGAGCACCGACGCCGCCAGCGCCGCGGCTATGGCGAATCCTTTGCAGACGGTTGAGCAGCAGGTGCTCCAGGTGGTGAATGGGCCCACCGAGTTCCTGCTGGGTCGCCCATTGATCGGCAACGGCGCCAACGGGGCTGCCGGGACTGGACACGACGGCGCGCCCGGTGGGCTCTTGTTCGGTAACGGCGGCGCCGGCGGGGCCGGCACACCCGGCGGTGGACCAGGCGGAAATGGCGGTGCTGCCGGGCTGTTCGGCAACGGCGGCGCAGGCGGCCAAGGCGGGTCGATATCGCAGGGCGGCATCGGCAACGGCGGTCGCGGGGGTAACGGTGGGGCGGGCGGCCTGTTCGGTGCCGGCGGCATCGGCGGTGTCGGCGGGGTGGGCAACACAGACGGCGGGGCCGGCGGGGCCGGCGGCGCGGGCGGTCTCTTCGCCAACGGCGGTGCCGGCGGTGCCGGCGGCCTCGGCTTCAAGGGCGACGGAGGCGCCGGCGGGCCGGGAGGCGCGGCAGGACTGTTCGGCACCGGCGGCGCCGGCGGCAGCGGCGGGCAAGGCAGCACGAACGGCGGGTCCGGCGGGGCCGGCGGCAGCGGCGGGATGTTCGGCAACGGCGGTGTCGGCGGCGTCGGCGGCGTCGGGGGCGCCAGCGGCGCCGGGGGCAGCGGCGGGGCCGGCGGCAGCGCCGGCTTGTTGGCGGGCGCCGCCGGTGACGGGGGCACCGGCGGCTCCGCCGGTTTCCAGGGCGGGGCGGGCGGCGCGGGCGGTGACGCCGCGGTGATCGGCAACGGCGGGCACGGCGGCGCCGGCGGAACCGCCAACCCCGGCAACGGCGGCGCCGGCGGCGCGGGCGGGTCCGCCAAGCTGTTCGGCGTCGGTGGTGACGGCGGCGTCGGCGGGTTCGGGCTTACCAATGCCGGCATGGGAGGGGCCGGCGGCACCGGCGGGGTGTTCGGCGACGGCGGTGCCGGCGGCGCGGGCGGGTTCGGCGGCATGATGGGCGGAACCGGCGGAACCGGAGGCAATGCGGGATTCTTGTTCGGCGGCGGTGGCGCCGGCGGCAGCGGCGGGATGAGCCAAGTCTCCGGAGGCTTCGGCGGCAACGGCGGCACCGCCGGGCTGATCGGCAACGGTGGGGACGCCGGCGCCGGCGGGACGGCTCCGGCCGGCGGTCGCGGCGGTCACGGCGGCGATGCCCGGCTGATCGGCGATGGCGGCAACGGCGGCAACGGCGGCAACGGCGGGGTTGGCTCCCCCGGCACCCTGGGCCCCGGCACCGGCGGCGCCGGCGGATTGCTGCTCGGCCTGGACGGGATCATCGGGTTGCCTTAGGCCGCGGGCCCCGCGCGGGCGGCGGCCCGAGCCGTACCGAACGCAGCGGGCACCTCGACGGTGACCACGACGTCAAGGTCCTCCACCTCGCATCGGGCGCCGCCGACTCGCATCTCACGCGCCACCGACGTCGCCCGCGCGCAGGCCACCGCGACCCCATTCGGTAGCCGCGCGGCACCGGCCAACGCGGCCAGATCGGCGGCGGCCTGCGCACGATGACGCGCCAGCACAGCCGAACCCAGCCAGGCGCCCGCGGCGGTGACGAAGAGCAGCACCGCGACCATCGCGGCGGCGAGCACGGTCGCCGAGCCGCGATCATCGGGGCTCCGCCGCGGACACCGCCCGAGCGCTAATATCCAACGCGGGCAACAGGTTTGAATGCGCGACCACCGTGGCGACGACGAATTCGCCGTCCCGATGGACCCGGACCTGCGCCCCAGCCGGCGCAATATGACCGGCGACGTCGACCGCTGAGCGTTCGTCACCGCGCGCGGCCAGTCGAGCGGCTTCGCGGGCCGCGTCCACGCAACGCACCTGCATCGACACCGCGGTGATACCCGCCAGGCACAGCACCAGCACCACCACCAGGGTGGCGATCGCCAGGGCTGCCTCAACAGTGCTGCCACCGGCACTCGAACCTAAACCTTGGTGGTGAGCGCGCGGCCGATGATGTGGTTCAGCGCCGACACGATGGAGTCGCCGGTGACGACCGTGTACAGGATCGCGCCGAACGCCGCCGCCGCGATAGTCCCGATGGCATACTCGACCGTCGACATGCCTGACTCGTCGGATGCCAGCACCGCCATGCGCGTCGCAAACGCGCGAAATATGTTGACCACCAATATATTCCCTTCTCATAACAGACCCGATTGCAACACCTGACCGGCCAGCCCGGCCACCACCGGAACGATGCCCAGGCACACGAACGCCGGCAGGAAACACAGCCCAAGCGGACCGGCGATCAACACCCCTGCCCGCTCGGCAGCCGCGGCAGCCGCATGCCCGGCCTCCTGCCGAGCTTGGGTCGCCAGTTCGGCCACGCCGTCGGCGAGCGCCGCACCCGAGGACGCCGAACGCCGTGCCATCCGCAGCAGCGCATCGACCTGTGCGTCGACCGACCCGGCTGGCAGATCACGCGGGCTGGACCAGGCGACGCTGGGTTCGGCACCCAATGCGAGCAAGTCGGCCGCCCGACACAACACGCGCGCCAACCGCGGCGGGGACGACTTGGCCGTTGCGGCCGCGGCGGTCGGCACCGCCATGCCCGCCGCCAAACACACCGCGAGCACGTCCAGGCTGGACGCGACGGCAAGCGGGTCCGGTCCGCGAAACGACTCACGCCGCAACCGATGCGCGCGAGATGCGATGCCCGCACGCGCCCTTACCAGCGCCGGGCCCGGCCCGATCCACAACGCCAGCCCCAGCAACAACGCCGTCAGGTTCATAGCGTCAACCGCTCGGTGATCCGGTCCGACCACAACAACCCAATGCAGCCGAGGGTCAAGCCCACCACCAGCAGCCATCCACCCGCGCGGCCGTTCAACAGAAAACTCAGCGGTCGCGCCCCGATCAGCTGCCCGAGCAGCACGCCGAACACCGGCAGGCCGGCCAGTATCGCCGCGGTCGCGCGGGCACCGGCCATTCCCGACATCACGCGTGCCGAAAACCGTTGCCGCTCGGCAATATCGCGTTGCGCGGCACGCATCAGGGTGGATATCGCCAGCCCGTGGTCGATCGCCAGCTGCCAGCACACCGCGAGTCGGTCCCAGTGCGCAGGCAGGTTCGACGAACGGGCCGCCGCGCGCAGGCCGGCCGCGACGTCAGCACCCAATCGTGCCCTCGCCGCCACGCCGCGCAGACACCCGGCAACCGGGCCACTGGTCTCGTCGGCGGCGACGCTGAATGCGTGCACCGGATGGGCGCCCACGCGCAGTTCACCGACCAGCACGTCCAGGGCCGCTTCCAGCTCCCGCCCCTCTTGGAGGCCGCGCCGGCTGCGACGGCGCCGACGGTAACGCAAGCACGCCGTCGACCCCACCACCGCAGCGGCCAAAGCGGTGGTCAGCGGCAGCAGCACCACGAAGCCCACCCCGACACCCGCGGCAAGGCGACCAGCCCACCGTGCGCCGACACGCCACGAGCTGACCGCCGCAGGCTTGAGGCGGCGCCGTGGTGACGACGACAGAATGACGAGCGCGAGCGACAGAAACACCGCGGCGAGCAGCGAACCGTTCATGCCGGTATCCGGCTTGCCAGCAAACGTCGCAGCTCGGCCGCATCGTCGGTCATCCCGCGGTCCGCGTGCCACGCGGTGAGCGCCTGGACTCGGCCGCTGTCAGATTGGCGCAGCACGGCGATCTCGGCCAGCCGGCGACGGCCGGCCCGATCGCGCGCGACATGCAGCAGCACTTGGACCGCCGCCGCCAGCTGACTGTGCAGCGCCGCGCGGTCCAGGCCGCCAAGCGCACCGAGCGCCTCCAGCCGCGCGGGCACCTCGCCCGGGTTGTTGGCATGCACGGTGCCCGCGCCGCCCTCGTGGCCCGTGTTCAGCGCCGCCAGCAGGTCCACCACTTCGGCTCCCCTGACCTCGCCGACCACGATCCGGTCGGGCCGCATCCGCAGTGCCTGCCGGACGAGTTGGCGCACCGTCACCTCGCCGACGCCTTCGACGTTTGCGCACCGCGCGACGAGCTTGACCAGATGCGGATGTGGCGGCGCCAGTTCGGCGGCATCCTCGACGCACACGATCCGTTCGGCCGGCGGAACGGCACCCAACATCGCCGCCAACAATGTCGTCTTTCCGGCGCCGGTGCCGCCGCACACCAGGAACGCCAGCCGGGCGGCGATGATGTCGGCAACCAGCGCGGCGGCCTGCGGCACGATCGCACCGGCCGCGCTCAGGGCGGCCAGATCCTGGGTGGCGGGGCGGAGCACGCGCAGCGAGAGGCAGGTGCCGTCGGCCGCCACGGGCGGTAACACGGCGTGCAGCCGGACGGTGAAGCCGCCGGCGCCGACGCCGGTCAGCTGGCCGTCCACCCAAGGTTGCGCATCATCGAGACGCCGGCCCGCGGCCAGCGCCAGCCGCTGTGCCAAGCGCCGCACAGCGGCCTCGTCGGCAAACCGAATATGGCTGCGCCGCAAACCGTTTCCATCGTCTATCCATACCCCGTCGGGTGCTGTGACCAGTACGTCAGTCGTGCCCTGCGCACAAAGCAGCGGTTCGAGGACGCCCGCCCCGGTTAACTCGGTCTGCAGCACCCGAAGATTTGCCAGCACCTCGGTGTCACCGAGAATCCCCCCGGACTCGGCCCGGATGGCGGCGGCCACCACGTTGGGCTTCAGCGGGGACCCCGATTCGGCGGCCAGCCGCTCACGGACCCGTTCGATCAGTGAGCCGGTCATGCGGCCCTGCCGTTCAACACGTCGAGGACCCGGCGGGCCGCGATCGTCAGCGCGGAACGCCGCCGCAGTCGCAGACCACCGTGCTCGACCTGCTCGGTCAGCCGCGGCTGGGCCTTCATGGCCGCCAGCAGCGGCATGCCGACGATATCGGCGACCTCGCCCGCCCGTAGTCCCCCGGGCGAGGGTCCGCGTACGACCAGCCCGAGGTTGGGGTTGAGGCCGGCCAGCACCGGAGCCACCGTGGCGCTGGCCGCGCACGCCCGCACGTCACACGGGCTGACCAGGACAACGAGATCGGCGGTATCCAAAGCGGTTTCGGTGGCCTCGGTGAGCCGACGGGGCAGATCGCACACCACGGTGACTCCCCCGCGGCGCCCCGCGTCAACGACCGCGCCCACCGGCCCGGCGTCGAGCTCGTAGCCCCGCCGCGTGCCGGAGAGCAGGCTGACGCCCCGGTGTCGCGGCAGGGCATCGCGCACCGCCGACCAGCTCAGCCGGCCGCCCTGCAGCGCCAAGTCGGGCCATCGCAGCCCGGGCACGGTTTCGCCGCCCACCAGCAGGTCGATGCCGCCGCCCCACGGATCGAGGTCCAGCAGCAGCGTGTCGCCGGCGGCCTGAGCCACGGCGACCGCAAACGACGAAGCGCCCGCGCCGCCGCATCCGCCGATGACGGCGACCATCTGGCCCAGCCTGTCTTCCCGGGCCGTCCGTGCCGACTCAGACGCCTCGGCCAACTCACGGATGAGTTCACGCTCTTGTTCAGGCATCCGCAGCACGTGCTGGGCGCCGACGGTGACGGCTGCCGCCCATGTCTGTATTGCGGCTTGGCCCTCTGCGGTTCCGGTCAGCACGCTGACATGGGCACGGCGGGGCAGCGCGTCCTGCCCACATCGATCCGCCGCTGCGGGGTCGAGCACCACAGCCGCCGCGGCTGCCCACGTCTTCCTGGTCACCGGGGAGCCGCCGCCGGCATGAACCACCCGGACACCGACGGCTGCGGCGACCCGGTCAAGCTCGTCGCGTAATTCCGGATCGGTCAGCAGCGCCAGGACACCCGAGCGGCCAGCAGCAGTCATCTACCCACCGTGCGGGGCCGTGACTATGAGACACCAGTCCCAAAGTCCGATCTGTGGATAGGGACGCAACTGTGCACAATGCACTGAGGCCGTGCTCGGAGGTGAACTTCCCGCAACGCCATGTGAGGCAAGGCTCAGCATCGTCGGTGCCAAGAGGCGGGAGATTTTTACCCTAGATAAGGGACGACCCCCGCCAGGGGGGGAGGAGGCGAGGGTCGTCGTGTATCAGCCCCGGGGGGTCGGGCTGATACACCCTCGGCTCAAGGCCGAGTAATGCTTACTATACACATGCTAGTCAGCATCCACGCAAGTATCAGTTGTAAGCAAAAGCGCACGAAAGTACAGCTGACCCGTGTAAATGCGTTTGACAAGTTGTCAGAAAATGTCCTCACCCAGCCAGTTTGGGTACAACCGCGTGGCGCAGTTGGACCGTCGCCCTATGCTGAATCGGTGACCGTCTCCGACTCGGCCGCGCAGCAGCAAACCTCGCCGCAACCAAGTGCAGGCACCGCTCCGCACGCCCGCACCGCAGCGTTTTTCGACCTGGACAAGACCATCATCGCCAAGTCCAGCACGCTGGCGTTCAGCAAACCCTTCTTCGCGCAAGGACTGCTCAACCGTCGCGCCGTGCTCAAGTCGAGCTACGCGCAGTTCATATTTCTGCTGTCCGGTGCCGACCATGACCAGATGGACCGGATGCGCGCCCATATGACGAACATGTGCACCGGCTGGGACGCGGCGCAAGTGCGGTCGATCGTCAACGAAACGCTGCATGACATCGTCACCCCGCTGGTGTTCGCCGAAGCCGCCGACCTGATCGCCGGCCACAAGCTGTGTGGCCGCGACGTCGTGGTGGTCTCGGCGTCCGGGGAAGAGATCGTCGCGCCGATCGCCCGCGCGCTCGGCGCCACCCACGCGATGGCGACCCGCATGGTCGTGGCGGACGGCAAGTACACCGGCGAGGTCGCTTTCTATTGCTACGGCGAGGGCAAAGTCCAGGCGATCCGCGAATTGGCCGCCCGTGAGGGCTATCCGCTGGAACACTGCTACGCCTATTCCGACTCGATCACCGACCTGCCGATGCTCGAGGAGGTCGGACATCCCTCGGTGGTCAACCCCGACCGTGGGTTGCGCAAGGAGGCCCTCGAACGGGGATGGCCAGTGTTGTCGTTCTCCCGGCCGGTGTCGTTGCGCGACCGCATCCCGGCCCCGTCGGGTGCGGCGATCGCCACCACCGCCGCGGTGGGTGTCAGCGCGCTGGCCGCCGGAGCGGTCACTTATTCGCTGCTGCGCCGCTTTGCGTTCTAGCAAACGTGACGCACGTGCAATACGGTGTCTCTTCGCAACTTTCGCAGTTTTAGGCCTTGCTGTGCTAAGGGTCTAGTAGTACAAAGGAAACACGGCAGCCTGATAAGGCCTAGGTCGATCCGGAAGAGAAGGTTCGATCTCCCGAATCGGGCACCCAGCACGGTTCCCGGCACCCACGCGGAGTCATAGCCGCGATAATGGCAGAAGTGTTGCGGGCCTGCGTAATTGCGAAGAGCGGACGGCAACGACGGCCCTTTGGGTGGGGTCGCAGCCGGAAGCGTCGCAAAAGCGCCGAGGCCACCCACGCAGCCCCAGAAATGCACGCTTGGTACCCGAGGACCGTGTTGGCGGGCGGCGATCGAAGCTTTCGGTCGTCGCCCGCTTTACATTGTGCGGAACAATTATTGCCCCGTGCGATTGCCCGGCTATTTCCTGGAACTTCCAGCTACCGTCTCGGCGATCGACAGAGCCTCTTGCGCGCCGGCTTGCATCGCACGGCAGCACAGCACCAGCCACCGCGCCACACCGTCGGGCGTGCCATCGGCGAATCCATTTGCGGCAGCACGGTATTGCGCGGGCTGACGCATCCAGATCACTTCAGGCACGCCCAGTCCGTGCGGATCCAGACCGGTGGCGATAGTCACCAACCGCGCCACCGCACGGGCCACCACGCCGTCGGCACTGCCGAATGGTTTGAGCGTCAACAGTTCGCCATGTGCCACCGCGGCAACCACCGGCGCAGACGCGCCCGTGGGACCCGTCACCACGTCGGCGAGCAGCTCCAGCCGCGGCCCCACCTCGGCGTCGGTGCGCGGGCGGCCCAGCCGATCGGCGTCGACCTGGTCGGCGGCTGCCAGCATGTGCAGGCGAGCCAGCGCCTGCAACGGCGCCCGCCGCCACACGCCGATCAGTGGTCCCCCGCCGCCTTCCAGCTCCTGTGCCACGCGCAGCGCGCCACCGAACACCGGATCGCTGACCCCGGCGGCATCCGAAACGTCTTCCAGTCGCACCGGGCCGCCGTCGAGCACCGAAGAGGCTCGCGCCGCCCGCAGCGACGCCTCGGCCGCGGTCAGGGGCCAGCCGCGCAGGTTGGCCTTGTGCCGGTGCACCCGGCCCAGCGCGTCGCGGGCCCGGTCGCTGGCCTCGGCGACACCAGGCAGCTCCATCAGCGGAGCCAGCGGGTCAGCTGTCACAGTTTGTCAACCTAGCCGGGCGACGTATTTCTAATCGCGCCGAGACTGCGCTCAGCGCGCGTCTGAGCGCCCAAACGCGATCTGTACGCAGGATCGGCGTCGCCACCGCAGTCTCGATGCAGTCGGCCGGATAATCTTTCGCGGTGTGAGCCAAGATCGCGCGCATGCGACTCGCACGAGTAGGACACACCCATCCCGATGCCTAGCCGGAAGCTGCAGACGCCCCGGGGATGGCCTGCAGCAATTGGCGGGTGTACTCGTGCTGGGGCCGGGTGAAAACGTCTTCGGTGGCGGCGCGCTCCACCACCCGGCCGGCGCGCATCACCAGCACGTCGTCGGCGATTTGGCGGATCACCGCCAGATCATGGCTGATGAACAGATACGTCAGGCCCAGCCGGGCCTGCAGATCTGCCAGCAACTGCAGGATCTGCGACTGCACCAGCACATCGAGTGCCGAGACCGCCTCGTCGCACACCAGTACCTCGGGTCGCAGTGCCAACGCCCGGGCGATGGCGACGCGTTGCCGCTGACCGCCGGACAGCTCACGGGGCAGCCGGGTCAACACCTCCGAGGGCAGCGCGACCTGGTCGAGCAACTCACGCACCGCCGCCTTGCGCTGCTCGCGGTCGCCGACCCGGTGAATCCGCAACGGTTCCTCGATGGCGCGAAACACCGAGTACATGGGATCCAAGCTGCTGTAAGGGTTCTGGAACACCGGCTGCACGCGACGGCGAAAGGCGAACGCCTTCTTGCGGTCCAGTGCGCCGACGTCGTCGGTACCGTCGAAGACCACCGTGCCCGACGTGGGTTGCAGCAGACCGAGCACCATTCGCGCCAGCGTCGACTTGCCCGAGCCCGACTCCCCCACGATCGCCAGGGTGCTCCCCCGTCGCAGCCGAAACGACACTCCGTCGACGGCGCGGAATTCCGTGCGTCGCAAAGCCCGCCCCCAAGGCGTGCCACGCGACTCCCGGTAGACCTTGGTCAGCTCGGAGGCGACGACGACATCATCGGACCCATCGGCGTTCCGGGCGGGCCGTCTCTCCCGCGCGGTCAGCGACGGCGCCGCGGCCACCAGCCGGCGCGTGTACTCATGTTGTGGATCCCGCAGGATCGACTGTGCTGCACCGGATTCCACCACCGCTCCGCGATGCATGACCACGACGGCCTCGGCGCGTTCGGCGGCCAGCGCCAGATCGTGGGTGATCAGCAGCAGCGCGGTACCCAGTTCGTCGGTGAGGCGCTGCAAATGGTCGAGCACCTGCCGCTGCACGGTGACATCCAGCGCCGACGTCGGCTCGTCGGCGATCAACAGCCGCGGGCGGCCCGCCAGCCCGATCGCGATCAGCGCGCGTTGACACATGCCGCCGGAGAGCTGATGCGGATAACGTCCGGCTTGCTTTGCCGGATCCGGCATGCCGGCCTGGGCGAGCAACTCCACCGCGCGCTGTCGGGCGTCGCGACCATCGGTGTTGGCGCGCAACGCTTCCCGGATCTGGAAGCCGACCTTCCAGACCGGGTTCAGGTTGGTCATCGGGTCTTGCGGCACGTACCCGATTTCGCGGCCTCTGATCGACCGCAACTGTCGCTGGTCCTGCGAGCCGATGTCGCGGCCGTCGAACACGATGCGCCCGGCGGTAATCCGTCCACCGGGTGCAAGCAACCCGAGGATCGCGGCGGCCGTGGTGGATTTCCCCGATCCCGATTCACCGACGACGGCGACGGTCTGACCTCGGTGCACGCTCAGATCGACGCCGCACACCACCGGCGTACCGCGACCGAACCTGACTTCCAGGCCCTCGACCGACAAGAGTGGCGATTCTGCGGTGTTCATTCGCACCGCTCCTCCTCATCGCTTCGCTCTGCATCGTCGCCAGTGCGGCTCATGCGCGCCATGCCCGCGATGCCGGATCCAGAGCGTCGCGCAACGCGTCGCCCATCATCATGAAGGCCAGCACCGTAATCGCCAGCGCACCGGCCGGATAGAACAGGATCGGTGATCCCGCGCGCAGCCGGGTCTGCGCGAGGTTGATGTCGCCACCCCAGGACACCACCGAGGTGGGCAGTCCCACGCCGAGGTAGGACAGCGTGGCCTCGGTGACGATGAAGATGCCCAGGGTGATGGTGGCCACCGCGATCACCGGCCCCAGCGCGTTCGGCAGTGCATGCCGGAGCAGTATTTGAAAACGACTCATTCCCAGCGCTTTAGCCGCCAGTACATAGTCGCTGCCGCGTACCTCGAGCACCGCGCCGCGGGCGATCCGGGCCACTTGGGGCCAGCCGAACAACGCCAGGATGGCGATCACCGTCCACACCGTGCGATGGTGCAGCACCTGCATGAGCACGATGGCGGCCAGCAGTAGCGGTAATCCGAAGAAGACATCGGTGATGCGGGAGACCATCGCGTCGGCCCAGCCGCCGTAGAAACCGGCCAGCGCGCCCAGCGCCCCGCCGACGACGAAAACCAGCAGCGTGGCCCCGAGCCCGACGGCGACCGAGGCCCGTGCCCCGTAGACGGTGCGGGTGTAGATGTCGTGGCCCTGCAGGTCGGTACCGAACCAATGCGCCGCCGACGGCCCGACCAGGCTTTGGCTCGGATCGGCATAGCCGGGATCGCCGGTGGCGAACACAGCGGGAAACGCCGCGACGACAAGAACGAGCAGGATCAGCGCGGCGGCGACGATGAACTTCGGGCGCCGGTGCAGCTTGCGCCAGGTCTCGGCCCAGAAGCCAGTGTGCTCAGCCATAGCGGATCCGCGGGTCCAGGGCGGCATACAGCAGGTCCACCAGCAAATTCGTGATCAGATAGATCAGCACCAGCACCGTCACAATCGACACCACCGTCGGCGCCTCCTGTCTGGTGACCGCCTGGTACAGCACGCCGCCGACGCCGTGGATGTTGAAAATGCCTTCGGTCACAATGGCTCCGCCCATCAGCGCGCCCAGATCCGCACCCAGGAAGGTCACCACCGGGATCAGCGAGTTGCGCAGGATGTGCACGGTCACCACCCGCGGTCGCGACAACCCCTTGGCGGTGGCGGTGCGCACATAGTCGGCGTGCGCGTTGGCGGCCACCGCGGAGCGGGTCAACCGCACCACGTAGGCGAAAGACACCGCGCCCAACACAATCCCGGGCAGCAGCAGCCGCGCGAACGTCGCGCGCTCGCCCACCGTGACCGGTGCGATGCCCAACCTGACCCCGAACAGGAACTGCGCCAGAAAGCCCAGCACGAAGATGGGGATCGCGATGATGACGAGGCCGGTGATCAGCACCGTGGCATCGAATACTCCGCCTTGGCGCAGGCCGGCGATCACCCCGCAGCCGATCCCCAGTACCGCCTCCACCACCAACGCGATCAGCGCCAGCCTGATGGTCACCGGAAATGCATGTGCCAGAACGGCACTCACCGGCAGTCCGGAATACGCACGGCCGAGGTCACCGTGCAGGATGCCGCCGAGATAGCGCAGGTACTGCAGCAGGAACGGCTCGTCGAGGTGGTAACGCGAACGCAGCGCCGCGACCACCGCGGGACTCAACGGCCGGTCCCCGGCGATCGCGGCCAGCGGGTCACCGGGCAGCAGGAAGACCATCCCGTAGATCAACAGGGTGGCGCCGAGGAAAACCGGCACCATGACGGCGATCCGGCGCGCGATATACCAACCCATCTCAGGCCTTGACGATGTTCTCGTAGTCCGGCATGCCGTTCCAGGTGACCGTGACATTGCTGACGTGCGACGACCATCCGACCACACTGATGTAGTACCACAGCGGCACAGCAGGCATGTCGCGCAACAGGATTCGCTGTGCGACGTTGGCCAGCAAGTCCGCCTCATGCAGGCTGGGGGCGGCCTCGGCGGCCGCCAGCGCGGCGTCGAACTCCCGGCTGGAATACCCGACGTCATTGGATCCCGCTCCAGTGGCGTACAACGGGGCGAGGAACTCGATCATCGACGGATAGTCGCCGATCCAGCCGGCCCGGAACGCGGTGTCGATGGTGCGGTTGGTGATCTGGGTACGGAACCCCGCGAAGGTGGGTTGCGGCGCGCCCATGGCATCGATGCCCAGCACGTTCTTGATGCTGTTGGCCACGGCGTCCACCCACTCCTGATGTCCGCTGTCGGCGTTGTAGGCGATGGCGTAGCGCCCACCCCACGGCGAGATCGCGTTGGCCTGCGCCCAGAGTTGCCGGGCCCGTTCGGGGTTGAAGTCCAGTGCGTCGTTACCGGGAATGTTCGGGTCGAAGCCCGGCAGTGACCGGGCGGTGAAATCGCGCGCCGGGCTGCGGGTCCCGTTGAAGATCTGCTGACAGATCTGCGGACGGTTGATGGCCGCCGACAACGCCAACCGGCGCAGCCGACCCTCCTCCCCACCGAAATGCGGTAGCCGCAACGGCGTATCGAGCGACTGGCTCACCGCGACGGGTCCGCTGACGGCGTTGCCGCCCAGGTCGCGCTTATAGATCGTCAACGCGCTCGACGGAATCGTGTCGAGGACATCGAGATTGCCCGACAGCAGATCGGCATAGGCAGTATCCAGGTTCGCGTAGAACTCGAACCGCAGGCCCTTGTTGTGGGGTTTGCGGTTGCCCCGGTAGTCCGGGTTGGGTTTCAAGTCGATCCTGACGTTGTGTTCCCAGGCCGGTCCGTCGGCACTGTCCGCCAATTCGTACGGGCCGTTGCCGACCGGATGCTGTCCGTAGGAAGCCATGTCCCGAAATGCTATGTCCGGCAACGGATAGAACGCACTATGACCCAGCCGCAAGGTGAAGTCGACGGTCGGCGCCTTGAGCCGCACGGTGAATTCCAGATCGTTGACCACCTGCAACCCGGACATGGTGGTCGGCTTTCCGGCACCCGGCGCACCGGCGACGTCATCGAATCCGTCGATCGGGCTGAAAAAGTCCTGCTGCAGTTGAGCATTGGTGCTCAGGGCCCCGTAGTTCCACGAGTCGACGAACGAGTGGGCCGTTACCGGCGAGCCGTCAGTGAACTTCCAGCCCGGTTTGAGAGATATCCGGTAGTTGACGTTGTCGGTGGTCTCGATCGACTGTGCCACCTCCGGCGTGGGTTTGCCGGCGGCATCGTAGGACACCAAGCCGGCGAACAGCCGATCGAGGATCCGCCCGCCCAGGCTGTCGTTGGTGCCGGTCGGAATCAACGGGTTCGGCGGTTCCCCACCGTTGACCATCACCACGTCGGGGCTGAGCACACCGCCGCCGCAGCCGGCCAGCGGCGCAATAGCCAGCAGCCCGGCGGCCAACCAGGCGCACGCGGCCCGCATCCGACGCATGACAGCGACCTTAGGGGCCCCCGTCAGGTCCGACGGCGACGGACACGCATCGGTACGGGTCCCGACGGCATCATGGTCAAGGTCGTGGTGACGGGAAACTCGTCGCGCAGCGCGGTGAACTCGACGTCCCGGACGACCGTCGCCAGCGCCAACGTCGCCTCGAGCATGGCGAAGTGATCGCCCATGCACCGGTGGGGCCCGCCGCCGAACGGCAGGTACTGCCAGCGGTCGATACCGTCGGCCAGCTCCGGGCGGAACCGGTCGGGGTCGAAACGCAGCGGGTCGTGCCACAGCGCCGGGTCGCGGTGCATGACGTAGGCGGCCACCATCGCGAACGTACCGGCCTCGAGACGGTAGCCGTCGACCTCGATGTCCCGGCACACCAGGCGCGGCACCGCGGGCCCCGGCGGATAGAGGCGCAGGGCTTCGTGCAGGACCTGCACCGTGTACCCCAGACTGGGCACATCCGTTGCGGTCAGCGCGCGCTCACCCATGCGGCCGGCCTCGTCAGCCACGCGGCGCTGCGCCTCAGGGTGCCTGCCCAGCATCCACAGCGCGCTGGTCAGCAACATGGTCAGCGTGTCATGGCCACCGAACAGGAAAATCGTCAGCTCGTCGCAAATGTCGTTGTCGGACAATGCTTCTCCGGTGTCCGGATCGCGGGCCGCGATCAGCGCCTGCACGATCGGAGCATCGTGGTCGGGGTTTGCCCGGCAGGTCTTGAGGACCTCTGCTGCGTAGCCGTGCAGCAGCGCGCTGCCGCGGTGAGCGCGTCGCTGCGCGGGCGTCGGCACCCAGGCAGGGACCCGCGCCGGGGCCGTGGAGCGGTGCGCGGCCCACATAAAGGCGGCGTGCATGGCGGCCCCCACTGACTGGCCCTCGGCACCGAGGTCGCGTCCGAGCATCGACCGGCTCAAGGCACGCATGGTCAGCGCACGGGTGTCCGCGGCAAGGTCGACCTCGGTGCCCGCCCGCCATTGCCGCGAAAGGTCTTCTGTCGCATCGACGATGTGGGCGCTGAACTGGGCGACGTT
The DNA here is from genome assembly GCA_963735655.1 of uncultured Actinomycetota bacterium. Classification (GTDB taxonomy): domain Bacteria; phylum Actinomycetota; class Actinomycetes; order Mycobacteriales; family Mycobacteriaceae; genus Mycobacterium. The sequence continues at coordinate 150,275 of CAVTLW010000029.1, forward strand.
GTGTTTGGAGAAGATCGGCTGCATCGCGCGCCGACGGGGCACCCAGTGTTCGTGGTCGAGGTTCAGCAGGTTCGCCCCCACCACGTACCGCAGCTCCTTCATGACCGGGAGCGCGGCTCGATCGGTGCCACCGTCGCGACGCGCCAGCACGTCGCGCGCGCCTTGCGGCGACGAGACGTAGACCAATGTGGGCGTCAGCGATTTCGGGCCCAGCGTCACCCTGCGTTACCGGGCCGCCGGCCGCGCACAGCCGTTGGACGCCGACGGTCGCATCGCGTGCGTCCGCGAGCCGTTGCCGGTACGGCAGCGGGTTCGCCGGTGCCAGCGGTAGATCCGATATCGCACTTGTGTCCGCAATTGCAGTCATCGACACTCCTCCTCGTTACGGTAGCCGCCCCAGTGTGGTCCCGTGGAGTGTCCAGCGATGGGGTATAGAACTACCCCACTTGCGTTCCGGCGGCTGCGGCAGCGTTGAGGTATGGACAGTGATCTCGGAAAAGACCTGCAAGACGAGAAAGCGGCATTCGATCAGCTGCCCGAGGTCTACGCGGCGGCCCTGCGGTTGCGTGACGAACGATGTACCGACGCCGAAATCGCCGAGCGGCTTGGCCTGGAGCGCGAGGCGGTTTCGACGCTACTGTTGCTTGCGCAGGCGAAGCTGGCCGTCATCCGGAGGAATTGTTGACCGCCGATCGCACCCGGAACTAGGCTCCGTTCGGTGTCGAGGTCCTGGCCGCTCACCGGCCGCGACGAAGAACTGCGTCTGGTTACCGAGTCCTGCAGTCCGAGAAGCGAATACGCGGGCGTCGCGATAGTCGGACCGGCGGGTATCGGTAAGAGCCGGCTGGCCCGGGAAGCGATGCGATTGGCCGCTGAGGCAGGCGCGACCGTTCGGTTCGCTTCGGGAACCTCGAGCGGCAAGTCGATTCCGCTGGGCGCCTTCGCCGAATGGGCTGATCCGCACCAGGGCAGCGCATTACACGCGGTGAGCACGGCGATCGACGGACTCACTTCGACAACACGCGGCAAACGTGTCGTGGTCGTGGTCGACGACGCCCATCAGTTGGACGATGTCTCCGCATTCCTGTTGCACCAGTTGGTGACTCGACGACTGGCGACCGTGGTCGCGACGAGTCCGCTCCGGTGAGCCGGCACCCGATGCGGTCACGACGGTGTGGAAAGACGGACACGTTCGATTGCTACAGCTTCAGCCGCTGTCCCGGGGCGAGTCCGATCTGCTCTTGGCGGGGGCGCTGGGCGGGGACCTCGACCCCGACTGTGCGCGCAGGCTGTGGGAGTTCACCCAGGGCAACGTGCTGCAGCTGCGCCATCTGATCGACCAGGAGGTCGCCGCACAACGGCTCGCGACCGAGACCGGCGTATGGAACTGGGCGGGCGACCTCGAAGTGTCGTCGACCCTGATCGACCTGATCGACACGCAGGTCGGTGCGGTGCCTGGGGAGGTGCTCGACGTGGTCGACATGGTGGCCGTCGCTGAGCCGTTGGATCTCGGCCTGCTGTCGACGTTGGTGCGACAGCGCCGCGATCGAGTCCGCCGAGCGCCGGGGCCTGATCGACATCACGCCTCATCCGTCATCGCGCGACGGTCCGGATCGGTCATCCGCTCTACGGGGAGGTGCGACGCGACCGGGCGGGACCGGTGCGGTTGAGACGGTTGCGCGCGCGCATCGTGGCGGCGATGGTCGCGCTCGACGACCTTGACGATACCGGCGCGCTGCGGGCCGGGACCATGTCGCTGGAATCTGATCTGGCGCCGCAGCCGCAGTTGCTCGCTCGGGCTGCCCAAATCGCCTTCTCGCGCTTGGATCTGGGCTTGGCCGAGCGCCTTGCCGGGGCGTGCAGTGATGCGGGCGGCCCGACCGCGCGTCACCCTGTTGCGGGCCCAGTCGCTGGGATTGCAGAACCGCGCCGAGGAGTCACAGCTTCTGCTCGACGCCCTGGATCCCGGCCGGCTTGAAGACCACGAACTGGCATACGCGACCGCGTTGAAGATCAGCAACCTGTGGAGTCCGTTGCAGCGACCCGAGGACGCGGCGACCCTGGTCGACGAGGCGATGGCAGGGCCCAATCCCGTTGTGTCGAACGCAGGCCGGGTGCTACGAGTGTTGCACCTTGCGGCGCAGGCCCGGCCGGCACAAGCCCTGGCCGTGGCCGCGCAGGTGGACGAGGCGGACCTCGGCGATTTCGTCGCGCTGGAACTGGCCTGGGGCAAGACGATCGCCGCGGGAGATCTCGGCCTGGTTTCGGAGATCACATCGGCAGCCCAGGATCGGGTACGACATCGCCGCGGAACTCGATCGAGGCGGCCTACCTGGGCCATGGACTGGCCGAGTTCCACGTCAAGGCCCTGCTACTGGCCGGCTTGACGGCTGACGCGCTCGCGATGGCCCAAGAGGCCGCCGAGCAGTATGCCGACGCACCCGGCGCTATCGGGGCTATCGGTGCGGGTATCGCCGCGATCGCCTGGCTGGGCAGTGGCAGGCTAGAGCTCGCGCGCGAACGTCTCGACTATGCGGCACGTGTCCTTTCGCTCGGCGTCACGTCGGCGCCGCTGCGCGGGAGATTCGCCATCTACCAGGTGGAGACGCTGGCCAAGCTCGGAGAGACCGAACAGCGCCGCCGCACACGCCGAAGGCGCCTACGGCAGTAGGTATTCCGCACACCTGGTGCTCGAGCCGGATCGCATGCTGGCCCAGGCCTGGGTGGCGGCCAATCGCGGGGCACGCAGTGACGCCGTCCGCATCGCCCATCGCGCGGCCGACTACGCACGCGCACATGGTCAGCCGGCGCAGGGAGGTGTTCAGCCTGCAGGCGGCGACGCACTTTGGTGACCGACAACGGCGGCAGCGACTCGCACAGCTCGCCGAGTCGGTGGGCGGGCCTCGGGTGGGCGTGAGCGGCCGCGTTCGCGCACGGACTGGCCGCCGGCGATGGTGACCAATTGCGTTCGGCGTCAGAGCGATTCGAGGAGATGGGCGACTTATTCGCCGCGGCAGACGCATCGGCGCATGCCGCGGTGACGTACCGACGGCACGGTTTGCGTGGCTCCGCGATAACCGCGACGGGTCGGGCGCAGCGGCTCGCGGCATCGTGCGGCGGTGCGGTGAGCCCGGCAATTCGTGAAGCGCGCCAACCACTTCCGCTGACCTCGCGGGAGCGGGAGATCATTGCCCTGGTGGCCCAGGGCTGGTCCAACCGCCGGATCGCAGAGGAGATGAGCATGTCCATCCGGACTGTGGAAGGACACCTCTATCGCGCGTCGCAACGATCGGGCGCCAATGGCCGAGACCAACTCGCCGCCCTGCTGGCTGAGTTCGACGGCAATGCCTAGTCGGTCGGCCGCAATGGGTCGTGCCGGGCCCGCAGCACCTAGACTCACGCTGATGACCGTCACCCATCTCGCCGCGCAGAATGGCGTCTCTTCAGACGGGCGTATCTGTCGGCGGCGCTCGTCGTTCCCACGGTGGGATGGATCTTGTTGATCATCGGCCTCAGGCAGCGCTCACGCAGTCGTCCGCAGCCGCACATTCGTCCGGAATACCGCGCAACTCCGCGCCAAGGCGCACCGTCGGGCACCAGACTCATCGCCATCGGCGCGGTGCTGTTGGCCATCGGTGCGATCGCCGTGGTCGCGCGCCTGGCCACTGCCGGATAATCATCGGGTGCCCGGACTTCACCTGCGCCTCGCCAGCATTGCCCTGGCGCGCCACCGTCGCCGCCATCTTGCTGAGCCCACCGGCGTCGGCCGAGCCACCTGACACGACCGACGAACCGACGCCGTGCTGGGGGGAGGAGATCGCCGTCAGCAGTTCGCCGACTCAGGGCGCGGTGGGCCACCGCGCCCTGAGCCTGATCTTCAGCCTGATCGGTGGAGAACCATGCACGCTCAGCGGCTACCCCATGGTCGAGACCGACGCGGGCGGGCCACCCATTCAGGCGCAGCCCACGCCGCGCGGATACCTGGGTGGCTTGCCGGCGGGCGTCAGCACTCCGCAGACGGTCACTCTGTCGATATCGCAGCAAGCGCAGGCCATCGTGGAGGGCATGGCCGTAGACGGCAGTGGCAACCCGTGCCCCAGCTACACCGACCTGAGCGTGAACTTGCCTTTCGTTCAACGAACGTTCACGGTTCCGGCCACCATCGACGCCTGCCAGCTGCAGGTGCATCCGATCACCGAAGCCACCGACAGCCCATAGGAGCAACCACGGCCCTGCCGACCGCGTCGTCGCACGATTAGGCTCACACCCGTGACCGAGACCACGCACGAAATCCCGTCCTCGTATCCGCCGTCGGCACAGTTCGCCGAACAGGCGAACGCCCGCCCTGAGCTGTACCACGAGGCAGCAGAAGACCGGCTCGCATTCTGGGCCAAGCAGGCCGACCGGCTGTCCTGGGCGACGCCGTTCACCGAGGTCCTGGACTGGTCGGAAGCGCCGTTCGCCAAGTGGTTCGTGGGCGGCAAGCTCAATGTCGCCTACAACTGCGTGGATCGCCACGTCGAGGCCGGCCTCGGGGATCGCGTCGCCATTCACTGGGAGGGCGAGCCCGCCGACGACCGCCGCAGCCTGACGTATTCCGACCTGCAGACGCAGGTGTGCAAGGCGGCCAACGCGCTCACCGGCCTGGGCCTGGTGGCCGGCGACCGCGTCGCCATCTACATGCCGCTGATCCCTGAGGCCGTGATCGCCATGCTGGCGTGTGCCCGACTGGGAGTCATGCACAGCGTGGTGTTCGGCGGTTTCACCGCGACGGCGTTGCGCGCCCGGATCGACGACGCCCAGACCAAGCTGCTGATCACCGCCGACGGGCAGTTCCGTCACGGCAAGCCCGCCCCGCTCAAGGACGCCGCCGACGAGGCGACCAGCGGCGGGCGCCAGCCCCATCGAGCACGTTCTTGTGGTGCGGCGCACGGGAATTGACGTCTCATGGAACGACGAACGCGACGTGTGGTGGCAGGACGTCGTCGACTCGGCCTCACCCGAACACACCCCGGAGCCGTTCGACTCCGAGCACCCGTTGTTCCTGCTGTACACGTCGGGCACCACCGGCACGCCCAAGGGCATCATGCACACCACCGGCGGCTACCTCACCCAGACCTCGTACACCGTCCACACCATTTTCGACGTGAAGCCGGAAAGCGACGTGTTCTGGTGCACCGCCGATATCGGCTGGGTCACCGGGCACACCTACGGCGTCTACGGCCCGCTTTCCAACGGCATCACCGAGGTGCTCTACGAGGGCACACCGAACACCCCGGACGAGCACCGGCACTTCCAGATCATCGAAAGATATGGTGTCACAATCTATTACACAGCTCCCACGCTGATCCGGACGTTCATGAAGTGGGGCCGGGAGATTCCCGACGCGCACGACCTGTCCAGCCTGCGGCTGCTGGGGTCGGTGGGCGAGCCGATCAACCCCGAGGCCTGGCGCTGGTACCGCGAGGTGTTCGGCGCGGACGGCCTTCCGGTGGTGGACACCTGGTGGCAGACCGAGACCGGCTCGGCGATGATCTCGCCGCTGCCGGGGATCGCCGCCGCCAAACCCGGTTCGGCGATGACGCCGCTGCCGGGGATCTCGGCCAAGATCGTCGACGACCACGGCGACCTGCTGCAGCCCGACCCCGACAACGCCAAGAACGTCACCGGCTACCTGGTGCTGGACCAGCCGTGGCCGTCGATGTTGCGCGGCATCTGGGGTGACCCGGAGCGGTACCGCAACACCTATTGGTCCAAGTTCGCCGAGCAGGGCTACTACTTCGCCGGCGACGGCGCCCGCTTCGACCCCGACGGCGCGATCTGGGTGCTCGGCCGCATCGACGACGTGATGAACGTGTCCGGGCACCGGATCTCCACCGCCGAAGTCGAGTCCGCGCTCGTCGGCCACAGCGGGGTCGCCGAGGCCGCCGTCGTCGGGGTTACCGACGACACCACCGGTCAGGCCATCTGCGCGTTCGTCGTGATGTGCACCAGCTACGAGGCGCACGACGGGACCATCCCGGAGTTGCGCGCTCAGGTGGCCCACGAGATCTCGCCCATCGCCAAGCCGCGTGAGATCCACGTGGTGCCCGAGCTGCCGAAGACCCGCAGCGGCAAGATCATGCGCAGGCTGCTTCGTGACATCGCCGAGAAGCGGGAGTTGGGTGACACGTCGACGCTGCTCGATCCCGGCGTGTTCGACGCGATCCAGGCCGCCAAGTAGCTCGCACCGCCGGCTCGAGCGTGATGCCAGCGTCACGCTCGACGGCGACAGTGACTGTGGCGTCACGCTCGGCGTGAGTGCGAGCTAGCTCAGGCCGGTTGCGGGACGAAATCCGAACCCGGCCGATTCTTCGCATTGATGTCGGCCAGGATCGCGTTGATCGACATCACCACCGCCGGGGTGTGCAGCGGGATGTATTTGGTGATGCAGCTGGGCAGGTTGTCACTGAACGCGCCGTGGATCATGCCGACCAGCAGATTGTCGACGGTCACCGGCGCCCCGGAGTCGCCCGGCCCGCCGCACACCTGCATCACTATGGTGCCGGGATCCTGCCCCGGCCCCCAGGTGACACCGCACGAGTTGCCGGTCGAGCGGCCCTGCTTGCAGGCGATCTGGCCGAACGCCGGGTCCGGGCCGATGCCGTTGATCGCGAAGCCGTTGAGGTTGGCCACCGGCGCCACCTTGGCCGGATCGAATTTGATCACCGCGTAGTCGAGGTTGTCGTTGCCGGCGACCATGGTGCCCACAACGCCGTGCCCTTCGGCACCCTCGGCGACCACCTGTAAGCCCGGGCCCCCGCAGTGTGCGGAGGTGAAGCCGATCAGGTCCCCGAACTTGTCGGAGCCGATGGTGGTCAGGGTGCACATCGTGTTCCCGTTGACGACGATGGGCGTGCCGCCGCCCATCGGAAGCCGATCGTCGGCGGTCGCGACATGCGCGGGTAATCCCACGAACGCCAGTAGCACGGCCACTACCGCCGCGGCAAAGCCCCGATGCGCAGACATCACTTCGGTACCCCTGTCATAGGTCGAGCATCCGAACATCGGAAAGCAGAGCGCAAGTCTAGAGCCTGACCAAGCGCGGTATTCGGCTGACCTCGTCGGGTTGGGCAGCGCATGGCAACATAAACCCGGCAAGTCGAATCGAGAGGACCGTCTGTGAGCAAGGTTGATCGCAAGAACGGTGTGCCCAACACGCTGACCACGATTCCGTTGGCCGATCCGCACGCTGGGCCCGCAGAGCCGTCGATCGGCGATCTGATCAAAGACGCCACAGCTCAGATGTCGACACTGGTGCGCGCGGAGGTCGAACTGGCCCGCGCCGAGATCACCCGCGATGTCAAGAAAGGCCTGACCGGCAGCGTTTTCTTCATCGCCGCACTGGTGGTGCTGTTCTACTCGACCTTCTTCTTCTTCTTTTTCCTGGCCGAACTGCTCGACAACTGGTTGTGGCGCTGGGCGGCATTCCTCATCGTGTTCGCCATCATGGTCGTGGTCGGGGCCCTGTTGGCCCTGTTCGGTTTCCTGAAAGTGCGCCGCATCCGCGGACCACGGCAGACCATCGAATCCGTGAAGGAAGCCCGCACCGCGTTCACGCCCGGCCACGACCGGACCCTGGCGCCCAAGGCAATCGAGGCCGACGGCAAGACCTCCACCGATCCCTCGGGCTGGTAGATGCCGGCACCCGACCCGTCGATGACCCGCATCGCCGGGCCATGGCGCCATTTGGACGTGCACGCCAACGGCATTCGCTTCCATGTCGTCGAGGCGGTGACGGATGTCGCGGATGCCGGGCCCCCCGGGGAGCCGGCGACCGCGCGGCCCTTGGTCATGTTGCTGCACGGGTTCGGCTCGTTCTGGTGGTCGTGGCGCCATCAGTTACGCGGACTGACCGGGGCCCGGGTGGTCGCTGTCGATCTGCGCGGCTACGGCGGCACCGACAAACCACCGCGCGGCTACGACGGCTGGACGCTGGCCGGCGACACGGCCGGGCTCATCCGGGCCCTCGGCCACCCCTCGGCGACGCTGGTCGGCCACGCCGACGGCGGCCTGGCCTGCTGGACCACCGCGCTGCTGCATTCCCGGTTGGTGCGCGCAGTCGCGTTGATCAGCTCACCGCATCCGGCCGCGCTCCGGCGATCCACGCTGACGCGGCGCGACCAGAGCCGCGCCCTGCTGCCGACGTTGTTGCGCTACCAGTTGCCCCTGTGGCCGGAGCACGTGCTCACCCGGCATAACGCAGCCGAGATCGAGCACCTGGTCCGCAGTCGTAGCTCCGCCAAATGGGTTGCTTCCGAAGACTTCTCCCATACCATCGGCTACCTGCGCACGGCGTTCCAGATTCCCGGGGCCGCGCACTGCGCACTCGAATACCAGCGCTGGGCGGTGCGCAGCCAGTTGCGCGACGAGGGTCACCGATTCCTGCGATCGATGACCCGGCAACTCAGTGTGCCGCTGCTGCACGTGCGCGGCGACGCCGATCCGTACGTGCTGGCCGCCCCGGTCGAGCGCACCCACCGCTACGCACCGCACGGGCGCTACCTATCCGTCGCCGGCGTTGGGCATTTCAGCCACGAAGAGGCGCCCGACGAAATCAACCGGCACCTGATGCGATTTCTCGAGCAGGTGCACGCCTCCCGGTTCAGCTGACGCACACCCCGGTAGCCACCCGTTGGGTGTCGCCGATCCTGGCTAGCTGACCGGCCACCTCGCCGGCCGTCAACACGAAGCCGGTTTCCGGGTCGTCGACGGCCGCGCCGAACACCACGCCCAGCACATGACCGTTCATGTCGATCAGGGGCCCACCCGAATTACCTTGCTCGACATTGGCTCTGATCGTGTACACATCGCGGGTCACCGGCTGCGGGTCCCGGTAGATGTCCGGGCCGCTGAGTTTGATGGCCTCGCGAATCCTGGCCGGGGTGGCGGTGAAGTTGCCGCCGCCGGGATAGCCCAGCACGACCACGTCCAGGCCGGTTTTCGCCTGATCCTCAGCGAACGACAACGGACCCGGCGGCAGGTTCGGGACGGCCAGAATGGCGATGTCGACCGACGAGTCATAGGACACCACGGTGGCGTCGAAGGGCTTGCCGCTGGCGTACACCTGCACGCTGCTGGATCCGGCCACCACGTGCGCGTTCGTCATCACCCGATCGGGCGATATCACGAATCCGCTGCCCTCCAACACCTTCTGGCAACTGGGCGCCAGGCTGCGCACCTTGACCACGCTGGGTTGCACGGCCGCGATCACCGGGTTGTTGGCCAGCGCCGGGTCCGGTGAGGCGACCGGAATGACCGGGGTGCGGCTGAACGGCTCCAGCACCGCAGGCAGCCCGGAGGTGTTCAACAGCGCGGACAGCCGCTTGGGCACCGTTTTCAGCCAGCTCGGCGCCACGTCGTTGACCTCAGCGAGCACCCGCGAACCCCGGACCGCGGCCGCCAGCTCGGGCTGGTCCTTCGACTGGGTCAGCGGCGTCGCCAGCAGCCAGGCCGCGGTCAGCACCACAAGGAGCTGCACAACGACCCCGATGACCGAGTCGATCACCCGAATCTGCAGGTTGCGAATCGCGCCGCGCACCGCCCGACCCAGCACCACACCGGCGACTTCACCGACCACGACCAACGCCAGGATCAAGAACAGCGCGGCGAACAATTTGGCGCGCGGCGCCGCGATGTGGCTGACGATGTGCGGCGCCAGCAGGACACCGGCGATCGCGCCGAGCAGCACACCCGCAAACGACAGCACCGAGCCCAAAGCGCCCGAACGCCAGCCCGAGATCGCCGCGATGAACGCAACCGCCAGCACGGCGATATCCAGCCACTGTGATGGGGTCATCGAATTCATCGCGGGCCACCCTGGTCGCCGACCAGCACCATGGCCTCGTCCAGCTCACGCACGTCGCTGGTGTCCCACGGCTGGGCCCACTCGGCGACGTCGAGGATGGCGGAGATCACCTGGCCAGTGAATCCCCAAACCAGCATCTCGTTCAACAGGAACGCCGGCCCGGCCCAGCGGCGGCCGAGCGCGCCGCGGTACACCGTCAGCCGATTGGCCGGATTGATGAAGGCTCGCAACGGAACTCGCGCCACAATCGCGGTTTCGGCCTCGTTGACGACGGCCACCGGCCCCGGATCGGGCGAGTAGGCCAGCACCGGGACGACATGGAACCGGGACGGCGCTATGAACGTCCGCTCCAGGGTGGCCAGTGGACGTAGCCGGGCGACATCGACTCCGGTTTCTTCCTGAGCTTCGCGCAGGGCGGTACCGACCGGCCCGTCGTCGGTGGGATCTGACGCGCCCCCGGGGAACGCCGCTTGACCCGCGTGGTGACGCAGTGACGACGCCCGTCACGGTCAGCAGCAGGTCGACATCGTCGGGAAGCGTGCCGTCTGCAGGCCCCGATTCCGGACCCGAGAACAGCACCAACACGGCGGCGTCGCGACCGCCACCGCCCAGCCCTTTCAGATTCTGAGCCACCGACGACGCGGCCCGCGCGGCGGTCACCATCGCCAGCACGTCCGCCGGCAGCCGCCGCCGGTACGCGTCGGGTATTTCACCGATGTTGTCGACCAGCGGACGCAGCCACGTCGGGCCGAGGTCAGGCGTCAGGGAAAACGCAGCACTCACCGGCGCCTCCCTCCTGGTCCAACTGCCCGGCGTCCGCCCTCATCCCGCCCTCATCCCGCGTCGTTTCCGACTGCGGCCGCGATTTCGTCGGCACTGCCGAAAGCCCGCGGCAGAGTTTGGGCCACGCTACCGTCCGCGCGCAGCACCACCGTCGCGGGCATGACATTCGCGACCCGCAGCGCCGCCGCGACCTGACGGCGGCCGTCTTGCAGGGTCGGCAGCCGGACGCCGAGATCCGCCAGCCGCAGCAACGCGGCCGTCTCGTTCTCGTCTTGGTGCACCGTCACCACCGTCACTTCAGACCCGACCCGTCGTTGATATTCGGCCATCGCGGGCAGTTCGGCCATGCACGGCGCGCACCAATACGCCCACAAATCGATGACCACCCGGCGTCCGGCCAGCGCACGGGCCACGTCGACGGCGGATCCGTCCGCCGCGCATTCCACCATCACACCGCGCAACGCCGCAGGGCCGGGGCCGGCCCCGACGGGACCCCCAGCGGGACATAGTGGCAGGTCCGCTCGCCGCCGGGGCTCTGCCAGTGCCGCCGGGGTGTCGGCGTCGCGATGCTCACGCTGCGCCGAGGTCGGGTTGCCAAACCCGCTCTGGCTGGCCCCCGAACTGTCGCGGTTGTCGCGCAACTGCGCGAACAGCGCCACCACCAGCGCCACCACCACCGCCAGGATCGCGATGGTCCAGCGCGTTCGCCCGGTCAAAGTCCCCGGCCCCGGCCTTACAGCCCGGCCAGGGCCAGCAGGTGCTCGGTTTCGGGTCCCTGCACGAGGGGCGCGGCGAGCAGTGGTTCGGTGGGACCGAGGCCGAACGAGGGGCAGTCCTTGGCCAGCACGCAGACACCGCAGGCGGGCTTGCGGGCGTGGCACACCCGGCGACCGTGAAAGATCACCCGGTGACTCAACAGGGTCCACTCTTTACGTTCGATCAGTTCGCCGACCGCACGCTCCACCTTGACCGGGTCCTCTTCGGCGGTCCAGCGCCACCGCCGCACCAACCGCCCGAAGTGCGTGTCGACGGTGATGCCGGGGATATCGAAGGCGTTCCCCAAGATGACGTTGGCGGTCTTGCGACCCACTCCGGGCAGCGTGACCAGCTCGTCCATCGTGGCCGGCACCTCGCCGTCGAACCGTTCCACCAGGGCTTGCCCGAGGCCGATGAGCGAGGACGCCTTGTTCCGGTAGAAGCCGGTGGGCCTAATCAGGCCTTCGAGCTCCTCGCGGTCGGCCTTGGCGTAGTCCAGGGCGGTCTGGTACCGCGCGAAGAGGGCCGGCGTCGTCAAATTCACCCGCTTGTCGGTGCTCTGCGCCGACAGAATGGTGGCCACCGCCAGCTCCAGCGGCGACGTGAAGTCCAGCTCGCAGTACACGTGCGGAAAAGCCTGCGCCAGTGTGCGATTCATCCGCCGGGCGCGCCGCACCAAGCCGACTCGCGTTTCCGCAGGCCAGGGCCGCGCCGGGTCAGCGCCGGTGGTGGTCGGCTTGGGCTTGGAGCGCCCCTTGGATTGCCCCGAAGCCCGCCCGGAGGACTTTGCCGCTGTCACCTACGACAGAGTACTGATTTCGTGATCTCGCTGAGACCTTGACCATGTTTACTCTCCTTGTGTCATGGTTGCTGGTGGCCTGCGTTCCAGGGTTGCTGATGCTGGCCACGCTTGGGCTGGGGCGGCTGGAGAAGTCGCTGGCCCATGACACCGTGACGGCAAATGACGTCGCCGAATTCCTGGACCAGGCAGAGGCCGTGGACGTCCACACATTGGCCCGTGAAGGCATAGCGGAGGCGATGGAATACCTACATCTCCGTCAAGCCCAGCGAATCAGCGACGCGCCGATGCTCGGGTCACACATCGGTATCCATCCGGCCGACGCATTCTTTGCCACCGAGTTCGGCGAACCCGTCGATGCCGGCTTGCCGACCCGGATGCCCAAGCATTCTCGCGAAAATCCACAATTTACTGCGCCTCGACACGTCAATCGTGTGTAGCGTGGTCTCGGCTAACGGCCTGGTTACCTCTAGACTCATGTCGTTGACCGCAGGTTGGTCTGCCCGTATCACTTCGTTTGAGAAATGAAGAGGCAACGTGGACGAGATCCTGGCAAGGGCAGGAATCTTCCAAGGGGTTGAGCCCAGCGCAGTCGCTGCACTAACCAAACAACTGCAGCCGGTCGACTTTCCCCGTGGACACACGGTTTTCGCTGAAGGAGAGCCGGGCGACCGGCTCTACATCATTGTTTCGGGAAAGGTCAAGATCGGCCGCCGGTCACCGGATGGCCGGGAGAACCTGCTGACGATCATGGGCCCGTCGGACATGTTCGGGGAGCTGTCGATCTTCGACCCGGGGCCCCGGACGTCCAGCGCGACCACGATCACCGAGGTGCGAGCGGTGTCCATGGACCGCGACGCGCTGCGGGCGTGGATCGCCGATCGTCCCGAGATCGCCGAGCAGCTGCTACGGGTGCTGGCGCGCCGGCTGCGCCGCACCAACAACAATCTGGCCGACCTGATCTTCACCGACGTGCCCGGCCGGGTAGCCAAGCAGTTGCTGCAGCTCGCGCAGCGTTTCGGCACCCAGGAGGGTGGCGCGATGCGGGTGACGCACGACCTGACTCAGGAGGAGATCGCCCAGCTGGTGGGCGCTTCCCGGGAGACGGTGAACAAGGCGCTGGCCGATTTCGCCCACCGCGGTTGGATCCGTCTGGAGGGCAAGAGCGTGCTCATCTGCGACTCCGAACGTCTGGCCCGCCGAGCCCGGTAAGCCCCGGTAAGCGCGAGCGTGCGTGTCTGTCCGGTGACACGCCGCAAACCCCGTACAACTGCGCACGCTTGTGGCTACTCGCGCTCAGTCGCTGCGTAAATGTTCGAGCTGCACCTGCACCGACCATTCGGCGGCATCCCAGAGCTTCTCGTCGACGTCGACGTAGACATGCTCGACGATGTGACGGGCGCTGGCGTCCTCGCCGAGATCCCGCAGCGCCGAGCGCACCTGCTCGAGCCGCTCATGTCGGTGTGCGAGGTATCCCGACGCGACGGCCTCCAGGTCGGGCAGGTCCGGCCCGTGCCCGGGCAACACCGTGCGTCGCCCAAGGCCGCGTAGCCGGTGCAGTGATTCCAGATAGTCGGTCAGGGTGCCGTCTTCCTTGTCCAGGACGGTGGTGCCGCGGCCCAGCACCGTGTCGGCCGTCAGCACAGCGTCGTCGAGCAGAAACGACAACGAGTCGGCGGTGTGACCGGGAGTCGCCATCACCTTGATCTTCAGGCCGGCCGCGTCGATCACCTCGCCGTCCACCAGTTCTCCCCCCAGGCCCCGTAAGAACCCGCTGCCCGCCGACCGCACCGTCGCCCCGGTCGCGTCGACCAGCTTGTCGATGCCGTCGGTGTGGTCGCCATGGCGGTGGCTGATCAACACCAGCGCGATGCGGCCCAGCGCGGCCACCCGCGCGATGTGCTCGTCGTCGTCTGGTCCGGGGTCGATGATGACCAACTCGTCGCTGCGCGGGCCGCGCAGCACCCAGGTGTTGGTGCCCTCCAGCGTCAGCAAACCGGGATTCTCGGCCAGCAGAACCGATGCCGTATCAGTGACCGCCCGCAGACGACCGTGTGCGGGATGCGCCAATGACCCGGCTGCCTCGGCTGCTTCGGTCACGGCAGTTACCCGACCTCCACGATCAGTTCGACCTCCACCGGGGCGTCCAGCGGTAACTCGGCCACGCCGACCGCCGAGCGCGCATGCCGACCGCTATCGCCGAACACCTCGGCGAGCAGCTCAGAGGCCCCGTTGATGACGCTCGGCTGACCGTGGAAGCCCGGCGCGGAGGCGACGAATCCGACGACCTTGACCACCTGCGTCACCGCGTCCAGACCCACCAGCGAATCCACCGCCGCCAATGCGTTGAGCGCGCAGACCCGCGCCAGCGTCTTGCCGACCTCGGGGGTGACGTCGACGCCGACCTTGCCGGTGGCGGGCAACTTGCCGTCCACGAACGGCAGCTGGCCCGCGGTGTAGACCAGATTGCCGGTGCGCACCGCCGGCACGTAGGCCGCCAGCGGCGCGACCAGCTCCGGAAGCTCGATGCCTTGTTCCTTCAGGCGGGCTTTGGCGCTCACTTCGGCCGTTTCAGGTAAGCGACGTGCTGCTCGCCGGTCGGCCCGGGCAACACCGCAACCAACTCCCAGCCGTCGGCGCCCCACTGGTCCAGAATCTGTTTGGTCGCGTGCGTGAGCAACGGAATCGTGGCGTATTCCCATGCGGTGGGTTGGGTCATGACGCGAGCTTATCCGCCGAACCAGTTCAGCTCCGGCCAGGCCGGTGGCCGGCAAAAGGCATCGGGCTAGCATGCGATGGTGGCAACCACACCTAGCGGCGGTACTTCCGTCGGCTGGCCGTCGCGTTTGTCGAAGGCCCGCTTGCATTTTGTGACCGGCAAAGGCGGTACCGGTAAGTCGACCGTCGCGGCCGCGCTGGCGCTGACGCTGGCAGCCGGTGGCCGCAAGGTCCTGCTCGTCGAAGTCGAGGGGCGCCAAGGGATTGCGCAACTCTTCGACGTCCCGCCGCTGCCCTACCAGGAGCTCAAGATCGCGACCGCCGAACGCGGCGGCCAGGTCAACGCGCTGGCGATCGACATCGAAGCCGCGTTCCTCGAGTACCTCGACATGTTCTACAACCTCGGCATCGCCGGCCGGGCGATGCGCCGCATCGGCGCCATCGAGTTCGCGACGACGATCGCGCCCGGACTGCGCGACGTGCTGCTCACCGGAAAGATCAAGGAGTCGGTGGTGCGCATGAACAAGGGGGCCAAGACCCCGGTCTACGACGCGATCGTCGTCGATGCTCCCCCGACCGGACGCATCGCCCGATTCCTCGACGTCACCAAGGCGGTGTCGGATCTGGCCAAGGGCGGACCGGTGCACTCGCAGGCCGAGGGGGTGGTACGGCTGCTGCACTCCGACCAGACCGCGATCCACCTGGTGACCCTGCTGGAAGCGCTGCCGGTGCAGGAGACGCTGGAAGCCATCGAGGAGCTGGCCGAGATGAAGCTGCCGATCGGCAGCGTGATCGTCAACCGCAATATCCCGCTCTTTCTCGAGGCCAACGACCTGGCCAAGGCCGCCGAGGGTGTCATCGACGCGGACGCGGTGCGGTCCGGACTGGCGCAGGCCGGTATCAAGCTCGCCGACGACGATTTCGCCGGCCTGCTGACCGAGACGATCGAGCACGCCACCCGGATCGCCGCACGCTCCGAGAACGCGCAACAGCTCGACGCCCTCAAGGTGCCGCGGCTGGAATTACCGGCGATTTCCGACGGTGTCGACCTCGGTAGCCTCTACGAACTTTCGGAATCACTTGCACACCAGGGAGTTCGATGAGCGGCACACCGAAAATCCTTGATATGGCCGCTATTCTGGCCGACACATCCAATCGTGTCGTGGTCTGCTGTGGCGCGGGCGGCGTGGGCAAGACCACCACCGCGGCGGCGATGGCTCTGCGTGCTGCCGAATATGGCCGCACGGTAGTTGTTTTGACGATCGACCCGGCCAAGCGACTGGCACAAGCGTTGGGCGTCAACGACCTGGGCAACACCCCGCAACGGGTGCCACTGGCGCCCGAAGTCACCGGTGAGTTGCACGCGATGATGCTGGACATGCGCCGTACGTTCGACGAGATGGTGGTCCAGTACTCGGGATCCGATCGGGCACAATCGATTCTGGACAACCAGTTCTATCAGACCGTCGCCACCTCGCTGGCCGGCACGCAAGAGTACATGGCCATGGAGAAGCTCGGGCAGCTGCTCGCCCAGGACCGCTGGGACCTGGTCGTGGTCGACACTCCGCCGTCGCGCAACGCACTGGATTTCCTGGACGCGCCACAACGCTTGGGCAGCTTCATGGATAGCCGGCTATGGCGACTGCTGCTCGCACCTGGCCGCGGTATCGGCCGACTGGTAACGGGTGCAATGGGATTGGCCATGAAGGCCATGTCGACTGTGCTCGGCTCGCAGATGCTGGGCGACGCGGCGGCTTTCGTCCAATCGCTCGATGCGACTTTCGGCGGTTTCCGCGAAAAGGCGGACCGCACTTACGCGCTGCTGAAGCGACGCGGCACCCAGTTTGTGGTGGTATCGGCCGCCGAACCCGACGCACTGCGTGAGGCGTCCTTCTTCGTCGACCGATTGTCCCAGGAAGGGATGCCGCTGGCGGGACTGGTGTTGAACCGCACCCATCCCACGCTGTGCTCGCTACCGGTCGAGCGGGCGATCGACGGTGCCGAGACGCTGGAGGCCGAGGCGCATTCAGAGGCTGCATCGCTGGCCGAGGCCGTGCTGCAAATCCATGCCGACCGGGCTCAGACCGCGAAGCGGGAGGTCCGGTTGCTGTCGCGGTTCACCGGAGCGAACCCGCACGTTTCGGTCATCGGGGTGCCGTCGCTGCCGTTCGACGTATCGGACCTGGAAGCGTTGCGGGCGCTCGCTGACCAGATCACCGCAAACCGCTAGTGCCGTAACCGAACCGTAAACACGAAAAGACCAGCCCTAAGGCTTGCGGCCCAGGTACTGGCTCAATTTACGAGAAAATGTGGCGAAACTAGCTGGTGCGACGCTTGCGCTTGTCGAGGTAGTCCGACCAGCTCACTACCTCGGGATGCTGCTTCAGCATGGCCCTGCGCTGACGCTCGGTCATACCGCCCCACACACCGAACTCGACCTTGTTGTCCAACGCGTCGGCAGCGCACTCTTGCATTACGGGGCAGTGACGGCAGATGACGGCGGCCTTCCGTTGGGCAGCACCGCGCACAAAAAGTTCGTCGGGGTCGGCGGTCCGGCACAGCGCCTGGGAAACCCAAGCGATACGGTCCTCAGCCTCGGCAGGGCCAGGACTGGTCTGTGCGACCATAAGGTTCGTTCGGCGCGCGGCCGGTCGTGTACCTGACACGAGCTGAATCCCTTCCTCCTGGCCGCACCACGCGACCGCCCTCCTCGGTACAGACGATGTTGCGATCGACACGGTACTGTGCACATCGCTGTTACCTGAATCTCACTGTCCTAATACGGTAGGTGCTCAGGTGGCAATTGCGCAACAGTACGATAACGGTTTTTCTGGGACGCGCGTCCAGACTTCCGCCGGTCCACAGGCGAAAACACACCTTCGCCACCCTAAGTAAATGTTTGACCTGTGACGTAGGGGCAAACATCGCCTCGCCCCTGGTCACCGGCTGCGATACGGACTTCGGGAATTTTTTTCGGATCAGACCGGCGTGGCGCGGTCCTCAAGGGTCGCTACTGTATTACGCATGCCCGCGCGCCCTCCGGCTGTCATCACGATCTTGAAGCTGATCGGGTGCTGCCTGCTGGCCAGCGTGGTGGCCACCGCCCTGATGTTCCCGTTCGCGGGCGGATTGGGACTGATGTCCAATCGGGCCTCTGAGGTGGTCGCCAACGGCTCCGCCCAGCTGCTGGAGGGAGAAGTACCGGCCGTCTCGACCATGGTCGACGCGAAGGGCAACGTCATCGCGTGGCTGTACTCCCAGCGCCGGTTCGAAGTGCCCACCGACAAGATCGCCAACACCATGAAGCTGGCGATCGTATCGATCGAGGACAAGCGGTTCGCCGACCACAACGGCGTCGACTGGAAGGGCACGCTGACCGGCCTGGCCGGCTATGCGTCCGGGGACCTCGGCACTCGTGGCGGGTCGACGATCGAGCAGCAGTACGTGAAGAACTACCAACTGCTGGTCACCGCCCAGACCGACGCCGAGAAGCGCGCCGCCGTCGAAACCACCCCGGCGCGCAAGCTGCGCGAGATCCGGATGGCGCTCACGCTGGACAAGACCTTCACCAAGCCCGAGATACTGACCAAATATCTGAACTTGGTGTCCTTCGGCAACAACTCGTTCGGCGTGCAGGACGCCGCACAAACCTATTTCGGCATCAACGCCTCCGACCTCAACTGGCAGCAGGCGGCCCTGCTGGCCGGCATGGTGCAGTCGACCAGCACGCTCAACCCGTACACCAACCCCGATGGCGCGTTGGCCCGGCGGAACTTGGTCTTGGACACCATGATCGCGAACCTGCCGCAGGAGGCCGACGCGCTGCGTGCCGCCAAGGCCGAGCCGCTGGGGGTGTTGCCGCAACCCAACGAGTTGCCGCGAGGCTGCATCGCGGCAGGTGACCGCGCATTCTTCTGCGACTACGTCCAGGAGTATCTGTCGCGCGCGGGCATCAGCAAGGAACAAGTGGCCAGGGGTGGCTATCTGATCCGCACCACGCTGGACCCCGACGTGCAGATACCCGTCAAGACGGCCATCGACAGATTCGCCAGCCCCAACCTGGCGGGCATCTCCAGCGTGATGAGTGTGATCAGGCCGGGCAAGGATTCCCACAAGGTGATCGCGATGGCCAGCAACCGTAAGTACGGGCTCAACACCGAGGCCGGCGAAACCATGCGACCCCAACCGTTCTCCCTGGTCGGCGACGGCGCCGGGTCGATCTTCAAGATCTTCACCACGGCTGCGGCGCTGGACATGGGCATGGGCATCAACGCCAACCTCGACGCTCCGCCCCGATTCCAGGCCAAAGGCTATGGAAGCGGCGGGGCCAAAGGCTGCCCCAAGGACACCTGGTGTGTGGTCAACGACGGCAATTACCGGGGCTCGATGAACGTCACCGAAGCGCTGGCCACCTCGCCGAACACCGCGTTCGCCAAACTGATCACCCAGGTCGGAGTCACCCGTGCGGTGGATATGGCCATCAAACTCGGTCTGAGGTCCTACGCCGATCCCGGCACCGCGCGCGACTACAACCCCGACAGCAACGAGAGCCTGGCCGACTTCGTCAAGCGCCAGAACATCGGTTCGTTCACGCTGGGCCCGATCGAGGTGAACGCACTGGAACTCTCGAACGTCGCCGCGACGCTGGCATCCGGCGGCGTGTGGTGCCCGCCCAGCCCGATCGACAAGCTCATCGACCGCAACGGCAACGAGGTCGCCGTCACCACCGAGACCTGCGATCAGGTGGTGCCCGAGGGTCTGGCGAACACTCTCGCCAACGCGATGAGCAAGGACGCCGTGGGCGGCGGCACGGCGGCGGGTTCGGCCGGTGCGGCCGGCTGGGACCTGCCGATGTCCGGCAAGACCGGCACCACCGAGGCGCACCGGTCCTCCGGCTTCGTCGGCTTCACCAACCGCTACGCGGCGGCGAACTACATCTACGACGACTCCACCAGTCCAACGGATCTGTGCTCCTCCCCACTGCGCCACTGCGGCAGCGGTGACTTGTACGGCGGTAACGAGCCCGCGCGCACCTGGTTCACCGCGATGAAGCCGATCGCCACCAACTTCGGCGAAGTGCACCTGCCACCGACCGATCCCCGCTACGTCGACGGCGCACCCGGCTCGCGGGTGCCCAGTGTGGCCGGGCTGGATGTCGACGCCGCGCGCCAACGGCTGAAGGACGCCGGCTTCCAGGTTGCCGAGCAAACCAACCCGGTCAATAGCACCGCAAAGTACGGCGAGGTGGTGGGAACCTCACCCAGCGGCCAGACGATCCCGGGTTCGATCATCACGATCCAAATCAGTAACGGCATCCCGCCGCCGCCGCCACCTCCGCCGCCGGACGGCGCGCCGGTTCCGGTCGGCTCACAGGTCATCGAGATCCCCGGCTTGCCGCCGATCACGATTCCGCTGCTGGCGCCACCACCACCGCCGGGCGGGCCGCCTCCGTAGGCCTGTTTGGTGGGCGCGTGAGGCTGTGCCAGTCCCCGACCGGCAGTATCCTGCCTGCATGGCCGTTTTGCCCGTACTGATACGCGCAAGTGCCGTCGCGCTCGGCTCGACCGTCGCCGGAGTTGGTTACGCCTCGGTCGTCGAGCGCAACGCGTTCGTACTGCGTGAGCTGACCATGCCCCTCTTGACGCCGGGCTCACCACCGCTGCGGGTGCTGCACATCAGCGACCTCCACATGCTGCCCAACCACCGCCGCAAGCAGGCCTGGGTGCGCGAGCTGGCCGGCTGGGAGCCCGACCTGGTCGTCAACACCGGCGACAATCTGGCGCATCCCAAGGCGGTGCCCGCCGTCGTCCAGGCGCTGGGTGACTTACTGTCGCGGCCGGGCGTCTTCGTCTTCGGCAGCAACGACTACTTCGGCCCACGGCTGAAGAATCCGATGAACTACCTGACCAACCCGACCCACCGCGTCCGCGGTGAGCCACTGCCGTGGCAGGACCTGCGCGCGGCGTTCACCGAGCGCGGGTGGCTCGACCTCACCCACACCCGCCGCGAGTTCGAGGCGGGTGGGCTGCACATCGCCGCTGCGGGCGTGGACGACCCACACATCGACCGGGACCGCTACGACGCGATCGCCGGCCCGGCGAGCCCGGCCGCCAACCTGCGGCTGGGGCTCACGCATTCGCCGGAGCCGCGCGTGCTGGACCGCTTCGCCGCCGACGGCTACCAGCTGGTGATGGCCGGCCACACCCATGGCGGCCAGCTGTGCCTGCCGATCTACGGGGCGCTGGTGACCAACTGCGGCCTGGACCGCTCCCGGGCCAAGGGGCCGTCACGGTGGGGCGCGAACATGCGACTGCACGTCTCGGCCGGACTCGGCACGTCGCCCTATGCGCCGGTGCGGTTCTGCTGCCGGCCCGAAGCGACCCTGTTGACGTTGATCGCCGCCCCGACGGGCGGCCGAGATTCCAGTAGCAACGTGGGTCGCTCCCAGCCGGTAGCGTCGCTGCGTTGAGCGATCGGACCCGGATCGCGGTCCACAGCCGGCCACGAACCTGGGCCGACAACGCGATCCGACTGATCGAGGCCGATTCCCGTCGCAGCGCCGACACCCATCTGCTGCGCTATCCGCTGCCGTCGGCATGGACCACCGACGTGAACATCGAGCTCTACCTCAAGGACGAGTCGACGCATATCACCGGCAGCCTCAAACACCGACTGGCCCGCTCGTTGTTTTTGTACGCGCTGTGCAACGGCTGGATCGACGAGGGCACCACGGTGGTCGAGGCTTCGTCGGGTTCAACGGCGATATCCGAGGCCTACTTCGCCTCGCTGCTGGGCCTGCCGTTCATCGCCGTGGTTCCGGCCACGACCAGCCCCTCCAAGGTGGCGCTGATCGAAGCACAAGGTGGCCGTTGCCATTTCGTGGAGAAGTCGAGTCAGGTGTACGACGAGGCCGAGCGGCTTGCGAAGGAGACCGGCGGCCACTACCTGGACCAGTTCACCAACGCCGAGCGGGCGACCGACTGGCGCGGCAACAACAACATCGCCGAGTCGATCTACGCCCAAATGCGCGAGGAGCGGCATCCCGTGCCGGAGTGGATCGTCGTCGGCGCGGGCACCGGCGGAACGAGTGCGACGATCGGCCGGTACATCCGCTACCGGCGGCACGCGACCCGGTTGTGCGTGGTCGACCCGGAGAACTCCGCGTTCTTTCCGGCCTATGCCGAATCCCGATACGACATCGTCATGCCCACGTCGTCGCGGATCGAGGGCATCGGGCGGCCGCGGGTTGAGCCGTCGTTTCTGCCCGGAGTGGTCGACCGGATGGTCGCGGTCCCCGACGCGGCGTCCATCGCCGCCGCCCGCCACGTCAGCACGGTGCTGGGACGCCGGGTGGGGCCGTCGACGGGCACCAACCTGTGGGGTGCGTTCGGCCTGCTGGCCGAGATGGTGGCCACTGGCCGCAGCGGTTCGGTGGTCACCCTGCTCGCCGACAGCGGCGACCGCTACGCCGACACCTACTTTTCCGACGAGTGGGTCAGCGCCCAGGGGCTCGACCCGTCCGGACCGGCCGAGGCGCTGATCGAATTCGAACGCTCATGTGTCTGGAGCTGATCCCCGGAGCTGCGGTTTCGCCAGCCGACGGGCGGGTGCGATAGGCTGTCGTGGCTTCAAGCGGGGTGTGGCGCAGCTTGGTAGCGCGCTTCGTTCGGGACGAAGAGGCCGTGGGTTCAAATCCCGCCACCCCGACCAGAAAAAGAGCCGGCAAAGGCTGTATCCAGTACAGCCAAACAGGCATCGGCGATGCCGTCCTCTAGCGTCGATCTTTCGTGGTGCCCAGGGAATGCGCCGGTTATTCGAGTTCTGCTCGAACCTGGTCGATTTGATCGAGGGCGTAGCTCGCCATGCCGGCGTTGGTCATGTCCAGCCCTGCGCGGGCGAAGGATTCGTAGGCCTCGTCGCCGAGAACTTCGCGCAGATGGGTGATCGCGGTCGTGATCTGAGGCCATGCTTTCCCCGAGAAAGGTGTAGCGGCGAATTCGCTGATCGTTGCCGCGGGTTCGTAGAGTCCGAGCCTGTCAAAGTAGGCGGCGAGGACGGCCAGCGCCTGGGGCATCAACGAGAAGCTGCCAGAGTCGTAGTAGTGGCGGATCGCCAGGGCGAGGTAATCGAGCGCGCCCACGGAGTCGCCGCTGCTGGCCGCCTGAGCCCCCAGTTGGACCGCGATGTTCGACTCGACCCATCGGTTGCCACTGCCCTGAGCGACCGTCATGCCTCGGCGGTGGATGTCGTACGCGGCGGCGGGGTCAGCGGAGCGGTGGGCCCAGCCGTACGCGAAGAGCGCCCAGCAGATCACCTGGGGATTGCGTGTGGCGTCGGCGGCAACGAGCAGGCCTTCGCAGGCCGCCATCGCCTCGTCATCGGCGCCGACAAATGTCAGCCCCACAACCAAACATGTCCGCGCAGATACTTGAGCGCCCGGACCTCGGGCGATCATGTTGCGGCACGAGTCAATCCAGCGCTGGGGCTGACCTGCGAAAAGGTACCCGCCGCCGACCACGGCTTCGAACCCGAACGGAACCGGGTCGTAGCGTCCGGTCTCCATGACTTCCCGGCCGGCCTCGCTGTAGCTGAGAAAGTCCTCGATCCGTCCGGCCGTATAGCACTGGGAGGCCATAACGTAAAGCTGCGCCAGCCGAGGGTGGTCGACGGCCTTCGCCGGCTCGACGAGCTCCCCGGCCCACCCGCTGGGTTCGTACTGTTCGACCCAAGTACCGAGGAACGTCGCGTAGGCGGCGATGGCGGCCGCGGTGTCGAGGTCGTGGTGGTCGACGGCCCAGCGGAACGCGGCGCGCAGGTTGGCCAGCTCGAGGGTGAACCACGCGTACGCCTCGCGTTGTCGCGGGCTGTCCCACAGGGCCAGCACATCGGCTTCCATCCCGGCGAAATAGTGCGCGTGCGCAGTGCGGGCGTCATCAGCCGCACCGTTATGCACGAGTTGTTCTCCGGCGAACTGGCGGATCGTCTCTAGCATCGAGAAACGAGTCCGCCCCGATGATCGGTCGGCGACCAGAAGCGACTTGCGCACCAGGGCGTCGAGCAGGTCCAGCGTGGTGAACTCGTCGCCGCAGCCACCGACTGCGCACGCAGCGGCGAGGTTGAACCCTCCGGCGAACACCGAACACCTTGCCAGCAAGGTCTTTTCGGCGTCGTCGAGCAGGTCATGAGACCACTGCACCGCATGACGCAGTGTGTGGTGCCGCTCTAGCCCCCGGCGCGACCCGACCAGCAGCCGGAACCGGTTATCGAGCCGATCCCGTAACTCGGTGACCGTCATCGACTGCATGCGAGAGGCGGCCAGCTCAATCGCCAGGGGGATCCCGTCCAGGCGACCGCAAATCTCCACGACCGCGCCCGCCTCAGCTCCTACGAGCGAGATATCGGGCGCGACAGCCCCAGCACGCTGCAGGAACAGGGTCGCGGCGGCCGAGTTGACACCGGCGAGCACATCGAGCGCAGGTACCGGCCAAAGCTGCTCGTCAGCCACCCGCACCCCTTCCCGGCTGGTGGCCAGGATTTTTACCGTCGCCGAGCGGGCCAGGATCGCCTCGATCATCTTGGCGGCGGCATCCAGGACATGCTCGCAGTTGTCGAACACCAGCAGCCGAGTTCTGCCCTCCTGGGCCGTGGCCACTGACTCGCTCACTGTTTTTCCCGGCTGCTGGGTGATGCCCAGCACGGCCGCCATCGCGTCGGGCACCGCCGCCGGATCGGTGACCGGAGCCAACTCGAACACCCAGACACCGTCGGGGAATTCGTCCGCAAGTCGTCCCGCGACCTCCAATGCCAGGCGGGTCTTGCCGACCCCGCCCACCCCGGTCAACGTCACCAACCGATGAGCCTTCACCGCCTCGTCCACCGCCGCCAGCTCAGACTCCCTCCCCACCAGGCTCGTAGATTGAGGGCGCAGGTTTCCCGGCGCCGCGTCGAGCGTCGTAAGGAGCGGGAAATCGCGACGCAGGCCGACGGCCAGAACTTGGAACATCTCGACCGGCTTGGCGATGTCCCGTAGTCGCCGCGACCCCAAGGCAATCAGGTCGATGCTGCTGCAGAGCCCGGCAGTGGTGCCGTCGAGCAGAACCTGACCGCCGTGACCGACGGCCATCACCCGCGCCGCGCGGTTGACCACCGCCCCGAAGTAATCTCCCGCGCGCAGCTCGGCTTCACCGGTCGCCAGCCCCATCCGCACCGGCAACTCCAAGGCCCGCTGCGCGGCCACAGCAGCATCCACGGCGGACCTCGGCGAGGAAAATGCTGCGCACACACCGTCACCGGTGTGCTTGAACAAAAAACCGTCGTGCGCCTCGATCACCCCGCGCAGCACCTCATCATGCGCGGCCAGCGCCAACCGCATCGCATCGGCGTCGGCCTCCCAGCGACGGGTGGAACCCTCGACATCGGTGAGAAGAAACGTCACCACACCCGAAGGCGCAGCCGCCTGAGGACTGGACACCCCCGCAGAATGCCACACCAAGCGCGCCCCCCTTGAACATCGTGGGGTGGGTGCATCAAGGACCCGTGGCCGACGGCGGGCCGCTGCGTACGCAGATGCGGTATCCGGCAGCGCGTTGCACGCGCTCCGAATCTCGAATCGTCCGCCAAGCCGGGTCTGGCCTGGCTACGATTTCGTCATCATCCCGAAGCTGTCGCGCTGACGGAGACGGGAGCAGCCGATGTCGTACGTGATCGCAGCGCCCGAGGCGCTAGCCGCGGCGTCGGGGGACTTGACCGGGATTGAGGAGGCGATCAAGGGGGCCGCGGCTGCTGCGGCGCCCTCGACGACGGCGATTCTCTCGGCGGCCGGCGATGAGGTTTCACAGGCCATCGCAAGTCTTTTTGGCAGCTATGCCCAAGAGTTTCAGGCGCTCAGCGCGCAGACGACGCTGTTTGGGGCCCAGTTCGTGCACACGTTGAACGAGGCTGCAGCTGCGTACGCGACCGCTGAGGCGGTGAGTGTGTGGCCGCTGCGGGCACTGCTGCAACAGGTCGAGGGCCTGGGGATCGGGCGTCCGCTGTCGGCCTTCAACGCGGTCACCAACGCCGCGGGCGTGGGCCAGTTGGTGAGCTTCGGCGCCCCCGGGTTCCTCACTGCCCCGGGCACCAACGGAGTCAGCGGGGTCAGGATCGGGTTCTCCTTCCTGCAAATCCCGGTTGCCCCGCAGTCTTTCCTGGGAATTCCGATTCCCGGATTCAGCTACCCGGCCCCCGCACTCTGGTACTTCCCGACGCAGGCGGACGGTTCGGTGCACGCCACCGGCACCGTCTATCTGCAGCACGGCTTCAGCGCGATCGGCTGGTTCTATCAGCCGCTGGCCATCCAGCTGGCGCAGCAGACCAACAGCGTCGTGGTGACTCCCACCATCCCGTCGATCCCATTGCCGCTGGGTGTCTATCTGAATAGCACGCAAATGCAGCAGGGGGTGGCCTCGTTGTTCCTGGGCAGCCAGACGGCGCTGAACATCAGCGGAACGCAGGCCGGTTACCAGGGCACACTGCCGCAGGATTTCATCCTTTCCGGTCACTCCGCCGGCGGAGGCCTCGCCGCGATCGCCGCCGGCGACTACCTCGCGGACCTCGGCGGCGCCACCAACAACCTTCGGGGTGTGGTGATGTTCGACGGGGTTGCATCCAGTTCCACGGCTTTCGCGGCTGCGATCGCCAACCTGCAGGCGGCGAATACACCCATCTACGTGGTGGCCGCGCCGCCCCAGGCGTGGAATGCGTTCGGTGCCACCACGAATCAACTGGTCAGTCTGTATCCGGGGCAGTTCGTCGGCGTCGAGCTTGTCGGCGGCTCGCATGTCGACTCGATGGTGGGCGGACACCCACTCGTCGACTTCGCCGCCCAGCTGGTGACGCAGTTCTCACCGCCCGGCAACACCGCGGCCGTGTACACCCTTGCCGACGGCTGGATCAACGACATCTACGCCGGCGGAACCCCGACCACCCCGATTTACGGCATCTACGGACCCACCGGCCCCTACGTGCCGCCCGGCGGCCAGCTGATCACCCTGGGCCAGGCCCTCGGGGTCGTCCTGCCGTAGGGCCGGATGTCGTGGATCCGAGCATTCCAGCTTGGTGTCGGACCGATTTGAGCGAAACTACTGGCATGCCAGCGCGTTCCTTCGACGATGCCAATGTGTTTCATCGAGCGATGCGCGCCGTCGCCGCCACCAAGTCGGGCCGGGTGTTCTTCCGACCGACGGCACACCGCCTGGACCAGCTGGTCAGTAGGCTCACCGGCGGCAAACGCAGCTTCGCCGGGATCGCGGCCGGCCTGCCGTCGGTCATCCTCACCACCACCGGAGCCAAGTCGGGTAAGCCGCGCACCGTCGCGCTTCTCGGTATCCCGCACCCAGACGGCGTGGCCGTCGTGGCAGCCAACTATGGCGACAGGAAACACCCGGCCTGGTATCACAACCTCAAGGCAGACCCAGCGGCCACGGTCGTGATCGAGGGGGATACCTGGGATGCAAACGCCCGACTCGCCGCGCCCGGCGAGCGCGAGGAAATCTGGGCCAAAGGCGTCGAAATCTACCCAGGCCTCACAAAGGAGCAAGTGTGGGCCGGCGACCGTCGCATCGCGGTCCTCGTCCTCGAGCGGAAATAGAGAGTCCCGACTGACATCATCAACGCCGTTCTCCAATAGCGACTCCTTTCACCGCTAGCCTGATCGGTAGTCGATAGGCAGAGGCAGATATGAAGGCGGATATCAAGGCCCGGTCGCATTGGCTGATGGGATACGGGCTTCCCCGTGCGACGCTCAAGTTGCTCGCTCGCCGGGGCGATGCGTTTGCTCAGCTGTTGATCGATAATAGCCGCCCCGACAACGTGTATGCCCTGGTCGAGCAGATACGCCAACGGGGGCCGATGTCTGAGGTGGTCGCAAACGGTTGGGTCACCGCTGACGCGCAGATTGTCCGTGACGTGCTTCGTGACGACAGGTTCCGGACCGTCAAACCGTGGGACAAGTCGCCGTTTCGCGTCGTTCAGCGGTTGCTCGTGAAAACCAATCCCGGCGTGCTGAATGGTCTGGAACCGCCGTCAATGCTCGTCGCAGATCCACCCGAGCACGCGCGGTTGCGGCGCCTGGTGTCGCGGGCATTCACCCCGCGGGCGATCGACGGACTTCGGCACCGGATCCAGGAGATCGCGGACGCCCTGCTCGACGATCTCGACGACAGCGCCCAGTGCGACTGTGGTCGCCGATTACGGTTCTCAAGTCCCGATCGAAATCATCGCCGAAATGCTCGGCATTCCCCGTGACGAGATACCTCTCCTCTACGCATTCGCCGACGGCGGCACCAAACTGCTCACCAGCACGGCGCCGTGCTGGCGCGACTTCCAGACCGCCACGGTGGCGTTGCGCGAGTTCGGGGAATACATCGACGCACATATCGAGCGGCTCCGTCGTCGCGGCGGCGACGACAGCATCTTGTCTGCCGTCCTACCTGACAGCGATCTCACCGACATCGAGGTGAGGACGTTTGCCGGGTTACTCCTCGGCGCCGGATTCGTCACCACCGCCCATGCATTCGGTAACGCCGTCGTGGCACTTCTCGGTCACCCCGATCAGTTGGCCCGCCTCCAGGCACATCCCGAGGGCTGGCCCAACGCGGTCGAGGAGGTGCTGCGCTATGACTCCGTCTTCCAGCTCACGGCCAGGGTGGCCACCGAGACCCTTCACATCGACGGCCACACCGTGCGGGGAGGCTCGGCCATCTTCCTTCTGGCCGGCGGCGCCAATCGTGATCCGGCCATCTTCGAACGTCCCGACGAATTCGACACCACCCGCGCCAACGCCCGCGACCACGTCAGCTTCGGCACCGGCATCCACGTATGCCTCGGCGCCGCACTCGCCCGCATGGAACTGCACATCGGCCTACAAACGCTCTTTGAACACTTCCCCCGGCTGACCCTCGCCGGCGAACCGACCCTGAACAACAGCACCCTGCTGCACGGAATTAAACACCTGCCCGTCAACCTCGGACCTGTCAGGGTCAACGCTCAGTAACCGGGTTCTCGAGTTCCGTTCGGGCCTGGTCGATTTGGGCGAATGCGTACGTCGCCATTGCGGTGGCGGTCATCGCTTCCCCCTGACGGGCAAGCGATTCGAACGTCTGGTCTCCGAGGACCTCACGTAGATGGGTGATCGCGGCATCGAGTTCGGTGATGACCACCGTGGTCATGGGGTTGCTGGCAAAACCGGCGATGGTGGCCGCCGATTCGTAGCGTCCGAGCCGGTCCAGGAAGGCCGTGAGGATCGCTAGGTGGGAACGCATTTGGACGGTGTTGCCCGAGTCGTGGTAGCTACGCGTCGCCAGTCTCATGTACTCGAGCGCGGCCAGTGGGTCGCCGTGTCCGGCCTCGAGACGAGCGAGGCTGGCCACAATGTGGGTTTCGTAGCTGCGCTGACGGTTGTCCTGCGCGACGATCAATCCGCGGCGCAGAGCCGCCAGTGCGCGGGGCTGGTCGGCTACCCGAAAGACGTAGCCGTAGGCGAGCAGCGCAAGCGTCAGTGCAGACGGATTGCCACTGGCCTCGGCCGCGTCGACCAGGCCGGGCGCGGCGGCCATAGCCTCATCGAGCGACCCAGCGGCAGCCAGTGCGAGGACCAGGCTCGCCCTGGCGATCGGGTGTGCATCGCGGCCGCGTGCGAGCTGGGCGCGGGACGCCTCCACATATCGTTCGGGCTGGCCAGTGGTCAGGTACACCGCACCGATCAACCCGTCGATGCCGAACGGCACCTCGTAACGACCGGTGCGCAGGACCACCTGGCAGGCATCGGTGTATCCGACCGCCGCCTCGGCGCGTCCGGCCATCCAGCACAGTGATGCGATCACATACATGAACCCAAGCCGCGGATGGTCGACGGCGCGTGCGGGCTGGATCATCTCTTCGGCCCAGGAGATCGGTTCATTGTTCTCGCCCATGTAGCCGAAGAAGCCCCCGTATGCCGCGATGGTGGTGGCCACGTCGAGATCGCCCTGGTCGGCGGCCCACCGGAAGGCGGTGCGCAGATTGGCCAACTCGGTGCTGAACCAGGCGTAGGCCTCCCGTTGTCGGGGGCCGTCCCACACGGCGAGAATTTCGGCTTCCCGACCGGCGAAGTATCGGGAGTGGGCCGTGCGAGCTTCGGCTGCTCCCCCACGCGCGACGAGTTGCTCCTCGGCGAACTGGCGGATCGTCTCCAGCATGGAATACCGGGTCCGACCGGCAGTCCGATCGGCAACCAGCAGCGACTTTCGCACCAACGCATCAAGGACATCCAGCACGGCGTAGTCGTCGACCTGATCGAATCCAGCTACTGCACAAGCACTTTCGAGGCCGAATCCGCCGGCGAACACCGAACACCGGTTCAGCAGCCCGCTTTCCGCGTCATCGAGATGGTCGTAGGACCACGCCACGGCGTGACGCAGCGTTTGGTGGCGTGCCAGCCCGCGCCGGGATCCGACCAGCAGGCGGAACCGCTGATCGAGACGGTCACGCACCTCGCCGGCGGTCATCGACGACATCCGCGAGGCCGCCAGCTCGATGGCCAGCGGAATCCCATCAAGGCGCCGGCAGATCTCCACCACCGCATCCGCATCATCGGGCTCAACCACCGAGAAACCCGTCGCCACATTGCGTGCGCGTTCCACAAACAAGTTCACCGCGGCCGAGTCGACACCCGCGCCGACGCTCAGCGACGGCACCAGCCACAACTGTTCATCGGCGACACCCAGACCCTCGCGGCTGGTGGACAGGATCCGGACGGTCGCGGACTGCGCGAGGATGGCCTCGACGAGATCGGCGGCGGCGTCGCGCACGTGTTCGCAGTTGTCGAACACCAACAGCCGGACCCGGCCCTCCAGCGCGGAGGCCACCGACTCGGTGACGCTCTTGCCGGGTTGCTGAACGATGTTGAGGACGGCGGCAACCGCGTCGGGCACCGACGCCGGATCGGTCACCGCCGCCAGCTCGAAAACCCAGACGCCGTCCGGGAATTGATCGACCAGAACTGCCGCGACTTCCAGCGCGAGCCGGGTCTTGCCGACCCCACCTGCCCCGGTCAGAGTCACCAGCTGGTGCGCGCGCAGCGTGGCTGCCACGTCGGCGACTTCGGGCTCGCGCCCAATGAAAGTGGTGGGCTGCCGCCGCAGGTTCCCGGAACTGGGATCGACCGTCCGCAGGGGCGGAAACTGCGTACGCAGGCCTGCTGCTTGCACCTGGAACACCCCGACCGCGGTCGGCAGATCGCGCAACCGCCGCGGGCCCAGATCGACCAGATCGACGCCGCTCATCAGGACCGCCGTCGACTCGGCCAGCAGTATCTGGCCGCCGTGCCCGGCGGCCATCACCCGTGCCGCGCGATTGAGCACCGGACCGAAGTAATCGTCCCCGACGCAACTCGGCTTCGCCGGTGGCGATACCCATCCGGACGGGCAACTCGAGTTCGCGCTGCGCGGCCACCGCAGCGTCAACCGCCGACCGCGGCGAGGCGAATGCGGCGCACACTCCGTCACCGGTGTGCTTGAACAACCAACCGCCCTGCGCCTCGATCGCCTTACGCAACGTCTCGTCGTGTGCGGCCAGCGCGATTCGCATCCCGTCCGCATCGGACTCCCACCGGCGTGTTGAACCCTCCACATCGGTGAACAGAAACGTCACGACACCCGAAGGCGCGGCCATCGGCGTCAGCTCATCCGCCGACAAGTTCGGGGCAGTAGGCCTGGGCGCTGGCGCTGACGAAGAAGGCGGCTTCATCGGCGTCCCAGTATTGGTTGGCCTGCCGGACCTCCAGGACGACTTGGTCATAGGTCTTGCCGTTCTTTAGCTCACCGCAAAGACCGTGCGCCGAGTCGATGGTGGCCTGCGCGTCGCTGATCTCCCCGCCCATGCCGTTGCGGATGTTCTGCAGGAACTGCGTGTCGTTCGGATCTGCGTACGCGGGCGGCGCGAGGGCCAGGGAGCTGACCAGAACGGCGGCGACGGAGCAAAGCACCTTCATTGCAACGATCTTTCCACTAGCCGGCCTCGAGTTCAGCTCGGGCTTGGTCGATTTGGTCGTACGCGTACGTCACCATCGCGGAGGTCGTCATCGCGACGCCCTTGCGCGCGAATGACTCGTAGGCCTGGTCCCCGAGCACATCACGTATTTGCGTTATGGCCTTGCTGATTTCGGGGAAGGCTGCCGCCGCGAGCGGATTGATCGCGAAGCCGGCGACGGTGGCGGCCGGCTCATCGCGCCCGAGTCGATGGAAGGTGACCGCGAGCAAACCCAGCGGGCTGCGGATTATCTCCGTGTTGCCCGAGTCGTGGTAATTCCGGATCCCGAGAGCCAGGTAGTCGAGTGCGGCCAGCGGATCACCGTGCGCGGTCTCGAGTTCGGACAGGACGTTGGCATAGTGCGACTCGTTGAAGCGGTTGCCGCTGTCCTGCGCGATGATCACACCCCGGCGCAGGCCGTCCAACGCACGCATGGGATCCGCATCGCGGAAGGCGAGCCCTTCGGCGAGGAGAGCGAACGAGAGCATGCAGGGGTTGCGGGTGCTTTCGGCGGTGTCGACCAGGCCGTCCGTCGCGGCCAGAGCCTCCTCACCGCAACCCGCGATCACCAGGGCGAACACGAAGCACGCCCGGGCGAATGTATTGGTATCGCTACCGCGTGCGAACTGGGCGCGGCACAGCTCGACCCATCGTTGCGACTGGCCCGACGACGATGTACGGGGTGCCAAGCATGCTTTCGATGCCGAAAGGCGCTTCATAGCTGCCACTTTCGATCACCTGCTGCCCGGCGTCGCTGTAGCGGACGGCATCATCGATACGTCCCGTGTTGTAGCACTGCGCCGCCACCGCATACAGGTACGCCAGCCGGGGATGGTCGACGCGGCGAGCGGTCTCGATTATTTCTTCGGCCCAGGCTATGGGTTCGTAGTTTTCGACCAGGAAGCCCAGAAACGCAGCGAATGTCGCGAGGGTGGCGGCCGTGTCGAGGTCCCCGTGGTCCGCGGCCCACCGAAAGGCGGCGCGCAAGTTCGGCATCTCGGCGGCGAACCAGGTGTACGCCTCACGTTGTCTGGGGCCGTCCCACAGCGCCAGAACGTCGGCTTCACGCCCGGCGTAATAGCGGGCATGGGCGCTGCGGAGTTCGTCGGAGGCCGCACTGGCGACCAATTGCTCCTCGGCGAACTGGCGGATCGTCTCCAGCATCGAGAATCGCGTTCGCCCTGTTGACCGGTCGGCGACCAGTAACGATTTGCGGACCAAGGCGTCCAGCAGATCGAGTACGGCAAG
This sequence comes from uncultured Actinomycetota bacterium, assembly GCA_963735655.1. Classification (GTDB taxonomy): domain Bacteria; phylum Actinomycetota; class Actinomycetes; order Mycobacteriales; family Mycobacteriaceae; genus Mycobacterium. The sequence goes on from CAVTLW010000029.1 coordinate 183,472, forward strand.
CGTCTGGGCATCGGAACCCGCTAACGGCGCAGGCACTTTCCAGGTCGAACCCGCCGGCGAACACCGAACACCGCTCCAACAAAGCCCTTTCGGCGTCATCGAGCAGGTCGTATGACCACGCCACGGCCTGGCGCAGTGTTTGGTGGCGCTCGAGTCCGCGGCGTGATCCCACCAGCAGCCGGAACCGCTGGTGCAGACGGTCGCGCACCTCGATCGCCGTCATCGACGCCATCCGCGAGGCCGCCAGCTCGATGGCCAACGGAATGCCATCGACGCGCCGGCAGATTTCGACCACCGCGGCGGCCTCATCGGGCCGGGCCAGCGAGAAGCGCGATGAAACGCTTCGGGCACGTTCGACAAACAGGCTCGCCGCCGCAGAGTCAACACCGGCGCCGACGTCCAGCGACGGCACCAACCACAACTGCTCGTCGGCCACCCCCAAACCTTCGCGGCTGGTAGCCAAGATCTTCACGGTCGCGGAGTGGGTCAGGATGGCCTCGACCAGATCGGCCGCCGAGTCGCGAACGTGTTCGCAGTTGTCGAAGATCAGCAACCGGACTCTGCCCTCCAGCGCGGCGGCCACGGATTCACCCACGCTCTGCCCCGGCTGTTGGGTGATGCCCAGCACCGCAGCCACCGCATCAGGCACCGCCGCGGGATCGGCGACCGCTGCCAGCTCGAAAACCCAGACACCATCCGGGAATTCATCGGCCAACCGGCCCGCGACCTGCAGCGCCAGGCGAGTCTTGCCGACCCCGCCCACACCGGTCAACGTCACCAGCCGATGCGCGCCGAGCGCCGCTCGAGATCTCGGTGACTTCGGACCGGCGCCCGATGAGGCTGCTGACCGCCGGCCGCAGGTTGCCCGGCGTCGCATCCAGTGTCCGCAGGGGCGGGAACTCCGTGCACAGGCCGGCTGCCCGGACCTGAAACAGCGCCCACCGGGGCCGGCAGGTCCCGCAAGCGCCGCGGCCCCAGATCCACCAGCTCGACTCCGCTGAGCAGAGTCGCGGTGGAGTCTCCTACAAGGATCTGACCGCCGTGCCCGGCGGCCATCACCCGCGCCGCGCGGTTGAGCACGGCACCGAAGTAGTCACCGTCGCGAAGTTGGGCCTCGCCGGTCGCCAGACCCATCCGCACCGGCAACTCGAGCGCGAGCTGCGCGGCCACCGCAGCATCGACCGCGGATTTCGGTGAGGCGAACGCCGCACACACACCGTCACCGGTGTGCTTGAACAACCAGCCGCCATGCTTCTCGACCGCCTCGCGCAAGACCCCGTCGTGCGCGGCGAGCGCCGCCCGCATCGCAGCCGCGTCCGCTTCCCACCGACGGGTCGAACCCTCGACATCGGTGAACAGAAACGTCACCACCCCCGAAGGAGCAGCCGCCGGCGGAGCGGACACTCCCGCAGAATGCCACACTGAGCGCAATACGGCTATGCTCCAACACCGCTGGCGGGTATCGAGGGCAGCGCTTCGTTGCTCGAGCCCGCGTCGCGCTGCTTTGGATCACGAAAAAACTTGAGCACGTTTGCATTTCATCATCGTCCGACGCGGCCGAGGACGACGGGATGCTGACGGCCGCGGCTATCATCAGCCCCGCCAGGCCGGTGACCGCCGACCGTGAATCTGACGACGCAACATCGGCGTGTCGCGTCGTCAGATTCACTATCGGCGAGGCCCATGTTCTCCACGAACGCTTGGAGAGACACCCGCATTAAACTTTGCCTGCATGACATCGGTGAGGCCGACCTCCGAGGACAGGCCGCGTCGCCGATTCGACCAAGACTTCGCCGAACCTTCCGATTCGCCGGCGAAGATCGACTTCCCGAACCATCCCACGCTGTCGGAGATCGCAACCCGCCAGAAGGAGATGGCGACGTGGGAAGCGCTGAACGTGGGCGGCTACCGATTTGCCAAACCCGGCGCCATCATCGGCTTTCTGCTGTGTGCGGTGATGGTGATTCTGGTGGTGACGCCCATCCCACCGAACTGGCCATGGAACATTCCACTGGTGATACTGGCCGTCTTCACAGCGGTCGGAACGGCGGTGTGTGCCCTGTTGTGGTTCGACAGTCCGGACATCGGCCCGCGCCCCGAGCTGCTGGCGATCGTGCCGTTCTCACGTTCGGAAAACGTGCACCTGATGAACGGCCATACCGTCGAGCCCTACCAGGCGAACTGCACCTGCCCCGGTTGTGGTTACCTATCCACCCATCTGATCCGCGAGCCCGCCGAGGGTGAGCCCGACTGGGCGACGGTGACCAGACAGTGCGGAGTGTGCGCGCGCGAATGGGCGCAGGACTAACTCCGCGAACTAAATCCCGCGCGGGCGGAATCGCACTCGCGTGCCGCGGCGCGGCGCCAGCATGATGGAGCGCCGCACGATCCGCTCGGGTGCTTCGTCGGCGGCGGTGAACTCGCCCTCGCGCAGCAGCACGTGCAGGACGGTGATCAACTCTCGCACTGAAAAGCTCGCGCCCAGACAGCGTTTGACACCGCCGCCGAACGGAACCCAGGCATACGTTTGCGGCCGGGCATCGAGGAAACGCTCGGGGCGAAACTCGTTCGGACGCTCGTAGACGGCGGGATTGCGGTTGATCGCGATGATATGCAACACAATTCGCGTGCCGGGATCGACGCAGTAGTCACCGATGCGGAATGGTTGCGCGACGACGCGCGCGGTGAACGGTGCGGGTGGACGCACCCGCAACGTTTCATGGATGACCGCCGTCGTGAAGGCCTCAGCACCGCTGATGGCCTCCGATTCCACACGCCGCAATGCATCCGGATGGTGCAGCAGCAGGTCGACCACCCACGCCAGCGTGGTCGCGGTGGTTTCGTGGCCCGCCAGCATCAGGGTGATCAGATCGTCGCGAATCTCGCTGTCCGACAACCGTTCACCGTCGTCTCCCCGCGCGCACATGAGCAACGCCAAGACGTCGCTTTGCTCGTTCAGTCGTGGATCGTTTCGCCGCGCGGCGATCAGCGGCATGACGACGTCATCGATGGCCCGGTTCGCTTTGGCACGCGATGGCCACACGCGCAATGCACCGGCGCGGCGCAGCGCGTAGCGGACGGTCAACTGCTCTGAAACACCGAGCTTCAACAGGCTTTCGAAGGGCCGGCCCAAGCGTCGCACCTCGTCCGGATCGTCGACGCCGAAGATGACCTTGACGATCACGTCCAGCATCAGCGACCGCGCCGCCGCCAACATCTCGAATGGACGGTCAACCGGCCAACCGGCCATCGCCGCCCGCGTGCTGTCCTCGATGATCGGCACGTAGCCGCTCAGCGCGGCGCCGTGCAGCGGCGGCGCCAGCAGCTTTCGCCGCCGGAGGTGCTCCGGCTCCTCCTGGACGAACATCGACCCGGACCCGTAGATCGCCGCCGCCGGTCCCACCCCTTCTCCCCCGAGCAGCACATCGGTCGGCGCGGTGAAAACCTCCTTGGCCAGCGCCGGGTCGGACACGATCGCAACGTCGCCCAGGCTGAGGATCGGCATCGTCATGATCGGCCCGTAGCGCCGGATCAGGCGCAGCATTCGACGCTCGCCGCCCACCAGATAGGCAACCGCATACCCGGCGGCGAAAATCGTGCGAAGCCTGCGGGGAGCGGGCAAACCAGGCGGGCGCGCCACAGACGTTGACGCTACTTCAGCCGGCGAAGGTCAGGCGGCACGCGCGGGCTCGCCCCGGCGTCGCGCCTAAGAACGCTTACGCGCAGTCGGCGCAGACCACAAGCCCATCGCCGGTGCGGCGTATCCGGCTGCGGTGCTGCACCAAGAAGCAGCTCGAGCAGGTGAACTCGTCCGAACGCTGCGGAATCACCTTCACCGACAGCTCCTCACCGGACAGGTCGGCGCCGGGCAGCTCGAAGAAGGGGGCATCGTTGGGGTCTTCGTCGACCAGAGTGGTGGTCTTGGGCAAGACGGGCGCCAGGTCGCGAAGCGTGGACCTGTCGGCGCTCTCGACGTCGGACACGCGGCGAGCGTCGTAATCGCTGATGGTCGACATGGGCGTTCCTTCTCTGCTGTGTGGCCGGGGTAAACGCGGCTGGTTCACCCGTGGCTCATGCAGTACCCGGTTCAGATACGCGCCACACCTAAATAAACGTGAAGAAATTTGACACGCGGCGTATTGGCCGCTATAGAGCGCCTACCGCGCTGTGAAACCGAGGCCGTGCAAGCCGGTCGGGAGCGACACCGCTTCGTCGGCCGGTGCAGGGCGCCCGCTGTGCGAGACCCAGGCCACCCCGAACCACGGCGCCATGACACCCAGCACCAAGACCACCGCGGCCACCATGACGTGTCCGGCAATCAGCGCAACGAGACCCCCGGCAAGCGCGACGGCCCACGCGGCGGCAGCCACCAAGCCGGGCACATTGACGGTGCTTTGGCGGGAGATCGGTAGGGCGCTGCGGGGGGAACCGCCGGCGTCGCCTCCGGTGTAGACCATGATCACTCCCAGCGCCAGATTGCAGGACAAACGGTATAGGAACCAAGCAGGTCTGTCGATGGTCGACAGGCCGCTTTTCGGTATCGCTCCCGAAGATACTATATCCGCAGGATACTATTTCTTCACCGTTTGTTTATGTGCGCTGGCCCACACCCGGCGGGCTGCGGATTTGGCCGCTGGTCGGCGGCGCCGGTCACCGGGTTACCCGCGACTGGCCGGAGTGCGCCGCTTCCCGCTCCAGGTGAGCCCTGCCGACCCGGCGGTGGGTGTGCACGGGCCAGGCATCCCGCTCGTCCGCGGGCGCGGTGGTGTCCTGCATCGGGTTGCTCAGCGGCGGCATCGCCCGCGAGGAGTTGCAGGCCGCCGGCGCCGCGCCGGTCTTCGCTGACCCGCAGGACCCGCTGCGCCAGCTGGAATCCACCCCCATCGCGGCATTGACGCGGCTTTGCTTCAGCGGGATTCAGGGCCGGTGCAGGTCTATCACCAGCGGCCGGTGGTCGGAGATGGACATCAATTCGGCTGCCGCCGGGCCGGCGCGCAGGCCATGGTCGTCGGTCAGGATGTGGTCGAGTTGACGGTTAGGCCGGGGCGCCGGGAACGTCGGCGCGACCGCCAGCGCCCGCATGCCCGACCAACGGCGCACCGCCGCTGGGGTGGAATTGAGGTCCCCAACCAGCAGCCGCGGACCGGGGAAGGCACGTAGATCGCGCACCAGATGACGCAATTGCCGCCCATTCCAGCCCGGCACGAAAGACAAGTGGGCGTTGGCCACCGTCAGCTCGCCCAAGGGGGTGCGCAGCCGCGCGATGACCGCGGCCCGCGGTTCCTCGTCGATGACCATCACCTTGTTGCGCCCAGGCAGGTACATCGGAAAACGCACCGGAATCCGGGGCAGCCGCACCACCTGCCAACTGGTCGCCGGGAAGCGTGACAGCAGCGCGATCCCGTAACCCGCCATCCCGGGCTGTTCGCGCCCGGTCGCGGCCATCCACGTCGCCCCGGGAGTTCCCGAGATGGCGGCCACGAACCGGTGTTCCACCGCGCCCATGGCTTCGGCTGCCACCACGGTGAGGTCGGCGTGCCCGGATCGCGGCTGCTCGCAGTCGACTTCCTGCAGGGCCAGCACGTCGGGGTCAAGGCGCCGCACGCACTCCTGCAGCCGTTGTGGATCCACACCCTCGCCGACCGTGCGCCCGTGCAGGATGTTGAAGGTCGCCACTCGCATCGGAACCCCTAGGCTCCCGGTATCTCTTCGCGCTCGGCCACCGACCGTGCTTCACCGGTGACGAAAACCTCGACGACCACATCGCGGTCGCGGTAGCAGCCCAGCGAAGTCAGCCCGGGCGTGGCGGCGATGACGGCGTGCGCCGCGTCCCCGGTGATCGGATAGTCGGCCACCGCGTGCCGCCAGTGCGCGGCGACGACGACGGCACCGGGCCGCAGCCGGGAGCATTCCCGTCGCAGCACGCCGGCCAGCGCCTTCTCGCTCAGGTAATAGGCCACCTCGCTGAGCACCACCAGGTCGAACGGGCCGGCCGGCCACGCCTGGTCCAGTGACGCCCGCGCCAGGGTCACCCGACCGCGCAACCCGGCCGAGCGGAGCCGCGCATCGGCCGTCCGGATCGCGGCGTCGGCCACGTCGACGGCGGTCACCTGGTCGCAGCGCTGCGCGAGCAAAGCAGTCAACGTCCCAATCGAACAGCCGGGCTCGAAAGCGTGCTGGAACCGCGGGTCGGGCAAGAGCGCCAAGGTGATTGCGTACTTACGCTTTTCGTACCAGCGCGACGACAGCTGCCAGGGATCCGCCGCCTCGGCGTACATCCGGTCGAAGTAGGCGTCGGGTAATCGTGCGGTCATCCGAAGACCACCTCCCCCACCGCCAGTAGCCGGCGCAGCACAAATGCCGGCAGCACCGGCGGCAAGCCGGGCGCGGGCGGTTCGAACTGGCTGTGAAAGCATTGTGCCGCTTGGCTTTTGCGGTCAACCGCCCAGCGTGACAGCGGCACGGTACGCGCCCGGTCCCACGGCACCGCGGGATCGTCGGGGACGGCCCAATGCCACATCCACACCGGATACTCGAGCAACGTGACCCCGGTACGCACGCACGCCGCGGCCGCCGCTCTGCCGACGGCTTCGTGGTCGGGGTGCCCGTCGCCCCTCCAGGTGGCGGCACACCACGTTCGCGGGGCGGCGCCGTCCAGGATCCCGAAGAGCAGATCGGCGAGCCGATCCTCGTGGTCTGCCAGTCGACCGTCGGGCAGACCCAGCGATAGGGGCGTAGGTAGCCCGAGGACCTTTGTGGCCCTGAGCAATTCGTCTTGCCGTAGCGCTTCCAGGCGCGCCCGGTCGGACATCGGCGCGTCGGGGTGGGCGGCACCACCGTCACTCACCGACACCACTCGGACGTCGACGCCGGCGCAATTCAACTGCGCAGCCGTTGCGCCAAGGCCAAGTGTCTCGTCGTCGGGGTGCGGCGCGACCACGACCAAAGCCGCACATCCGCTCAGGTCCAGCGGCGGCGGACGGTCTGCCGAGAGCCACGTCTGCACCGGGGTTCCGCCGCCGTTCAGCGGCTTGGCCGCGAACCGGGCCCCATTCAACAGCGCAGCCCCGCGAGTCGCCCGAGTTCGGCGAGATCCCGTTCGGCATGGCTTTGCCGGATGTAGATCGTCAGGTCGGCGACCCGCTGAGCGTGCCGACCGTCCTGGGTCAGCGGGCCGGGTCCCAGGGCGCGGCCGGTGCGAGTGATGGCCTCGTCTACCGCGGCTCCACGATCGCGCGGACGCGACGGGCCAGCAGTTGAGCGGTCCCGGCGCGGTCGAACGGATCGGAGTCGATCTCGGTTGCCGAAGTGGCCAGTATCGCGTCGCCGGCGGCCAGGGCGGAGTCGACGGCGCCCAAGTGCGCCAGCGCGTAGGCGTCGGCCGATTCGGAGCCGGCACATCGATAGAGCGGGTCGGCTACCCTCCGCGCGCCGCCGAGCCAGCACGCGGCCACCCCGATCGAGCCGTGCCAGAAGCCGGCCCGATTCAGGTAGTCCCCGGGTTCGCCGATCGCGACGGCAGGGCGTTGGTGAACTGCACCGGCCGGGTGTCGCTGCCGGCCATCCCGGAGTTCCACCAGGTGCTCGGCAGCGGCTTGATGCCAGGGTCGGTGACGGTCACCGCGAACAGGCCACGTTTGCCGTGACTGTCGCCGATATAGGCGGTGACCAGAGCGTTGGTGCAGAATCCGGCGCCCGAGCACCAAACTTTGGTGCCGTTGAGGATGAAAGCGTCGCCGGAGACGTGTGTCGCGGTGAGCACGGCGTCCGGGGCCTCGGCTGCCCAGACTCCCCACAGCTGCCCGGAATCCGGCGGCTTGCCGCCCAGTTCGTTCAGGATCGCGAGGGCGTCGACATGGGCCTCGGCAATGCGCGCCGCGGCAATGTCATCCTGCTGCCAGCCGCGTCAGTCGTTGCCAACGTTCTGCCGTGCGACCCGATGCCGGCAGCGGCAACTCCAGCCGGCCGGACTCCAGCCAGTGCTGTACCAGACCTGCCGTCACGCGCAATCCTCGGCGGCTGCACCTGCGAGTTGGTGCAGGTGTTCGGCGAATCCGTGCGGGGCGCGGGCCTGGGTGCGCGCGGACGTGACGACGGACAGTCGGGTGTCCCGGTGGATGGTGTAGCCGGCAGCCTCGAACCGTTCGACCAGATCGACGTCCTCACCGGTGGCAAGCGCATGAAAGCCCCCCACCCGCCAGTACGCCCGAGAGCTGAAGCCCATGTTCGCGCCGTGGACGTGTTCGTGCGGATCGCCGTCGGCGCCGTCGATTCGCGCGTCGTATCTCTCCAGGTAGCGAGACACGACGTCGCTGCGCTGGCGACGCCAGTCGGCGACCCGCACCAAGCCCAGGACCATGTCGGCGTCGAGTTCCAATTGCCGTGCCAGCCAGTCCGGATCCACGCTGCTATCCGCGTCGGTGGTCGCATACCAGCACTCGGCGCTGGCTTCACACAGCGACCGCGCGTAGTTGAATCCGGCGGCCCGGGCGGCGCCGACATTGCGGGCGTCCACTCGGACGAAGTGCACGTCGGTGCCGTACTCGCCGGCCAAATCCGCGCTCCCGTCGTCGCTCGCGTCCAGCACGACCACCACGGTCACGCGAATCGGCGCACACAGGGCGGCGGTGATCACGGCACGCAAACAGGCCGGCAGGTTGGTCTGCTCGTTGTGTGCGGGAATCACTACTGCGGCTTGGTCGTAGGCGCGTGGGGCGGCGGCTGACATGGCTTTTTGATTGCCCGTTTGGGGGCTAACTAAACGGTTGCCCGGATACCACCGGACGTGGTTACGGGTCTGAAGGCGGCGGAGCCAGCAAACACGCGAGGGTTCGCTGAAGCCAACGCCGTCCGCCACAGAACCCACGAACGCGTCCACATTGTCATGCGGTTACGCACACCTGAGACGGTCCGACGGATGCCTAGACAATCTATTGTAAAAATACTCGAGATCGTACTAAAGGTATTAGGAACTCGTTGACTTCACTTCTCGTGCTAGGTACTACGCGCAGTTCAGTGATTACGGAGTATGGAAATTAGCTTGTCTTTGGTCAGACTCGAATACCCCGACATACCTAGCTCTTTGGCCCGTTTCTTCAGCTCCGGCACCGTCCATTCGGTGTAGGACCGGGACTTGCCGCCCCTCCGGCCGACGGCTGAGCGGCCCTCGGCAGCGGCGGCGTTGGAGATTCGCGCCGCCTTCTCCTTGGAGTCCCCCTGCTTACGTAAGTCCTGGTAGAGCTTCTCGTTCTTGATCGACGAGTTCGGCACCGTCGCCACCTCCCATGTTGTGATGAGACCAGGATGCCCCCGATGCTCGGCACCAAACCCGGACCGGCCGACAACGCCACAGCGGACCAAGGTCACGTCGGGCTGTCCCGAATGCGAAGGCGCAGACAACAGGCGAAATAACGCGCCGAGGGGTTTCTCCAACCGAATTAGGGTATTCGTCGTATGCTTAGTTACGCTTTGTAATCCAGGGGCCTCAAGGGGGAGAATCGCTTCTGAATAAATCGATCGCTGCTCTGAAAAGCTTTCGATGCAACCATTTCAGTCTATGAAAGGTCTTGGTGTGCCGTCAACCCGCCAGCAAATCGACGCAGGCAAACGGACACTCCCCAGCAAAGGCTGCGGAACCCGAAAATACGAGAACTAGGACTGTGAAAACCCATACCACTATGACCGATAGCACCGAGTCCGGTGTCGGCGATCGAGACGCCATCCAGAGCGACAGCTACTTCACCGATCTGCCGGTCGAATCACACGGCACCGCCGTTCTCCGGCACTACCGATTTCACACCACGGATCCGGACGCCGGACGCCGATTCCTCGGAGACGCCTACACGCCGGGCTGGCGGATCGATGGACTGGCGCCGGGTGCGGCTGTCACGCAGCGGCGCTGCGACACGGGTCTGATCACCGTCGACGAAGTGCGGATCGACGGCCGGGCCAGCTGCGACATCCGGGCCACCGACCACATCGTGGTGATCCGGCCGCTGGGGGGGTCGATGTCCGTACTCCGCGAGTCCCCGGAAAGGGTCGACTATCCGTTGCTCGTCGCCGACGGCCTGCCTTGTGTGCTGCAGACCAACGCCGTGCGATTGGCGGTGGTGGGTTTCGATGCGAAGCTGCTGCGCAAGGTGGCCGGGGAACGCAACGCGCCCCTTCCGCAGCAGATCGAGTTCCTGAGTTCTCGTCCACAATCACCGTCCCTCGTGCGCGCCTGGGATCAAGCGCTGGAGTACGTGGGTGCCACCTTTGCCTGCGACAAGACGGCGCACCGGCCGCTGATCGTTGGCGCGGTCGCTGAATTGCTGGTGGCCGCGACGCTCGAGTGCTTCCCGTCGAACTTGACCGCCGGCGCGGATCTGCTGCGCGAAGCGGGGCTGCCGGCCGCGTTCAAAGGTGCTCTGTCGTTCATCCAGCAACATGCCGGTCGCGGCATCGGTATCAACGATGTCGCAGCAGCGGTCGGCCTCACGCCGCGAGCGGTGCAGTACCTGTTTCGGCAGCAGCTCGACACCACCCCGACCGAGTACCTGCGGCGCGTCCGGCTACACCGCGCTCATCGGGACCTGTTGGACGGCAGCCACTCCGAAACGACCGTGAGCGAAATCGCACAGCGTTGGGGCTTCGCCCACACCGGCCGCTTCGCCATGCTCTACCGCGAAACGTATGGCGAAAGCCCGCACAACACACTCAAACATTGAGATCATCACTGCGCGTTGGTTAATCGCGTCGTCACGCCGCCTTGGCCAGGATCTGCGAACTAGAAGTGTTGGCATCCTTGGCTATTCGACGCACCAACATGCGCGTGGCCTTTTCCAGGATCTGCTGCGCGGCATCCGCACGACGGGCGCGCTTGGCGCGGTGCGCCGCCGCGGCGATCGTCAGGCCCTGCTGGTAACCGGCGACGACCCGCGGATCGACGTAAGAACCTCGCGCCACCGCCGGCGTGTTGCCCAACTCCTCGGCGACTTCCCGCATCACCGCCGGCCCGAAAATAGCCGTGATCAAGCAGATAGAGCGCCAGCGCGAGCACCCGGTCGCGGGTCAGTCCCCGGCCCGCCAGGTCCCGCGCCACCCGCGCCCGCCATGCCGGCAACTCCTTGGACAGCTCCAGCACGCGATCGAATTTCTCCTCGGCACGCTCCTGCTGCCACGCCTCGTGATAGAGGTACTGCACGGCGCCCGGCCGCGTCGGTGCCGACGGCCTGGATGTGACCATTGGGGTACGGGGAGACCCACACCTTCTTCCACGCCGGCGGGATGACCAGATCCTTGATGCGTTGCAGGGTGTCGGGGTCGGTCAACACATTGTCGTCGGGCCCGTAGTAGGCAAAGCCCTTGCCCGGCGCTTGCGTGCGATGCCGGGGTTGTTCAGCACGCTGCGACGCAGCCGCATGTCGCTCCTCGGAGTTACCTGAACGGGAATTACCCACGCGGCCAACGATTCACACTTCTAGATCACGGATGCGCAGCGAAAACGGCAGCACCATCCAAAAGAGAACAAGCAGCGCCAGCGCACACGCCCCGGCGACGACGGCAACGACACTTCCCGACACCGCGTCAAAAATGATGACCGTGACCCCGGTCAACGCGAGACCGAGCAACACCAGCCCGGCGTAGGCGCACCGGTGCGCCGCCGACACCAGCACCGGTAGCCGATGCCGCCGAAACAGCAGGCGGTGAATGCCCACCGGGGCGATCAGCAGCACCGTCGCAGCCACCGAACAGCCCACCGTCGCCAGGTACACCATCCGCATGCCGTCGGGGAGAATGGTGAAGCGCTGCTGGAACGGCAGCGTCAACAGGAACCCGGTGAGCAGCTGCACCCCCGTCTGCACCACCCGCAGTTCCTGCAGCAGGCTGTTCCAATTGCGGTCGAGCCGTTGGAGTTCGGTTTCCCCGCGCTCGCGGGAGTCCCAGCGCTGATCGTCGTGCGGATGATCGACATCCATAGCCGTGATCATCGCACGGAACCCCCGCGAACCGGTTTCTCGCGTGCTCGCGCCGGGTCAGCCTGCCATGAACTCGTGGTAGGCGGACTCCAGGTTGGCCGGCAGCGCCGTCACGCCGCACTGGCGCTCGGTGTCACCGATGGGAGCCAGAATCCCGCGCAGGTCGTAGTACTCCTGCGGATGCGCGGTGAAATAGCCGCGAATGTTGCCGGCCGCTTCGCCACGCGGCTGGCCGTAGGCGGCCGAGACCACTTGGTTGGCACCCGGATGTGCGGCTAGGTACTGCTGCGCCGCGGCGGTCACCGAGGACACGGTGGCATCCACACCGCCCGGGCTGCAGTCGGGGGCCGCCGCCGCAGTCGGCGCGGCGACAAGACCCATAGCGATTCCCCCGAGCAGACAACCGGCGCTCACGCCGGCAACTCGCCGGCGCGCGACGATACTGCTGAAATTCATGATGATTGTTCCTTCGATTGCGAAGTGATTTTTTTCAGGTGATTCGATCCGGGGATCCCGCCTCCCCGAAATCCAAAGTAGCCGAAGGCAAGCGGGCTCGCGGCCTTGTCTAGGGCCTTGTTCGCCCACAACGAACACCCGTTTAAAGCATTAGCTGGTGATTGCGCAACACTGGCCACATAAGTTCTCGTTTTGTTAAGCGAATAAGCAAGTTCTTTAGAAAACCGGCCCATTTCTTAGGTGTTCGTGATGTTGATCGTGACGGAATCGTGACGTTCGGTGACACGATGTTGACGTGGACGACGCTCGTCAGGGACTGTCGTGTGGGTCGTGCGGGTCGTGCGGCAACGCGCTGGGCCCTACCGCAAAGTTCTGCAGCGAATGCGGCGCGCCAGTCGCCGAGGTCACCCGATCTGCCGAGTACAAACAGGTGACCGTGCTGTTCGCCGATGTCGTTCATTCCATGGACATTGCCGCGCGCGTCGGCGCGGAGCGGCTGCGCGAGATCATGACCGAGCTCGTCCAGCGTTCGACGGCGGTGGTGCGTCGCTATGGCGGCACCGTGGACAAGTTCACCGGCGACGGCATCATGGCCGTCTTCGGCGCGCCGGCCGCGCTGGAGGATCACGCGTTTCGCGCCTGCTTGGCGGCACTGGACATCCAGGCCGAGATGGCCAAAATGGCCAACGAAGTCGAGGCACGCAACGCCGTCGCCCTGCGGCTGCGGGTGGGCCTCAATTCCGGTCAGGTCATCGCCGGCGAAATGGGCTCCGGCTCGGCGAGTTACACGGCAATCGGCGAACAGGTCGGGATGGCCCAGCGCATGGAGTCGGTGGCGCCGCCGGGCGCGGTCATGGTCAGCGAGTCCACCGCGCGACTGGTCGAAGACGCCGTGGTACTCGGCGAGCCTGAACTCGTACAGATCAAGGGCACGGAGCGGCCAGTGCCGGCACGCCGGCTGCTGGCCTGCGAAGGCCGAGCCGACCAGCATTCCCGTCGCCGCGGCGAGTCGAAATTGGTGGGACGGTCGTGGGAACTCAACACCGTCGCCGCGATCTTGGACGAGGCCATCGGCGGGTCGGGCTGCGTCGTCAGTTTCATGGGGCCGCCCGGTATCGGCAAAAGTCGCATGGTCCGCGAGGCCACCGCGGTCGCGGCGAGCCGCGGATTACCGGTATTTGCCGCGTATTGCGAATCTCATGCCAGCGATATCCCGTTCCACGCGGTGGCACGTTTATTGCGCGCGGCATTCGTCGTCGAAGATGTTGACTCGGATAAGGCCCGGATTCGGGTGGGCGAGCTGTTCCCGGATGCCGATCCAGACGACCTGGTGCTGTTGCACGACCTGCTCGGCGTTCGGGTGGCTCCATTGCCCGACATCGCCCCGGACGCACGGCGCCGGCGAGTGACGGCGCTGATCAACGGCGCGGCGCTGGCCCGGCGGCAGCCGGGTGTGTACGTCATCGAGGACGCCCACTGGATCGACGAGGCCAGCGAATCGATGCTGGCGGGTTTCCTGGCGATCATCCCGCAAACCCCGTCGCTGGTCCTGATTACCTACCGGCCTGAGTATCAAGGGCAACTCACCCGCCTGTCGGGTGTGCAGTCACTGACCCTGCGGCCGCTCAGTGGTGCGAATACATCAGTGCTCACCGCCGAGCTGCTGGGAGATCATCCTTCGGTCGGCGCGTTGGCCCAGTTGATCGCCACCCGCGCAGCCGGAAACCCCTTCTTCGCCGAAGAGATAGTCCGCGACCTGTCCGAACGCGCTGTGCTGCAAGGCAATACGGGTGAATACCGATTGGCCGACGAGCTGGTCGAGCGGGGCGCCGAGGTGGCCGTACCCGCGACGTTGCAGGCCACCCTCGGATCCCGGATCGACCGGCTCAGTCCCAAAGCCAAACGCACACTCAATGCGGCGGCGGTGATCGGCTCGCGATTCGACACCGAGCTGCTGGCCGCGTTGGTCGATGACACGGACGTGGCGGCGCTGATCGACGCCGAGCTCGTCGACCAAGTCCGCTTTACCCCGCGCGCGCAGTACGCGTTTCGCCACCCACTGATCCATAAGGTTGCCTACGAATCACAACTGAAATCCGACCGCGCCAAACTGCACCGCCACCTCGCCGGCGTGATCGAGGCACGCGGATCGGTCGACGAAAACGCGGCACTGATCGCCGAACATGCCGAAGGGGCAGGCGAGTTGGCCGCCGCCTTCACCTGGCACATGCGCGCTGGAACCTGGGCGATGAACCGGAACATCGCGGCGGCACATACCAGTTGGCGCCGCGCACAGCAGGTCGCCGACCGGCTGCCCGCCGACCACCCGGATCGGATGCCGATGCGCATTGCGCCACGAACGTTCCTGTGCGCCACCGCATCCCGTCAGGGCGGAAGAAGCGTCGATCCCGGCTTCGAGGAACTGCGCCAACTATGCGCCGCCGCCGGCGATCAGCGATCGGTCGCAATGGGCATGGTCGGGCTGGTGACGGCCAGCCTGATGAATGTACGCCGTGCGGAGGCATCGCGATTGGCCGACGAACAGGTCCAGCTGCTCGAATCGATTGCCGATCCGTCGCTGACGTTGGGCCTGCTTCCAATGGCAATGCTGGCCAAACACGAGACGGGGGAGATGGCCGAGATTCTTCGACTGGCGCAGCGGTTGATCGACCTCGCCGGGGACGATCCGGGGAGAGGCAATGTGTTGTTCGGATCGCCTTTGATGTACGGGTTCTCGATGCGGGGTATCGCCCGAGCATCGCTGGGTATTGAAGGCTGGAAGCAGGACTTCGCCCTAGCCCTGGAAACTGCCCGAGACGTCGACGTGATGACTCGGGCCAGTGTCGTCTTCTACACGTACGTTTCCGGAATCGCGTTCGGGTTGGTGCGAGCCGACGAGACCGTGCTGGCCCACACCACCGAGGCATACGAAGCGGCGACGCAGGCGGGTGAGGACATCGCGGTGGGACTGACCGAATTAAGTCACGGGGTCGCTCTTGCCTGCCAAGAAGGCGACGACCGCGCCGCGGTCGTCGAGTTGATGTCACAAGTCTGCGAGGGCACCGAGCACCGGCAGGCTATGTTGACGCTTTCGCCCATCGCCACCTGCTATGTCGCCAGGTCGAAAATCCGGCTTGGTGAGGTCGAACAAGCCATCGAATTGGCCCGGGCAACCGTCGACGAATTGGCCACCGCGGGCAGCATCTGGATCGTGCTGGCGACAACCGTCCTGGTCGAGGCTCTTCTGACGCGCGGCGCGGAGTCGGATCTCGATGAGGCCAAGGCCGCGATCGAGCGGTTGGCGGCTGTGCCCACCGACCCGGGGTACGTTCTCAACGAGATCACCCTGCTGCGGCTGCGGGCGCTGCTGGCGCAAGCACGCGGGGACGACGGGTCGTATCAGGCGTTTCGGGACCGTTACCGCACCATGGCGAAAACACTTGGCTTCGAAGGACATATCGCGATGGCCGAAACAATGCACTAGTGGATGGGAGTAGGGAAATTGAGGCGATATAACTGTCTAGCGTTTGAGCTTGCCGTCCCGCACGCCGGTCAACGCATCGTCGAGCGCTGGATACAGCGGGAAGGTCTTGTCCAAACCCGTCAGGTGAATGGGCCGCCTGGTGGCCGGACCCCGCGCGACTACTCCGAACTCAGCCGAGTTGCCGAGCTTCTCGTACGTCGCAGCCAGGATCTTCAATCCCACCGAGCCGAGGAACTCCACCCCGGATAGGTCGATGATCAGCGCCGTCGGATTATCCGCAACCACTCCGCCGATGGCTTCTTCAAGGGCAGGAGCGGTGACCAAGTCAATTTCGCCGCCGATGCTGAGCACGGCGACACCATCATGGTCTGTGACCGTGGCGGTGATCGAATCTGGAGCTGACAATGGCGATCCTTATGTCTAAGCATTCGGTGTGGTGCAAGCCTAACCCCCCGTGCGAACTGCGCGAAGGAGAACACCTCAACACATAACCACGCGCGACCCAGGCTAGTCTCGCCATGGGACTTTGCACCCTGTGGACCACGACGCGTACTTGGAGGCCCAAGGAGGCCACATGTCAGATTCGCCTTCGGAATTCAACAGCACAAACGCCGGTGCGCAGACTGTCAGCGTTTCCAGCGAGGGGTTGCTTCCACAGCTGGTCCAGCACTTGCGGCGAAACAGAACCGCGCTGCGCGAAGAGTGGGCCCGCAGGATCACCGAGGCGGAGCTGCTCACCGCGATGACGCCCGAGGAGCTGTTCTCCGAGGCGACCGCGGTCTACGACAACTACGTCGAGGTGCTCGAGACCGGCAGCGTCGAGGCGCTGCAGGCTTACGCGCGCGACCTGTCCGAACGCATCATTCCCCGGGGCGTGGAGACCGACGAGGTGCTCGGCATCGTGCTGCTGCTGCGCGACGTGCTTGCGCGCTCGCTGTTCGAGAAGTACCAAACCGAGTTCGAAATGCTCAACCGGGTGTTGGACGCCTACGAGCCTGCGGCCAACCGCATCGCCAACACCGTGGGCGTCAGCTTCGTCCAGGAACGCGAGCGCATCATCCGCCAGCAGCAGGAGGCCATCCGCGAGCTGTCCACACCGGTGCTTCAGGTACGCGAGCAGCTGCTTATTCTGCCGATCATCGGTGTGCTCGACAGTCAGCGCGCCCGCCAGGTCACCGAACAACTGCTGCGGGCCATCCGCGCGAACCGGGCGAAAGTCGTCGTCATCGACATCACCGGTGTGCCCACCATCGACTCCACGGTGGCTAACCACCTGGTGCAGACGGTGGACGCCTCCGGCTTGATGGGCGCCAGCGTGATCATCACCGGCCTGTCCTCCGAAATCGCCCTGACCCTGGTGACGATCGGCTTGGACCTGTCGAAGATGAACGCGGTCGGCGACCTGCAGGGCGGTATCGAAGAAGCCGAGCGGCTGCTGGGCTACGAAGTTTCGCGCACCGGCGAAGCAACCGCATAACCACGACGCCATCAGCACCCGATGCCAGTACCGATCCTCAAGCAGGGCGCGTTTCTGATCGCGTCCGTGCAGGCCGCACTCACCGACTCCGACACCGAACGGCTGCGGTACGACCTCATGGAGCGCGTCAGCCGGTTTCGGGCCCAGGGGATCATCGTCGACGTCACGGCCATCGATGTCATGGACTCGTTCGCCGCCAGATCGCTGCGCACGATTGCGCACATGACCAGGCTGCGCGGCGCCGAGACCGTGATCGTGGGCCTACAGCCCGAGGTGGCCTTCGCGATGGTGCAGCTTGGACTGGCGTTCGACGACATGAACACCGCGCTCGACCTGGAAGAGGGCCTCGCGCTGCTGAATCGCAAATTGGGATTGGGCAAATCGACGATCGGGCGCGACGGTGGCGGGTGACATCGTGGTCAACATCAACAACCCCGACGACATCGTGGATGCCCGCAAAGCCGGACACCAGCTCGCCTTGGAACTCGGGTTCACGTTGACCGACGTCACCATGATCGCCACCGCGATTTCGGAAATAGCCCGCAATATCACCAGCTACGCCGGCCATGGCGCGGTTCGGGTCATGGTGTCCGAGCGCGAGGGCCGCAAGGCGCTGGTGGTCCGCGCCGAGGACGAAGGCCCGGGGATCGCCGACATCGAGCGCGCGCTCGAGGACGGCTACTCCACCGGCCGCGGGCTGGGCCTCGGGCTGCCCGGGGCCCGCCGCCTGATGGATCGGCTGGTCATCGAATCCACACTCGGCCGTGGAACGGTCATCGAGATGTGGAAATGGGTTCCGGCCCGTGCGTGATCAGGGCCGACTAGGGCCGATGGAATGGGCGGTCGCGAGCCGCCCCCGGCCCGGCGAGCACGTCAGTGGCGACCAGTCGATCGCGATCGGCATCGACGGCGGAGCCGCGCTGTTCGGCGTGCTGGACGGTCTCGGTCACGGCCCGGCCGCCGCGACCGCCGCGCTGACCGCGGTCGACGCACTCAGGGGCGCGCACAGCGAGCGACTCGAGGTGTTGGTCCAGCTCTGCCACCGCATGCTGGGCGGCACCAGAGGGGTCGCGATGACCCTGGCACGGATCGACTTCCAGGCCGGCCAGCTGAGCTGGACTGGTATTGGAAATGTCAGCGCCAACTTGGTCGCCAAGACCGTCAGCGGGACGCAGGTCCGGTCTTCCGCGCGTCTGACGGGCGGAATCGTCGGCTACCGCATACCGGAGATATCGCCCGCGCAGGTGGTTCCGATACGCACCGGCGACCTGCTGGTCATCGTCAGCGACGGCATCACCGAAGACCACCTGGACCATATCGACTTCGCGGCTCCGGCCATCGATATCGCCGATCAGATACTGAGCAAACACGCCAAGGAAACCGACGATGCGCTGGTGCTCGCCGCGCGTCACCGGGGCGCCATAACATGACCGACCTCGCCAATCTGGACGATTTTCACGCCCAGTACGTCGCCGCACTGCAAACCTTCCTCGACGCGCGCGGTGAAGACAGCCTGGCCGTCGGTCATGAGCTGGGGCGCCGGGCCCTGCAGGAACAGATCAGCATGCTCGACATCGTCGAGAACCACTTCCGCATGGTCGATGACTTGTCGAAGAACTCCCAGGTCGACGCACCGGCGGCGCTGGAATTCCTCCTGCAGACGTTGGCCGCGCTCGATGTGGTCACGCGGGGCTTTCTCGACGGCACCAGACGGTACGCCGAGCAGCGGGCCCGCGCCGAGGACCTGGCGGATCGCGACAAGTTCCGCACCGCCTTGGTGAATTCCCTGCAAGAGGGATTCTTCGTCGCCGATCACGATGGCGCGGTGGTCGACATCAACAACGCCTTCGCGGAGATCCTCGGCTATCCCGCCGAAGATTTGCCGTACCGGTGGCCACACCCGTGGTTGGTCGACAAGAACACCGCCGCCGAGCAGCAAAGCCTGGTCCGCAAGCAAGGCAGCGCCCAGTACGAGACGCCGATTCGGCACCGAGACGGCCATCTCGCCTGGGTGGCGGTGAGTATCAATGCGGTCATCGGGCCCGGGACAGACCTGGACGTCTACGTCGGAACGATTCGCGACATCACCGCCGAACGTGCATTTGCGGCCCGCGAGAGCGCGGTGCTGCGCCTGGCCACCTCCGTGGGTGTCGCCAAGAGCGTGGCAGAGGTGTTGGCGATCACCCTCGACGAGTGCCGGACGACGGTCGACGTGCAGCGTGTGCTCGCTGTCATGTGGCCGCCGGGGGACGGCGAACCGACCGTGCAGGTGGCCGGTGAGCCGACTGAAACCACCTGGCGCGGAATCGATCCGGTGCTGCGCCAGACCTTGCTGGACGCGCGTCAGCAACTGCCGTTGACGGCCAAGACGGTCGAGTGGCCGGACTCTCCGGGCAAGGCAAAGGGATTGGTCGCGGTGCTGTCCGGCGCGGCGGACGTCGCCTTGTGGCTGGAGCTTTCCGCACCGCGCTGGGTGACCGCCGAGGACCGGCTTCTGGTCACCGTGCTGATCGGCCATCTCAGTCTGGCCATCCAGCATGTCCGCCAATTCGAGAGCGCACGCGAAACATCGCTGACACTGCAGCGCGCGATGCTGCCGCCGGTAAAGCCGCCGGCGGGCTTCGCCGTTCGCTATGAACCCGCGGTCCCACCGCTGGAGATCGGCGGCGACTGGTATGACGTGCTGCCCATCGGCGATCACCGCATCGGCATCGTCGTCGGCGACTGCGTCGGGCGCGGGTTGCCGGCCGCCGCGATCATGGGTCAGCTGCGCAGCTCGGCGCGCGCGCTGTTGCTCACGGGGGCCCAACCGGCGCTGTTGCTCGAGCAACTCGACGCGGCGGCATCGCTGATTCCCGATGCGTACTGCACGACGGTGTTCCTGGCGATCCTGGACACCGAAACCGGGATCATGGATTACAGCAACGCCGGTCATATGCCGGCCGTGCTCGCCGGAGCCGGACCCGGTTCGGGCACGACATTGTTGACCGATGCAGGGTCGGTGCCGCTGGCGGTCCGCCGGGTGGACCCTCGTCCGGAAGCGTCCCAGGTACTGCTGCCGGGCTCGACGTTGATGTTGTTCACCGACGGCTTGGTGGAGCGGCGGCACGAGTCGATCGATGACGGCCTGGACCGCGTCGCCGATGTTTTGGCGGATAGCAGCAAGTTGCCGATCGACGCTCTCGCTGATGAGGTGCTGCGCAAGCTGTCCCCGGCCGGGGGCTACGACGACGACGTCGCGATGGTGGTTTACCGGCACCAGCCGGCACCTCTTCGAATCGAAATGGATGCTACGGCAGAGCAATTGGGCCCTCTCCGGCGTCAGCTGACGCATTGGCTGCGCAACGCCGGCGTGCGGCGACCCGCTGCTCGGCGACATCGTGCTGGTCATCAATGAGGCGTGTACCAACAGCATCGAGCACGCCTACCGTGGACACAGCGTCGGGACAATGCGGGTCGAAGTCGAATCCGTTGACGGCGAAGTCCGCGCGCTGATCTCCGATGACGGTTCGTGGAAGCCGCCGGCCGCCGACCCTGGCCACGGTGGGCGGGGATTGCTGTTGATCAGGGAACTCGGCGACTGGGTGGAAGTCGACAGTTCCCCCACAGGAACTGCGATCAAGGTCAACTTCGGGCTGCCGTGACCCAGAGACCGATCCGTTTGACATGCGCCGAATTGGGAAGTCCACCCAGATGACATCCATATCGACTCCGGTCGCTGCGGCCCTGCCGGCCGCGCACGGGCCGCTGTCGATGGCCGTCCGACGATTTCTGACAAGTACCGCGCCACGCAACTACCTCCCCCGCACCAGCGCATCGGTCCGTGATTCGGATCCATTCGGACTTGATCTGCAGCTGGCCTTGTACATGTGTTACGAGCTGCACTATCGAGGCTTTGCCGGCGTGGATTCGGCGTGGGAGTGGAATCCCGCGCTATTGCAGCTGCGCGCCGAATTGGAGCGCGTATTCCTGGCGGGCGTGCGCCGCGACGTCGGCGCCATCGAACCCGGCCGGACGTCGGCGGCCGAAATGGAAGCGCTGTGTGTCGAACCCGCGCACGGGACCGGTCCGTCGTATTACCTGCGCGACACCGGAACCTGGCAGCAGATGCGCGAATACTTCGTGCACAGGTCGCTGTATCACCTCAAGGAGGGTGACCCGCACGCCTTTGTGATCCCGCGCCTGACCGGCCGCGCCAAGGCGGCGTTCGTCGCCATCGAGTTCGACGAATACGGCGCCGGCCAAGGACCGCACATGCACCAGCAGCTCTTCGCCGATCTGCTGACCGCCGCCGGTCTGAACTCGACATATCTCGGATACCTCGACGCGGTCCCCGCCGAATCGCTGGCCGTGGTGAACCTGATGTCGTTGTTCGGCTTGCACCGCTGGCTGCGCGGTGCCGCGATCGGACATTTCGCGTCGACGGAAATCACCTCGCCGCCGGGGTCCCAACGGATGGTCGACGCGCTACAACGGATGGCCGCGCCGCGGGAATGCATCGCGTTCTACCGCGAACACGTCGAGGCCGACGCGGTGCATGAGCAAGTGGTGCGCCACGATGTGGTCGGCGATCTCGTCGCAACCGAGCCGCAGCTCGATCACGACGTCGTGTTCGGGATACGAGCGCATGCGGCAGTCGAAAATCGCTTGGCCGACCACATCATTGAGTCGTGGACGGCGGGCCGGACGTCGCTTCGGAAACCCATGGGTTAGCTATCCGGCATCTGCGGTGACTGGTGTCGCAGAGCGGATACTGCCTGCTACGCCGGCACGTGCAGATGGCCACCATGAACCGGTCGGATTCCACGACATCGCCGCCGGGCAGCTCGATCCGGACCGGGCCGGAAACCAGCACCGGACCTTTGGGCACGACCTGCACCCGGGTGACGGTCATCGCTTGTCCGCCCGGACCACAACGATTTCCTCTTCCCGACATCCGAGTGGAATAAGACCGATGTCCTCCAACCATTGCGACCGCGCCGACAGTACCGGGCCGAATGGAATCCGCTGGGATGAAACGACTTCGGCCTTCAGGCCCGTCGATCGCAAGGTGTCCAGTGTTCGGTCTACGCCGGCGAATTCTGACTGCACCAGCAGCAAGGATCCCTTATCACACAACAGGCTTGAGGCGAGTTCGCAGAGCGGGTCCAGCACCAGCCGGCCATCAAGGCCGGCATTCCACGCCGTTGACGGACCGATATCTTCAGTGTCGTTGTCTACCGGGGTGGGCACATAGGGCGGATTGGATACGACGACATCGAATGGCGCGCAGGCAAAAGCATCCGTCCACGGGCCATGGCGGACATCGATGTTCACGCCCGCGCCAACGGCATTGGTGCGGGAGCAGCGCACGGCGTGCGGACAGATGTCGAACGCAGTCGCGCTGGCACAACCCATTTCGGCGGCAGCGATCGCGACGTAGCCACTCCCGGTACACAGATCAAGCACCCGCCGTCCCGCGACCGCCACGGTGCGTTGCATCGTCTGCACCAGAAGCCGTGAGTCGTACTGAGGGTGGTAAACCTTGGGAGCGATTGAGTCCGGACAGGTGATCGTCACGAATTTATTTATGCCCGAATACCATTAAGTTAAACAGCAAGTTCCTTGATAAGCGCCGAGCAAAACGCCGGCAGGTCCCTCGGTGAGCGGCTGGAGATCAGATTGCCGTCGACAACAACCTCCTCATCCACCACATGGGCACCCGCGTTGCGCAGGTCGGTGCGAATACTCGGATACGAAGTCATCGTCCGGCCCGCCGTCACACTGGCCTCCACCAGCGTCCACGGACCATGGCATATTGCGGCGACCGGCTTTCCGGAGTCGACGAAGTCGCGAACGAACGCGACGGCGGTTTTGTCCAGGCGTAATTTGTCGGGATTCACCGTGCCACCGGGCAACACCAGGCCGTCGAATTCGTCCACCGACGCCTCCGATACCGCGCGGTCCACGGCGACCGTCCCGGCCGGCTCGAGATCATGGTTGCGTGCCTGTATCTCACCTGTTTTCAGTGACAGCAACTCGGTCTGGGCCCCGGCCTGATGCAGCGCTTCCCGCGGCTGCTCGAGTTCCACTTTCTCCACGCCATCGGCAGCCAAGAAGGCGATCTTTTTGCCCTGCAATTCATTTGACATCACTGCGCTCCTAACATGCACGATTGCAATCGAATACCCGAGTGACAGCTCGTCAAACGTGTGTCTAATTCGAATTCGAGGCGGCCCGCAGCGACGCAAGCAGTGGTTCGGCGGCTTCTTTGAGGAACAGCTCCTGTCCCTGGTCGCCGATCTGCACCAGCGCGATGTCGGTGAAGCCGCATTCCCAGTACGGCCGGACGGCGTCCACGATCGCATCCAGGTCGGGCCCGCAGGGAATCCTCTCCGCGACGTCCTCGGGGCGCACGAACTGGGTCGCCCCGGCGAACCCGGCGGGTGTCGGTAGATCGGCGTTGACCGACCAGCCACCGGCGAACCACCGGAACTGGTCGTGGGCGCGCGCCACGGCGACGTCGCGGTCGGGGTCCCAGCACACCGGTATCTGCCCGACCACCCGTCCGCCGCCCGCCAGTCCGGCGGCCTGGCGCGCGGCATGCCAGCCGTGCACAAGGTCCGCATCCGGTTGCACCGCGACCAGGTGGTCGGCGAGTTTGGCGAACTTCTCGATCGCCTTGGCGCCACCCATCGCCACGGCGATGCCCACCGGAATGTCGGGCACATCCCACAGCCGGGCCGAGTCCACCTGAAAGTAGTCACCTCGCCAATTCACCAATCGGCCGCCGAACAGCTCACGGATGATCTTGATCGCTTCCCGCAACATGTCCTGGCGCCGCTCGATGGCGGGCCAGCCTGTGCCGACGACGTGCTCGTTCAGGTTCTCGCCGCTGCCCAGTCCGAGGGTGAACCGCCCGTTGGCCAAGATCTGCACCGTTGCCGCCTGTTGCGCGACGATCGCCGGGTGATACCGCATCGTCGGGCACGTCACGTAGGTGTAGAGGTCGACGTTCTGGGTCACCTGGGCCACCGCACCCAGCACCGCCCACGCGTTGGGTGCATGTCCCTGAGAGGTCAGCCACGGCGAGAAGTGATCGCTGCAGACTTCGAAGTCGAAACCGCGTTCTTCAGCCGAAATCGCGTACCGGACAAGCTCTTTGGGGCCGCTTTGCTCCGTCATCAAGGTGTAGCCGAAATGCGTCATACCAACCCGGGTACCCCCGAGCGCCTGGGATACAAACGGCGGGCCGACCGGTTAGAGTCGCTCCTTCACCGCCGCGGACAGCCGCGCGCCGTCGGCCTTGCCGGCGGCAATCGCGGTGGCCGCCTTCATCACCATTCCCATCTGCTTGATGCCGGGCCGCTCGCCGAGTTGCTCGGCCACCTGGGCAATCGCGGTGTCGGCGACGTCGGCCAACTCCGCCTCGGTGAGTGGTGTGGGCAGATACTCGTCGATGATCCGGGCCTCGGCGTGCTCAGTGGCGGCGAGTTCGCCGCGCCCGTTCTGGGTGTAGATCTCGGCTGACTCGGCACGCTTGCGCGCTTCCCGGGCCAGCACCTTGAGCACCTCGTCGTCGGAGAGATCTTTCGCCTGCTTGCCTGAGACTTCCTCGGTCTGGATCGCGGCCAGCAACAAGCGCAGGGTCGCTGTCCGCAACTTGTCCTGCGACTTCATCGCCTGGGTCAGGTCCGACCGGAGCCGGGATTTGAGTTCCGCCATGGCAGAGACGCTACGCGAAGGCGAGATTGTGAAATGGTCCTACCGTCGACAGGATGGAGCCCATGACGAACGACGACAGCGGCCGGACCCGGTGAGTTCGCTGCCGCCTGGCTATCCGCCGGGTCCACCCGGCGTGCCCGGCTATGGGCCGGGCGGCTATCCGCCGTTGGGATACGGCCCTCCGCCGGGTTACGGCGGTCCGCCGCCCGGTTACGGCGCACCGCCCGGTTATGGCCCGCCGCCCGGTTACGGCGGTCCGCCGCCCGGTTACGGGCCCGCCGCCCGGCTACGGCCGGTCATGGCCCGGTTACGGACCTGGTTATGGCCCTGGCTATGGTCCGGGGCCCGGCTACGGCCCGCCGCCGTTTGCCCCGGGAGCGGCCAAACCCGGGATCATTCCGCTGCGCCCGTTGGGCCTGAGCGAAATCTTCAACGGCGCGGTGGGCTATATCCGCGCCAACCCGAAGGCGACGCTCGGCCTGACCGCCATGGTCGTGGTCGTCATCCAGATCATCACGATGATCGCCAGCCTCGGGCCCTTGGCCGCGGCCACGCGGCTCAAGACCGACGCTCCGGATCAGCTGACCGGGACCGACGTCGGGGGCTGGATGCTGTCACTCGGCGTCGCCTTCCTCTTCAGCTGGCTGGGCGGCGTGCTGCTCAGCGGGATGCTCACCGTCATAGTCGGTCGAGCGGTGTTCGGTGCACCGATCACCGTCGGCGAGGCGTGGGCCAAGATTCGCGGGCGCTTGTTGGCCTTGCTGGGATTGGCGCTATTGGAAGCCGTCGGCGTGGTGGCGCTCATCGGGCTGGTGGTGGTGATCCTCGTCGGCGTCGGCGCGGCGACCAACGGCGCGGCGGCGTTCCTGCTCGGCTTGGTGCTGGTGCCGCTGGCGTTCGCGTTGGTGGCCTACCTGTACACCATGCTGATGTTTGCGCCGGTGCTGATCGTGCTGGAGAGGCTGCCGGTCGTCGATGCGATCACCAGATCGTTCGCGCTGGTGCGTGGCGGTTTTTGGCGGGTGTTCGGTATCCGGCTACTGGCGGCCATCGCGGCAGGCTTCGTCGGCAACGCCGTCGCGGCGCCGTTCAGCATCGTGGGCCAGATCCTGCTCGCCACCACCTCTAACGGATCCCTCGCCATGCTGCTCATCGGCAGCACGCTGACCGCCATCGGCGGCGCGCTCGGCCAGATCATCACCGCGCCGTTCAGCGCCGGGGTCGTCGTGCTGCTGTACACCGACCGCCGGATGCGCGCCGAGGCCTTCGATCTGGTGTTGCAGACCGGCGCCGCGGGCGGACCCGCCGCGGCGGCCTCCACCGACAACCTCTGGCTCACGCGAACTTTCTGACGGACTGTGAGGACTGGCTGACCGTGCCTTCCATCGACATCGACCGCGATGCCGCACACCAAGCCGCACAGGTCGAGCTGAACGGACCGATCTACCCCAAACAGTCGATGTGGGACCAGATCAACGAGTGGATCAACGAGATCCTGTTCAAGCTGATTCAGAAGAGCGCTTCGGTATCCGGCGGATGGTGGTTCACCATCAGCGTGCTGCTCATCCTGGTGACCATCGCGATACTCGTCGCCATCTACATCGCCCGCCGGACCATGCGTACCAACCGGGGTGGCGACTACCTGCTCTTCGACGCCGGCCAGCTCACCGCTGCCCAGCATCGCGCGACGGCGGAAAGCTTTGCCGCCGAGGGCAATTGGGCGGCAGCGATCCGGCATCGGCTGCGCGCGGTGGCCCGCGAACTGGAGGAGTCCGGTGTCCTCGAGCCGGCGCCCGGTCGTACCGCCAACGAGCTGGCCGGTGACGCGGGCACGGCGTTGCCACGTCTGGCCGGCGAATTGGCCCGGGCGGCAACGGCGTTCAACGACGTTACCTACGGCGAGCAGCCGGGAACCGAGGCCGCCTACCGGATGATCGCGGACCTCGACGACCACCTGCGATCACGCGCCTCGGCCGGGGCGGCGCCGGTGGGCCAGCCCGCCGTGCCCGACACATGGGCTCAGGTCCGATGATTCCCACACACCCCGGATCCACGCCCAGGCAGCGATGGCGGTCATGGCGCGGGGTGCTGCTGATGCTGGCCGCGCTGATCGTGGTTGCAGCGGTCAGTAGCTACCTGACCACGCCGCGACCCGGCCCTCCGATGGACCCTGAGTCCACCGATTCCTCGGGCGCCCACGCGCTGGTGACATTGCTGCGCGACTACGGCGTCGAGGTGGTGGTGGCCAACAACATCGCGGATGTGGAGAGCGCGGCACGCCCGGACAGTCTCCTGCTGGTGGCGCAGACCCGCTATCTGACCGATGACACGCTGCTGGAGCGGTTGGCCAAAGCCCCCGGCGACCTCTTGCTGGTGGAACCCACCTCGCGAACCCGTGCGGCGCTTACGCCAGGGCTGCGCATGCACGTCAGCAAAACACTGAACGACAGGCCGGATTGCCCGCTGCGGGAAGCTAATCGGGCCGGAATAGTGCACTTCGGGCCAACCGACGCCTACGAGGCCAAGGGCAATCTCGTTGTGACCAGCTGCTATGACGGGGCCTTGATCCGCTATCGCGATGGCGGCAGAACCATCACGGTCGTCGGCAGTACCGACTTCATGACCAACGGCGGGCTGCTGAAAGAGGGCAATGCCGCGCTGGCGATGAACCTCGCGGGCGATCGGCCGCGGGTCGTCTGGTACGCACCGCACCGCATCGAGGGTGAAACCTCTTCTCCGTCATCGCTTTTGGACTTGGTTCCAGACAACGTCACATGGATCGTCTGGCAGCTGTGGCTGGTGGTGCTGCTGGTCGCGCTATGGAAGGGGCGGCGGGTCGGTCCCTTGGTGGCCGAGGAGTTGCCCGTGGTCGTCCGCGCATCGGAGACCGTCGAGGGCCGCGGCCGGCTTTATCAGTCCCGCCGGGCCCGCGATCGCGCCGCGGACGCGTTGCGCACCGCGACACTGAATCGGCTGCTGCCGCGGCTCGGGCTGGGCGCCGGCGCGCCGCCGCCGGTGGTGGCGACGACGGTGGCCCAGCGCAGCGGTGCCGATCCGCGGTTCGTCGGCTACCACCTGTTCGGCCCGCCACCAGCCACCGACGCCGACTTGCTCCAACTCGCCCGTGTGCTCGACGACATCGAAAGGCAGGTCACTCACTCGTGACACAGTCTCTCCCGCAGCCCCAGACTTCGGCCTCGCAAACGAGCTCAGAGTCGGCACGTAATGCATTGCTGGCGTTACGAACTGAGATCGCCAAGGCCGTCGTCGGGCAAGAGGGCGTGATCAGTGGATTGGTGATCGCGCTGTTGTGCCGCGGCCACGTGCTCCTGGAAGGCGTTCCGGGAGTGGCGAAGACGCTGATGATCCGGGCCATGTCGGCCGCCCTTGCAGCTGGAGTTCAAGCGGGTGCAGTTCACCCCCGACCTGATGCCCGGCGACGTCACCGGTTCACTGGTCTACGACTCGCGCACCGCCGCGTTCGTGTTCCGGCCGGGCCCGGTGTTCACCAATCTGCTGCTGGCCGACGAGATCAACCGCACCCCACCCAAGACACAGGCCTCGCTGCTGGAGGCGATGGAGGAACGTCAGGTCACCGTGGACGGCGAAGCCAGGCCGTTGCCCGACCCGTTCATCGTCGCCGCCACGCAGAACCCGATCGAATACGAGGGCACCTACCAGCTGCCCGAAGCGCAACTCGACCGGTTTCTGCTCAAACTGAACGTAACTCTGCCGTCGCGCGACTCCGAGATCGCGATCCTGGGCCGGCACGCGCACGGCTTCGATCCCCGCGATCTTTCCGAGATCAAGCCGGTGGCCGGACCGGCCGACTTGGCCGCCGGCCGCGAGGCGGTACGCCAAGTGCTGATCGCCGACGAGGTGCTGGGCTACATCGTCGACATCGTCGGGGCGACCCGCTCCTCCCCCGCGCTACAGCTGGGCGTATCACCACGTGGGGCGACCGCGCTGCTGAGCACCGCCCGATCCTGGTCGTGGCTGTCCGGGCGCAACTACGTCACTCCCGACGACGTGAAGGCGATGGCCCGCCCGACGCTGCGGCACCGGGTGATGCTGCGCCCGGAAGCCGAACTCGAAGGTGCCACACCTGACGGCGTGCTCGACGGGATATTGGCCTCGGTTCCGGTGCCACGGTAGTGATCCTCACCGGACGCACCGGCCTGCTGGCGCTGATCTGCGTCCTGCCGATCGCGTTATCCCCTTGGCCGGCAAAGGCTTTCGTTATGCTGCTGGCGGCCCTGGCGATAGCGGTGGTCGTCGACGTGGTGCTGGCGGCCAGCACCCGCCGGTTGCGATTCGAGCGTTCAGCGGACAGCTCGGTCCGGCTCGGCCAGCAGGTGACCGCGGGGCTGCTGATCCACAATGACGGCCGCCGCCGGTTCCGCGGCCAGGTTCGCGACGCTTGGCCGCCCAGTGCGCGTGCAGAGCCGCGTACCCACGCCGTCGTCATCGATGCGCAGCAGCGCCAACAAGTGGAGACCGTGCTGCGCCCGGTTCGGCGCGGCGATCAGCGGGCCGCTGCGGTCACCGCTCGATCGATCGGGCCGCTGGGATTGGCCGGACGCCAGAGTTCGCAGTCGGTGCCCGGCCAGGTCCGGGTGCTGCCGCCCTTTCTATCCCGCAAGCACCTGCCGTCCCGACTGGCCAAACTGCGCGAGATCGACGGGCTGTTGCCGACGCTGATCCGCGGGCAAGGCACCGAATTCGACTCGCTGCGTGAGTATGTCGTCGGGGACGACGTCCGCTCGATCGACTGGCGCGCGACCGCACGCCGTGCCGACGTGATGGTTCGCACCTGGCGGCCCGAACGCGACCGGCGGGTCGTCCTGGTGCTCGACACCGGGCGGATGGGCGCGGGTCGTGTGGGTGTCGACCCCACCGCCGCCGATCCCGCGGGATGGCCGCGGCTGGATTGGTCGATGGACGCCGCATTGCTGTTGGCGGCGTTGGCTTCCCGGGCCGGCGACCACGTCGACTTCCTGGCGCACGACCGGGTCAGCCGCGCCGCGGTGTTCGGCGCGTCGCGCACCGAGCTGCTGGCTCAACTGGTGGAGGCGATGGCGCCGCTGCAGCCGGCACTGGTCGAGTCCGACTGGCGTGGGATGGTGGCTTCCATCATGCGGCGCACCCGGCGGCGTTCGCTGGTGGTGCTGCTGACCGACCTCAACGCGACCGCTCTCGACGAGGGGCTGCTGCCGGTGTTGCCGCAATTGTCGGCCAAACACCACGTGCTCCTCGCCGCGGTCACCGACCCGCGGGTCGACCAACTGGCCGCCGGTCGGTCCGACGCGGCAGCGGTGTATGACGCCGCCGCCGCCGAACGCGCGCGCAATGATCGGCGGGCGATAGCGTCGCGACTGCGGATGAGCGGGGTGGACGTCGTCGACGCCCCACCCACCGAAATCGCGCCCGCACTTGCTGACCGCTATCTGGCGATGAAAGCAACTGGCAAGCTGTAATTCGTCACTCGCGAGTGTGAACAGGGCGACGCTTTCGCGGCGGGTCGCGTCGCAGAATTCACTGTCGCGGGGTCACCCGGTTGGGATGACGTCGGGCGCGTCGTCGATGTCTCCGGTCTCGCCGGCCTTCACCGCACGGCGCCCGAAGTGCACGATGTAGGTCAAGAATGCGACTTCGGCGACGACGCCGATGCTGATCCGGACGAACGTCGGCAACGGCGCTGGCGTGACCATGGCCTCGATCAACCCGGATACCAGCAACACGCCCACCAGGCCCACGGCCACCGAAACGATGCCGCGGCCTTGCTCGGCGAGCACCTGTCCGCGGGGCCGGTCGCCCGGCGATATCACCGACCAGCCCAGCCGCATTCCGGTTGCCGCGGCCAGGAACACCGCCGTCAGCTCCAGCAGCCCATGCGGAAGAAGCAGGCCCAGCAGCAGGGGGCCGCGGCCGGCCTGGAACATCAGACCGCTGATCAGCCCGAGGTTGGCGGCGTTCTCGAAGAGCATGAACGGGATCGGCACTCCCAGCAGGATGGACATCGCGATGCACTTGGCGGCCACCCAGGAGTTGTTCAGCCAGACCTGCAGGGCAAACGATGCGGCGGGGTGATCGCTGTAATACGACTGCACGTCGTGGTTGACCAATTCGTCTATGTCCGTTGGCGTTCCGATCAGGGATTGCACTTCGGGACTGCCGGCCACCCAGAAACCGATCACCACGACGACGGCGAAGAACGCCACCGCCGTTGCCAACCACCACCGCCGGGCGCGGTAGGCGACGACCGGGAACGACACCGTCCAGAATCGAATGAAGGTACTGGTCAGCGGGGCGTGGGCGCCGGTGACCGCCGAGCGGGCGCGCGCGACCAGACTGGAGAGCCGACCGACCACCAGCGAATCCGACGACACCGACCGCAGCATCGACAGGTGCGTGGACGCACGCTGGTACAGCTCGACGAGTTCGTCGACTTCAGCGCCGGTCAGCGACCGTCGCTTCTTGATCAACTGGTCGAGCCGGTCCCAGGTACCGCGGTGGGTAAGTAGGAACGCATCGACATCCACCCTGCGCAGCCTAGTGACGAAGTTTGACGAAGGTGCCGGGGCTGTACCGTTCCCTTCTATGTCGGAGGTGGTGACCGGGGACGCCGTGGTCCTCGACGTGCAGATCGCCCAGTTGCCCGTGCGGGCGCTGAGCGCGCTGATCGACATCACGGTGATGTTCGTCGGCTACGTCTTGGGCCTGATGCTGTGGGCGGCCACCCTGACCGAGTTCGACGACGCATTGACCGGCGCCTTCCTGATCATTTTCACGGTGCTGACGATGGTTGGGTATCCCCTGGTGTTCGAAACCACGACGCGGGGCCGGTCGATCGGAAAGATCGTGATGGGCCTGCGCGTGGTGTCCGACGACGGTGGCCCGGAACGCTTCCGGCAGGCGCTGTTTCGCGCGCTGGCGTCGGTGGTGGAGATCTGGACGCTGGCGGGTAGCCCCGCGGTGATCAGCAGCATCTTGTCGCCCAGGGCCAAACGCATCGGCGACATCTTCGCCGGCACGGTCGTCGTCAGCGAACGCGGTCCGCGATTGGCGCCGCCGCCGCCGATGCCGCCGCAGCTGGCGTGGTGGGCTTCCTCGCTGCAGCTCTCCGGGCTGACAGCCGGCCAGGCCGAGGTCGCCCGCCAATTCCTTTCCCGGGCACAACAACTCGAACCTGCGCTACGCGCGCAGATGGCCTACCGAATCGCCGGCGACGTGGTGGCCCGGATCGCGCCGCCGCCCCCGCCCGGCGTGCCGCCGCAGCTCGTCCTGGCGGCTGTGCTCGCCGAACGGCATCGCCGCGAACTGGCACGCCTGCAACCGGTCGGGCATCCACCGCAGCGGCAGTGGCCGCAACAGCAATGGCCACAGCAACCACCTGGTCCGCAGCCATGGCCCCAACAACCCCAGCCCGTCCCCTGGCCTCACGGCCCAGAGCCCGGGCCGCCGCCCGCCGGCGGCGGATTCGCACCGCCCGGCTGATCCTTGCGACCGGCTACTGCACGACCGTCGCGCCGAGCGTGACGATATCGGCGGCCACCAGCGCCAGGCCACACAGCGGGACCACGACGCCCCAGCGGCGCTTCGCGGTGAAGAACGACACCAGTACCACGACTAGGGCGACAACGGGAGCCCCGTAGAACAGCACGTCGAAGCTGATTCCGCTGGGCCCGATATCGGGACACTGCCGGTCGCTGCACGCCGCGGTGCTCATCACCGCGCCGAGCGCGTAGATCATGGCAAACCCGGTGATGGCCACGGTCGCCAGCGCCAACGCCCAGTTCACCCACAGCCGAACGCGCCCGCCGCCGTCGGTATCGCTTTGCGCCGTGACGAAGTACGGATCGCGGTCGATCGTCAGATTGCGAGGATTCTCGTTCATTGGCCGGTGGTACCCGGCTCTCCCGCCATGCAAACCGTCGGGAACAAACGTTGCATCGCGTTAGTTAACGATATATCGTGATATACCGTCACGAGTTGGAGCGCACACGGTGCTCCACCCAACAGACGTAAGGACTACGAACATGAACACCCCATTCACTCCCCCTGGCGGGCCGTTCGGCGGCCGGCCAGGCCTCGGATTCGGCTTCGGCGCAGGCCCCGTGGACCGTCGTGCCCTGCACGGCGCCAGGCGGCACGCCCGACGCGAATTCTTCGAGCAGCTCCGCGACCACGACCGCGGTCCCGGCGGCCCCTTCGGGCCCGGATTCGGTCCCGGTTTCGGCCCCGACTTCGGTCCGGGATCCGGCTTCGGCCCTGGCGGCGGCCCGCGTGGCAAATGGCGTCGCGGCGGAGCCGGCCGCGGACGGCGCGGTGACGTGCGCGCGGCCATTCTGGCGCTGCTGGCCGAGCGGCCGATGCACGGCTACGAGATGATCCAGCAGATCGCCGAACGCAGTAACGGCATCTGGCGACCCAGCCCCGGCTCGGTCTACCCGACGCTACAACTGCTCGACGACGAAGGCCTGATCACCGCCAGCGAAAGCGACGGCAACAAAAAGCTTTTCGAGCTGACCGATGAAGGTCGCGCCGCCGCCGAAAAGGTCGAGACCCCACCGTGGGACGAGATCGCCGAAGGCGCCGACCCGGGCCACATCAACCTGCGGACGGCTGTCGTGCAGCTATCCGGCGCGGTCATGCAATCGGCACACGCCGCCAGCGCGGAACAGCAGCAGCGCATCGTTGACATCCTCAACAACGCGCGTCGCGAGATCTACGGCATCCTCGGCGAGGACTGAGGCCTAGCCCCTCCCCTTGGCCGCGAGCGTGCGCAAAATGCCAGTCGACACGGCGTGTCGCTGCACAAACACGCACGCTCGCGGTCAAGGCCAAGGGGTCAGGACACATCGACCCAATCCAGGGTCCGCTGCACCGCCTTGCGCCAGCCGGCGTATCCGGTGGCGCGCTGCTCGTCACTCCACTGCGGCGTCCACCGTTGGCCCTCTTGCCAATTGGCCCGCAGGTCAGACGGGTCGGACCAGAATCCGACCGCCAATCCCGCCGCGTAGGCGGCGCCCAGCGCGGTGGTCTCGGCGACCACCGGCTTCACCACGTCCACGCCCAGCACGTCGGCCTGAATCTGCATGCACAGGTCGTTGGACGTGATACCGCCGTCGACCTTCAAAACCTCAAGGCGCACACCGGAATCCGCTTCCATCGCGTCCACCACGTCGCGGCTCTGGTAGCAGATCGCCTCCAGCGTCGCACGCGCCAGATGCGCGTTGGTGTTGAATCGCGACAGACCCACGATCGCGCCCCGGGCATCCGATCGCCAATAGGGCGCGAACAACCCCGAGAACGCGGGCACGAAGTACACCCCGCCGTTGTCGTCGACCTGGCGGGCCAGGGACTCGCTCTGGGCGGCGCCGCTGATGATGCCCAGCTGATCGCGCAGCCACTGCACCGCCGAACCCGTCACCGCGATCGAACCTTCAAGTGCGTAAACGGGTTTGGCGCCGCCGAACTGGTAGCAGACGGTGGTGAGCAGGCCGTTGTCGGATCGCACGATCGCCTCGCCGGTGTTCAGCAACAGGAAATTGCCTGTGCCATAGGTGTTTTTCGCCTCGCCGGCAGCCAGACACACCTGTCCGACCATCGCGGCATGCTGGTCACCGAGCACGCCGGTGATCGGCACCTCGCCACCGACCGGCCCGCTGTCCACGGTGACGCCGTACGGCTGCAGCGGTGACGACGGCTCGATGGCGGGCAGCATCTTCCGCGGGATGGAAAAGAACGACAGCAGCTCGTCATCCCAGTCCAGCGTTTCCAGATCCATCAGCATGGTTCGGCTGGCGTTGGTCACGTCGGTGACGTGCACGCCGCCCCGCGGACCACCGGTCAGATTCCACAACACCCAGGTGTCGGGGGTGCCGAAGATCGCATCACCCTTTTCAGCGGCGGCCCGCACCCCGTCGACGTTCTCCAGAATCCACTGCAGCTTCCCGCCGGAGAAATAGGTCGCCGGCGGCAGGCCGGCTTTGCGGCGGATCACGTCACCGCGGCCGTCCCGGTCCAGCGCCGACGCTATCCGGTCGGTGCGGGTGTCCTGCCAGACGATCGCGTTGTAGTAGGGCCGCCCGGTGCGCCGATTCCATACCAGCGTCGTCTCGCGTTGATTGGTAATTCCCAGCGCGGCAATGTCTTTCGGGGACAGGTCGGTGGCGTTGAGCACCGACATCAGCACCGACGCGGTGCGCTCCCAGATCTCGACCGGATTGTGCTCGACCCAGCCGGCGCGCGGCAGGATCTGGTCGTGCTCGAGCTGGTGGCGGGCCACCTCGGCGCCGTCGTGATCGAAGATCATGCAGCGGGTGCTGGTGGTGCCCTGGTCGATGGCGGCTACGAAATAACTCGGCCAACTGCTCTCCTGGGGTGCGTCGGACACTGCGCTCTAATCGTCCATGATGGTCTCACTTGCGTTACCGGCGGCAAACCTGTTGCATCGGCGTTGTGGGCGAAGAGGTCAAGCGCACCACGTACAGCCGCGCACAACGGCGGGAATACCGGCGCAAGGTGCAGCTCAGCGTGGACGTCCTCGAGACGATGCTTGGGCAATCCCGGTTCGATTCCGACCGCCCGCTCACCGGTATGGAAATCGAATGCAACCTGGTCGACGCCGATTATCAGCCGGCCATGTCGAATCGCTACGTGCTGGCTGCCATCGCCGACCCGGCCTACCAGACCGAATTAGGGGCTTACAACATCGAATTCAATGTGCCGCCCCGGCCGCTACCCGGACACACCGGTCTGGACCTGGAGGCAGAAGTCCGCGCCAGCCTCAACGATGCCGAGATCAAGGCCAATTCGGGCGGCGCTCACATCGTGATGATCGGCATCCTGCCCACGCTGATGCCCGAACATCTGGACCACGGCTGGATGAGCGAGTCGACCAGGTATGCGGCGCTGAACGCCTCGATCTTCAGTGCCCGTGGTGAGGACATCCCGATCGACATCTTCGGACCCGAGCCGCTGAGCTGGCGCGCCGCGTCGATCGCACCCGAATCCGCTTGCACCAGCATGCAATTACATCTGCAGGTGGCTCCGGGAGATTTCGCCGCCAACTGGAACGCGGCGCAGATCCTGGCCGGCCCGCAACTGGCGCTGGCGGCCAACTCGCCCTACTTCTTCGGGCACCAGCTGTGGGCGGAAACGCGCATCGAACTGTTCGCGCAGTCCACCGACACCCGGCCCGAGGAGCTGAAGACCCAGGGCGTGCGACCGCGGGTGTGGTTCGGCGAGCGCTGGATCGACTCGGTTCTGGACCTGTTCAAGGAGAACATCCGTTATTTCCCGTCCCTGCTGCCCGAGGTCTCCGGCGAGGATCCTGTCGCCGAGCTGGCCGCCGGGCGCGTCCCACACCTATCCCGAACTGCGGCTACACAACGGCACGGTGTATCGGTGGAACCGGCCCGTTTACGACGTGGTCGACGGGCGCCCGCATCTACGGCTGGAGAACCGGGTATTGCCGGCCGGGCCGACCGTGCGTCGACATGCTGGCGAATTCGGCCTTCTACTACGGCGTGCTGCGCGTCCTGTCCGAAGCCGACAGGCCACTGTGGAGCGAAATGAGTTTCGCTGCGGCACATGCGAATTTCCTCGCAGGAGCACGGCTTGGCATGGACGCCCGGCTGCACTGGCCGGGACTCGGCGAGGTGACGGCGCAGGAATTGGTGCTGGGCACTCTGCTGCCGATGGCCGACGAGGGGTTGCGGCGCTGGGGCGTCGACGCCGAGGTGCGCGACCGGTTTCTCGGTGTCATCGAGGGCCGTGCCACGACCGGCCGCAACGGCGCACGCTGGCAGGTGTCCACCGTGCAGGCGCTGCAGGACGGCGGTATGACCCGGACCGCGGCGCTGGCCGAGATGCTGCGGCGCTACTGCGAGCACATGCATTCCAACGAGCCGGTGCACACCTGGGGCCCATAGCGATGCGTACGTTGGAACTATGTGTTCTGACGTAATGAATTGGGACAGTGCGTACCGCGGGGAAGGGGAGTTCGAAGGCCCCCCGCCGTGGAATATCGGTGAGCCGCAGCCCGAACTCGCCGCACTGATGGCCGCGGGCAAATTCCGTAGCGATGTGCTGGACGCCGGCTGCGGGCTCGCCGAGCTGTCCTTGGCGCTGGCAGCAGCGGGTTACACCGTGGTCGGCATCGATCTCACGCCCACCGCTGTCGCCGCGGCCACCAAGGCCGCAACGGAGCGAGGTTTGACCACGGCCAGCTTCGAGCAGGCCGACATCACCTCGTTCACCGGCTATGACGACCGGTTCTCCACGGTGATCGACAGCACGCTTTTCCACTCGCTGCCGGTTGAGGGCCGCGACGGCTATCTGCGGTCGGTCCACCGCGCGGCGGCCGCTGGCGCCAACTATTTCGTGCTGGTGTTCGCCAAGGGCGCCTTTCCCGCCGAGATGGAACAGGGTCCCAACGAGGTCGACGAGGACGAATTGCGTTCCGCGGTCAGCAAATATTGGGAGATCGACGACATTCGGCCCGCCTACATCCACGCCAATGTGCAGCCGATCCCCGGCGCGCCGTTCGAGTTTCCGCCGCACGACCGCGACGAAAAGGGCCGGATGAAGCTTCCTGCCTTTCTGTTGACGGCGCACAAAGCGGACTAACGCCGGGTGTCCCTCAAGGACCCACAATGGCCAGGCCCCAGTCCAGGTGGCCTTGCCATACGGAGGCGATACGGCCGCCCTGCACGGCGGGTTTGGGATCACCGACTGGACCGCCTGCCGCGCGGATTGCGGTGATGGTGGCGTCCAAATCGGGGGACCACAGCGCCAGCCCTATCAGTGCCGGCTCCTCACCGGTGGCGACCACCTCGATGAAGGCTTCGCCGGTGCGAAAGAACGCCATTTCTGGACCGTTCGGCCCACGCGGATGGAAGCGCCGGCGCGGCGCGGTGCCCAGTACCGCCGTGAGACCGGTGATAGCCGTATCCAGGTCGCGCACCGTGTACACAACGTGATCGACATGGGTGACACCGCAGGCGTGCGCCGCACCGGTCACCGCCGGCCGGACCACCGTCGGCACCCCGAGAAGTGCAGGGTCGGCATGGATTTCATCGAAACCCCAAGCACGCTCGTCGGTGGGCACACAGCAGACCTGACCGATACGGACAGCGCCGTCATCGACAGCGAATCCGAGTGCGGTCCACGCCTGCTCATCGCCCGGCACGCCCAGCCAGGTGAGAGTGGACGACGGCACAGCTAGACCGCCGCGGTCGCGGCCACCAGCGCTTCGGCAAAGGTCTCCAAGTCCTCGGCGGTGGTGTCGGCGTGCGGCGAGATCCGAAGTACCGGTCCACCCATCTCGAGCGGCGCCCGTTGCACGCCGGCGTAGGTGGTCAAGATCCGACGCTCGGCGAGCAGCCAGGCCCGCACCGCTTCCGGGTCGGCACCGTCGACCGGCGCCAGCGTGGTGATCGCGGAAGGCTCCTCGACCTCTTCGACCACCTGCCAGCCGGGCACGTCGGCCAACACGGTCCGCGCGACGCTGCCCAACTCGGCCAAATGAGCCCGCACCAACTCCGGTCCGTACTCTAAGTGCTCGCCCAATGCCACCGAAAACCCAACTCGCGCAGCAATATTGGCTTCGCCGAACTCGAGTTGCCGGGCCACCGGCAGCGCCCCCGCCCACTCCGGTGCGGGCAACCTCGGCGTCAAGCGCTCCATCAGGTCTGGTTGCACGGCAAGCACCCCGACACCACGCGGGCCGGCGACCCATTTCCGCGATGACGCGTAGGTGACGTCCGCACCCACCACACAGTCCACGTGTCCCAGCGCCTGGGCGGCGTCGACCACCAACGGCAGTTCCATCTCGCGGCACAGCTGGGCCAGCATGGCCAGCGGTTGCACGATTCCGCGGTGGCTGGCCACCACCGTCAGGTGGACCAGATCCGGCGGGTCTTCCTGCAGTGCGTACGCCGCGTCGTCTAGGGCGACCCGGCCGTCCTCGAGGGTCGGTAGAGTGCGCACCTCGAAGCCGTGGGCCTCTATCACCGCCAGGTTCGGGCCGTATTCGCCGGGCAGGCAGGCCACCGTCCGACCCTCGGCCGGCCAACTGCCCAGCAGCAGGTCCAATGCGTGCAGCGACCCCGTGGTGAACACCACCTCGGCGTCGAGCATGCCGGTCAGCGCGGCGACCGCGGCGCGCCCCGCGTCCAGCACGGGCTGGGCGGCGTCGGCCGCGACGTAACCGCCCACCTCGGCCTCATGCAGCGCGTGCTTGGCGGCCGCGTCGAGCACCGCAAAACTCTGCCGAGAACACGCCGCGCTGTCCAGGTGCAGCCCGGCGACCGGCGGGCGGGCCGCCCGCCATCGGTCGGCCAGCGTGCTCACTTGACTGCCAGCGACAGCCCAAAATCGCCGGCGCCGTCCGTCCACCACCGGATGCGACGCAGCCCCGCCCCGGCCAACTCGGCGCCGACACCGTCCGGCCGGAATTTGCACGACACCTCGGTGAGCATCTCTTCACCGGCCACGAAGTCGACGGTCAGGTCCAGCGCCCCGACGCGCACCCGCTGATCGCTACCGGCCCGCAGCCACATCTCGATCCGTTCCTCTTCGCTGTTCCAGCGGGCCACGTGCCGGTATTCCTCGACGTCGAAGTCGGCATCGAGTTCCCGGTTGATCACCGCGAGCACGTTGCGGTTGAACAGTGCCGTCACCCCGGCGGCGTCGTCGTAGGCACGTACCAGCCGCTCGGTGTCCTTGACCAGGTCGGTTCCCAGCAGCAGGCTGTCCCCCGGCCGCATCACCGAAGCCAGGCTCGCGAGGAACTCGGCCCGAGGTTCGGGCGTGAGGTTTCCGATCGTCGACCCCAGAAACACGAACAGCCGCCGCCCGCCGCTGGGGATCTCGGTCAGATGTTCCTCGAAATCGCCGCAGACAGCCTGGATTTCGACACCGGCGTATTCGCGCTGGATGGCAATCGCGGTCGCCGACAGCATGCCGGCGTCGACGTCGAACGGCACGAATCTGCGCAGCGATCCGCGGTCCCGCAGCGCATCCAGCAGCCTGCGGGTCTTCTCCGACGTCCCGGCGCCCAGTTCCACCAGGGTGTCCGCCGTGCTCGCCGTCGCGACCTCGGCTGACCGGGCGCGCAGGATCTCTGCCTCCGCGCGGGTCGGGTAGTACTCCGGCAACCGGGTGATCCGGTCGAACAGGTCACTGCCGACCGAGTCGTAGAACCATTTGGGCGGCAACGACTTCGGCGTCTGCTGGAGGCCTTCGAACACATCGCGGCGCAACGCCTGATGCGCGGAGTCCTCGGCCAGATGGTTGGACAGCGACAGCGTCATCGGGATCCTTTCGGGTGGTCCAAGGCGGTGAACATGATGCGATCCCCGACGACTTCCACCAGGTGGCGATCCGGCACGTCCTCCCAGTCCGGGTCGTCGTCATAGGGCTCGCTGGCCAGCACCACTCCGTCGTCGCGGCGCAGGATCGACAAGGTGTCTCCCCAGGCGGTTGCGACGAGCTGAGAACCGTTGGCCGCCAAGATGTTCAGTCGGGCGAGTGGGTCTGCCTCGCCGATTTCGACGATGGTTTCACCGAGCTCATCCATGCCGCGAGCGAAGATGTTTGCGGCGAGTATCGCACTGTCGCACACGGATTCGGCTAACGAGATGAGCGGCAACACGCTGCGGTCGACGACACCGTTGTGCGACAGCAGCCAGTGACCGTCGGTGAACGGTGCGGTCGCGCTGGCCTCGATCGGCATGCCGACGGTCGCCGAGCGCACCGCCGCCACCACGCAGCGGCTGCGCAGTGCCGGCGCCACCGAGGCGAACGACACGTCGCCCCACAGCGGCGCCGCGCTGCGCCAGCGTCGAGGCACGTCACCGTCGAAGAAGCCGACGCCCCAACCGTCGGCGTTCATCAGGCCCTGCTTCTGCCGGCGCGGCGCGTAGGACTGCACCAGCAGGCCCTGCGGTGGGTCCAGCATCAAGTCCGACACCGGGACCTCACGCCCGAGCCAGCCGAGGTGTCGGCACATCAGACGTCCCACGCCAACCGGACACCGGAGAAGATCTGACGCCGGTACGGATGATCCCAGTTGCGGAAGCTGGGCCGCAGGATGGCGGCCGCCACCGCCCACGCTCCGCCGCGCAGTATCCGGTAGTCGCCGTCGAAGAACGGCTGTGTGTAGCGCTCGTAGATCATCGGGACAAATCCCGGCCACGGCCGCAACGGTGAACTGGTCCATTCCCACACGTCGCCGAGCATCTGCTCAACCCCGTAGGCCGAAGCGCCGGCCGGGTAGGCGCCGACGGGCGCCGGGCGTAACGACGTGCCACCCAGGTTGGCGTGCGCGTCCGACGGTTCCACCGCTCCCCACGGGTAGCGGCGACGGGAGTCGGTCGCGGGGTCCCAGGCGCAGGCCTTTTCCCACTCCACCTCGGTGGGCAGCCGCGCGCCGGCCCAGGCCGCATAGGCCTCGGCCTCGAAGTAGGTGACGTGCTGTACCGGCTCGTCGGCGGGAATGTCCTCGACATGGCCGAACCGGGTGCGGGTGCGGGTGCGGCCGTCGGAACTCCAGAATTGCGGCGCGGTCAGGCCCGCGGCCACCCGATGCTCCCAGCCGCGGGCCGACCACCACCGCTGCTGGGTGTAGCCATCGTCGTCGATGAACTGTCGCCACTCGCCGTTGGTGACCGGGACCCGGCCAATCCGGAATGCCGGCACATCAACGAGGTGGGCGGGCCGCTCGTTGTCCAATGAGTAGGGCTCGCTGGCGGCGTCCACGCCCAGCACGAACGGGCCCGCGGGGATGAGCACCGATGTTCCGGCCAGGCCGGGGCGGCCGACGGGCAGCGGGGACGCCTCGCGCAGCAGCGGCGGGCCGGAGCGCAGGTTCACGGCCTGCAGCATGGTCTCGTCGTGCTGGTTTTCGTGGCTGATCACCAGGCCGAATGCGAAGTCGCTGGCGTCTTCGGGGAGGGCGTCGAGAGCATCGAGGACGGCCGAGCGCACTGTCCGGCAATAGGACCGCGCCCGGTCCGGAGACAGCAGCGGCAATTCGATCCGACTGGCGCGGGAGTGCTCGAAAGCGTCGTAGAGGCCCTCAACGGCCGGCGGCAACATCCCCGGCCGATCCGGATTGCCGCCGCGCAGCAGCCACAGCTCTTCCTGCTGACCGATGTGCGCCAGGTCCCACACCAGCGGACTCATCAGCGGGTCGTATTGACGGTGAAGTTCGGCGTCATCGAAATCGACCAGCCGCAGCGTGCGCGCCCGTGCCTGCGCGAGGCCGTCGGCGAGGATTTCCCGGGAAGTCACAGGTCCCCTTGCGCCGGCCGCGCGACGGCTGCGGCCTTGGCGACACTGGCCGCGAGCCCGTGTTCGATCACCTGGTCGGAGAAGTCGTCCGCGGGACATCGGCCCTGCTCGACGTTGCGAACCAGCCGTTGCATCGGGTCGGCAAGCTCCGCCGGCACCCGTTCGGCGGCCAGCGCCACGCACCGGGTGGCGGCGGCATACAGGTGCCGCTCGCCCAGCCCGACTCGGGCCGCGGTGTCCCAGGCGGTGGCCACCGGTTCGACGGCTTCGGCCGCGAGGTCGGCGGCGACCGGGTCGTCGAGCAGCGTCACCAGGGTGTGCAGCAGTACCGGCCAGATGTGGTCGGGCGCGCTGTCGAGATAACGGATTTCCAGCCACTGCCGCGGACGCACCGGCGGGAACAGCGTGGTCAAGTGGTAGTCCAGGTCGGCGATGGTCGGGCGGCGATCACCGAGCAACACCAGGCCGTCGGCCCAGTCGGCAAAGGGCACCCAGTGGGTGACGGCTGTGCTATTCAGGGCGTCCGGGTTGTGCACCATCATCACCGGCGCCTTCAGGGCATAGCGCGCCCAGTCGGTGCCCGGCTCGTCACCGCTGGCACCGAGGATGGGCCCGCAGCGGGCCGAGTCCATCCGGCCCCAGACCCGCTGGCGGGTGGACACCCACCCCGTGAATTCGCCGGCCAACATCGGAGAGTTCGCGGCGATCGCGATCA
Organism: uncultured Actinomycetota bacterium; assembly: GCA_963735655.1. Classification (GTDB taxonomy): domain Bacteria; phylum Actinomycetota; class Actinomycetes; order Mycobacteriales; family Mycobacteriaceae; genus Mycobacterium. The sequence continues at coordinate 226,572 of CAVTLW010000029.1, forward strand.
TCGTCGGGCCCAGGGCGTGCGCCAGCCGCACCCGGTCCGCCCAGCGGGCCTGCGGCCCGGCGTCCACGTTGACCTGGATCGACGCGGTCGACGTCATCATCTCCGCGCCCGCCGCATCGCTGTCGCTGGCGGTGAAAAACTGTTCCATGGCGCGATAGCGTGCGCCCGGGTTGACCCGCTTCGGCGGCCGCAGCGGGTCGGCACCCAGGAAGACCAGCCCCAGCCCGGCCCCGGCGAAGGCCGATCGCAGCACCTGCTGATCACGGGCCATCTGGTCAACGGCCGGCAGCACGCCGTCACCAGGCGGACCGGAGAGTTCGACGGCGCCACCGGGCTCCATCGTGACCGCACTGCCGCCCGGCAGCGGGCTCAACGACTTCACCACTGCGCTGAGCTCGTCCCAGCTCGGCCTGCGGAATGGATCGACCGGGTCATAGCAGTGCGCTTCCAGCTCCAGACCCACCCGGCCCAACGGGCCGTCGACGAGGCAGCCGTCCGCGATGTATTCCGCGGCAGCCACCGAACTGGCCAGCTCGGCATTCTTGAGCTGCGCGGCCGTATCGGTGATGGCGCCGAACGTCATATCACGATCCCTCCGGGCTACTCGAACGATAGCCGCCACCACTTCATCTTCCAGATCGCCCCGACATATTCCCGCCCGGATGGGCTGCACGGGGTAGCTGAGTACCCACATTCCGAAGCGGTTACTGGCCCAGCGCGTTCTGCATCGCCCCGGCCAGCACGGTGACCGCGGGACCGGCGTTGCCAGACTGGCAGACCTTGGCTTGCAGCAACACGTTTTCGCGCAGCCTGGTTTGATTGAAGCATCGCCGATCGGTACCCGCTTCCTGCTTGGTCCAGGCGGCATCGGCGCTGCTCACAGGCCCGCCTTCGAACGACCACAGCTGGGTGATTCCGTTGTCCAAGTGCATCGGCGTGGTCTGTCCCGAGCAACCCCCGGTCCGGTCCACCACCCGGTGGAAGGCCCGGCCCGCGGCGTCGTTGGTGGCGAACACGCCGACCGCCTGCTTGACGAAGTGCGTCTGGTCGGTGGCCGATGTTTGCGAGGCGGCCCCGTTGAACGACGCCAGGTCGGGGTCGTTGTACACCTCGGGCAGGCCGATATCGGCCCAGTTGTTGCATGCCGGGAGTTCGACCCAGAAGTCCTGCGTCGGCTCGGTGAACACCGCCTCCCAGCCCATCGGGCCGCCGACGATGTTGCCCACCGACCCCTTACCGAGCACGGCGTAAGACACCACGCCCGGTTCCGACGGATGGGCCCCGGCAACAGGGACAGCGAGCCCAGCCGCGGTGGCGATTCCGAAGGCCATACCGACGCTCACCGCCACGGCGGTGACGCGCATGCCGGCTTAGACCTTGGCCGAGATGTCGACGTCGACGTTGCCCCGGGTGGCCTTGGAATACGGGCACACGTGGTGAGCCTGGTCCATCAGGTCGTCGGCCACGCTTTGCTCCAGGCCCGGCAGGTAGCCGACGATCTTGCCGGTGAGCCCGAATCCGCCCTCGGAGTCCTTGCCGAACCCGACCTGGACGCTGACATTGGTGGCGTCGTCGAGTTTGACCTTCGACCTACCCGCCACCAGGCGCAACGCACCCAGGAAGCAGGCGGCGTACCCGGCGGCGAACAGTTGCTCGGGGTTGGTGCCTTCGCCGCTGCCGCCCATCTCCTTCGGCGGCCGGGTCTCGAGGACGAGGCGACCATCAGATGACTTCACGTGGCCGTCGCGGCCGCCGCCGGTCGCGGTGGATTCGGTGGTGTAAACGACTTCGATGCTCATGGGCTCGATCATGCCAGCCGACGTTCGTCAGCCGAGGTTCGCCCGCACCCCCTCCTCGACCTTCTTGCCGAGATCGGCGTCGACGTTGCGCCAGTACTCGAACACCCGCGACAGCACCGGTTCTTTCACACCCTTGGACACGTGCCCAATGATGTTGTGCGCCAGACGATCCCGTGCGGCATCGTCGAGAACCTCGCGGACCATGGTGCCGGCCTGGCCCCAGTCGTCGTCCTCGGCGCGCAACGTGTAGGCCGAGCGGACCATCTCACCGTCGGCGATCCAGCGCACCTCGGCGGCGCGGGCCGGGTCGGCATGCGGCCCGCCGTAGGAGTTGGGCGCATACACCGGATCCGACGCGTTCTTCATCCGCATCGCCCCATCCTTTGAGTAGCTGTTCACCTCCACTTTCGGTGAATTGACCGGGATGTGTTTGTAATTGGTGCCCAGCCGGGCGCGGTGCGCGTCGGCATAGGAGAAACCGCGGGCCAGCAACATCTTGTCCGGGCTCAGCCCGGTGCCCGGCACCAGGTTGTTGGGTTCGAAGGCCGCCTGCTCGATCTCGGTGTGGTAGTCGGTGACGTTGCGGTCCAACGTCAGCTTGCCGACGTCGATCAGCGGATAGTCGCCGTGTGGCCACACCTTGGTCAGGTCAAATGGGTTGAAGCGGTAGGTCTTGGCCTCCTCGAACGGCATGATCTGCATCTTCAGCGTCCAACTCGGGTAGTCGCCGCCCTCGATGGCCTCGTAGAGGTCTCGCTGGTGGTAGTCACCGTCCTCGCCGGCCAACCGGTCGGCGTCTTCCTGGGCGAGGAAGTCGATGCCCTGATCGCTGATGAAGTGGTACTTCACCCAGAAGATTTCGTCGGCGCCGTTGATCCAGCTGTAGGTGTGGCTGCTGTAGCCGTTCATGTGCCGCCAGTTCTTGGGGATGCCACGATCGCCCATCAGCCAGGTCACCTGGTGCGCGGACTCGGGGACCAGGCTCCAGAAGTCCCACTGCATGTTGTGGTCGCGCAGGTTTGTTGCCTGCATGCGCTTCTGGGACCGGATGAAGTGCTGGAATTTCAGCGGGTCGCGCATGAAGAAGACCGGCGTGTTGTTGCCGACCATGTCGAAGTTGCCCTCCGACGTGTAGAACTTCAGCGCGAAGCCACGCGGGTCCCGCCAGGTGTCCGGGCTGCCGCGCTCACCGGCAACGGTGGAGAACCTGATCAGGGTGTCGGTCTTGGTGCCCGGCGCGAACACCGCGGCCCTGGTGAATTTGCTGACGTCGTTGGTCACCTCGAAGTGGCCGAACGCGCCGCCGCCCTTGGCGTGCGGTTGCCGTTCTGGGATGCGTTCCCGGTTGAACTGGGCCATCTGCTCGATCAGGTAGTGGTCCTGCAGCAGGATCGGGCCGTCGGGGCCGATGGTCAGCGACTGTTCGTCACTGGGTGCGGGGGCACCCGCGTCCGTGGTTGTGTAGCGGTCCGTCATCTCGCATCTCCTCGTTAACTGGGCTGACTTAGCAGAATCCTTGAGCGGTATACCCATTCGCACCGACTCGCGCACCGGTAGCCGAATCCCGAAGCGCATCAACCACTTTCGGCGCAATAGCACGCGGCCCGGTGCCCCTTCGCAGGGCACCGGGCCGGAGGTCGCGCGACACAAAGGTCACGTACCTCAGTATGCGCCGTTTCTGGATCAGGTCAAGAAAACCGTCACCAAACCGCTAGGGCCGAGCAGCGGCGGAGTGCTGGGACTGGCGGGGGGAGCACTCGGCGACGGAACCTGGGCCGGACCCGCGGGGCCACCGGCACCACCGGGACCACCGGGATAGGGCCCCAGGCGGCGGACCGTACGGACCGGGGAACGGCGGCGGACCCATCGGCGGAGGACCTCCAGGCCCGGGGTAGCGGAACTGCCAACCTCCGGGTCCCTGCGGCCCACCGCCCGGCCCACCCGGATGGAACATGCCGTGGTGGTGACGGTGGTAATGGCCGAAACCGTGATGCCCACCGAAGAGCAAGGCGGCGGACATCAGGAGCGTGGAGGCGATGAAAACGACACCGGCGACGATCACCACCCACGCCGCGACCGCGTACAGCCGGGGCGGCTTTTCACGATGTGGCGGCGGAGGGGGCGGTGGCGGCGGAGCCGTCGCGACCGGAGCAGTCGGCGGGGCTGAAGGTTCGGGTGTTTCGCTCATGTCTTTGAATATCTCTCAGTGCCGCAACGACCGTAAGAGGATGAGGTCACAAACTTCCTATGAATTGGTTAGCGGGCGCCATTCGTAAGCACCCGGTTACCGGCTGGTGACCAGTTGCCCGGCGCTCGGTTGAACGCCGGGCAACTGATGGGTTGTTCGCTAATGCGCGGGCGCCAGCGAGGGAGAGACGGACGTCGGCACCTGACCGGGTCCGGCGGGTCCGCTGGGCCCGGTGCTCGGAAGCGCGGACGGGGCGGTCCCATTCGGGGTTGCCGCCGGCGCGCCGCCGGGACCCCCCGGATGCATCCTCGGGTGCATCATCATCGCGTGTCCCTTGTGATGACGGTGGTGGTACATGCCTCCGTGGCCGGCGTGTCTGCCGAGGCTGTAGCCGGTGAAGAAAATCACCGAGATGACGAACACGATCCCGGCGACGATGGCGACCCACGCCGCCGCTTTGAAGACCCTGGGGGTCCGGTGTGGCGCTCGTTCTTCAGGCGGAGGCGCCGGTGCAGTTGCGGTGCTAGTCCGCACGGTTGGGGTTTCAGATGTTTCACTCATGAGACGAATGATGCCTGCGTGAACACAAGTGATGGCTATGCGCTACTTAAGTACCAGCTATGAGCTGAAAACCGCCGCGTACCTGGCATGATCGCCAGCTCGGCCGGCTGGGTGGCGCCAGAACGTCCCCCTCCTTGTACCAGGCAACGGGCCCGTGGGAACGTCTGTGTGTGACAACCTTTGCGCTGGTGCATGGCGCATGGCACGGCGGGTGGTGCTGGGAAGGGTTGGTTCCACTCCTTCGGGAAGCCGGGCACGAGGTCATCGCACCGGACCTGCCTTGTGACGATGGGTCCCTGACGACTTGGGACCACTACGCCGACGTAGTGTGCGCCGCACTTACCGGTTGCGACGACGACGTGATCGTGGTTGGCCATTCGCTGGCCGGGCCCACCGCGACGTTAGTCGCGGCTCAGCAACCGGTCCGGCACCTGGTCTATCTGTGCGCCGCGGTTCCCGAGGCGGGGCGCAGCCTCGTCGACCAATGGCGGGACCAGCCCGACATGGTAAATCCAAAGTGGGACAAGGGATTAGATAAGCCCGACGAACACTTACGATTGCGGTGGGTCGACCTCGATGCGGCTCGTGAATTGCTCTTTGCCGACTGTGACGAGGAGATCGTGGTAACCGCCTTCAATCGTCTGCGGCCTCAGTCGGCCTACCCGTTCACCGCACCGCTCTTGCTGCGCGAGCTTCCAACGGTGCGGTGTACTTCGATTGTTTGCGACGACGACCAGTTGATCTACCCGGTGTGGTCCACTCGGATCGCTCACCACATTGGCGCCGAGCTGGTACGGCTTCCAGGCGGTCATTCGCCGTTTCTTTCCCGACCGTCGGCTCTCGCCGACATCCTGATCAAGTTGTGCGACTGAGCAGCATTCGTATTCCGGCCATCAGGGCTTGATCGGGTTGACCGCGAACTGGATGACCCTGGCGATTGTGTGCAAAAGTTTAGAACACAACCTAAGGTCACGTTAGGATCCGTTGGACGGAGTTTGCTGACGGGCCGGTGAGCGACATCCCGACGATCGAACCGGGGAAGCCGATATGTCATTTGTGATCGCAGCGCCGGAGTACGTGGCGGCGGCAGCAGCAGAGCTTTCCAACATCGGATCAACGATCAGCTCGGCCGGCGCGGCGGCGTCGGGCCCGACGACGGGGGTGATAGCGGCCGCTGGTGACGAGGTGTCGGCGGCAATCGCGTCACTGTTCTCCGACCACGGGCAGGCCTTTCAGGGGCTCAGCGCGCAGGCGGCGGCTTTTCACGCCCGGTTTGTGCAGGCGTTGAGCGGTGCGGGGGCCTCGTACGCGGCCGCGGAGGCGGCGAGTACCTCGCCGCTGCAGCTTCTGTTCGATGCGATCAACGCGCCCACCGAGGTCCTGCTGCAGCGTCCGCTGATCGGCAATGGCGCTAATGCGGCTCCCGGGTCCGGGCTGAACGGTGGGGCGGGAGGCCTGCTGTTCGGCAGCGGCGGTGCCGGTGGGTCCGGGGCAGACGGCATGAAGGGCGGCGACGGTGGGGCTGCCGGACTGTTCGGCACTGGCGGGCCCGGCGGGGCCGGCGGCGGCAGCGCTGCTGCCGGTCAACCCGCTGGGGCCGGAGGGGCCGGCGGGACCGGCGGCTTGTTGTTCGGCAACGGCGGGTACGGCGGGCACGGAGGTGTCGGTAACGGCGCCACCGGTGGGGCGGGCGGACTCGGCGGAGCCGGCGGGCTGTTCGGTGCTGGCGGTGCCGGCGGGGTCGGCGGACGTGGTGCGGGTGGCGGTGCCGGTGGGGCCGGCGGGGCCGGGGGGCTGCTGGCCGGCCTGCTCGGCGCGGGTGGCGGTCACGGCGGTGACGGCGCTGACGCGGCCGACATCAGTACAGCCGGTGGAGCGGGCGGGCCTGGCGGGGCAGCCGGCCTATTTGGCGGCCCCGGCGGCGCAGGTGGAAGCGGCGGGTTCGGCGGCACCGTTGGGGGCGCCGGCGGTGCCGGCGGCAAGGCGGGCCTGTTGTTCGGCACGGGTGGGTCCGGCGGGCCCGGCGGAGAATCGGGTGGCGTCGGTGGCGCCGGCGGTCCGGGCGGTGACGCGGGTGCGTTGCTGTCCAGCGGCGGGGCCGGTGGGGCCGGCGGGCTTGGCCAAACAGGTATGGGCGGTGCCGGCGGAGACGGGGGCAACGGCGGCCTGTTGTTTTCCGACGGCGGGATCGGAGGTACCGGCGGGGTCGGCACTTCCAAAGGGCCACTGGTCTTACCCGGAGGGGCCGGCGGGCACGGCGGTCAGGGCGGTCTGCTGATCGGTACCGGCGGCGCCGGCGGGGCCGGCGGACCCAGCCTCGGCGCAACCGGTGGTGTGGGCGCGGCGGGCGGGAACGCCGGGTTGTTCGGCCCCGGCGGCAACGGCGGCAACGGCGGGTTTGGCCCCGCGGGCATCGGCGCCGCCGGCCCCGCCGGTGCGGCTCCTCTCCAGCCGTTGTACAACCTGATCAACGCACCGACCGACCTGCTGTTGGGGCGTCCGCTGATCGGTAATGGCGCCAACGCCCCCGCCGGCTCCGGACTTGCCGGCGGGGCCGGCGGACTCTTGATGGGCGACGGCGGAGCCGGCGGGTCGGGTGCAGCGGCCGGCCAAAACGGCGGCCCCGGTGGCGCGGCCGGTCTGCTCGGGGCTGGGGGTCCCGGTGGTATCGGCGGCATCTCCACGACCGGCGTCGCCGGCGCCGGCGGCCTGGGCGGCGCCGGTGGACTGCTGCTGGGCAGCGGCGGTGTCGGCGGCGGTGGCGGCGCCTCGGTAACGGGCGCCGCCGGCGGGGTCGGCGGTGCGGGGGGAGCCGGCGGACTCTTGGGCGCCGGCGGGGACGGCGGACCCGGCGGATTTGGCGGAATATCAGGCCCAGCGCCAGGCGGTTCCGGTGGCGCAGGCGGCGCCGGCGGAATACTCGGCGGCCTGGTCGGTGCCGGCGGCGGGAACGGCGGACCCGGCGGACGCGGGGACACCCTTCCCGCGGGCGCCGGTGGCGCGGGCGGCAGCGGCGGCCTGCTGCTCGGTGCCGGTGGCGCCGGCGGCCACGGCGGAATTGGTTCGGGAGCTCTCGGCGGGGCCGGCGGCGTCGGGGGTAACGGCGGCCTGCTCTTCGGCAACGGCGGGGACGGCGGAGCCGGCGAAATCGGCGGAGCAAGCGCCTCGGCCGGCGGTGTCGGCGGAGCGGGCGGAAATTCCGGTCTGCTGCTCTCCAACGGGGGCGCCGGCGGAAGCGGGGGTCAGAGCGGCGGGGCGGGCGGGGCCGGCGGCAGCTCGGCGCTGCTCGGCTTCGGCGGGGACGGTGGAATCGGTGGCACCACCGGGGGTGCCGGCGGCGCTGGCGGCAGGGCCGGTGCTCTGCTGGGTGGCGGCGGGGCCGGCGGGGCCGGTGCGTCCGGGAACGGCCGCAATCCGGGCGGTAACGGCGGGAACGGAGGCGACGGCGTACTGATCGCCGTCGGTGGCAACGGCGGCAACGCAGGGTCAGCCATATTGCTCGGCCTACCCGGCGTCGGGGGCAAAACCCTCATCGGCCCCAGCGGAGTTGACGGCCGAACGTCCTAGCTGTCTGGGTCCGGCTTGAACGGGTCGACCGCATATTGGATCACCCGGTACGGCGCGTTCACCCGCGCGCGGGTGTCCCACTGGCTGACGAATATTCGCAGTTCATCGAGTGTGGACCCGGGCGAGATGTACCCGCCGTACGGCTGCGCGAGCCGGTTGTCCTGCGGCGGCGGAAGGCTTTCCGCCGGGTCGGGCCACTCGTCGTGTTGCACCACCGTCGTCACCGCAGCGTCCCCCAGCAGCGTCGGGTTCGCGGCGACCCGAACCTCCATGTTTCCGGTGCTGGCGTTGAAATACGACAGCACGGCCTGGCCGTCGATCTGGCGGATGCACATCTCGCCGACCTTGTCGGGCCACAACGGTGTCGGCGGCTTGTTCCAACCGCCGCCGGGTCCGGCCGCCCAACCCTGCCAGCGGGACCGGTCGGTGAACGCCTTCGGGGTGGCGCGGTACAGCACCACCGATTGTCTGCGGGTGAAACTGTCGGCCACGATGTACACCCACCCGGTCGGCGAATCGGCGCTTGGGGATCGGGTCGTAGTACCCGCTGATCTGCGTCTGCCGGCCGTCCTGGTAGGAGGCGTCGCGCCGGGACCCCGGAACCGTCTGCCAGCCGCCGTGCGCGGGTTCGGCCTCACCAGGCGCGAGTACTGCGGCTCCAGGTTGTTGGTCGTGGTCGACCATCAGATAGTTGCGCCGGTTGATCTGCACCACCCCGGCGGGCAGCTGCGAATCCCCTGGCGGCGTGGGATCGGCCAGTAAGGGCTTGCCCACCCCGGTGACGCCGGTGTAGCGCACCCCGGTCGGGTCGTCGATCGACAAGGTGTCGACGTGCAGCGCGATCGGCGCGTGCCAGCCACCGAACCCGGCGCCCTGGCCGGCGAAGCTGTCACCGCAAACCTGTAGCAATTGGGTGGGGAACGCGACGAACTCGCATAGGTCGGTGGCGCCGATGCCGTAGTCCCCGGTGGGGGTCCCCGTGCCGGCCGTCGGGCCCATCCGCAGCACCTGACCCGGTGCCAGCGGCTGCAGGATCGGCTGAGGGACCGGCGCAGGCGGATCCGCACGTGCAGCCCAAACATGCTGGGACGCAACGAAACACAAAACGGCCAACAGCGCGACCCGGGCCGAGCTCACCCGCAGGCTACAACTCGGCGGCGAGTAACTCGGCGATCTGGATAGTGTTCAGCGCCGCCCCCTTGCGCAGGTTGTCGCCTGAAACGAACAGCGCCAGGCCCCGCCCGTCGGGCACGCCCTCGTCCTGCCGGATGCGGCCGACCAGTGAGTCGTCGACGCCGGCGGCGGCCAGCGGTGTCGGCAGGTCGACCAGCTTCACGCCCGGGGCGCCGTCGAGTAGCTCGCGGGCACGCTCGGGCGACAGAGGCCGCGCGAACTCCGCGTTGATCGACAGCGAGTGACCGGTGAACACCGGAACCCGCACGCAGGTCCCGCTGACCAGCAGGTCGGGAATGCCGAGGATCTTGCGGCTCTCCGAGCGCAGCTTCTGGTCCTCGTCGGTCTCCCCGGAGCCGTCGTCCACCAGCGATCCGGCCAACGGCAGCACGTTGAATGCGATGGGCGCCGCGTATTTGTGCGGCGCCGGGAACTCGCAGCGCGGCGCCGTCGTGCACCAACTGCTCGGCGTCGTCGATGACGGCGCGCGCCTGGGTGGCCAGCTCGTCGACTCCGGCCAGCCCGGTGCCGGAGACCGCTTGATAGGTCGAGACCACCAGGCGCACCAGCTGGGCTTCGTCGTGCAGCACCTTGAGCACCGGCATCGCCACCATGGTGGTGCAGTTCGGGTTGGCGATGATGCCCTTGGGACGCCGGTTGGCGCGTCGCGGGTGAAGTTGACCTCCGACACCACCAGCGGCACGTCGGGGTCCTTGCGCCACGCCGACGAGTTGTCGATCACCGTCACGCCGGCGGCGGCAAACCGCGGCGCCTGCACCCGAGACATCGCGCCGCCGGCGGAGAACAGGGCGATGTCCAGACCGGTCGGGTCCGCGGTCGCGGCGTCTTCGACCTCGATCTCCTGGCCGCGGAACGCGAGTTTGCGGCCCTGCGAGCGGGCGGAGGCGAAGAACCGCATCGTCGTCGCGGGGAAATCGCGCTCGTCGAGCAGCCTGCGCATCACCTGGCCCACCTGACCGGTGGCCCCTACTACTCCAATGGCAACCATCTATCGTCCCGTCCCCGCGTACACCGTGGCCTCTTCCTCGCCGCCGAGGCCGAATGCCTCATGCAACGCAACAACGGCCTTATCTAGTTCGGTGTCGCGGCACAACACCGAGATGCGGATCTCCGAGGTGGAGATCAGCTCGATGTTGACCCCGACGGCGGCCAGCGCCTCACAGAAGGTCGCGGTGACGCCCGGATGGCTGCGCATACCGGCCCCGATCAGCGACACCTTGCCGATGTGGTCGTCGTAGAGCAGCTGGGTGAAGCCGATCTCCTCCTTGAGCGCGTCCAGCTTGCCCACCGCGGTGGGCCCGCTGTCGCGGGAGCAGGTGAAGGTGATGTCGGTCTTGCCGTCCTCGACCTTGGACACGTTCTGCAGCACCATGTCGATGTTCACGTCGGCGTCGGCGACGGCCCGGAACACCTTGGCCGCGTAGCCCGGGATGTCGGGCAGCCCGACGACGGTCACCTTGGCCTCGCTGCGATCGTGCGCGACACCGGTCAGAAGGGGGCTTTCCATGTCTATGTCCTTGATCGATCCGACGACGATGGTGCCTGGCTTGTCCGAATACGACGACCGGACGTGCACCGGCAAGTCGTAGCGGCGGGCGTATTCCACGCAGCGCAGCATCAGCACCTTGGCGCCGCAGGCGGCCAGCTCGAGCATCTCCTCGAACGTCACCGTTTCCAGCTTGCGGGCGTTGGGCACGATCCGCGGGTCTGCGCTGAAGATGCCGTCCACGTCGGTGTAGATCTCGCAGACGTCGGCATTCAGGGCGGCGGCCATGGCGACGGCCGTGGTGTCCGAGCCGCCCCGGCCCAGCGTCGTGACGTCGCGGGTGTCCTGGCTGACACCTTGGAAGCCGGCCACCAGGACGATCCGGCCTTCGTCGAGCGCGGCCTGCAGCCTCGTCGGCGTGACGTCGATGATCTTCGCGTTGCCGTGGGTGCCGGTGGTGATCACACCGGCCTGCGAACCGGTGAACGAGCGGGCGTGCGCGCCGAGCGATTCGATGGCCATGGCCACCAGCGCGTTGGAAATGCGCTCACCCGCCGTCAGCAGCATGTCGAGTTCTCGGGGCGGTGGGGCCGGGCATACCTGCTGTGCCAGGTCCAGCAGGTCGTCGGTGGTGTCGCCCATCGCCGAGACCACCACTACGACGTCGTTGCCCTGCTTCTTGGTCTCGACGATGCGCTCAGCGACGCGGCGAATGCGGTCCGCGTCGGCCACCGAGGATCCGCCGTACTTCTGCACGACGAGCGCCACTGTTCTTCCCTGCCTTGGATTGGCTGCAATGGTTGCGAAATAAGTCCACAACAGGATACGTGGCGGCGCATCTCAGTTGATTTCGCGACCGGGCCCTCGGGGGTCGCGCGGCGTTGGTGCTCTCGGGGTGTGTCTCGACCTATGACCAGTTGGCCGGCAGATCGGCTAGGTGGTTGGGGCAGGTGTCATGCGCAGCCGCCGCCAGGACATGCCCCGCTTCCGCTTGCGGCATCTCGGTGGAAAGCACCGCGTATGCGTATTGCAGTGTCGACGTGGTGTAACCGTTGTGGATCGCGCCGGCGTAATCGTCCATCAGCGCGCACGCTTGCCGCTCATGGTTATCGGCGTGGGCGATGCCGGCGCCGCACCAGGCGAATAGGCCGGCCGCCGCCGTCGCCGTGATCGCTCGGATAGTGTGCTGGCCGGTAATCTTGAATCGTTCCAAATGCGGTATGCGCTGGGGCTTAGCGTGGACGTACTGGCGTGTGTCTAATTTGCTGGGGTACATGTCGGGTTTTACCCGGATATGCCGGGAAGCAAACTTCGGAGGCGATCGCCCGTCTCGATGAGCGATTCGTGCGGCGTTATCCGTCGAAGACGGCGCAGCCCGCCAGCGCGCGGGCCCTCAATCCAGAAGTTCGCTGAAAATCGACCAGTTTGACGTGTTGAAAATCGACCAGCTTGATTAGCCTAATAGCCCCCGGTCACGGCTGTTTGATGGAAAGTGGGCATCCATGACGGACGACGACGAGCGGCCGCCCGGCCCACGGCCCGGCCACGGTCCGCGGCAAACGCACGCCATGGATCTGCTCGGCGCCATCGCCGGGGTCGTCCTGGTCCGCAGCGTTGGGGGCCGGGATCTGCGCCCTGGCGTCGCGCGGGGAGGTGGTATTGCCGTTCACCTGGTGCGGGCCCATTACTCTTGGCGGCGGATTCCCCTGGAACGTCTACATCGCCGGGGCCAACACTCGAGCGGCGATAGTGTTTTTGCCGGGGAGGGGCTCGGTGACACGGGGAGGGATGCGCCCGCTGACGAGAACAACAACCGGGTCCTCAAGCTGCCCGCTGGGTCGACCACCGCTTTCACGCTGCCGTTTATCGGCCTGAAGAATCCCTCAAGGGTGGCGGTCGACACCGCCGAGTTCGTCTACGTGGTCGACGCCGACAACAACCGGGTGCTCAAACTGGCGGCGGGGTCGACCACCCAGGTCGAGCTGCCGTTCATCGGCCTGAACAAACCCAGCGATGTTGAGGTGCCCGCCGTGATGTCGTATCTAGTGGCGGCACCAGAATTCCTGGCTTTGACGGCGTCGGATCTGGCGGGCATCGGTTCGGCGGTGAGCACCGCGGGTGCGGCGGCGGAGGTCCCGACGACCGCGGTGATCGCCGCGGCCGGTGATGAGGTGTCGGCGGCGGTGGCATCGCTGTTTTCCGAACATGGGCGAGCCTTTCAGGCCCTGAGCTTGCAGGCGGCGACGTTCCACGCCCGGTTCGTGCAGGCGCTCAACGCCGCCGGGGGTGCCTATGGGGCCACCGAGGCCCAGAGTGTGTCGCCGCTGCAAGCGCTGGAGCAGGACGTCCTGGGGGCGATCAACGCACCCACCGAGGCGTTGCTGGGGGTGCCGTTGCTCGGCAACGGCACCGATGGTGCGCCTGGCAGCGGGCAAGACGGTGGGCCGGGTGGGCTTTTGTTCGGCAACGGCGGTGCGGGCGGGTCGGGTGCGCCGGGGCAGCCCGGTGGCGGGGGCGGTAACGCCTGGTTGTTCGGCAATGGCGGCCAAGGCGGGGCCGGTGGGGTCGGCCGAACGGGCACCGCGGGCGTCGCGGTCAACGGCACTAACGGCGGTAATGGCGGCAACGGCGGTCACGGCGGGGCAGGCGGCAACGGTGGGCTGTTGTTCGGCAATGGCGGTGTCGGCGGTGTCGGCGGGGCCGGCGGTGCCGGCGGGGCGGGCGCCAACGGTGTCGTCGGCACCATCGTCAACCCCAATAGCTCTCTCGTTTTCAATGCCACCAACGGCGGCAACGCCGGCGACGGCGGCGACGGCGGGGCCGGTGGCCAAGCTGAGGGAATATCGGGATTGTTCGGTGGCCATGCCGGCGCCAACGGCAACGGTGGCAACGGCGGCATTGGCGGCAGTGGCGGCACCATCAACGTCAACAGCCCCACCGGCACCGCCAGCTTTAACGGCGGCGACGGCGGCGACGGCGGCGACGGCGGCAACGGCAACATCGGCGGCAACGGCGGCAACGGCGGCGCTGGCGGTACTGCCAGTGTCGCGGCTGGCAACGCCGCCGCTGGTGGTGGCGGAGGCGGCGCCGGCGGGGCCGGCGGCGACAGCACCGGCGGCGGCCACGGTGGTAGCGGTGGCACTGGCGGTGGTGGCGGCGGTGCCGATGCCGAGTCCAATTCTTCTCTCAGTTTTGACGCCGCCAGTGGCGCCAACGGCGGCGGGGGCGGCGGCGCCGCGGGCACCGCCGGCGGTCCCGGTGGTGGTGGAGGAGGAGGTGGCGCCGCCGCCGCCGGCGGTGGCGGCACTACCGACGCCTTCGGCGACGACGGCGCCTCGGGCGGGGGTGCCGCCGGCGGCGGCGCGGGAGGCGGGGGCGGCTTCGCTGGCGTCGTCTCCTCCGGCGATGCGGCCGCCGGTGGCGGCGGCGGGGGCGGCGGCGGCGGTATCGCCGGCGGCGTCGGCGGCACCGGCGGGAACGGCGGCGGCGGCTTCGGCGGTTGCGGGGGCGGCCCCGGCGGCGGCCCCGGCAGCGCCGGCAACCATGGCACCGCCACCGACGCGGGCGGCGTCGCGGCGGGCGGCGCGGGCGACATCGGCGGAGGAGGCGGCGGCGGCTTCGGGGGTGCTGCCGGTAGTGGCGTCGGCACCGGCGGCGGCGGCGGCAAGGGCGGCTAGCATCGACCAACATCGCCGGCGCCGGCTGCCGGCGCCGGCGCCGATCAGCGAACGCCCTCGGCCTGCCACCAGTGTACAGCGCGGCTTGGGTCCTCTCCGGGGCGATGCCCTGCTCAGCGATCACCATCATCCGTGCGGGGATGTCCGTCCAGACCAGATGACGACCTGACCTGGACCACCGCCGGCGAACGCGACGCCCCGCTGTGCACGCCCGATTCCACTGGGTGGGCCCCTTTGTGCCACCCGGGAAAGGTTGCACCGGATTCAGCGGGTCCGCGAGGCGGCGCTGGCAGTCGGCATCGGATCGTCGGTGTTGGCGTACAGCAGGTAAGTCCGTTCCAGGGTCCTCCGGGATCGTGGCTGCAGTTGTCGCAGCGGACCCTGGCTACCGCGCGGCCGCCGGTGCCCCCGCCGCCGGCGTGACAGTCGGCGGGGGTGAAGCCGCGGAGAGATGGCTCATCAGTGTTTGCACATCTGCGGGAGCGTTTGCAGGGTCGGCCGCGGCCTGGCCGGCTAACCCGGGGGCGGTCGGACCGATCAGGGCGGTGAGGGCGCCGGCACGGGCCAGGTGGGGACGCAGGCGGACCATGGTTAGCTCCTTCGCTCCGTCTAGAGCTACGGCGGGAGCTTATCCCACAGGCAAGCACCGCAGTGGTCTGTTTGCTGATCTGGTCATGACGCGCGGCTGCACCGTGCCGTGGCCCGTGCGGCGGTCGCGGCGCACCTTGAAGCCGCGGCGCGGGATCCGTACAGCGCGATCGGAAAACCCGATCCGCCAGGGGCGCAACGTGATTCGAGTGGGAGACCGCGCCCACCGCATCGCCACCGAACGACAAGCCAACCGAACAAGCCCGCCATGCCGAACGCGAACAACGCCAAGCCACCTACTCCGGACCCCCCACCCGGCGACACCGACGACCAACCACCGCCATTCGGACCTCGACCCCTTTTTGTCAGAAGGGCCGATGGCGGTAGAGTGCAGAACGTGCAGCGGGTGCTCCTTCTCGGACGCCGCGACGGGGTCTGATCCAGACCGGCTTCCCGTCGCGGGTGTTCGCGATGCGCCGGTCTGAGGTTCCCTCTCACATCCCCCGGAGCAATCATCGTGACTAATCCTGATTCACCCGACGCCTACGTTTCGGCGCGCACCATCAACAAACCCGCCGGCCCACCGAGGCCCGGCCAGCCCGTCTGGAATCCCCAGCGCGGCTCATCCCTGCCGGTCAACCGGTACCGCCCGTTCGCCGACGAAGTCGAGCCCATCCGAGTGGCCGACCGCACCTGGCCCGACCGTGTGATCACCAGCGCGCCGCTGTGGTGTGCGGTGGACCTGCGCGACGGCAACCAGGCGTTGATCGACCCGATGAGCCCGGCGCGCAAGCGCCGCATGTTCGACCTGCTGGTTCGCATGGGCTACAAGGAAATCGAGGTCGGGTTCCCGTCGGCCAGCCAGACCGACTTCGACTTCGTCCGCGAAATCATCACCGACGGCGCCATTCCCGACGACGTCACGATCCAGGTGCTGACCCAGTGCCGGCCGGAGTTGATCGAGCGCACGTTCGAGGCATGCGAGGGCGCCGCGCGTGTCATCGTGCACTTCTACAACTCGACGTCAATCCTGCAGCGGCGCGTGGTGTTTCGCGCCGATCGGGCCGCGGTCCAGGCCATCGCGACCGACGGCGCGCGTAAATGCGTCGAGGAGGCCGCCAAATACCCCGGCACCCAGTGGCGCTTCGAGTACTCGCCGGAGTCCTACACCGGCACCGAACTCGAATACGCCAAGCAGGTCTGCGACGCCGTCGGCCAGATCATCGCGCCGACGCCGGACAACCCGATCATCTTCAACCTGCCCGCCACCGTGGAGATGGCGACTCCCAACGTCTACGCCGACTCGATCGAGTGGATGAGCCGCAACCTGGCCAATCGGGAGTCCGTCATCCTGAGCCTGCATCCGCACAACGACCGCGGAACAGCGGTCGCCGCAGCCGAATTGGGGTATCAGGCCGGCGCCGACCGGATCGAGGGCTGCCTGTTCGGCAACGGCGAACGCACCGGCAACGTATGCCTGGTGACGCTGGGGATGAACCTGTTCTCCCGCGGCGTGGACCCGCAGATCGACTTCTCCAACATCGACGAGATCCGGCGCACCGTCGAGTACTGCAACCAGCTGCCGGTGCACGAGCGGCACCCCTACGGCGGCGACCTGGTCTACACCGCGTTCTCCGGCAGTCACCAGGACGCCATCAACAAGGGCCTGGACGCGATGAAGCTGGACGCGGATGCGGCGGACGTCGATGTCGACGACTTGCTCTGGCAGGTGCCGTATCTGCCGATCGACCCCAAGGACGTCGGGCGCACCTATGAGGCGGTGATCCGGGTCAACTCGCAGTCCGGCAAGGGCGGGGTGGCCTACATCATGAAGGCCGATCACGGCCTGGCCCTGCCGCGGCGGCTGCAGATCGAGTTCTCCCGAGAGATCCAAAAGATCACCGAGGGCGAGGGCGGCGAGGTCTCGCCCAAGGAGATGTGGGACGCGTTCTCCGAGGAGTACCTCGCGCCGATCCTGCCGCTGGAGCGGATCAAGCAACGCGTCGACGCCTCCGAAGAGGACGACGGTGCGACCACCATCACCGCGACCGTCAAGATCAACGGGGCCGAGACCGAGATCAGCGGTACCGGGAATGGGCCGTTGGCCGCATTCGTCGACGCGCTGAGCGGTGTCGGGTTCGACGTTTCGGTGCTGGATTACTCCGAGCATGCGATGAGCGCCGGCGACGATGCGCAGGCAGCCGCTTACGTGGAAGCGTCGGTCGGGGGCAAGACGGTCTGGGGTGTGGGCATCGCGCCGTCGATCACCACCGCCTCGCTACGGGCGGTGGTGTCGGCGGTCAACCGGGCTTCCCGGGACTAGGGCGCTATACCGCGAGAAGCCGCTCGAAGAATTCGCGATAGTGCATCAGCGCGAGGCGCAGGTCCTCGGTGGACGCTTCCTCGCCACGTGCCCACTGCTCTTCGAGACTCGAGCGCGCGCGGGCAAAACTCGAGGTGAGCTGCTCGACCAGATCAGACACCAGGACGTCGGCCTTGTGGACGCAATCTTTGGGGTCATCGACGAACGCCGCCTGCACGGCGGACCAACGCCCACGCATTTCGGTCAGGTCGGCATCGGCGAATAACAGTTCCTCCGTTGATGATTCGCGTTCCGGAGTCACATCAGTGGGTTCCGCCGGTGCGACCGGGGCCTGGGCCCGCTCCTGGCCGCCAGTCGGCGCCACGTTCGCCGTGTCGTCCGACACGGGGACGCTACGGGTTCTCGCGCTCGCCGACTGGCGGTGTTTCGGGGCCGTTTCCGGGGCCGCGACCTGCGCCTCGTCGGGCGACCGGTCACGTTTGGTGCTCTTGCGTTGTCATGCGCTTGCCTCCTGTGATGCGTCGTTGTCTGTTGTGGTTTCGAGCAATTTCTCGAACAGCGCCCGGTAGTGAACGAACGCCTCCCGCTGTTGTTCGGTACTGACCTCACCGTTCTGCTGCGACACGTGAATGCCGTGCGCGCCGCG
The DNA here is from genome assembly GCA_963735655.1 of uncultured Actinomycetota bacterium. Lineage (GTDB taxonomy): Bacteria > Actinomycetota > Actinomycetes > Mycobacteriales > Mycobacteriaceae > Mycobacterium. Next base: position 244,601 of record CAVTLW010000029.1, read on the forward strand.
GTAGTTCTCCACTACATCGGGGTGATCTACCGAGATGTCCGCCGCCCTCTGATCGAAATCGTCGACGGGATAACCCCTTTCGCGCATCACCTCGGTCACCAGACGATCGGCGACGCCGACGGCCGCTGTCGGATTGTCGACAAACCGGGTCTGCACCTCTTGCCAACGCGCGGTGAAGTCCGATAGCGCCGACGGCGTCAACCCAACGATGTTCAGCTTCTGCCGCTTGCGCTCCCGGTCGGTGAGTTCCTTCTCGGCCGCTTTTTGGTCTCCGGTTTCGGATACCAGACGCTCGTACTCGCGGCCATAGTGCTGCTTCATGCGCTCTGTTTTCTTGCGACTGCTGGCGTAGCTTGCCGCGACAATCACCGCGGCGATCACAATGGCGACAGCGGCCGCGATCAAAATCCATTCCCAAACGGGCATTTTCGCTCCTCTCGTACACACGTCGAATAACCCGGGAGCCGACGGGACAAACGTCGATTTGTGACACGCGACATGTTGGCGCGGGACTAGCCGCCCGTCAGAAGAGCGCGAATTGCTCGTCGACCAGGGTGTCGTCGGAGAACTGCTCCATGCTGGTGCCGCCGACGACCGCACCACGCTGTTCATGAATTGCGCGTCGGAAACCACCGGCACACCCAACTGCAGGGCGTGATAACCCTTGCCCTGCTCGGGGGCGGAGTCGTTGCACACGACCAGTGAGGTTTCCCGGTCGACGTCGTCGCTGTAAGCCAGGCCGGCATGCAGGATCCGCTCGACGAGTTCCTCGTGAGTTCGTCCCACCTCGGCGGCCAACGCCACCCGCATGCCCTGGACCAGCGGCCTGCCCAGGACGTACCGGCCCGGGTTGAGGTACGGGCAGGGCGTCCGGGAAGCCAGCACCTTCAGCGGTCGCAGCTCGTCATGGGTCACCCGGCCGTTGGGCCACCGGCGCCGGGTCACCGGGTGTACCGGCAGCCAGACATCACGTTCACGCGCCCGCTGGAGCGCCGCGGCCAGCACACCGGTCAACACCAGCGCGTCGTCGAACGCGTCGTGCGGCCGCTGCTGGGTCACGCCCCAGTGCGCGGCCAGCGTCTCCAGTCGCAGATTGGCGATGCCCAGCTCGAGACGCCGGGCCAGCTCAACCGTGCACATGACGGAGTCGACGGGCAGTTCGGCCTCGGCGACCTCGGCCTCCGCCGCGAGGAAGGAGTAGTCGAACCCGACGTTGTGTGCCACCAGCGTGCGGCCGCGCAGCACCTCGACCACGTCACCGACGATGTCGGCGAATTGCGGCTGATCTTCGAGCATTGCGGCCGTCAGGCCGTGCACGTGAGTGGGACCGGGATCCACTCCGGGATTGAGCAGGCTGACCACGGACTGCTCGATCCGGCCGGCGGTGTCGAGGCCGAGCACCGCAATGCTGATGATTCTGGCCTGACCCGGGCGAAAGCCCGAGGTCTCGACGTCGATGACGGCCCAACCCGCATCCGGGTCAGTCGCCGGTCGACCCCACGGCATCCCGTTCATGGCTTGAGGATGACACGGCAGGCCGACATCACCGGTTCGCTGCGCATCGTGTCGTGAACTTGACTGATGAGGGCGACCCGCTGCGCCCGGCAAAAAGCGCCGCGCTTGCGATCGCCCTTGACCTGATGAGGGCGACCCGCTGCGCCCGGCAAAAAGCGCCGCGCTTGCGATCGCCCTTGACCTGATGAGGGCGACCCGCTGCGCCCGGCAAAAAGCGCCGCGCTTGCGATCGCCCTCGACCTGATCAGGGCGACCCGCTGCGCCCGGCAAAAAGCGCCACGCTTGCGATCGCCCTTAAACTGCGCGGGTGGTTACCGCCCGAGCACGTCTGGCTCTCGCTGCCGGCGCGAGCGCGCGCTGGGCGTCGCGAGTGACCGGACGCGGGGCCGGAGCGATGATCGGCGGCCTGGTCGCGATGACCCTGGACCGCTCGATTCTGCGCCAGCTCGGGACCGGCCGGCGCACTGTCGTCGTCACGGGCACCAACGGCAAATCGACCACCACCCGGATGACCGCCGCCGCCCTGGGGACCATGGGTGCGGTGGCCACCAACGCCGAGGGCGCCAATATGGACGCCGGTCTGGTGGCCGCGCTGGCCGCCGACCGACGGGCCGGTCTGGCCGCGCTGGAAGTCGACGAGATGCACGTGCCGCATGTTTTGGACGCGGTGGCGGCTGCGGTCGTCGTAATGCTCAACCTGTCGCGTGACCAGCTGGACCGGGTCGGCGAGATCAACGTGATCGAACGCGCCCTGCGGGCCGGCCTGGCCGGGCACCCGACGGCGGTGGTGGTCGCCAACTGCGACGACGTGTTGATGACCTCGGCCGCCTACGACAGTCCGAACGTGGTGTGGGTGGCCGCCGGCGGCGCCTGGGCGAACGACTCGGTCAGCTGTCCGCGCAGCGGCGAAGTCATCGTCCGCGAGCAGGGCCACTGGTACTCCACCGGCGCCGACTTCAAGCGGCCCAGCCCGCACTGGTGGTTCGACGACGACACCCTCTACGGACCCGGCGGGCTGGCCCTGCCGATGCGGCTGTCCCTCCCCGGCTCGGTGAACCGCGGCAACGCCGCCCAGGCCGTGGCCGCCGCCGTCGCGCTGGGCGCGGACCCCGCAGCAGCCGTAGCGGCGGTATCCGGTGTCGACGAGGTCGCCGGTCGATACCGGACCGTTCAGGTCGGCGAGCACGACGCACGCATCCTGCTCGCCAAGAACCCGGCCGGCTGGCAGGAAGCGCTGTCGATGGTGGACAAGCACGCGGCCGGGGTGGTCATCGCGGTCAACGGGCAGATCCCCGACGGCGAAGACCTGTCCTGGCTGTGGGATGTGCGCTTCGAGCACTTTGACGAGACTGCCGTCGTGGCCGCCGGCGAACGCGGCACCGACCTGGCGGTGCGCCTCGGCTACGCCGGCGTCGAGCACACCCTGGTGCATGACACCGTGGCGGCCATCGCGTCCTGCCCGCCCGGGCGGGTGGAGGTCGTCGCCAACTACACCGCGTTCCTGCAGCTGCAGCGCAGATTGGCGCGCCATGTCTGACTCGAAAGTGCGGATCGGGCTGGTGTTGCCCGATGTGATGGGCACCTACGGCGACGGCGGCAACGCGCTGGTGTTGCGCCAACGGCTGCTGCTGCGGGGAGTCGCCGCGGAGATCGTCGAGATCACGCTGGCCGACCCGGTGCCGGACTCGCTCGACCTCTACACGCTGGGCGGCGCGGAGGACTACGCGCAGCGGCTGGCCACCCGGCACTTGATCGAGCACTCGGGCCTGCAGCGCGCGGCCGCCCGCGGCGCCCCTGTGCTGGCGATCTGTGCGGCGATCCAGGTTCTCGGCCACTGGTATGAGACGTCATCGGGGGAACGAGTCGACGGCGTCGGCCTGCTGGACGTCACCACCTCACCGCAGGTTGCACGCACCATCGGCGAGGTGATCACCACGCCTTCGCTGGCCGGCCTGACCCAACGCCTCACCGGGTTCGAGAACCACCGCGGCGGCACCGTTTTGGGCCCCGCGGCGTCGCCGCTGGGCGCGGTCGTCAGGGGTGCCGGCAACCGGGCCGGCGACGGCTTTGACGGCGTGGTCCAGGGCAGCGTGGTCGCGACCTATATGCACGGGCCGTGTCTGGCGCGCAACCCGGAGCTGGCCGACATGTTGCTGAGCAAGGTGGTGGGCGAGCTGACGCCGCTGGAACTGCCCGAGGTGGACTTGCTGCGGCGCGAGCGCCTGGCCGCCCGTTAGAGCTATCGTCGACTAGTCTCCTCTCTCGGCCATGCCCGGGGGCTCGAAGAAAAGGACCCACATGACCACCACCGCAGGGCTCGTCGCCGTGGTGAGTGCGGCCGTCACCGCCACGATCATCGGCTTCGCCGGCACTGCTTACGCCGCGCCGCGCACCCCCTCGCCACCTGGCGGGATGCACGGCGACCCGGCCGCCGCCGCGCCCTACTGGCGTCTCCAACGACAAGATCTCGACTGCGGCGAGATGGCGGTGGCCGACGTGATCGGCCAAATCACCGGAAACCAGCCCGGCGAGGAGGAGATCGACGGCGCGGCCGAAAACATCCCGAGCGGCAGCCGCGCCGGACCGATCTACGCCCCTTCCGAGAGGACCGCCAACCACGACCTGGCGGTGCTACTGGCGCACTACGGCATTCAGTCCGACGCGGTCACCACCAACCTCGACGCACTGGAGCGGGCCCTGGATCAGGGCCGCAAGGTGATAGCCGGGGTCAACAGCAAGACGATCTGGAACCGGGCGGGCGACCGGAACGTGGAAAACCACTTCGTGGTCGTCACCGGCATCGACACTCAAGCCGGTGTCGTGCACCTCAACGACAGCGGCGTCAGGGGCGGCCGCGACGAGCAGGTGTCCATCGACACCTTCGAGCAGTCGTGGAACACCAGCGACGACTTTGCCGTCATCACCAAGTGATCTTTAGACCATCGCCCGGCGGCCGGTGAGCGCGCGGCCCAGCGTCAGCTCGTCGGCGAACTCCAAGTCGCCGCCCATCGGCAGCCCGGACGCGATCCGCGTGACGGTCAGGCCGGGGATGTCGCGCAGCATCCGCACCAGGTAGGTGGCGGTCGCCTCGCCTTCGGTATTGGGGTCGGTGGCGATGATCACCTCGGTGATGTCGACGTCGTCGACCCGTTCACCGATACGGGTGAGCAGCTCGCGGATCCGCAGCTGATCGGGACCGACCCCGGACAGCGGATCCAGCGCCCCGCCCAAAACGTGGTAGCGGCCCCGGAATTCGCGGGTGCGTTCGACGGCCTGGATGTCCTTCGGCTCCTCGACGACGCACACCTGCGTGCCGTCCCGGCGCGGGTCGGCGCAGATCCGGCATCGCTCGTCGTCGGAAACGTTGCCGCAGACGGCACAGAATCGCACGCCGTCACGAACTTTCGCCAACACGGCCGTCAGCCGATCGATGTCCGGAGGCTCGACCGACAACAGATGGAACGCGATGCGTTGCGCGCTCTTGGGTCCGATACCCGGCAACTTGCCGAGCTCGTCTATCAGATCCTGGACGGGTCCTTCAAACATGTCGGTGCAAGGTCAGATCCCTGGGGCCCCCGGCGTACCCGGGATCCCCGGCGCACCCGGAGCAGGCGGCGGCGCAGGCGGGCGCATCCCTCCGGCCAGCGCCCCCAACCGCTCCTGCGCCATCTTGGTCACCTGCTTGGATGCGTCGCCCATCGCCCCGACGATCAGGTCCTGCAACGTCTCGATGTCGTCGACGTTGACGACCTTCGGATCGATCTTCACGCCGATCAGCTGACCGCTGCCCTTGACCACCACCGTGACCAGACCCCCACCGGCGGAACCATGCACCTCGGCGTTCGCAAGTTGTTGCTGGGCCTCCAGCAGCTTCTGTTGCATCTGCTGCGCCTGAGCGAGCAGCGCTGACATATCGCCTCCGGGTTGCATGACAGTCCCCTCGCAGCTTGGTATCGAGTTGGTTTCGCCTGAGGATGTCGGGCGATTCGGATCATTCAGCCTAGACCGCGCCGCGTTACGTTTGCGCCGTGGATGTACGAGTCAGCCTACGTGTCGGGATCACCATGGTCGTCGGGCTGCTTGTCGCGGCGTCGACGCCGATCATCGCGACGGCGGCTCCGTCGAGCATCGCCGGCATGGTGGTTTTCATCGACCCCGGCCACAACGGCGCCAACGACTCCTCGATCAGCCGTCAGGTTCCCACCGGCCGCGGCGGCACCAAGGACTGCCAAGCCAGCGGCACGTCGACCAACAGTGGATACCCAGAGCACACCTTCACCTGGGACACCGCGCTGCGGGTCCGCGCGGCGCTGAACGCCCTCGGGGTTCGGACCGCCATGTCCCGCAATAACGACAACGCGCTGGGCCCGTGCGTCGACGAGCGCGCCAACATGGCCAACGCGCTACATCCCAACGCGGTCATCAGCCTGCACGGCGACGGCGGCCCGGCGACCGGGCGAGGATTCCACGTCAACTACTCGTCCCCACCGCTGAACCAGGCCCAGGCCGGACCGTCGGTGCAGTACGCGCGGGTGATGCGCGATCAGCTGCGGGCCTCGGGTATCCCGGCCGCCAACTACATCGGCCAGGACGGCCTGTACGGGCGCTCCGACCTGGCGGGCCTGAACCTGGCGCAGTACCCGTCGATCCTGGTCGAATTGGGCAACATGAAGAACCCGGTGGATTCGGCGCTGATGGAGTCGCCCGACGGCCGACAGAAGTACGCCGACGCGGTGGTTCGCGGCGTCGCCGGCTTCCTGGCCACCCAGGCGCAAGCTCAGGTGCGCTAGCTTTCCAGCTCGGTCTTCAGGTTTGCCAGCACCTCGCCCTGGATCCTCTTCAGTCCCAACGGCGCGAAGGTCTTCTCAAAGAAGCCCTTGACGCCGCCCGCGCCCGTCCACGTGGTTTTCACGGTGACGCTGCAGCCGGGACCTGCCGGAGCCACCGTCCAGTTGGTGACCATCGACGAGTTGGCGTCCTTCTCGATCACGGTGTGGCCGGCGACGTCGACGTTGACCTGCACGTCGCGAACACGTGATTTGGTTGCCTGCAGCCGCCATTTGGCAACCGTCCCCTGACCTTCACCGCCCTGCAGCACCTGGTAGTCGCTGTACTGCGGCGACAGGATTTTCGGGCGGACCGTCTGATAATCGGCCACCGCGGCGAAGGCGGCGGCGGGCTCGGCGTTGACCAGAATCGTGCTGGCTGCGCTTACCTGTCCCATCAGGCGCAACTCCTCAATTTGCTATTGCGCGCGGCACCGACACGCGGCCGCTGGCGCGCTGCAGGGATGGTTGTCGGGGACTAGGGTATATGTGGTGCCTGTCTCTGCATCTGCACTGTCGGCGCACGCATCGGGCGTCGAGCGTTTGTTGGCGAGTTATCGGTCCCTCCCCCCCAACGCGTCCATCCGGCTCGCCAAGCCGACCTCAAATCTGTTCCGCGCCCGCCCCAAACGCGATGCGCCCGGCCTCGACACGTCCGGACTGACCGACGTCATCAACGTCGACCCCGACGCCCGCACGGCGGACGTGGCCGGCATGTGCACCTACGAGGACCTGGTCGCGGCGACGCTGCGTTACGGCCTGTCGCCGCTGGTGGTTCCGCAGCTGAAGACCATCACCCTCGGTGGCGCGGTGACCGGCCTGGGAATCGAGTCGGCGTCGTTTCGCAACGGACTGCCACACGAGTCGGTGCTCGAGATGGATATCCTCACCGGCGCAGGCGAACTGATCACCGTCTCCCCCGACCAGCACTCCGACCTCTACCGGGCGTTCCCCAATTCCTATGGGACACTGGGATACTCAACCCGGCTCCGAATCGAGCTGGAGCCGGTGCTGCCGTTTGTCGCGTTGCGGCACCTGCGATTCAACTCGTTGCCCGCGATGATCGATGCGATGGACCGCATCGTCGATACCGGCGGTCTGGACGGCGTCCGAGTCGACTATCTCGACGGAGTGGTGTTCAGCGCCGACGAAAGCTACCTGTGTGTCGGCGTTCGGACCACCACCCCCGGCCCCGTCAGCGACTACACCGGACGGGATATCTACTACCGGTCCATCCAGCACGACTGTGTCGGCGACGAGTGCGTCAAAGAAGACCGGTTGACCATCAACGATTACTTCTGGCGCTGGGACACCGACTGGTTCTGGTGCTCGCGCTCGTTCGGCGCGCAGAACCCGCGGGTGCGCCGCTGGTGGCCCCGGCGCTACCGGCGCAGCAGCGTCTACTGGAAGCTGGTGGCCCTGGACCAGCGCTTCGGCATCGGCGACCGGATCGAAAGCCGCAAATCTGGTCTGAAAGGCCGTCCGCTGCGCGAGCGGGTGGTGCAGGATGTCGAGGTGCCGATCGAGCGAGTCCGCGAGTTCCTGGAATGGTTCGAAAGCAACGTGCCGATCGCACCAATCTGGTTGTGCCCGTTGCGGCTTCGCGACAATGACGGCTGGCCGCTGTACCCGATCCGGCCGGACCGCACCTACGTCAACATCGGGTTCTGGTCCTCGGTGCCTGCGGGTGCCACCGAGGGTGCGATGAACCGCAAGATCGAGGAGAAGGTGAGCTCGCTCGACGGGCACAAGTCGCTGTACTCCGACGCCTACTACACTCGCGACGAATTTGACGAACTTTACGGCGGGGAGTCTTACAGCACCGTGAAGAAGGCTTATGATCCGGAATCGCGTCTCCTCGATCTGTACGCAAAGGCGGTCCAACGACGATGACAGCAATAGATGAGACCAGCCAGTCCAAGCGCAGCGGTACCGGCAAGCTGACCATGGCCGAGGTGCTGGCCATCTTCACCGCCAACGGTGGTCAGCCACTGAGGTTCACCGCGTACGACGGCAGCACCGCCGGACCCGACGACGCCATCCTGGGCCTGGATCTGCGGACTCCCCGCGGCGCCACCTATCTGGCCACGGCTCCCGGTGAACTCGGCATTGCCCGCGCCTACGTGTCGGGTGACCTGGAGACCCTCGGCGTACATCCCGGCGATCTGTACGAGCTGCTCATGGCGCTGACCGACCGGGTCCAATTCAAAAGGCCGTCGGCGCGGGTGCTGGCCAATGTCGTCCGCTCGATCGGGATCGAGCATTTGTTGCCGATCCCGCCTCCACCGCAGGAGACGCGACCGCGGTGGCGCCGGGTCGCCGACGGCCTGATGCACAGCAAGACCCGCGACGCCGAGGCCATTCACCACCACTACGACGTCTCCAACGCCTTTTACCAGTGGGTGCTCGGGCCGTCGATGACCTATACCTGCGCGGTCTATCCCGACCCGGAGGCGACGCTGGAAGAGGCCCAGGAGAACAAGTACCGGCTGATATTCGAGAAGTTGCGCCTGTCGCCCGGCGACCGGTTGCTCGACGTCGGCTGCGGGTGGGGCGGCATGGTGCGCTACGCCGCGCGGCAAGGCGTCCAGGTCGTCGGGGCCACGCTGTCGGCCGAGCAGGCCAGGTGGGCGCAGCACGCGATCCAGGACGAGGGGCTGGCAGACCTCGCGGAGGTGCGGCACTCCGACTACCGCGACGTCGCCGAGACGGGCTTCGACGCCGTTTCCTCGATCGGGCTGACCGAGCACATCGGCGTCCGGAACTACCCCGCCTATTTCGGGTTCCTCAAGTCCAAGCTGCGCACCGGTGGCCTGCTGCTCAACCACTGCATCACCCGCCAGGACAACAAGCAGACGTCCTTCGCGGGCGGCTTCACCGACCGCTACGTCTTTCCGGACGGGGAGCTGACGGGCTCGGGACGCATCATCACCGACATCCAAGACGCCGGTTTCGAGGTGCTGCACGAGGAGAACTTCCGCCATCACTATGCGATGACGCTGCGCGACTGGTGCCGCAACCTCGTCGAGCACTGGGACGAAGCGGTAGCCGAGGTCACTCTGCCGATCGCCAAGGTGTGGGGTCTGTACATGGCGGCTTCGCGGGTGGCCTTCGAACGCAACAACCTGCAGCTGCATCACGTCCTGGCGGCCAACGTCGACACGTGGGGTGACGACAGCCTGCCACTGCGGCCCTGGTGGACCAGCTAGCCGTGCTCGATGTCTATTCGGCGCGCACCCAGCTCGTTCTGTAGCAGCTCGAGCGCGGCTTCTTCCGGGTCACGACGGGCGGTCGGCTCGCTGCTGCCGGCCTCGGCCAGCATGCTTTCCTCTTCCTCACGCTGAGCCGAATCCACCGGATCCTCCACGGGGCTGGGCTCTGGCGCCGTGGCGGCCACTGCGGCGGGGGCCGACTCCTGCGGGCCGGTTTCACACCGCACCCGCCAGTCCACGCCCAGCGCGTCCTTGAGCGCCTCGGCGATGACGTCGGCGTTGCGCTGCTCGGACAGCCGCCTGGCCAGCGGCGCCGAATCGTGGGCCAGCACCAGCGTGTTGCCGTCCAGCGCGCGGACGGTAGCGCCCGCCAGCATCACCTCGGTGGTCCGACTGCGCTGGCGCACCTTGTCGCGCACCGTCGGCCACATGGTGCGTACCGCGGCCGCGTTGAGTTCACCGGGCACGGCGGCGGGTTCGGGCGCCGGCTTGGGTTTCGGTTCGGGCGGCGCCGGCGGCGATGGCTCGGGCTTGGGTTGTGACGCCGACTGGGGGGCTTGGGTTGAGGCGCCGGCTTGGCTTTCGGTTCGGGCGCCGGTTTCGGCTCCGGCGCCGCGGGACGGGGCGTGTCGGACACCGGAACCGACATATCCAGCCGGGTTTCGATCCGCTCGACCCGTTGCAGCAGCGCCGATTCGGCGTCGCTGGCCGACGGCAGCAGCAGCCGTGCGCACACCACTTCCAGCAGCAGACGTGGCGCCGTCGCACCGCGCATCTCGGTCAGCCCGGCCTGCACCACCTCGGCGTAGCGGGTCAGCGTCGCCGGCCCGATCCGGAACGACTGTTCCCGCATCCGGTCCAGCACGTCCTCGGGGGCATCCACCACGCCGCGGGATACCGCGTCCGGAATGGCTTGCAGGACGATGAGGTCACGGAACCGCTCCAGCAGATCGGTGGCGAAGCGGCGAGGGTCGTGACCGGCGTCGATCACCGACTCGACCGCCCCGAACAACGCCGCGGCATCCGAGGCGGCCAGCGCGTCGACGGCGTCGTCGATCAGCGCGACGTCGGTGGCGCCCAGCAACCCCAGCGCGCGCTGGTAGGTCACGTACGGGCCGTCCGGACCGTCGTCGGAACCCGCCACCAACTGGTCCAGCACCGACAGCGTGTCCCGGGGTGAACCACCGCCCGCACGGATGACCAGCGGGTACACCGCGTCGTCGACGACAACGCCTTCTTGCTCACAGATCCGCCCGATCAACCCCCGCATGGTGCGCGGTGGCAGCAACCGGAACGGGTAGTGATGGGTGCGCGACCGAATCGTCGGCAGCACCTTCTCGGGTTCGGTGGTGGCGAAGATGAAGATCAGGTGCTCGGGGGGCTCCTCCACGATCTTGAGCAGCGCATTGAACCCGGCGGTGGTCACCATGTGCGCTTCGTCGATGATGAACACCCGGTAGCGCGACTGCGCCGGCGCATAGAACGCGCGGTCGCGCAGCTCACGGGTGTCGTCGACGCCACCGTGGCTGGCGGCGTCGAGTTCCACCACGTCGATGCTGCCCGGCGCGTTGGGCGCCAGCCCCTGGCAGGAGTCGCAGACCCCGCAGGGAGTGGACGTCGGACCCTGCTCGCAGTTCAGCGACCGGGCCAGAGATGCGCGCCGACGACGTCTTCCCGCAGCCGCGCGGCCCGGAAAACAGGTATGCGTGGTTGATCCGGCCGGCATCCAGCGCGATCGACAGCGGCTCGGTGACGTGCTCCTGCCCCACCACCTCGGCGAAAGTTGCCGGTCGGTACTTGCGGTAGAGGGCCACGCCAGCAGGCTACCGGCGCCCGGTGACGATGCGGACCCCAGAGGGTCCGCTGAGGAACCGGGATGGGCGGTGCGTGGGCGTCTGGCCAGCCGCCCAAGAACTTTTCAAGGATCCCCAGAGATGCCTCGCGCACCTTGGTGCTTGTCAGCCAACACGACAACCGCCAAGGAATCCGACAATGAGCGCACCAACAGTCGCGCCAGCGCCCGCGCAGACCATCGAGCACGACGACGCCCCCGTCGATGTCCGTGACTCGATGCGGCGTCTGCCGTCGCTGCTTCAGCTACCGCTGACGTACCTGACCGGCAAGCCCTACACGGGGCAGCGCGGCCCGAAACCCACCCCGACCTTTCAACTGGCAACGGCTGTGGGATCGGTCGGAATCGGACTCGCCTGCACCGGCGAAGCATGGTCTGGCCCGAATCCGCTCCTGCTGGTTCTGGGTTGGGCGATCACCTTGCACGGCATGCGGAATCTGCGCATGCTGATCTTCCACCAGGCCGCCCACCGCAACATGTGGGCCAAGCCGCGGGCGGACCGTCTCCTCGGGCGCATCATCGCCGCCGTCCTCGTGGTCCAGAGCTTTCAGAACTACAGCCGCGAGCACATCAGCGACCACCACGCCGCACGGCACATGACGTTGCACGACCCCACCGTCCAGGCGATGCTGATTACCCTGCAGCTGCGACCGGGCATGACCCGTCGGCAGATGTGGCGGCGGATTATTGCACTGCTGTGCTCGCCCGCGTTCCACGCGCGATTCGCCCGGGCGCGGATGCGGTCGTATGTCCATGGGGCGACGCCAGTCGAACGCCGGGTAACACTGCTGGGTTATCTCCTGCTGGCAGCGCTGCTCACGCTGCTGCACGGCTGGATGTTCTTCCTCGTCGCGTGGGCACTGCCGCTGTTCTTCTTCTTCCAGATCAGCAATGTGCTTCGGCTGTGCGTCGAGCACACCTTCCCCGAGAAGGACGTTGCGGTTCGCCGCGGCCGCGCCTACATGGCCGGGCTGAGCAATGCGATCTTCCTCGGTGAGCCGGTACCGGCCGACGACCTCACCGGCGTCCGCCGCGCATACGCATGGCTGCGCTGGGCGCTGCGGATGGCACTGATCCACTTCCCCAGCCGCTACCTGGTGCTCACCGGCGACACCGTGGCCCACGACTACCACCATCGCTTCCCGATGAGCCGCGAATGGGCCGACTACTTGTTCGCCCGGCAGCGTGACCTCGAGGCCGGCCACCCCGGGTGGACGCCGTACCGCGAAGTCTGGGGCCTCATCCCCGCCATCAACCTCGTGCTCGACTCCCTCGCGAGCGCGGACGCCGACGAATTCGATCCAGACCGACTCGCCCAGATCAGCGACCGCGAGCTGTTCGCCGCATTCGACGACTGACCCCCACCGAACCGATCACATCAACCGAAGGCAGAAAACCATGAACGCGAACACCGCACCGCGGGTGCTCATCCTCGGCGTCGCCGCCAGCGACGCGCACGCGGTCGCCAACCAGCTCATCGCAATGATGCTGCGCCAGAAAGGTTTCTTGGTGATCAACCTCGGGGTCTGCACGCCACTCGAGGAGTTCGCCGAAGCTTACCGGGCGAACCCACAGGCCGAGGCAGTCCTTATCGGCAGCCTCAACGGCCACGCTTACGAGGACCTCAAAGCGCTGCCTGAGCTGCGGTCGGAAGGGCGACTCGCCTGCCCGATCATCCTCGGCGGCAACCTTTCGGTCGGCAGCCACAAAGGCCCGGAAACCGTCAACCGGCTGCGGGACCTTGGCGTCGACCACATTCTCCATGACCCCCACGAGCTGCCCGCCCTGCTGGACGAGCTGGCCGCCGCACGCACACTAGTGACGGTCGGCGCATGACACGCCAGGGTTTGCTCGATCTGACCGTGGACGACGCGCTCGACTTGCCCGACCTCCCCAACGTCCTCGAACCACCTGCGAGCCTCGACCAGGGCCAGCGCCCACACGATCCTGCGCACCGCCGCCAACACCGGCGTCCCGGCCCTGCAGCCACGGGCGGCGTCGGCGGCCACGACGAGATGCGGTCCCTGCTCCAACGGCTCGAAGCCGGCGCGGCACCAGACATGCTGCCGGTCACCATCGACTCGCACACTCGGCTGCGGCACTTCGACGTCGCGGCCGCGACCCTGCGGACATCGCCAAGCAACCTCAACGGCTATCCACTGGTCAGCCACGGCTGGGAACGCGGCCGCGAGCTGAACGCATGTGTCCAGGCGCCGCTGGAGATCCGTCACGGCTCACCGGACGCCCGCGACCTCTTCGCCGTAGCCATCGCCTCCGGCATCACCTCGTTCGAAGGCGGCGGAATCTCGTACAACCTGCCGTACTGCAAGGACGTGACGCTGCCGGTGTCACTCGAGGCCTGGCGAGAGGTCGACGCGGCGTGCGGGACCCTGGCCCGGGCCGGGGTGATCGTGGACCGAGAGCTGTTCGGCACGCTCACCGCGGTGCTGGTGCCGCCATCGCTCAGCCTCGCCATCACGTTGCTCGAGGCGATCCTCGCGGCCCGCGAGGGCGTCCGTTGCCTGTCGATCGCCTATCCGCAAAGTGGGGCACTGGCCCAAGACGTGGCCGCGCTGCGGGCGATCCCCGACCTCGCGCGCCGATACCTGCCACCTACGGTCGAGGTCTTCCCGGTGCTTCACCAATTCATGGGCGTGTTCCCGCGCGACCGTGACAAAGCCGATGCCCTCATCCTCTACGGCGGCCTCACCGGACGCCTCGGTGGCGCGGCGAAGATCATCACGAAGACCAACCAAGAGGCCTTCGGCATCCCCGACGCCGAGGCCAATATCGCCGGCATTCGCACCACCCGCCTGGCCACCTCCGACCTGCTCGACTTCGTGCGAGTCGACCAAGAACAGGTCGAACAGGAGCAGCGGTGGATCGAAAGCGAGGTCGACGAACTCGTCCAGCCGATCCTGGCCGGCACCGACACCGCGACCGCGATCGCGCAAGCGTTCTCCGCCGGTACCCTCGACATCCCGTTCAGCGCCAGCATCCACGCCCACTCCCAAGTCACCCCGCAACGCGACAGCACCGGCGCGATCCGGTACCTGGAGGTCGGCGCACTGCCGTTCAGCCAATCCACGCTGCGGCGTCACGCCCGGCTGCTGGGCTGCCACGCAGGGGGCCGCGACGCCTCCGCTCAGGCGATCACATCCATGCTCCGCGACATCAACTACTTCGCCGGTGACGGGAACGAGTCATGAGTGCCAACGCGCTACCGATAGCCGCCAGGCACAACGGAGTACAGGGAGTACACGCGGTTCCGGCTCCGCTTCTCATGCTCGTGGGAATGGTGAGCACGCAACTCGGCGCGGCCTTCGCCAAGCATCTTTTCGGCACGGCGGGCCCGGCAGCGATGACGGTGATGCGGCTCGGCTTCGCGGCCGTGGTGCTGTTGCTCTGGTGGCGGCCGTCGCTGCGCCTGGACCGCGCTACCGCCGCCGCCGTCGTCGCGTTCGGCGTGGCGATCGCGGGCATGAACCTCTGCTTCTACCTGGCCATGGCACGCATGCCGATCGGTGTGGCCCTGACGGTGGGCATGGCCGGTCCCCTCGTCGTCGCCTCGCTGTCCGCACGCCGGGGCAAGGACCGGCTGTGGGTCGTGCTCGCGGCGAGCGGTATTGCGCTGCTCGGCTGGCAGGGCAGCGCAGCCGGCGTGACCGGACTGCTCATCGCGCTGGCCTGCGCGGTCTTCTGGGGGGCGTACGTGCCGCTCTCGGCGAAGGTCGGCGCGATGGTGCCCGGTGGTGGCGGACTCGCACTCGCCATGGCGTTCGGGACCCTGTGCTCGCTGCCCGTCGGACTCGCCGACGGCGGCCACTCACTCACCCGGCCTGCGGTTCTCGGCTTTGGATTCGGCGTCGCGATGCTGTCCTCCCTGGTGCCCTACACCTGCGAGATGGAGACGCTGCGGCGGGTATCGGCGCTGGTCTTCGGGATTCTGCTGAGCCTGGAACCCGCGATCGGCGCTTTGGTCGCTCTCGTGGTCCTGCACGAAATCCTGTCCCCGGCCCAGGTGCTGGGCCTGGCCGCTGTCGTGACGGCATCGATCGGCGTCATCGGCGGCACCTTCACAAAACCCGACGCAAAACCCAACCAGAAAGGAACTGAACAGAAATGATCGACACCGGCAGCAAGGCAGCGCTGGCAGGCAGCCCCGATGGCATCCAACAGCTCAAGGCGCTCGTCGACTCGGCCCTCGGCGCACTCCATGAGGCCGCGCTCAAACGCGGCGGTCCCGTCGCCCCCGGCGGACCCCAGGCGGCGAAGGCCGCGGTCCACGAGGCCCTGGGTGGCGGCATGTTCCTCACCGACGAACCCAGCGCACAGCGCGTGACGGACCTCTTCCAGGCGTATGCGACATGGGCGGCCGACCTCACCCATCCGTCCTCGGTAGCCCGGATGCAGTGCGCGCCCACCGCCGCGGCCGCGGCGGCCGAACTGATCGCAGGCGTACTCAACCAGTCATTGCACGCCTGGGAGAGCGGCCCCTTCGCGCTCGAACTGGAGCGGCAGCTCATCGCCGAGATGGCCTCGTGGGTCGGCTACAGCGCCCAGGCGTCCGGAACCCTCACCCCCGGCGGAAGCATCTCCAACCTGATGGGACTGCTCCTCGCCAGGGACTATGCCCTCAACGAGGTGTCCCGCGAGGGCCTCGCGGGACGGCCGATCCGCCCCCGCATCCTCTGCTCGGCGGCCGCCCACTTCTCCGTCGCACGCGCCGCCGCATTCCTCGGCCTCGGCCGGGACGCCGTGCTGAAGGTGCCGGTCGACGAGCGAGGCCGCATGCTCACCGGCGAGGCGCGGCGCATGCTCGCCGGCCTCGCGCCCGACGAGATACCCATGGCGCTCGTCGCCACGGCCGGCACCACCGACCACGGCTCCTTCGACCCGCTGCCCGAACTCGCGGCGCTGGCCGCCGAGTACCGGTTGTGGCTGCACGTCGACGCGGCGTACGGCATCGGCGCGCTGTTCTCGCCGAAGCTCGCGACGCTGCTCGACGGACTGGCCGAAGCTGACTCGATCGCGTTCGACCTGCACAAGTTCGGCTGGACCCCGGCTTCGTCGAGCGTCCTGCTGGTCCGCGACCGGCGACACATGAACTGCCTCGACGAGCAGGCCGTCTACCTCAACCCGTCCGACGACGAGGCCGCCGGCTTCACCTCCCTGCTCGGCACCTCCCTGCAGACCACCCGCCGCTCCGACGCCCTCAAGATCGCGGCCACGCTGCTGACGGTCGGGCGCGCCGGGATGGGTGACTGGGTGGACGCCTGCTACGAGCAGGCACAGCATGCCGCGGCCCGGATCGCCGCCAGCGACGCCCTCGCCCTGGTGGCGGAGCCCATCCTCAGCACGGTGATATTCCGTTGCCGGAGCACCGATGCGGCACCGGTCGAGGACGAGGACGCCTGGAACTCGGCAATCCGCCGGAAGCTCATGACCGACGGCACGGCATTGCTCGCCCGCACCAAGATCACCGGCCCGGACGGCATCGCACGGGTCCACCTGAAATTGGTCTTTCTCAACCCGACGACGACCAACGAGGAAATCGACAAGCTCTTGACGGACATCGCAGCCGTAGCCCGCGAACTCGCGGTTTCCGGCCCTCAGCGAGTCGGTGAGGAGGCGAGCCTCTGATTGAGTAGCGACTCGGTTGCCGCCAGCAGCGCGCAGGTTGCCAGCCCGTCGACCGCGTCGCGCAGATCCGGCAGCGGCGGGAAACTGGGCGCGATACGGATGTTCTTGTCGTCCGGATCCTTGCGGTACGGGAAGGACGCGCCCGCTTCGGTGACGGCGATACCGGCGTCCTTGGCCAGCGCGACAGTCCGGCGGGCCGTTCCGGGCAATACGTCGAGGCTGATGAAGTAACCGCCCTTGGGCTCGGTCCACGAGGCGATCTTGGATTCGCCGAGCCGCCTGTCCAGAATTTCCAGCGTGGACGCGAACTTCGGCGCCAACAGCTGCTGGTGGCGCAGCATGTGCAGGCGTACCCCGTCGGCGTCGCCGAAGAAGCGCGCGTGCCGCAGCTGGTTGATCTTGTCGGGACCGATCGACTTCTTCGCCGCGTACTGCAGATACCACGCGACGTTGCCCAGCGATCCGCCGAAAAAGCCGACTCCGCCGCCGGCGAAGGTGATCTTCGACGTCGACGTGAAGATGTACGGCCGGTTGGGGTTGCCGGCCTTGGCGGCCAGCCCGAGCACATCGATCTGGCGGATGAAGTCATGCGTCAACGTGTGCACGGGATACGCGTTGTCCCAGAACAAGCGGAAGTCAGGCGCGGCCGTCCGCATCTGGACGAGCCGACGAGCCGTTTCCCAGGAGTAGCTGACGCCGGTGGGGTTGCCGAACACCGGGACCGTCCACATCCCCTTGATAGCGGGGTCGACGGCCACCAGCTCTTCGATCAGGTCGACGTCCGGGCCGTCCTGAAGCATCGGGATCGGGATCATCTCGATGCCCATCGTCTCGGTGATGGCGAAGTGCCGGTCATAGCCGGGGACGGGACAGAGGAATTTAATGCCGTCCTGCTCCTGTACCCAAGGCCGCGGCGAGTCCACGCCGCCGTACAGCAGCGAGAAGGCGACGATGTCGTGCATCAGCTCCAGGCTGGCGTTGTTGCCCGCGATCAGGTTCTGCACCGGAATACCGAGCAATTCCCCGAAGATGGCTCGCAGCTCGGGCAGACCGTGCAGGCCGCCGTAGTTGCGGGTGTCGGTGCCCTCGGCGTCGCGGTAGTCGTCGCCGGGCAGGCTCAGTAGCTGATTGGACAGGTCGAGTTGCTGCGCAGAGGGTTTGCCGCGGGTCAGATCCAGGGCCAACTTCTTGGCCTGCAGCGCTGCGTAATCCTGCTGGTGGAGCGCGTGCAGAGCGGCTAGCTCGTCAGGGCTGAGGGAATCGAACGACACCATAGGCCTTTCGCCTTTAACTCGCCTTTAACTCGCTCATCGCTAAATCGCCATTGACACCGGGTGGGCCGAGGTCATAGGGGGACCCCGCGCACCCGACAGAGCCCATTGACCCTTGCTGCCTTCCGGCCCTGGGGGAGTTCACAGGATAGACGCCGCGCGGGGTCCTTCGGCGAGCTTAGTACGTCGCCCGGACAGCCTCGGCAGCGACCGCAGGGCACCGGGACTTAACTCAGCCGCTACCATAGCCACGGAGGATTCGCCTAGTGGCCTATGGCGCTCGCCTGGAACGCGGGTTGGGTTAACAGCCCTCGCGGGTTCAAATCCCGCATCCTCCGCAGTCGGTCTCGCGGCGCGGGGCAACACGATGTGGGTTCAAGGTGGGTTTACGCTGGCCTGATCTCACCAGCATGAGGAGGGGTATGGGACGCAAGGTCGCCATGCTGTGGCACGCGTTGTTCTCGGTCGGCGCCGGCGTCCTCTACTTCTATTTCGTGTTGCCGCGTTGGCCGGAGCTGATGGGCGACACCTCGCACACGCTGGGGACGACGCTGCGCATCGTGACGGGGGTGCTGATCGGGCTGGCCGCCCTGCCGGTGGTGTTCACCCTGCTGCGCACCCGCAAGCCCGAGCTCGGCGTCCCGCAGCTGGCACTGTCCATCCGAACCTGGTCGATCGTGGCCCACATACTCGCCGGTGTGCTGATCGTCGGCACCGCGATCAGCGAGATCTGGTTCAACCTGGACAACGCGGGCCAGTGGCTGTTCGGGATCTACGGAGCCGCCGCCGCGGTCGCGGTGCTCGGGTTCTTCGCCTTCTACCTGTCGTTTGTCGCGGAGCTGCCGCCCCCACCGCCGAAACCGATCAAGCCCAAGAAGGCCAAAGAACGCGGCAAAAAGCGCTTCAAGCGACGCAAGGCCGACAAGAAGCGGAAGCCGACCAGGCTGACGAAGACGAGGCGACAGTCCGAGGAAGCCGACGAGGCCGAAGAGTCCGACGAAGCCGAAGAAACCGTCGAGGTCACGGCCGAAAGCCCGGAGCCCGAGGAAGAATCGGCGACGGAGGAACCCCCCACCGAGGCCCCCGCCGACGGGAGGAGGAAGCCGACGAGGAGCCGCGCAGCGGATTGCGCAACCGCCGGCCGTCCGGCAAGACCTCACACCGACGCAGGCGCACCCGGGGCGGGGTCGCGGTCGAGGACTAAGTCAGCGCCGCCGAATGCTTTCCAGATAGGCGGCAAGGCCCTGTTGCGTCTGATCTGAACCCCACATCTGACGGACCTCGCTGTCGATGGCTTCCGCGTCGCGTATCCGCGCCAGAGCGGGGGCCCGTAGCTGGGCCTTGGTGTGGCGGTACGCGCCCGCCGGTATACCGGCCAGCTCCGACGCCTCCGCAACGGCCGCCTCGACCAGATCCTCGTCGACCACGCGATGGGCGAATCCGGCAGCGACAGCGTCGGCCCCCCGATAGGTGCGACCGCCCAGCAACACGTCTTCGGCGCGGTCACCGCACGCGTAACGCACGACCTCCAGCGCGGCGACCGGAAACGGCACCCCCACATGCACCTCGGTCGCGCCGATCTGCGCATTGGGGCTGATCAGGCGCCGGTCGGCGGCACACGCCAGCACGCAGCCGCCGGCGATCGCCGCGCCGTTGATCGCGGCCACCGTCGGCCCGGGATAGCTGAACAGCGCGTCGAACGTGTTGGACAGCGCCGGAACCAGCCGATCGGTGTAGTCGGCCCCGCCCTGCACGACGCTGGTCAGGTCGACGCCGGCGCTGAACGCGCGGCCGGCGCCGGTGACGACGAGCGACGGACCGCCCGAGCGACCCAGTTCGCGGAAGGCCTCGGTCAGTTCGTCCAGCACCTCGACGTCGAGGGCATTGACCGGCCCCGACGACAGGGTCAGGACACGGACGTCTTGCACGGCCTGTATCTCAATCACGCCGACTCCATCCCACCAGCACCACCGGGATGTCGGTGTTCTCGTCGGTGTAGTAGCTGGCACAGACCCGGTGGTAGCCGTCGGCGATCTGCAGCGGCGCGCCGATCACGAAATCGCCGCGGACCAGCAGAATCGGTGACAGCGGTTGGCCCCTTTTGATCTTGGCCAGATCCGCGGCGACGTGCGGATTGTCCTTCGGCAGCAGCTGCAGCTGCGCGGCCCGCAGAATGTCTTTCGCCTTCTTGTTCACGATGGCTCCGGCCTGCAGCCTCGCCGTCAGCTCCTTGACGGTGCTGTCGTCGGCTACCAAAGCCAAGTAGGCGGCCGCTGCCGGAAAATCATGCACCTCAGGCTCTTCCAGCCACTTCACGTCTGGCATTTCGCGAGCCTACCGGGTGGCCGACGCGGAATTTGGGATCGGTAGCGACCCGGGCCATCTGTACTTGCTCTCATGACGGACGCCAACGGGGCGACGCATAACGGAAGGAAATCCAGTGAAACGTGTTCTGGCGGTTGCGATCGGAACCGTGGGGTGCGCATCGGCGCTGGTGGCATGCTCGAGCGGCGGCCACTCGGCCAGCCCGGCGTCCAGCCCGGCGTCCAGCGTTTCCACCGGCGGTGGCGGCGCCCAGGTCAAGGTGGGCGGTGCCGACCTGCCGGGCTTGAACCCGTCCTCGGTCACCTGCGTCAAGCAGGGCGGCAAGATCGACATCGGCAGCGGGGCCACCGGTGGCACGCAGCAGGCGCTGGCCGTGGTGATGTCCGACGCCAACCCCCCGACGGTCGACTCGCTGGCGCTGGTCGTCGACGGCAACGCCTTGTCCGTCGCCAATGGCATGGGCGGCAAGGTCGGCTCGGCTTCGGTCGCGGTGGACGGTAAGACCTACACCATCACCGGCCAGGCGCAGGGGGCCGACCTGAAGAACCCGATGGCCGGAATGATCACCAAGGACTTCAGCATCAAGGTGACCTGCGGTTAGTCGATCAAGCTCCGAGCGGCGGACGCGCCTCACTCACGCGTCCGCCGTTTCGGCGTCGGCTTATGATGCAGCCGTGTCGATCCCCGGCGAATTGGAGCGGGCCCGTCAGCTGGCGTTTGCCGCCGACGAGCTCGCGGCCCGGGATCTGCTGCTGTCCCTGGTCCCGGCGATCGAGCAGGCGGATCGAGACGATCTGATCCTGGAAGTCTTCGCGCAGCTGGGCGAGGTCTATCTGGCGCGGGGCGCGAATGACGGAGTGCACGAATGCATTCAGCGCATCCGCGACTGTCTGGCGAACTATTCCGGAATGGCCGACGGCCCCGAGATCGCGCAGATGATCTGCCGGTATTCGCGACGGGCGCAGTTTCTGCAAACCGGCCTTTGCGCGGCTCAAGGCGATCACGAGGGCGCCGCAGTAGCACTGGCGGAACTGGCGGAGTTAGCGGACTCCGCTGACGCGTTCCCCGACCTCGCCGACGAGCACGCGTACCTGATCACCCAGGCCCAGATTCTGTGCGCGGTCGCATTGTGCGACGACGACCTGCATGTGCGATCGCTTCCGTTGTGGGAGCAGGTGCTCGCTGCCATCGACAGCCCCGACGGCCCCGCTCGTGCCGGCGGCGAGAGCGCGTTCGCCGATTACCTCCGGATCGCCGGGGCCACCGCATACGGCCGATTCTGCGTCGAGACGGGGAGGCTGGCAGAAGCTGAGCCCTGGCTGCGTCGCGCCGGCGCCCGGGCCCAGGCAAGGGGCTGGGAATTGGCCACCGCCAGAACACAATTGGAACGAGCTGCGGCGTCCTGGTCGACCGGTGACCACCTGACGACCGAGCAGCTGATCGGCGAGGCCTATCCGGTGATCGCCCGCTACGCCCGAGCCCACGACGTGTCCCGCTGCTGGCTCTATCTCGGCCTCACCCGGCTGGCAAGCGGTGGGCTGGAGGCGGCCGACGAGTGCTGGGAGAACGCCGAGCGGCATTGGCGGGAACTGGGCAAACCGCTGCACATGCACCGTATTCTGTTACAGCGCAGCTGGATTGCGATCTTCTGCGGCCGCTTCGCCGAGGCGGTCGAGCTGATCGCCCAGGCCAGGGAATGGCTTGATTCAACGCCACGCAGCAGCTGGCTGCAGTACGCCCAGCTGGACAACCACCTGGGGACGGTGTGGCGAGCAGATGCGTTGACGGACCTGGGTTTCGACGGTTCGGGCGACCCGGACGAGTCGGTGGCCGAAACCGAGGCGCGACAGGCCGAGGCCGTCGGCATCCTGCAGGGTGAGGTCGGCACTCCGGAATACTGGCGGGCGATGACCAAACTCGAACAGGCCGCAGAGCTCAAGGTGCCGGCCGCGCTGGCGGTCGACTCGGTGCGATATTCGATCGCCGACGCCGGCGCGCGATCGCGCTGGGCCAGCAATGTCTCGGCGCCGATCCTGGCCAGCGCGTTCGCCGTCGCCTGGGAATGGGAGAACACCCAACTGATCAGTGAGCTGGTCGAATACCACAGCGCGCGAGGCACTTTCAGCGGCGACCCGGAACGCAGACAGATCGGCGAATGGGCGGCCACCGCAACCGCGCCGGTGCTGCTCGACACCGACCCGGAACTTGCCGCAGCGGTCGCGGCCGGCGGACCGTCGTCGCCGAGTGGTGGTTCGCTGACGCAGCTGGGCCCGTTGCCGCCGTTGCAGATGCAGCCGGACACCCCGCCGATCATGAGCCACTATCGCGCACTGGCTTTCCAGCGCTACGGTCGCGACGTCACCGCCGCCGAGCCGGCCTGGTCGACGTGGCCTTGAGCGAACCGGACCGGCTGACTCTGGTCCTGCGCTACGCCGACGTCGGGATCGCCACGTACGCCAGCTTGCGAGTGGTCGGCCAGCCGTCCAGGACCGTTGCCTGGGTGATCGAGGAACCGCTCTTGCTCGCGGCCCTGCAGGAACTCGACGACACCCTGCCTGAGCCGCACGGCTCCGAGAGCCGGCGGGACGCCATCGGAAGGGCGTTGGCCAGAGGCCCTTTCGCGACGCCCGAAACCGAGCTGACGGTCGCCTACATTCTGGGCGTGCTGCTGATCGGATCGCCCGGGTGGCAGCTGCTGGCCGAGTGCGTGGCCTCGCCGCGCGCGGTGCTGTTCGTCTCGCCCAGCGCCCGGTTGGCGCGTGTCCCGTGGGGACTGCTGGCGGTGCCGAAATCGGGACCGAGCAAAGAGGAATTGGTGCGCGCCCGCAACGACGCCATCACCGCCGCCGGCCGAACGGCGGCCCGGATCCCCTGGCAGCTGGCCGATATCAACGAGCACACCGACGGCCATCGCCTGATGGAATTGGTGGACGTGCTGATGGCGGCACCGCAGAACATCGTGCACGCGCCACGGACACCGACGCGATGGGACAACCGGCACGACGGCCCGCCGGTACTGGTCCTGGACCCTCGAGTGCCCGGCCAGCTTCCGGACTCCGCGCTCGGGTCGGTGCTGGGCAGGCCGTCGGCACAAACGGCGCTGGCGCGGCATTTCACCGAGCTGATGGAACGCCGGCCGGTACTGCCGGATGTCGCGACGGCCGTCGAGCTGTTCCGTCGCGCCGACGCCGACCGCGCCTGGCTGGCCGGGTTGCTGGCGCGGACCCCGAGCCGGCTGGTGTACGTCGGGCACGCGAGTTCGGCCGACGGCCATGCACGGCACGCCAGCCAGGCCGACCGGGCGGCGCTTCACCTGGCCTGCACGGCGGCGATGCCCGGCGACGCCGACGCCATCGGCGACCATCGTCCGCTGACCGCTTCGGACCTGATGGCGTTGCAGTTGCCGATGCCGCCGCGGGTCGCCCTGCTGGCCTGCGCGTCGGGCGGCGACTACCAGTTCGACGAGGCGACCGGTCTGGTCGCCGCGATGATCCTGGGCGGCGCCGAGTTGGTGACCGCCACCCTGTGGTCGCTGCCCACCACGGCGGCCTATCGGCAGTTCGCCTCCGCCAGTACAGCTCCCGTCGATCTGGCCGACCCGATGGCCGACTTGGTGTCCGCCGTCGATCGCGCACACGAGGCCGTCGACGCCGGTTGCGCGGTGAATGGTTGGCAGCGGCAACAAATGCGGCGCTGGCGCGACGGAGACGCCGCCGCGAGCCCGCTGTATTGGGCTGCGCTGGTCACCTTCGCCGTCGACGGCGCGCGCTAGAAGTCACACTCGTGTCAGACGGAGGCCACCCACTTCGCGCGCACGGCCAGCACGTCATCGGGCAGCGAAAGCCGTTCGCGCTCAGTGGGATCGAAGGCTACCAGCACGACCAGCCCGGGGCGTAGCACCGACACATCCGGATCGCCTTGAGAGCGCGCCAATTTGCCGATGAACGTCTCGCCGGACACGTCCACCACCTCGACGAAAACCTGGCGTTCGCCGGCCACGTCTGCGCTATCGAAGGCGGATTCGTCGACACCGCGCACGGTGCCGACCCCGACGGTGGGGCCCGCTGACGCTTGCCGCGGTGTCCACTTGAACCAGCCGAGCAGGACTATCGCTAAGGCGGCGCACGCGACACCGAAGAATGCGATCCACGAGTGATGAAACGCGCGGTACAGGATGGCGGTTGCGATCAGGACGATCTCGGCGCCGACGGCAAGCAGCATTGGCTTCTTCATATGGCCAGCTTGTGGCCGCCGAACGGCTACCAAACCCAACTTTCGAGATAGCCCTAATTTCGCCGATGCCCCTATCCTGTGCACATGAGCGCGGATCCGCAGTTGGCGACGGTCGTCGCGGTGGGGCACCCGCGCCGGGCGGTGATCGAGGCGGCATGGCAGGCGATCGGTCCCGGCGTCGAGGTGCTCAGCAGCGACGACGGTGGCCCGCTGACCCGGACCGTCAAGCGGATCATCGACCCGTTGGTGCTGCGGTTGCGCGCGAACCCCCAGTACTCGGCTCCGGTCGTCACCCCCGATGCCGCGGCGGCGATGCGCGGCTTGATAATCGACAATGCTCGCCAATTGCGCGCCGCCGCAGCGTGGTTCGAAGTGCTCAAGATGGAGCGGCGCCGGCAGCGGATTCGCACCGGTAACGCCCAGGAACTGTACTTCCCGGTCTGCTTCGAACTCGCGGTGACCCAAGGTGCACCGACGCCAGAAGATCGGGACACCGCGGCGGCGATGCTTACCGAGGTCCATCAGGGCCGGGACCGCACGGCCATCGAGGTGCTGCACGAATACGTTTCAAGTCCCGAAGTCGTCTCCATGCTCTCCGCCCAGCTCGATCGCAGTTGGCGGGACGTTACGCCGGGCGAGACCGTGCTCGATCCCTTCCTGGCCGAGCTCGCCACGGTGCTCGGGCCCGCCAGCAGCCACGGCGCGGCGGTTGCGCGCCAACGAGTCTGGTCCGCCGTGATCGCGGATGCCACACCGTACAACCTGGGCGCGCTGGCCCGCGTCCAAACCGCCGAGCTGCCATGGTCGATCGTCAAGCTCGGTCTGAGTTCCGTTGCGCCGCAACGACCGCCGGCGGTCTATGGCGGCGGCGACAGCGACCGCCCACTGGATCGCACCGTGGTGGACCGGGTGCGCGCGACATTGCGGCGCGCCCTGGACCGCGATGCGCTGCCGGATATCCCGCTGTTGTGCGATGAAGAGGTGGACCGCGCATGCGCACCGTGGGGGCTGTTGGCCGAGGACAAGCAGGCCACCATGGTGGCCGGCATCGAGGTCGCGATCGACCTGGCACCGCTGGACCGATCCGTCTCCACCCGTTATGCGTTGGCGGGGCAGATCCAGGCCCGGCTGCGCAAAGAGGCCTACGTCCTGCATGCGCGGCGTTATCTCGCCGAGGGCGGGCCCATCCATCCGCGTCAACGCCAGATCGTCGACGACCTCGCCTCTTACCCACAGCCGTACCTGAGCCGGTTGTGGGCGCGCCTACACGGCCGCGACGTCTGGCAGGAGCCATGCGACGACGTCGACGACGTGCGGTCCCTGCTCGAGGGGGTCGCCCGGTCGGTGAGCCTCGATCACCGGTCGCGGATCAAGTCGATGCTGGAATTGCAGGTGGCGGGATGACCGGGATGCGCTTCGTCGCCGAATCCGGCCTTTGGACCACCGGCCCCACTGAACCTGCGACGCCACTCGTCGCGGTGCTGGAGGTCAGTGGTGCGGTGTTGTCCTGGGCCATCGACGACGAACGCGCGGCCGCAGCCCAGATCGCCTTCACCGATGTGTCGCGCGCCGATTGGCTGTGGCGCGTAGTCGGTGAGGCGGGACACGTCGCCCTCACCGCCGCCGTGGATAACCGGACCGACGGCGAACAGCACGGCATCGAGGTCACCGGGGTCGACATCGTGCCGGGATCCGTTGACCCGCTTCGGCGGCTGGCCGTGGGACATTGGCTGCGGCGCTGGTGGCCGGCCAGTCGACGCGACGGCATCCCCGCACTCGACCGCGCCCTGCTCGATGTGGAGGTCGCGCTGCTGACGGCCGGCGCACAGGACTTCTTCACCGACGACACCCTGGATTCGGATGTGACGGAGCTGCTGGCACCGCACGCCACCGCCCTGATCGGCCATCTGCAGGCCGACGATGCCCGGGTACGTGAGCTGGTGCGAGCCGGCGCCGAGCTGGCCGACGAGGCCGGCGTGGACGACGACGGATGGGCGGAACTGTCCGCCGCACTTGAGGATTCGGCGTGTGGTGAGTGAGCTCGCGGCCGGACGCCGCGATGACTATGCGCTGGCCGCCGGCACCGACTCGGGCCCGCGGGGTGCGGCGCCGATCGGCCGGGGCGTCGCGTCGATCAATTGGAGCGCGGTCCCTCCGGGAGTTTTCGACGCGGCCGAAGACACCGTGGACTGGTCCGTCGATCCGGCGGGTCCGGCGGTGGTGGCCGTCGTCCGCGCGGCGCTGATCGGTCCGGATCCGGCCACCGGCATCGCGGTGCGGGTGCGGTCCGGGGCGGTCAGCGGCGATGGTGCGCTGGACGCCGACGGCAGCGCCACCCTGCCCCTGGTCGACGCACAACGGCAACCGATGCCGGAATCGTCTGCGTGGGACCATGATTGGCCGGCGACGTCGGTGATCGTCGGCGCCGACGTGTCCGAACCACGTGAGGTACGCGACCGGGTCCGACGCTGGGCGCGGGCACGGCTGGACCACCCCGCGGACCGGGGGGCAGACAAGGCCTTCCTGGCCGAGGTCCTGGCCAGTGAATCCGCGTATTGACCGCTGACCGTGAAGCGCACGACACAACGTCGGCGTGTCGCGTCGGCAGATTCACTATCGGCGAGGCCCCCCACTTCGGCGAGGCCCCTCGCTTCCTTATGCTGAGCGAGTGCCAAACACTTATCGGGTCGTGCAATGGAACACCGGAAATGTCGGTAAGAGCTCGTTACAGTCGATCGTCACCAACACCCAGCTCGAACTGGTCGGGTGCTACGCGTGGTCGCCGGATAAGGCCGGGCGCGACGCCGGCGAGTTGTGCGGCATTCCAGCGGTCGGGGTGACCGCGACCAATGACGTCGACAAGCTGCTCGCCCTGAAACCTGATTGCGTGGTCTACAACCCGATGTGGATCGACGTCGGAGAACTCGTACGCATCCTGTCCGCCGGCGTCAACGTGGTGACGACCGCGTCCTTCATCACCGGGCATAACCTGGGCGATGGCCGGGACCGGATCCTGGAAGCCTGCCAGCAGGGCGGCTCGACGATGTTCGGGTCCGGCGTCAGCCCCGGCTTCGCCGAGCTGCTGGCCATCGTCTCGGCCATGGTGTGCAACCGGGTGGACAAGGTGACCGTCAACGAGGCCGCCGACACCACGTTCTACGACTCACCGGACACCGAGAAGCCGGTGGGCTTCGGCCAGCCGATCGACCATCCCGAGCTGCAGCAGATGGCGGCCAAGGGTACGGCGATCTTCGGCGAGGCGGTGCGGCTGGTCGGGGACGCGCTGGGCGTCGAGCTCGACGAGGTGCGCTGTGTGGCCGAATTCGCCCAGACCACAGAAGATCTCGTCATGGCGTCCTGGACGATCCCGGCCGGATGCGTCGCGGGCACCTACATCAGCTGGCAGGGCATCGTCGACGGCAGGACCGTGATCGACCTCAACGTCCGCTGGCGCAAGGGACAGACACTCGAACCCGACTGGAAGATCGAGCAGGACGGCTGGGTCATCCAGGTCGACGGTCAGCCGACGGTGACCACCAAGGTCGGCTTCCTGCCGCCGCCGTATTTCGCCGCCACGACGCTCGAGGAGTTCATGGCGCTCGGCCACATCATGATGGCCATGCCTGTCATCCACGCGATCCCGGCCGTGGTGGCCGCGGCGCCCGGCATCGCCACCTACACCGACCTTCCGCTGACCCTCCCGCGCGGGGTCGTGGCCACCGGCTAACGGGCTGGGTTCGCACTGGCCACATGAGTACCATCGGGCGATCACAAGGTGGTTTACAAATGCGATATCGCCGGTGATATCTAGTTTGAAAGTCACCTCTTGGTCCAGCGCCGAACCGGACTGATCGGCATCCGGACCCTGATCAATTCGGCTTCTTCCGGCGCTAGCGGTCCCCGGACGCCGCCTCTTCAGGCAACGGCGCCCGTCGCCGAGCGGGTTTGGGGTAGGCCGCGCCCAGCTGCGGCACCTCGAGGAAACCCGTGTGACGGGCCGCCTCGATGGCACTGCGCAGCGGACGTGCCAGGCCGGCGAACGACCCCATGTCGAACAGCAGCGGCGTCAACAACCGGTTGTGGACATAACCGAACGAGCTCGCGGTTTCGGGGTCGGCCCAGCCGAGGGTGCCGCCCAGCCCGACGTGCCCGAACCCGGTGAGTAGGCCCGGCACCGGCGATTCGTGATAGCCGAGGTGAAATGGCATGGGCACCACCATGTTTGCGTCGGGCCATTTCCTGCGGGGATCGCCGGTCAGGCGGCGCGCCAATTCCTCGGACAGGTACTTCTTGCCGTCGATCCGGCCGTCGTTGGCCAGGACGCCGTACATTTTGGCCAGGCCCCGGGCGGTCACCACGCCATTGGCCCCGGGCACTTCGCCGTCCAGGAACGGAGTGTCGCCTTGCACAAGGGATTTCACGCCGGGGAAGTACATCGCGCCGAAGCCGCCCGAGAAGGGCAGGCCGGCCACCCGCGGAGCGATGAAGTTGAAGATCGGGTTGGGCAGTTTGGACTGTGGCATCAGCACCTGCGCCACCTGGGTCGGGCCGTCGGCGGGCGGGCGCCCGAGATACACGCCGTCGGTGTTGAGCGGGCGCGCGACTTCCGCACGGATCAACTCGCGCATGCCTTTTCCCGTGATCGCGCGGGCCAGACCGGACAGCAGCCACCCGTAGGTCAGCGCGTGATAGGCCTGCACACCCTGGGTGTGATCGGGCGCCGAGGCGGCCAGGCGCTCCTCCATGAGGAAGTGGTCCATCAACTCCGCTTTGGTGGTGCCTTTCAGATGTGACAGCCCGGATCGATGCCG
The DNA here is from genome assembly GCA_963735655.1 of uncultured Actinomycetota bacterium. Lineage (GTDB taxonomy): Bacteria > Actinomycetota > Actinomycetes > Mycobacteriales > Mycobacteriaceae > Mycobacterium. The sequence continues at coordinate 274,289 of CAVTLW010000029.1, forward strand.
CATGACGTCGTTGACCGTGATATCGGCTTTGCCGTTGGCCGCGAACGCCGGCCAGTATTCGGCGACCGGCGCATCATAGGACAGCAGACCGCGATCGGCCAGCCGGTGAATCACCGTCGACGCCACGCCCTTGGTCGCCGAGAACACCATCGCGCTGGTGTCGGCCGTCCAAGACTGCGTGCCGGCCCGGTCCGACCACCCGGTCCAGATGTCGACGACGGGCACTCCTTCGATGTAGACGCTGAGAGCTCCGCCCCCGAAACGGCGGCCGGGGAACAGTTGCGCGAAGACTTTGATCGCGCTGGCGAAGTGCGGGTCGGCGGCACCGGATACACCGCGCGGCAGGCCGTCGCCGGTTGCCAGAAGAGACGTCGATGTCACGGCAGGACGCTATCAGCTTCGTCACACGGGTTTCGGAAATACCCGCCTTCGGGTACTCCCCGCAAACAAGCAATCGACGCAAGGGAGCAGAAGCGCATGGGCGCGGAGGATAAAGTGAAGAACAAGATCGAAGACGCCGGCGGCCGGGCCAAAGAGGCCATCGGCAAGGTCACCGGCGACAAGGACACCAAGAATGAAGGCCGCGTTGACCAGGCGAAAGCCAGCCTGAAAGACGCAGGCGAGAAGGTCAAGGACGCCTTCAAGAAGTAAAACGCCCGTAATGTCGACTCGGGGCGTCGCAGCCGAATTTCCGGCGGACGCCCCGAGTCTTACGGATTGAGTGGATCGAGAAAGTTGGGTAAGGGTATGCAGGCAAAAATTTTCGCGGCCCTAGCGGCCGCAGCGGCGTTTGTGAGCGGCTCCGCGCTGCTGACCATGCCCGCTCCAACCGCGTCCGCGGCCCCGTGTCCCGACGTCGAAGTGGTGTTCGCTCGCGGCAGCGGGGAGCCACCTGGCCTTGGCCAAGTCGGCGGGCCGTTCGTCGACTCGCTGCGCCCAGCGATCGGTACACGGTCGCTTGGTGTCTATGCCGTCAACTACGAAGCCAGCACCGACTTCAGCGGCCCCGATTTCCCCAAATCCGTCGTCGCGGGCATTCGTGACGCGGGCGCCCACATCCAGTCCATGGCGGCGAACTGCCCCAAGACCAGGGAGGTGCTCGGCGGATACTCCCAGGGCGCGGCCGTGGCCGGTTACGTCACCGCGGCGAGCGTTCCGCCCGGCGTACCCGCAAGCCAGGTTCCCCAGCCGCTGGCGCCGGAGATCGCGAATCACGTGGCCGCGGTCACGTTGTTCGGCACACCGTCGGAGAATTTCCTGAATCAGTACGGGGCGCCGCAGATCGCCATCGGCCCGCTGTATCAAGCCAAGACGATCGAGTTGTGCGCGCCCGGGGACGGCATCTGCGGTGACGGCGACAGCCCCATCGCACACGTCTCGTATCCGGTGAACGGCATGGTGTCCCAGGGCGCGGACTTCGCGGCGAGTCACCTATAGCGCAGAATCGCAGCATGCGCGTTCTGGTGACAGGCGGTACCGGGTTCGTCGGCGGCTGGACCGCCAAGGCCATCGCTGATGCGGGTCACTCCGTCCGGTTCCTGGTCCGCACGCCCGAACGGCTGCAGACATCCGTGGCGCAACTGGGTGTCGACGTGTCGGATTTCGCGGTCGGCGACATCAAAGACCGCGACTCGGTGCGCGAGGCGCTGAGCGGATGCGACGCCGTGGTGCACAGCGCCGCCCTGGTCGCGACCGACCCGCGCCAGACTCCGCAGATGCTGAGCACCAACATGGAGGGCGCCCGCAACGTCCTCGGTCAGGCCGTGCAACTCGGGCTCGACCCGATCGTGCATGTGTCGAGCTTCACAGCGCTCTTTCATCCCGATCTGGAGACGCTGTCGGCCGACCTGCCCGTTGTCGGTGGATCGGACGGGTACGGGACGTCCAAGGCGCAGGTCGAGATCTATGCGCGCGGTTTGCAGGACGCCGGCGCTCCGGTGAACATCACCTACCCCGGCATGGTGCTGGGGCCGCCGGTGGGCGATCAGTACGGCGAGGCCGGGGAAGGCGTCAAAGCCGCGCTGCAAATCCACACGATTCCCGGGCGGGACGCGGCGTGGCTGATCATCGACGTCCGCGATCTGGCGGCGCTGCATGTGGCGTTGCTGGAATCCGGACGTGGACCGCGCCGCTACATGGTCGGTGGCCACCGGGTCCCGGTGTCCGATCTGGCGAGGCTGCTCGGTGATGTCGCCGGCACCCCGATGGTGGCCGTTCCCGTTCCCGACACCTTCCTGCGCGTCGCGGGTACGGTGCTGGATCTGGTGGGCCCGTATCTGCCCTTCGCCAATCCGTTTACCGCGGCCGGGATGCAGTACTACACGCAGATGCCGGAGTCCGACGACTCCCCGAGCGAACGCGAGCTCGGCATCACCTACCGGGATCCGCGCGTCACCCTGGCCGACACGGTCGCCGGCTTTCGCGCCTAGGGGGTGTCTTCGGAGTCCTCTGGGTCCGCTGGGTCCTCGATGGGGGGCGGCAGCGGCGGCGAGTTTTTCAGCCAGCTTTTCAGCCGAAGAAGCGGTTGATCACGATGCCGAGCCCGAGAAGGCACCAGCACCGTCACCACAATCACCGTGGTCATGAACTCCATCGTTGTGACATTCTGTGCGGGTGTCCACGCCGGATGCGCCCTCGGGTGTCGTGACTTTTCTGTTCACCGACGTTGAGGGTTCGACGCGGCGCTGGGAGGCCGACGCCGACGGCATGCGGGTGGCGCTGGCCGCGCATGACGACGTGTTGCGCGGTGCGATCGAGGCGCACGGGGGCTGGTTGTTCAAGCACACCGGCGACGGTGTGTGCGCGGCGTTCTCGTCGGCCAGATCCGCCGTCGAAGCGTCGATCGCCGCACAGCGTGAGCTTGGCGTTGCCGGTGCGGATGGGGCTGGCCACCGGCGAGGCACAGTTGCGGGAGGCGGACTACTTCGGTCCGGTGCTCAATCGCGCCGCGCGGGTGATGGCCGCCGGGCACGGCGGTCAGATCCTGCTGGCCGAGTCGACGGCGGGTCTGCTCAGGGGCATGGATCTGCTGGATTTGGGCCGGCGGCGGTTGAAGGACCTGCCGAGTCCGGTCGGGGTGTTTCAGGTGCGGGCGCCCGGGCTGCGCACGGATTTTCCGCCGTTGCGGGCGCTGGACGTCGGTGCCGGGAATCTGCGACGCGCGACGACGAGTTTCGTTGGGCGCGAGGCCGAAGTCTCCGAGGTACAGGCGGCGCTGCGCAAGCATCGGCTGGTGACGCTGACCGGCGTCGGCGGGGTCGGCAAAACCCGGCTGGCGACCGAAGTCGCGACGCAGATGGCCGGCGAATTCCCGGACGGTGTCTGGCTTTTCGAGCTGGCGCCCGTCACCGATCCGGCGGCACTACCCGACGCGGTGGCCGCGGTTCTCGGTCTCACCCAACAGCCCGGCCTGTCCATGGCCCACAGCGTGGCCGCCGCGCTGGAGGACAGGGTGCGGCTTTTGGTGTTCGACAATTGCGAGCACCTGCGTGACGCGTCCGCCGACCTGATCGAGAGCATCCTCGCACGCTCGGCCAGCGTGACCATCCTGGCCACTAGCCGTGAGGGACTCGACATTGCCGACGAACAGCTTTGGCCGGTGCCCTCTTTGGACGTCGACTCGGGCGCCGACTCGGCCGCGGTAGCACTGTTCGTCCAACGCACTCGCAATGTGGCGCCCCGCTTTTCCTTCACCAATACCGATGAGACCGCCGCCGTGCTGGAGATCTGCCGACGCCTGGACGGGATCCCGCTGGCGATCGAGTTGGCCGCCTCGCGCATGGCGTCAATGACGGTCAGCGATGTTCGGGATCGGCTTGATCACCGGTTCCGGTTGTTGGTTGGCTCGCGACGGGGACTGGAACGCCATCAAACTCTGCGCCATGCGGTGGCGTGGTCGTTTGACCTTCTCGGCGACGACGAAAAGGCGCTGCTGGTGCGGTGTTCGGTGTTCGCCGGCGGTTTTGACCTACAAAGCGCCTGTGCGATAGCGGGATTCGATCCGGCTGATGAATACGCGGTGCTGGATCTGCTCGACGCACTGGTGCGCAAGTCGCTGCTCGTCATCGATAGGTCGAGTGGGCGGACGCGGTTCTCGATGTTGGAAACGATTCGCCAATTCGCCGAGGACCAACTCGTTGCGCGCGGCGAAGCGACCAAGATGCGGGGCGCACACGCGCGCTACTTCGCCGGACGTGAAACCGACATCCTCGCCTTGTGGAACAGCCCCCGTCAGCGCCAGGCCTTCGAATGGTTCACTGTCGAACTCGCGAATTTGCGCACCGGATTTCGGTGGGCGGCCGACAACGGCGACCTCGACATCGCCGCCGCCATCGCCTTTACCGGGGGGATACTCAGCTTTCTGGTCGAGAACAATGAGCCGGTTGCGTGGTCGGAAGAGCTCATCGAGCCGGCCCGCGCCGTCGACCATCCCCGGCTCGCCGTCCTGTTGGTGCTGTCGGCGCTGTGCTGGACTCAAGGGCGGATCGATGAGTCGATCAACTACGTCGAGGCCGGCAAGTTGGCAGCGAGCATGGAGAGCCAGGACGTGCCTTTCGGCATCGACGGCTTGTACTACGGTGTGTACCTGCTGACCGGAGCGGCCCAACGATGCGCCGAGTTGTGCCAGGCCCATCGTGCGAGCGGTCGCGACACCCTCACCCTCTCTTGGACAGTCCAGGTGATGGCCCTGGTGCTGGCCGATCGCGGCGATGAGGCCAGGACCACCGCGGATGGTTTGATCGAGGCCGCGGACGCCACCGGCAACCCATGGTCACTCTCGTACGCATTGTTGGCCCACGGCTTCGCGTTCAGGGACGCCGATCCGTTCGGCGCACTCGACGCCCTGCGCCGCGGTCTGGTGATCGCGCAAGACGTCGGCATCCGCTTCAACGAGTCGCACCTGGCCCTCAACTTGGCTCGCCTCGAAGCTACGCATGGTGATTCGGCTGCCGCGTTGGATTACCTCGCGCTGTCTATTCGCAATTGCCACCGGTGGGGCAACGCCATCGCTATGCGTGCCCCGCTGGCGATCCTTGCCACGGTGCTGTACCGCCTCGGTCGCCTCGAACCGGCGGCCACGATAAGTGGCAGCGCATTCAGCCCGCTGACCGCAGGCGCGTTCTTCGAGCTCAGCAGCACGATCGGCGAGCTTCGCGAAGTCCTGGGGAAGCAGATCTATGAATCGCTCGCCCATCACGGCGCAGCGATGTCCACCGCAGCCGTCGTGACCTACGCCTACGACCAAATCGACCAAGCCCGAACATATCTCGAAGACCCGACGGGTAACGGCTAGTGTCCACGGCTGATGCGCCCTCGGGTGTCGTGACCTTTCTGTTCACCGATATCGAGGGTTCGACGCGGCGCTGGGAGGCCGACGCCGACGGCATGCGGGTGGCGCTGGCCGCGCACGACGACGTGTTGCGCGGCGCGATCGAGGCGCATGGGGGTTGGTTGTTCAAGCACACCGGTGACGGTGTGTGCGCCGCGTTCGCGTCGGCTCGGTCTGCAGTCGATGCCGCGATGGCCGCGCAGCGTGAGCTTGCGTTGCCGGTGCGGGTGGGGCTGGCCACCGGCGAGGCACAGTTGCGCGGAGCGGACTATTTCGGTCCGGTGCTCAATCGCGCCGCGCGGGTGATGGCGGCCGGACACGGCGGTCAGATCCTGCTGGCCGAGTCAACGGCGGTTCTGCTCAGTGGCCTGGATCTGCTGGATCTGGGCCGGCGGCGGCTGAAGGACCTACCGACCGCGGTCGGGGTGTTTCAGGTGCGGGCGCCCGGGCTTCGGACGGATTTTCCGCCGTTGCGGGCGCTGGACGTCGGCGCCGGGAATCTGCGGCGAGCTACGACGAGTTTCGTTGGGCGCGAGGGCGAGGTCGCCGAGGTGCAGGCGGCGCTGAGGAAGCATCGGTTGGTGACGCTGACCGGGGTCGGCGGGGTCGGCAAAACCCGGCTGGCGACCGAAGTCGCGGCGCAGCTGGCCGGCGAATTCCCGGACGGGGTCTGGCTTTTCGAGTTGGCGGCTGTCACCGATCCGGCGGCGGTACCCGACGCGGTGGCTACGGCGCTGGGTGTCACCCAGCAACCGGGCATGACGATGGCCGACAGCGTGGCCGCCGCATTGGAGGGCAGGATCCGGTTGTTGGTTTTCGACAACTGCGAGCATCTGCGCGACGCCGCCGCTGATCTGGTCGAGACCTTCCTCGCGCGGTCACCGACCGTGCGGATTCTGGCCACCAGCCGTGAGGGGCTCGGGCTCGCCGACGAACAGCTTTGGCCGGTGCCCTCTTTGGACGTCGGCGGCGGCGCCGATTCCACCGCGGTCACGTTGTTCGCGGACCGCGCACGCAGCGTGGCACCCCGGTTCTCGCTCACCGATGCCAACGACGCCGACGCGGTGGTGGAGATCTGCCGTCGCCTGGACGGAATCCCGTTGGCGATCGAGCTGGCCGCCTCACGGATGGCGTCGATGAGCCCGATCGAGGTGCGCGATCGCCTCGACCAACGCTTCCGGCTACTGGTCGGATCACGGCGCGGCCTGGAACGCCACCAGACCCTGCGTCACGCCGTAGCGTGGTCCTATGACCAGCTCGGTGACGACGAAAAGGAGTTGCTGGAAAGGTGTTCGGTGTTCGCCGGCGGATTCGACCTGCAAAGCGCCTGTGCGGTAGCGGGATTCGATCGCGACGATGAGTACACCGTACTGGATCTGCTGGATGCACTGGTGCGCAAGTCGTTGCTCGTCGCCACCCGCTCGGCCGGACGGACCAGGTTCTCGATGCTGGAAACCATCCGCCAATTCGCAGAGGAACAACTCGTCGCGCGTGGCGAAGCGACCCGGATCCGGGCGGCGCATGCGCGCTACTTCGCCGGACGCGAGACCGACATCCTGGCCCGGTGGGACAGCCCACGGCAGCGCGAGGCCTACGACTGGTTCACCGCGGAGCTGGCTAATCTGCGCGTCGCGTTTCGGTTGGCCGCCGACAGCGGCGACCTCGACACAGCCGGCGCCATCGCCAGCTACGCGGGGCTGTTCGGCTATCTGATCGAGAACAACGAGCCGGTTGCCTGGGCCGAAGAACTGATCGAACCCGCGCGCGACGTCGACCATCCCCGGTTGCCGACCCTCTATGTGATGGCCTCGCTGTGCTGGACGCAGGGACGGGTCGACGAGTCAATCGACTACGCCGAAGCAAGCCTGCGCGCCGGGCGCACTGACCAGGTGGCATTCGGCCTCGATGGCTTGCCGGGTGATGTGTACCTGTTGAAGGGCCAGCACGAGCAGGCATTCCATTGGTACCAAACCTATTTCGCAAAACGGCGCGACGATCGCACACTCGCCCGGACATGCCTGATCTTTGCGCTGATCGCCGCGGCCTCCCACGATGAGGCGATGGCAGCCGCCGACGGCTTGATCGAGGCCGCACAGGCCAGCGGAAACCCTTGGGAGATCTCCTACGCATCGCTGGCGTACGGGATGGCCTTCTTGGAGGCCGATCCGAGCGGTGCCCTCGACGCCCTGCGCCGCGGCTGGGTGATCGCGCAGGACAGTGGCATCCGCTGCAACGAGTCGTACCTGGCGGGAAATCTGGCCCGGCTCGAATCCCTGCACGGCGACAAGGTGGCCGCGTTGGATTTCCTGACGCTGTCCATCCGCAACTACAGCCACTCCGCCAACACCCTCGGCTTGACCACCCCACTGGCGATCCTCACCGCGATTCTGCACCGCCTGGGACACCACGAACCAGCGGCGACAATCGCCGGCTTCGCGCGCGGCCCACTGACCGAGGGCATCCTTCCCGAACTGAATACCGCCATCACCGGCCTGCGCGATGCCCTCGGCGACCAGGCCTACGAATCACTGGCCCGCACGGGTCAAGCGATGACCCACGCGGCCATGGCGACCTACGCAATCGACCAAATCGACCAAACCCGACTGGAATTGGAACGCCGGGATTCCTAAGACTCCCGACGCAGACTACGCACGAAGCCCAGCACGGCCGCACCGACGAACGGCACCGGAGCCAGCGTCGCGATCAGCGCGCTCTTGGTACCCACCAGGGGCCTGCTCCGCAACCCGAGCGCGAGATCTGCACTGTCACTGACCAAACCGGCGGTCGCCCAGCCGCGGAACTCGACGCCACCACCGGAGCGCACCCAGGCCGCGCAGGCACCCGACCCGAGCACCAGGTCGCGGATCCCGATCGTCTGCATCAGCAGCGTCTCGGTGCCGGATTCGGGCTTGAAGAACCGGCCCGGCGCCAACAGCATGGCGACCCCGACGGCCGCGCGCGCCACGGCGACCAACGCCAAGATGGGTGATGTCCGGTTCTGGTCCTGGGTCATGCTCATAGCGTAGTCACGTAGCCGCCGTCGATGCGGTAGTCGGATCCGGTGGTGTTTCCGGCGCGGTCGCTGGCCAGGAACAGGACCAGGTCGGCGACCTCGTCGGGGGTGGTGAACCGGCCCGTCGGGGTGTTACGTGCGATCATCGCCATGACCTCGTCGGCGGTCTGCCCGCTGACCTCGCCGAACCCTTCGGCGGTCCCACCCTGCTGCGTCCACATCGGCGTCGAGACCGGGCCCGGGCTGACCGAGTTGACCCGAATGTTTTTGGCCGCCAACTCTTTTGACAGCGTCTTCGCAAGATTCGTAACGGCGGCCTTGGTGGCGCAGTAGTCGTAGATCGCCGGGTCGGGGTAGTAGGCGTTGACCGAACTGACGATGACGATGGAGCCGCCGCCGCGCCGCTCGATCTCCGGTAGCGCCGAGCGGGTGGGCCGCACAATTCCCATCACGTTCAGATCCCAGGACGCCTGCCACTCGTCGTCGGTGATGGAGGTGAATCCACCCGGGTGTACCGGCGCGGCGCCGACGTTGTTGACCAGAACGTCGATCCCGCCGCGGTGAGCCGCCGCGGCGACCAGTTCGTCGGCGGCATCGGGCAGCGACAGATCCACTGGCACGAACGACACGTGGCCGGTCTCCTCGAGCGCCGGCAGATCATCACCGCTGGTGCGCGACCCGGCCACCACGTGGGCGCCCGCGTCGACGAGCGCTCTGGTGATCGCGAGGCCAATGCCCTTGCTGGCGCCCGTGACAACGGCGATCTTCCCGGATAGGTGTAGATCCATGTGCACTCCTTCGCCCGCGCACGACGCTACCGTTGCCCAATGAGTGCGTCCATGCCGCGGAACGACTTCGTCAAGCGCCATCCGGGCACCCCCGCCGGCTACTTCGCCTGGGAAGCCGCAGGGCTGCAATGGCTTTTGCGTGTCGACGGCGGTGTGCCCTGCGCGCAGGTTGTTTCGTTCGACACCGCCAGCCTGACGCTGCGCCGGCTGGAGTCGGTGACACCGAGCCCCGAGGCCGCGCAGGTGTTCGGCAGTCGGCTGGCCATCACGCACGACGCGGGAGCCGCAGAGTTCGGCGCGGGTCCCGACGGCTGGGACGGGCCGGGGTTCTTCGGGCCGCTGTCGCAGCCACTGCCGATGTCGCTGCGCGGACACCGCCGGTGGGGCGATTTCTACGCCGAGGAGCGGCTGGTCCCGATGGCCGAGCTCGCGGCGGCCCGCCTCGACGCGTCGACCCGGGACATGATCGACGCGGTCGTGGCGCGTTGCCGTGCAGGCGATTTCGACGACGATGACAGACCGGCCCGGCTGCACGGTGATCTGTGGGGCGGCAACGTGATGTGGACACCCGCCGGGGTGGTGTTGATCGACCCGGCCGCGCACGCCGGTCACCGGGAGAGCGACCTGGCGATGCTGGCGCTGTTCGGCTGCCCGCATTTCGAGGTCATCCTCGGCGGTTACCAGCGGGTGCGGCCGCTGACGCCCGGCTGGCGCAGCCGCATCGGGCTGCACCAGCTGTTCCCGCTACTGGCGCATGTCGTGCTGTTCGGCGGCGGGCACGCGGCCCGGACGCGTGCCGCGGCCCGCTCCGCGCTGGGCGGCTGAATCACGCGGGCACTTTGGCAGCGATCTGATTCGCGATATCGACAGCGGAGTTCTTCGGGTCGACGCTGCATGTGTTGACGTCGATGATGACATTGTTTTTCACGGTGAGCGCCCGCCCGCAAGCTTTCCAGCCCGTCGACGGGGGGTCTTGCAGAGTCGTGATCGTGCTCAGGACACCATTGGCGTTGGATATCGCTGCCACGGTCCACCGCGTCTTGGACTGGACGTGGGTGTAGTCGTGGCAGCCCTGCCACCGCTGGGCGGAGGCGGTGAAGAAGTCGCCGGCTTGTTTGGCGGTGGGGAATAACACCACCGCCTGCTCGGCGAAATGCGTTAAGTTATCGCCCTCCTGGACGTTGAGTGTCTCGTCGCGCTCAGCCATGAAACCGCTGGCGGCGTACACCTGGGCTTGCGCCGAGCCATCGATGGCCAAGCACTCCTTGGGCGTCATCGTGGCGCTGTCGTCAGACATCGCGGTGCGGCTATTCGTGACCTTCATATCGGTTGCGCCCATTACGGCGTTGATCTGCTCGGGGGCGAGCAGGAACCCCTTCAGCGCACCCTCCGCGACCGGAGGCGGAGCTTTCGTGGTGGTGGTTGTCGTAGTGGTCGAGGCTTTATGCCCTTGGTCGGGTTGGCTGTGACAACCGACGGTGATGACGCAGATGCCGGCAACGGTTACCGCGGCGATCAATTGGCGCATGTTTTCATCCCCATTCGCGCGAAAACCCACAACCGATCAGGAACGCGCCACCCATGCGGCGCACCCGGTTGGAACTTGGAATCCACCCAAGGATTATCTCGCCTCGACGCGTCGTTTCGGGACCGCGAGTATCACGATGACCGCTGGTTCTCCGCTCGGGGACTTACGACTGACTTGGCGGGGTCCTAATGCCCTCGTCGCCGGTGATCTCCGGAGAGACCATTTCCATGGTGGTTCGGATTCTTTAAGCGCCTCTGCCCCTGATGGCGATCAACGACTGCCCGAACTGCGGATAGGAGATACGTCATGACCAAACCGATTCCGCCGCTGGATCTTTCATGGCTGTTGATCGAATCACCGGCCGGCACGACGCACGTCGGTGCGATGATGCTGTTCAAAAAACCACCCGGTCGCAAGCCCATCGTGCGCGAGATCGTCGAGTCATACCGGGCGTGCCCGCCGGCGCCGCCGTTCAACTACGTACCGGAGCTGCTGGTTCGCGGCGCACCCCATTTTCGCGAGGTGGAGAGCTGGGATCCACACTACCACGTCGGGCACCTGGCGCTTCCCGCCGGAGCCACCTACGACGATCTGCTGCGCCTCGTCGCCGAACTCCACGAGCCGCAACTCGATCGAGACCGGCCGATGTTTCGCTGCTGGGTGATCGACGGCGTTCCGGACGGAATGTTCGCGATCTACACCAAGACTCACCACTCGATCATCGACGGCGAATCCGGCCTCAAGCTGATCTACGCGGGTCTGAGCAAATCAGATCAACGCACGGTCCCCGAACCGGCCTTCGCCATCGGTTCACCGACACCCACACCGCACCCGCCAACGCGGCTCGCAGCGCGAATCGTCGACTCGATCCGTGCGGCGATCACGCAGGTCGAGGCACTCAACCAAGTGTCGTTCGGCGCGCTGCGCAAGGTGTTCGCCGGTCTCGCGGGAGCGCACCTCGAGGGCAGCCTGCCGTTCGTGGCACAGCACGCACCGACCAATGAGCCACTCACAATCGGGCGAAGGTTCGCGACGCTGACGCTGCCGCTCGAGGAGATGCATCAGATCGGTCGACACTTCGGGGCGACCCTCAACGACGTCGCGGCCACCATCGTCGACGGCGGACTGCATGCTTACCTCCGCGAGACCGGCCGCCCCTTCGCGCACCCATTCATCGCGATGTGTCCGGTGTCGTTGCGCGACGACGACGACACGACCATCGGCACGCGAGTCTCGGCGATGTTCGTGCGACTCGGCGAGCCCGGCGCGCGCATGCCGGAGCGGATCCGCCAGGTAGCGGTCTCGGTCGCCACTGCCAAGAAGGAGTTGGCTGCCATGTCGACCGATGCGGCGCTGACTTACGCGGCCGGACTCGTCGCCCTCGCGGGCCTGGCCGCCTCCACCCATCTGGATAGGGTCGGACACCCGGCGTGCAATCTCGTCATTTCCAACGTGCCGGGTGTCAAGGAGCCCCGATACCTCAACGGCGCGCGCCTGCTCGGCATCTACCCGGTCTCCGCGCTCGCCGCCTCCATCGGTCTCAACGCCACGCTCACGTCCTACGACGACAGCATGGACTTCGGCTTCGTCGCCAGCGCCGCGGCGATCGACGACCCGACGCAACTCGCGCAGCACACGCTGCGGGCCTATCAGGAGCTGAAGGAAGCGGCGGAGACGCTACCGCCCCACCGCAGCACCCCCGCGGCGGTGGGCTGAGCGGTTCTAAGCCGCCGGCTCGATCTCGAGGCCGACGTGCACCTTGTCGATGCCGCCGCGCACGATCGAGTGCACATAGAACCACGGGGCGTGGTACCAGTACCGGCGCAGCACGGCGTTGTAGACCCGACGCGTCTCCGACTTCGGCAGGACGCGTGCGACGCCCTCGACCTCGTCGCTCTTGGGCTTGCCAAGAGCCGCGCTCTTGGCGATCGTCACCCGTGGCGTGTTGTTGATCCGCTTGGTTTTCCAGGAGCCGTCGTCGGTGATGACCAGCAGCTTGTCGCCGTCGGGCACTCCCCAGATCGGTGTCGGCTTACGGCGCCCGTCCTTGGTGAAGGTCGTCAACAATAGGTATTTCGACTTGATGACGTCGTTGAATTTGAGAGCCACACCCGCTGCCTTCGTTTCGGAGTTAGAAGTGAAGCTATTCCCCGATAGTTAGGTGACCTAAACGTGAGCAGCATCACTACAGTTCACGGCACCTCAAGTAGCCGCTACTCATCACCGACTGGGCATTGGAACCCCACATGCCGTCGTGTCCCGACACGGTCGCGGCCAGTGCGCGCGAGCCACCGGCTGAACCCGCCAATATTTGCGACTCCCGTGTCCGCTGCGCCAGTTAGGGCTCTCTGTCGCGCTGACGCCCGACCAGCCGCACTCGTATCGAGGCGTCGCGGTCCTCCTCTTCCAGCTCTAACTCGATGCGGGCCAACTCCCGGCGTAGCAGCGGTAGCCAGTGTCTACTCAGGGCGCGCACCCGCAGCCGGGTGGTGTGCACCTCTTGCATGACGGTTCGCACGGCCGATTGCGCCGCAGCGCATTCGGCGGCGGCGACAACGGCCGCTCGATATGCCCGCGCCGCGTGAACAGACGCCGAGGTCGGGTAGATGACGGCCGGATCGCTTTCGGACGGCAATACGCAGACGGCGGCGTCGGGGTAGCGCACCCCGGCGGTGACGGCCCACTGCACGGTGACCGATGCCGGCGCCGTGGTGATCGCCAGGTCGATCGCGTTTTGGCCGCCCAGCAACATCGCGCGCAGCCCCCACATGTCGGCCTCGCGGCAGGCCTGCTGCCAGTCGTGGCGGCTTTGTTCGGCCTTGCGCAGCAGCTCTTCTTGCAGCGCGGTCAGTAAGTGCAACTTCTGCTCGAGCAGCGTCGCCCCCCGCTCGGCGAGGTCGAGCCGGTTGAGCACCCACAGCCGACCCATCCGCCCCGGGGGACGCGACAACGGCGCCATCACGCCCCCTGCACACTGTCGGACCGGTGTGCATCGAGCAGGCCGGAGGGCAGCATCGACAGTTCACTGCGCGGCAACCGCGCAAGTACCTCCCATGCCCGGTCGAGGGTCTCGTCGAGCGGTCGTGCCATGTCCGGACGTTGATTGACCAACTTCGCGGCGAAATCGTCCTCGAACAACAGATAGCTGCGGTCGGTGGCGGTGAGGGCGTCGGGCCCGATCAGCTCGGCCAGCGCGCTTACCTGCCGTGCGTGGGCCAACGACGCGAGCAGCTGTGCCGCCACCGGCAGGTGATCGTCACGGGTGCGGCCAGCGCCCGCGCCGCGGCGCATTAGCCGCGACAGCGACGACAAGGCGTCCACCGGCGGGTAGATGTTGTGCAGATGCATCTGCGCGGAGAAGATGATCTGCCCTTCAGTGATGTAGCCGGTCAGGTCCGGCACCGGGTGGGTGATGTCGCCGCCGGGCATCGTCAACACGGGCAGCACAGTTACCGAGCCGGGTTGTCCGACGATTTTGCCGCACCGCTCGTACAACGAGGCCAGGTCACTGTAGAGATAGCCCGGATAGGCGCGCCGCGCCGGCATTTCACCGCGGGCTGCCGAGATTTCCCGCAGCGCCTCGGCGTAGCTGGTCATGTCGGTCATCACCACCAACACGTGCCGCGCCGTCTCGAACGCCAGATGCTCGGCGATCGTCAGCGCAATGCGCGGGGTGAGGATCCGCTCGATGACCGGGTCGTCGGCGGCGTTCAGCAACAAGACCAATTCCCCTGCTGCGGCCCGTGATTCGAGCACATTGCGCGCATAGGCCACGTCGGCGTGGGGAAGCCCGATGCCGGCGAACACCACGCTGAACGGCTCGCCGCCGGCACTGGCCTGCGCGGCGATCTGACACGCCAGGCGCAGGTGCGGCAACCCGGGCAAAGAGAAGACCGGCAGTTTCTGACCTCGGACCAGAGTGGTCAGCGCATCGATCACCGACACGCCGGTCAGCACCGGCTCCGAGGGAGCCTCGCGTTGCATCGGGTTGAGCGGGTCGCCGTTGACCGGCACCCGTCGTACTCCGGTCACCGGCGGGCCGCCGTCGATCGGTTCGCCGCGGCCGTTGCAGGCGCGCCCCAGCCAGGCGGTTCCCACCGGGATGCGCAGCGGTTCGCCACTGAACCGGTATGCGGCCCCTGTCGCGTCCATTCCCGACGTGCCTTCCATCACCTGCACCAGCGCCACGTCGCGGTTCACGTCGAGCACCAGCCCGTGCCGCACCGAGCCGTCGGCCAGGGTGATGACGACGTACTCGTCCCACCCCACATCGGCGACACCGCCGACCAAGGCCAGCGGGCCGCGCAACTCACGCACACCGCGGTATTCCACCCATCCCGGCACCGGGTGGCTCATCGCGGCAACTCACGCAGCGTCGCGATGATCTGGTCCCGGCGTTCGACCACCACCGCGGTGTCGTCGGGTCCACTGTCGTCGCGGGCGCGGATCAGCTTGCCGAAGTCGGTCTCCTCGATCAGCTGCGCGGCCGCACCGCCGGCGACCAGTTCACGGCAGGTGTCGATTACCGCCAACACCGCGTCGACGAGCGCCGCGGTCTTCACCGGTCCGCAGTGCGCGTCGTTGGGGTTTTGGGCATTCTGCGCCAGCACGGCTTCCCGCAGCAGCCGCCCGGCCACCAGCACCATCCGCTCGCTGTCGGGCAGGGCTGTCACGCCGACCAGCTCGGTCAACGTGGCCAGGCGATCGGACTCGGTCAGCAGATCCAGCACCCGCGCGCGCCGGGCAGCCCAGCCGCTGTCTTCACCAGCAACGACGTGGGCGGTGGCGAGCGCTTCGGCGTCACGGGAAAACGATGCCGACCACGACACCGCAGGGTAATGACGCGAGTAGGCCAGATCCCGGTCCAGCGACCATCGACAGCGCACAAAACGCTCAGTGTGCACGGTGACCGGCTCGGACAGGTCGCCACCCGGCGGCGAAACCGCTCCCAACACCGTCACCGACCCGATGTCCCCACCGAGGGTGTCGACGCGGCCGGCGCGCTCATAGAAGGCCGCGAGTTCGGAGGACAGGTTGGCCGGATAGCCCTCCTCGGCGGGCAGCTCCCCCAGCCGTGATCCGAACTCGCGCAGTGCCTCTGCCCACCGAGACGTGGAGTCGGCGATCACCACGACGTGATAGCCCATGTCGCGGTAGTACTCCGCGACCGTGACACCGGTGTAGATGCAGGCCTCGCGGGCCATCATCGGCATGTTTGAGGTGTTGGCGATGATCACGGTGCGGTCCACCAGCCGCCCACCGGTGCGCGGATCGGTCAATTCGCGCATGTCGGCAACGATCTCGGCCATCTCGTTGCCGCGCTCTCCGCAGCCGACATACACGATGACGTCGGCGTCGCACCATTTCGCGATCTGTTGCAGGAGCACCGTTTTGCCGGTACCGAATCCGCCCGGCACAGCTGCGGTGCTGCCGCGGGCGATCGGGAACAGCAAGTCGACCACCCGCTGGCCGGTGGTCAGCGCAACGGCGTCGTCGCGTCGACGGCAATACTGTCGCGCCTGCCGCACCGGCCACCGCACAGCGATGGACACCGGCTGTCCGCCAACTGATGCGATCGCCTCATCGGCGGCGTAATCACCGGCGGCGGCGATCCAGTCCAGCGTGCCCGACAGCCCGGCGGGAACCTGCACGCGGTGCGGCACCGATCCGGCGCCGGGCACCACGCCAAGCACCGTACCGGCCGTCAGTTCGGTGCCGACAGTTGTTCTCGGCTCGAAATGCCATGTCGAGTGGTCGATTTCACTGTCATGGCCGGGTGTCAACCAAGTTGGCGCGCTGTGCAGGGGACGCAGCAGCCCGTCGAACACCCCGCCCAGCAGCCCGGGTCCCAGCGATGCCGACAATGGGCGGCCCAGCGCGACGACGCCGGCGCCGGGCCCCAGGCCGCCGGTGTACTCGTAGGCCTGTACGGTCACCTGCTCACCGCGGATCGCGACCACCTCGGCGGGGATTCGTTCGGTTCCCAGCGTCACTAACGCATGCATCGCCAGCGGGGTGCAGGCATCGATTTCCACCAACGGTCCCGACACCCGCGCGACCTGTGCCACCCCTGCTGTTTCGCCTACGCCCACGGCTCACCCACCTGGGCGGTGGTGTCGTCGAGCACCCGCGCGGCAATGCCGGCCAGGCTCAGGTCGACGCATCGCTGACCGGCCTCGGCCACCACTCCACCGGTGGGGTGTTCGCGCAGCTGCGCGTCGGCGCCCAGTGTCGCCTGCGCGGTGGCCCGCAGGGCGGCGGCCCAACGCGGGTAGACGGGGTCCTCACGCAGCCGCAGCACGGCCTCGGTGCCGCGCCGACACCACCGCTGGTAAATGTCGCGTTGGGCCGCGAGCACCGCACCGCGCAGCTCCCGTTGCAGCGCCGCCCGTCGCTGGGCGCTCACCGTTTCCGCGGCGGCCCGCCCTGCGGCGCGGGCCGCTTCGGCCAGCTGTGCGGCTTGGTTGCGGGCCGCAGCGAGAACGCGCTGGGCTTCCTGCTCCGCTTCGGCGATCTCGCGTTCGGCGTCAGCCCGGGCGCACTCCAGCAGGTGCCGCCGCATCGGCTGCAGCGCCTCCATCGCCTTTTCGGCGTTGAGCGCGCTCATGCCGGCATCACGGCGGTCAGCGGGTCGGCCTCGCTGAGCCGGCCCCCCAGCGCGGCAGCGGCCGCCGCGGTCAGGATGACCAGGGTTGTGCCGGATGGCAGGCTGTCCCAGGCTCGGTGCACCTCATCCGCGCCCTGGGCAGGCATTGTGATCGCGCCCGCCATCGCATAGCCGGTCACCAACGCCGGTTCACCGATCGCGACAATGGCCCCCATTCAAGCCCCCACGTCAGGCCCGCTGGATCAATATGACCGCCACGACGAGCCCGTAGATGGCGATGCCCTCGGCCAACCCGACGATCACCATGGCCCGGCCGAACAGCTCCGGGCGCTCGCTCAGCGCCGCCAGCGCCGCCGCGCCGGTATACGCCACCGCGATCGCCGCGCCGATCGACGATCCCGCGACCGCGATCGCCGCACCCAGTAGCGCCGCCCAGTTGCTGCTCGCGCTACCAGGTCCGGCCGCCGGGGCCGTTTCCGCCACCGCCGGCCCGGCGGTCAAAGCCTGCACCAGCACCACGAGCGCCGCCGCCACCACCACCGCATTGACCGCCCAGAACAGCCGCACCGCCAGCCGGCCCCGGCGACGCAAGAGCATCCAGCTGACCGCGAATCCGGTGATCAGCGCCGGTGAAGCGATAACCCAGGTCAACATGCCGCCTCCATTTCGACCACCGGGACCGTCCAGGGCCGGAACGGCCGACCCTCACCGATGAACACCCGCGAAAACAATTCATAGAATTCCAGCCGCAGCGCCTGCACGCCTGCCACCAACGCCTCCAGCGCGAACGCCACCGCGTTGCCCACAACGAACAGCACCACCGCCCCCACCGCGCCGATCCAGCTGTGCGCCCACAGTGCCGTCGTCCCGCGCCACACCACCCAGCCAAGCGCGCCGTGAGTCATGCCGAACGCTGCCAGACGGGCGAACGAGACCAGGTTGGACCCGAGACGCACCACCAAATCCAGCCCACCGATCGCGGCCTGCAGCACTCCGCCCGCGCCGCCACCGGACTCGGCGTACAGACCGATCAGCGCCAGCAGCAGACCGGCAGCGCAGAGCAGCAGCCCAGCCGCCACCAGCACCCCCGCGCCGATCATGTAGCCGCCCAGCACCGCGCCGGCGCCGGCGAATACGGTCGCCCCCGCAATCCCCGACGGCGCGTAGACGGCCAGCCGAAACCCGCCCTCACGCCAGCGGTTGATTGCCCCCACGGTGTAGGCGACCCCGAGCAACACCGCCCCGACGGCCAACGCGACCAGCAGCAGCCGCAGCGGATCATCCAGCGGGGCCAGCCACACCACCGGCACCAGCCCGGTTGGGCCGAAGCATTCCCCGTACAGGACGCCGAAGATGCATGCCGCAATCCCGGCGGCACCGACGAAACTCCACATCGGCCGTAGCGACGGGAACCGGCGGATCCAGCCCAGCCTGATCATGACCGCGGCGACGACCAGCAGCAGTCCGTGGCCGACGTCACCGAACATCATCCCGAACATCACTACGTAGGCCAGCCCGGCCCACACGGTCGGGTCGATGTCGTGGTAAGGGACGGTGCCATAGGTGCGCACCAGCGCCGAGAAGCTGCCGGAAAGCCCTGGCCTGGTGGTGAGCAGCGTGGGCGGATCCACCCCGGGCGGGGTGGGCAGCGGCACTGCGGCCGCCCCGGCCGCGTCCAGGCGCGCACCCAGCATGGGTAGCTGGTTGGCCGGGCACCAGCCCGGAACCGCTGCCACGTCACGGCGGCGCACCGCGCCTGCGGCGTACTGCTGTAGCTGTGCCTCACCGGCTAGCAGATCCGCACGCTCGGCCCGCTCCAGGTCGGCGACGTCCGGCGCGGCGGCCGACAACATCACCGCCGCGCCGCCGTGCGCCGACTCGGGGTGTGCGCCCATCCGCTGCAGCGCCCGTGCTGCCTGACCCGGTGACCCGTTGTTGTCGGCGGGTTCGTCGAGTTCGACGCTGCCGGATCCGGCCACCGCCACCAGCGCATCGCGCAGCGAATCCACCTGCGTGACCACCGCGATGCGTTGCATGCGAGCCGGGGTAAAACGCCGCGCGAGGGCACGCAGCCGTTCAGGCCGTTCAGGCGACGACATCGTAGACGTCCATCGGGCCGCCGCCACGCGACGCCATTGCCAACGCAGCGCGGCACCGCCAGGCGTCGGCGGCCAACACCGCGACCGCCCCGATCGTTCGCGCCCGAGTGAACTCGCTGCCGCCAAGCATGGTCAATCCGTCGGCTTCCACCCGCGCCCACCAGCGAGCCTCCGCCTTCCACAAGCCGTCGGCCCCGGTTATGCCGTCGAACAACCAGCGAAGCCGCGTGGCAAACGCATCGGTGAACGAGGGCAGGTCACTGGCCGCTGTTGCCGCGCCCAACACCAGCCGGGCGCGCACCAGCACCGGCTCAGGCAACTCACGCTGTTCCACCAGCCGCCGGCGCGCCATAGTCAAAGCCAACCACGCGTCCGCCCAATCCCGCGCCTCGGGAACCGCGTTGGCCACCCGCACCGCCCAGCCGATCTGCACCGCCAACGCGATGTCCGACGGCGAATCCGATCCCGGGTCGCCCCACATCGTCTGGGCCAGGATGTCCCCCAGCTGCGCCAACGAGGAGGTCTCGCTCAGCCGCGGCCACGTGGTAGTCAGTGCGCCCAGCGTGTAGGGCGGGCGGGCCGGCGCGCCCGCCAACCGCCGGGCGTGGGCGGCGATGTTGTTGGCTTCGAAGCCAGCGGCCAGCGCGCGGATGGCCCGCGCGCCCTGCGCCGGTTGCCATCCGGCCAGCACCCGCAGATGCCATAACAGCGCGGCGCACACCGCATGATCGGTGTCCAGAGCGGGCTGTCCCACGGTGATGTCGCGGCCGTACGCG
The DNA here is from genome assembly GCA_963735655.1 of uncultured Actinomycetota bacterium. Taxonomy (GTDB): domain Bacteria; phylum Actinomycetota; class Actinomycetes; order Mycobacteriales; family Mycobacteriaceae; genus Mycobacterium. Next base: position 294,429 of record CAVTLW010000029.1, read on the forward strand.
GTAGCGGCCAGTGCGTGCTGCGCGTCGGTCAGCGAATTCATCGCCGCGAGGGCGCGGGCACGCCCCACGCCCAACCGCCGGTTGAGTAGGGCTCTGGCCCGCACGTTGCCCGCCACCCACTGAGCGCTCACCGATCGCTCACTGCCGTCGTGGAGCGAACGAGGGCGTCGAGCCACCCTCGGGCCTGATCGGCCACCGTGTCGGCATCCTGCGCCAACCGCTCGTCGGCCCGCTGGCGCAGCCGGGCGATCTCGGCCTCCGTCTTGCGTCGCATGTCGCCCTCATCGGTGCCGGCTTCGCGCAGCGCGTCCGCCTCCGATTGGGCTCGCACCGTCTCGGCGTCGTCACGGGCTTTGGCGACCAGTTCGGCCGCCTGCCGGTGGGCGTTAAGGCGGATCTCCTGCGTCCGGTCGGTGGCGGCCTGGCGGGTCCGCGCTGCCTCCTCTTGCGAATCGTCCAGAAGTGCCAGCACTTCGGTGAGCTCGGCCGCCGCGTCGGCGCTGCGGTCCGCCGGGATGCCGGGACGGCCGGCGGCGCCCGGTGTGCCAGCCGGACGGAAGCGGTCCAGAACATTTTGCCACTGGGGCAACGCGGTCCTCCTCACCGGCACTTGGGCTGAAACGCGTTGCACGGGAGATGTTTTGGGCAATCCCGACGCAAAAATCGACGGCCGACGTACGCCATCAACCCGCAACCCAAACGTGCAGCGTCCAGGCTAATCGTGGTTGTTAAAGAGGAGCAGAGTCGAATGACCCTACTGCGCATCGGCCCGGCCCTCGGTTTCGGTGAGGGGCTGAGCAGTGCAGGGCGCAAAGTTACCGCATATGCGGCAGTCGTACCGGGCGGAGTCGTCGTACCGTCACCACTGTTCGCAATTGTCGGAGGTCGGCCATGCTGGACCTGGCATTCGTCGCGCTGCTGGTCGGCCTGGCTGCGCTGGCCGTCGGTTTCGCCGCCGCATGTGATCGGTTGTTAGGTCCCGACGAGCCGGTGCTGTCTGAGACGGGCCGTGAGGGCGCACCGCGGGCCGAGCTCGAGTCGGCATGACGTTCGACGATGTGACAGGAATCCTTTTCGCGGTCTTGCTGGGTGCACACCTGGTCTACGAACCCGCTGTGTCTCCGACTTCGGTAGCGACAGGGCGACCGCCACGCTTTCTCACTCAGCCTTATCGATAGCTGGGGTCGGGAAATCAAGTCCCCGATCAACATTAAGTAGGGAGTCAGTTCGCCGCTGCCGCGGCGGAAATCGATTGGCTCACCGTGTAGCTGTCGATTCCCTCGACGCCGAGCTCGCGGCCATAGCCGCTGTTCTTGACGCCACCGAATGGCGCCGCGGGGTCCATGATGTAGCCCTCGTTGACGCCGAACGTGCCGGACCGCACCCGGGTCGCGACGCCGTAGCCACGGTCAAGGTCAGCGGTGAATACCGAGCCGGCCAACCCGTACTCGGAGTCGTTGGCGATCCGGACGGCCTCGTCCTCGTCCCGGTAGGAAATGACGGTCAGCACCGGGCCGAAGATTTCCTCGCGCGCGATCCGCATGTCGTTGTTCGCATCGCTGAACAGCGTCGGGCGCACGTACCAACCGGCGTCGAGACCGTCGGGCATCTCGCTGCCGCCGATCACCAGGCGCGCGCCTTCGCTCTTGCCGGCTTCGATGTAACCGCGGACCCGCTCCTGCTGACGCTGCGCCACCAGCGGACCGATCCGGGTGCCGGGATCGGACGGGTCGCCCACCGTCAGCGACTCCATCGCTGCCGCCAGCGCGTCAACGAACTCGTCCTTGCGTGCCTCTGGCACCAGGATCCGGCTGAGCGCGTTGCACACCTGGCCGCTGTTGGCCAGGCTGGCCATCTGGATTGCGCCGGCGGTGGCGGCCGGGTCGGCGTCGTCGAGCACCACGGCCGCGGATTTGCCCCCCAGTTCGAGGCTCACCTGCCTGAGTCCCGCGGCACAGGCCAGCGCCACCTGCCGGCCGGCGGCGGTGGAGCCGGTGAACGAGACCTTGTCGACACCCGGGTGGCTCACCAGCTGTTCACCGACGTCGCGGCCGCCGGGCACCACGTTGAAGACGCCGGGCGGAAGATCGGCTGCCGCCACGATCTCGGCGAGCAGTTGCGCGTCGAGCACCGATTCGGGCGCGGGCTTGAGCACCACCGAACACCCGGCCAGCAGCGCCGGCGCGACCTTGGTGACGGTGAGGAACTGCGGCATGTTCCACGGCACCACCGCGGCGACGACGCCCACCGGTTGCTTCACGATCCGAATGTTCTTGCCGTACAGGCCCGGACGTTCCTCCTGCCATTCGTAACTGCCGGCCAAACCGCAGAACGCGGACAGCATGGTCAGCGGCAGCATGACCTGAGCCCTCTTGGCGAAGCTGATGGGAGCGCCGATCTCGGCCGAGATCAGCTCGGTCATGTCGGCCCGCCGCTCCTTGTAGATGCCGGCCAGCCGGGTGAGCGCCTCGATCCGTTCGGCTGGCTGCATTCGTGGCCACGGTCCGGTGTCGAACGCCGCCCTGGCGGCGTCGACGGCGCGATTCACGTCTCCGGGTCCCGCGGTGGCCGCGCGGCCGATGACCGCCTCGCTGTGCGGCGAGATCACCGTGATGGCGGATTCGGACTCGGGAGCATTCCACTTGCCGTCGATGAAGAGTTGGTCCCTGTCGTACATATCCCTCTCAGTTCCTCGCTAGGTGTTGCGGCCGCCGTTCACGCCGAGAATCTGGCCGGTGATGTACCCAGCTTCCTCCGACACGAAGAAGGCGCACGCGGCGGCGATGTCCTCGGGCCGGCCGACCCGGCGGACTGGCGTGCGATTGATGTGATCCTCCACGGTGCCGCCGAGCAGTTGCCGTTGTTCGGCGCTGCGCAGCATCGGAGTGTCGATGAAGCCCGGCGGCACGGCGTTGACGGTGATCCCGCTCGGACCGTATTCCAGCGCCAGCGACTTGGTCAGCCCGTTGACCGCCGACTTCGCGGCGACATAGTGGGCCATGAACGGCTGCCCGGAATGGGTGCTGGACGACGAGATGTTGACGATGCGGCCCCAGCCGGCCTCGACCATGTCCGGCAGCACGGCCTGGATCGTGTGGAACACGCCGTTGAGGTTGACGTCGATCACCCTGGACCAGTCCGCAAACGTCATGTTGATGAACTTCTTGAACCCCTCCACCCCGGCCGCGTTGACCAGGACCAGGATCGGGCCGAGCTCCGCTCGGATGGCGGCCATCGCGGCGTCAACCTGAGCGCGGTCGGTGACGTCGGCGATGTGGCCGACGTGGCCGTCCTTGGTGGGTGACAGGTCGATCACGGCGACTCGAAACCCGTCTCTGCGCAACCGTTCGGCGACTGCGCGGCCGATGCCCGACGCACCGCCGGTCACGACAGCCGTCTTCGCGGTCAAGCCGCCCTCCCACCTTCCTGCACGTTGGTGGCGACCCGCTTCGCCCGGCTCCGCCGCGCTCGCGATCACCACTGAGCGATCGCCCAAACGATCGGCTTCACATGCCTATCACCCCGCATCGATGGCGGTCAAGTATGGTCCGGTCATGGACCGGCCCCCATTTCGTTTCGCGGTGCAGGCAACCAACGCCGCCGGGGGGCGCGAGTGGCGCGAGACCGTCCGCAAGGTCGAAGACCTCGGTTACTCAACGCTTTTCCTCGCGGACCACTACCTGGGACCCGGTCCCGCGCAACGAGCCGCTCGCACCCCGCGTCAAGACCTGGCACCCATCGCGGCGATGGCCGCGGCGGCCGCCTTCAGCGAGACGTTGCGCATCGGCTGCCGGGTGTTCTGCATCGACTATCACGTGCCGGCCGTGCTGGCCAAGGAAGCGGCGACACTCGATCTGCTCTCCGATGGCCGGCTCGAATTCGGCATCGGAGCCGGCTGGAGCGAAGTCGAATACACCGCGATGGGGCTCGAATTCGACCGTCCCGGCCGCCGGATCGCCAAGCTGATCGAGGTCATCTCCCTGATCAGGGCACATTGGCAGGGCGAGGAATTGGACTGCTCGGGCGAGTTCGTGCGGGTCCACGGTTACGCGGGACGGCCGCGGCCGGTGCAGCGGCCACATCCGCCGATCATGATCGGCGGTGGTGGCCAACGGATCCTCTCGCTGGCCGGCAGCGAAGCCGACATCGTCAGCATTTCCAGCGTCCCGTTCGTGGCACGCGACGCCGACGGCCTCGACCCACCAGGCCGTCGCGCAGCGCCGGATCGACTTCGTCCGCGCCGCGGCCGGTGACCGTTTCGGCGGTCTCGACGTCGAGAGTTCGCCGTACTTCACCGAGATCACCGCTGACGCCGAGAGCGCTCTGGCAGGCATAGCGAAATCGACGGGCATCCCTGCCGACCTGCTGTGCGACCATCCGAACGTCATGGTCGGCTCGTCGGAAAGCGTTGTGGACCTTTTGCATTCGCGCCGGGAAAGCCTTGGCGTCAACTACGTCACGGTCCAGCAGTCGCAGATCGAATCCTTCGCACCCGTGGTCGCCGCGCTGCACGGACGCTGAGCCTTGACCGCCGCAGCGGGAGGTGCAATATTTGGGCGATCGCTCAAGGCGGCTCTTCCAGGAAGCAGGATTGCTCTATGGCAAAGCGGACCAGATTCAGCGAATACCAGGACCGATACGCGAACTATCGGTTCGAGCTCACCGATGACGGCATCCTGTTCATGCAGTGCCACACCAACGGCGGCAGCCTGATGTGGGACTGGCGGGCGCACGACCAGATGTCGGACGCGTTCGCCGATATCGCCGGAGACCGCGAGATCAAGGTGCTCATCCACACCGGCACCGGTGACAACTACAACGCGAACTGGGGACGCATGCCCAACGGCGACCCCGTCGAGAAGCCCGAGTATCTGTTGATGCCCGGCACCCGCGGGCTGGTCAAGCTCGATGAAAAGGCCTGGTATGCACGGCATCTGATCACCAACGTGCTGGACGTGGACGTTCCGATGATCAGCGCCGTCAACGGTCCCTGCAACATGCACTCCGAGGTTCCGTTGCTGGGCGACATCGTGCTGGCCGCCGAACACGCGTACTTCCAGGACGCGTCGCATTTCCCCCGCGGCCAGGTGCCCGGCGACGGCCAGCACGTCATCTGGAGCTTCCTGGCCGGCCACACCCGGGCCCGATACTTCCTGTTGACCGGCATGAAGCTCAGCGCGCGCGAGGCCAAGGAGTGGGGCGTGGTCAACGAGGTGCTGCCCCAGGACCAATTACTGGACCGGGCTTGGGAACTCGCTCGCGAGCTGGTCAAGCGCCCACCGCTGACGCTGCGCTACTCGCGACAGCTGTTCACCAACCCGCTCAAGCGGGCGTTCATCGACGAACTCGGTCACGGCCTGGCCCGCGAAACCTATGCGCAGCGGGCGTTTTTCCCATTCGGCGGCGAGATGGCGCCACTGGATCGGCCCTGGGACCAGGAGCCTTGGGCGGGCCCGGTGTCCAGCCCTGCGCCTGTACCGACGAACGACGGAGTGCCCTCATGACCAGCATCCAGCAGCGACTGTCGACCGGCCGGGGCAAGTTCACCACCGACTATCCCGAACTCGGGACCGCCCCGGTCAACTACGAGGATTCGATCTCCGAGGAGTTCTTCGCGGCCGAGCGCAAGGCGGTGTTCGAACGAAACTGGCTGTGCGTGGGACGAATTGAGCGGCTGCCGCGCAAGGGCTCGTACTTCACCCGCGACCTGCCCGGGCGACTGGCCTCGATCGTGGTCGCGCGCGACCGCAACGACACCGTGCACGCGTTTCACAACGTGTGCGCCCACCGCGGCAACAAGGTGGTGTGGCAGGAACACCCGGGGCGCGAGTCCTCCGGAACGTGCCGCGCCTTCTCCTGCAAGTACCACGGATGGCGATACGACCTGGACGGCAAGGTCAACCACATCACCAACGAGGACGAGTTCTTCGACCTCGACAAGAGCATGCTGCGGATGCCGCCGGTGCACTGCGAGGTCTGGGCGGGTTCATCTTCGTCAACCTCGCTTCCGAACCAGAAGGGGCCCCGGTGCCGCTTGCGCACCTTCCTCGGCGACGGGCTGCTACCCATCGAGGCCTACCCGTTCGAGAAGATGACCCAGCACTACGGGTTCTCCACCCGCATCAACGGAAACTGGAAGCTGGCCGTCGACTCGGTGTGCGAGTGGTACCACCCGCCGTACGTGCACGGCCGGTTCATCGACCCCGACGTGTCCAAGGCCGAGAAGATGGTGCCGCCCGTCGACGCCTATCACTACGAGCTGTTCCGGCCGCACATGCTCACCTCGGTCCCCGGACCGCCGCCGCTGCCGCCGCGCGAGCCCGGCACCGCGGGACCCGCGCGCCAGGACCAGCGTTGGGTGTACAAGCTTTTCCGCGCCGGACTCTTCGGACCCGACGACGTTCCCGATATCGGACCGCTTCCCGACTTCCTCAACCGGGGCGATATCGCGTCGTGGGGCAATGACCAATTCTGGCTCTTCCCAAACATTTCCATTCAGATCTGGGCGCGCGGCTACTACATCACCTATACCTACTGGCCCGAGACCGTCGACTCGCACATCTACGAGATCGACATGTACTTCGTGCCGCCCGCGAACGCGGCCGATCGCCTGGCGCAGGAGCTGGTGGTGGACAGCACCATCGAATTCGCGATGCAGGACGTGAACACCATCGAAGCCACGCATTCGGCGCTGAAGACTCGGGCGCAGAACACTTTTCACCTCAGCGACCAGGAACTGCTGATCCGCCAGTTCCACACGGTCATCCGCGACACGGTCGCCGCGCTACCAGGCCGGGGAGTCGTCATGACCAATTCGGCACTGCCGGAAGGCTTCACCGATCTGGAACCGTTCGTCGCCGAGTGGGCGCTACCGACGCGGGCGCAACGCTACGAGGCGCGGCTGTCGAAGCCCTACGACGAACTCGTCACGTTCTACGACGCCGTCGCCCCAAGAGCCGAGGCGGCCATCGGCTACCTGAACGACCTGGACATCAACGCATTACCGGACGATGCGACCAGGCTGCTGCACCTGCTCTACTCGCTGGTCCTGGTGTCCTACTCGGTCAACGTGTTCAAGCAGAACCGCATCCCGGACTCCGGCGCGGCGTTCTTCGACATGGTCGTCGAGCCGGCGGTATGACCGCATCAGAACGACCGAAGACGCGGGACTCCACGACTCGAGACATGCTGGTCGACGCGACCAGCCAGATCATGGTCGAGGAGGGTTACGCCGCGGCCACGTCGCGCCGGGTCGCGGCCAAGGCCGGCGTCAAACCCGCGCTGGTGCATTACTACTTCCCCACCATGGACGACCTGTACCTGGCCGTGTTCCGCGGCGGCGCCGCCGTCTATTTGGATCACCAGCAGAAGGCGCTGGCCTCCGACCGCCCGCTGCACGCCTTCTGGGATACCCTCACCGCGCCCAAGGACACCCGGCTGTTACTCGAATTCATGGGACTTGCCAACCACCGCAAGGAGATCAGGGCCGAGATCGCCGCCTGGTCGGAGCGATGGCGCGAGATGCAGATCACCGCGCTGAACTTCATTGTTCGCGAACATGGTCTCGACACAGACGAATTCCCGCCCGCCGCACTGGCGGTTGTCATCGCCGCGATCGGTCGCACCCTCATCTTGGAAGAGGGACTGGGCACCTCCGGCGGTCACCAAGAGGCCGTCGCCCTGGTCAGCCGATTCCTGGACCGATTCGAGATGCCCGAACCGAAGGCCCGCCGAGCCGCGCGCGCCAAATAGGCTCAGCGATCAGCCTTTAACGCCTACGGCTGGCCTAGGTTATGGCCAGAATTCCCGCAGCGAGACTGCACCCAGGGCTACCCACCGTCGAGGATTCGCGCTCTGTGCGCAGTTTCGGCGCCCTCCACGCAGACTCGGCGGCAAGCGCGGGGTGAGGGCATGGCTAGGACATGGCCTGGGCCCACGCGATATGTCCCTGGAAATCCAGTGACACAGCCATGTCCCGGTAACGATCCCTGAAGTCCGCATAGGCCGCGGCGTCGCCGTGCGCCCGGGCCGCCAGCGCCCGCAACCGCAGCAGCAGAACGTCGCGCACCGGCAGGTCGTGATCGATCTGCGCCGTCGCCAACCGTTCGATCGCGGCTCGGGCTTCAGCCAAATCGCCTGGGGCACCACGATCGAGCAATGCCTCCACCAAGACCCCCGTCGCTGGAATTCCCCAGCTGAGTAACCGTCCTTCGCGGACCAACTGGTCGGCAGCAGCGCGGATGACAGGTATTGCCTCATCGCGGTCACCGCGGCGAGCCCTCTCCCCCGCCAAGTAGACCTTGACGACCGGCGCCCCGACCGAATTGTGTCCCTGAAGCGCGAGCGCGTCGCGGACCTCGATCAGGACCTGCTCTCCGCGTTCGCGCTCGGTGTCGGATTCGCGGTGTACCAGGGCGATACCCAGGACCATCTTGGCGAGAGTCAAGGCGAGATCGTCGCTGGATCGTTCGGCATTGCGGACCACGTCGTCGATCTCGTGTAGTGCCCGATCGTCGACAGCCAGCACCCCGGAAGGGATTCCGGCGCCATAGATGTAACCGGCGGCGGTGGTGTACGACAACGGGTCGGCGCTGCGGGCCATCTCCAGGCCCTCCCGCCAACCGTCCTGCCATCCGGGATGGCCCAGAAAACAACGGGCGTTGGCCCGCATGGTCAGCGCAACCGCCAACGGAGACCCGGTGAGGAGGCTGCCCATGGTGGGATCACCGTCGGCCAGTTCGATGACCGCATCCAGCCATCCCAGTGCCTCGGACCATTCCGCGCATTCACCTTTCGCGTAGATCGGCGCGACCGACAAAGCCACGGTCAAGTTCGGATCGCCCAGCGAGCTGATCAGGTCCATGGCCTCGGTCGCCAACCGTGACGCCGCGGGCAGCCGGGACTGATACGCGTGATCGAACACCAGCCCCGCCATTGCGATGGCCAGCGCGGACTTGTCGTCGGCCGCGGTGCACAACTGCCGCAGTTCCTCGAAAAGGGCGCTGGCATCAAGGCGGACTCGCCAGGCGATGCCGCACAACATGGTTCGGGGGCCGATGCGCATGGCCGCCCGGAGCGGGTCATCGGAAGGCAGTGCATCGGCGATGTTGGCGGCGTGCTCCCAACTCAGTTGCGCCGCACGGATATCGCGATTGACCGCCCACGCTGCGGCACGCAGGTGCCAGCCGTAGGCGGCGTACCCGTCACCGGCGGCCTCGAGATGCTCGGCGATCAGCATCGCGTGCTGATCGGCCAACGCCGGCTCGCGCGCTTCGATCAGGTCAGCCAGGCGCCGATGTAGTTGGGCCCGAACGGATTTCAGCTGCGCTTCATAGGCCACGGTACGGATCAGGTTGTGCCGGAACGCGTATTCGGCGCGCGCGGTGAACCGCACTTGGTCGATCAGCTCGGCGTCAATCAGCTCATCGACGCACAGCTCGATTCCCAGGCCGACCAGCAGATCGGAGTCGAAGCGAAATCCGATTACCGCCGCGGCGGCGAGCGTGTTTTTGGCGGCCGGGCTGAGCCGGTCGATGCGGGCGGCGATGGTCGCCTGCAGCGTGGCCGGCACTCGCACCTCGCCGGCGTCGGCACTGCAGACGTAACCGCCGCGCCGGCCGACCAGCACGCCTCGTTCGGCAAGTTCACGGACGATCTCCTGCACGAAGAACGGATTGCCGGCGGCCCGCCCCGCGATGATCCCGCCGATCTGAGCAACGGACGGATCGGGACCCAACAGTTCGGCCACCATCGTCGACGTCTCCGGGTCGGTCAGCGGTGTCAGGGCGATGGTCTGCGCGCCCCCGACGTGCTGCAGGGCACCGATGTAGCCGGGACGATAGGTAACGAGCGCCATCGAATGGGTTTGCGGGACCACGGCCAGAAAGTCCGCAAGCATGGAATCGCTGATCTCGTCGATCCAGTGCACATCCTCGATGACAACGATCGCGGGTTGGGTGCGAGCCAGCTGAGTTGCGTTGACCAGCGCGGTCAACCGTCGTCGCCGGGCGTCGGGGTCGATCTTGGGCAGCGCCGCATCGGGATCCGCGATACCCAGCAAGTCGTCGAGCAGCAGCATGTCCTGTGGGTCGGCGTCGGGGATCTGCGCCCGCACGCGGGCTCGCGCACTTTGGTCATCCAGACCTTTCAGCTGGCCCACGTCCCGCAGCAGACGTGCGACCACGTCGAAAGCGACCTCGGTGGCGTGCGATTCACAGAAGGCGGAAAACACCTCAACACCAAGGTTTTTCGCTAACCGAATGGCTTCACTGACCAGTCGCGTCTTTCCGATTCCGGGCGGGCCGACCACGCCCACCACCGACCCCCGTCCGGCAATCGAACGGTCCAGCATCGCCTTCAGCGTGGCCAATTCCCATTCGCGGCCCACCAACGTCGAATCCGAGTGAGGCGCCGGCGGGCGCTTCTCCGCCACCTCTAACAGCCGCCGCGCCGGCACTGCTTCGCCGGCGCCCTTGATCCGCACCAACTGTGGCTCCGCCAGCACCACCGCACCCTCGACGAGCCGGACGGTGGATTCGCTGAGCATCACGCCGCCGGCCGGCGCCGCCGACTCCATCCGCTGGGCCATCCCAACCTGCTCACCGATCGCGGTGTAACCCAATGCACCCGAACCGATTTCGCCGGCAATCACCTCGCCGGAATTGAGGCCGGCGCGCATTCGCAATGTGATACCGTCACGGCCCTGCACGTCGGCCGCCAGTCGCTGCGCCTCGTCCTGGATAGCGAGCGCGGCCAGACACGCCCGCATCGCGTGATCCTCCAAAGCTACCGGTGCGCCGAACACAGCCATGATGCCGTCGCCGGTGAACTTGTCGACCGTGCCGCCGTAGCGCAGCACCGCGGTGGAACACCGCTCGACCAATTCCGTCATGATCTCGCGCAGTCGCTCGGCGCCGACCGCCGCGGCGATCTCCATCGACCCCACCACATCGGCGAACAACACGGTCACCTGCTTGTACTCCGCCGGTGTGTCGGACCGGGCCACCGGCGAGCCGCAGACATGACAGAACCGGGCGGCCTCGAGATATGCGGTGCCGCACGTGGTGCACGCTGCTACGGGCGTCATCCGACGATCATCCGTCAGGGCCGAGTTACTTCAAGGCTTCGGCCCAGCCGATATGGCCGTCGAACTCATACGCCTTGGCCAGGTCCCGGTAGCGATCCCCGAAATGCTCATACGCCTCGGCATCGCCGCGAGCCCCGGACAGCATCGCCCGCAGCCGCAACAACCACATGTCGCGTGCGGGTTCGACTCCGTCGGTCGGCACGGCGGCTATCCGCGCGGTCGCGGCCTCGGCTTCGACCAGGTCGCCCTCGTCGCCGCCAACGAGCAGTGTTTCCACGAGAACGTGCGTCGCGGGAAGGCCCCAGCTCAGCATCTGCCCTTCGCGAAACAGCGTCTCGACGGCCGCGCGCATCACCCGCAGTGCCTCGTCGCGCTCGCCATTCTGCGCACCATGGCGCGCCCGCTTCGCGCGCCAGATAGGCCTCGATGACCGGCAAGTCCCCCAGCGAATATCCGCGGTGCAGGTACGTTTCCCTGACCTCGGCCAAGTGCTGGCGCCCACGGCTCTCGCTCCGCATCGGTGTGGCGCAGCACCAGTGCAATTCCCAGCGCCACCCGCGCTGAGGCGTAAGCGAGGTCGTCTCCGGATCGCTCGGCGACCCGCAACGCATCCTCGATTTCGGCTATCACGGCGTCGTCGGGGCGCAGCACTCCAAACGGGATCGCCGGGTTGTAGACATAGCCGACGACGGTGGCGTAGGCCGCTGGATCGGTCGCGCGGGCCATGTCTATCGCCTGCTTCAGGTCGTCACGCCATCCGGGACGGCCCAGGCAGTAGCGGGCCACCGCCCGGGTCGTCAGGGCAAGGGCCAACGGCGACCCGATCATGAAGTTGCCCTTGGTCGGGTTCCCGTCGGCCAGGTCGATGACCGATTGTGACCATTGCAGCGCGGCGGACCATTCGGCCAGTTCGGCCTTGGCCAGAATTGCCGTCAGGGACAGCCCCACCGTCAGGGTCGGATTACCGACTGCCTCGATGAGGGCCATCGCTTCGGCGGCCAGGTGCGAGGCCTCGCGCATCCGGGCCTGATACATGTGATCCATCACCAGCCCCGCGGTTGCGATGGCGAGCGAGCCCCGGTCCCCGGCGGCGAGGCATAGCTCGCGCAATTCGTCGAAGTGCGCCGGTGAGATGTGCACGTGAACGCGCCAGGCGAACCCGCACAACATGGTGCGCGGAGCGATGCGCATGGCGGCTCGATCCGGATCGTCGACGGGCAACGCGTCGGCGATCTTGGTGGCACGCTCCCAACTCGATCTCGCCGCGGCGATGTCGCGGTTCAGCGCCCACCTGCCGGCGCGCATGTGCCAGCCGTAGGCGGCGTCCAGATCGCCGGCAGCCTCGAAGTGCTCGGCGACCAGCGCTGCGTTGTGGTCACCGGATTGCGGTTCGCGGGCTTCGATCGCGTCGGCCAGCCGCCGGTGTAGCCGGGCCCGATCGGCTTTCAGCTGTGATTCGTAGGCGACAGTGCGAATCATCGGGTGCCGAAAGGAGTACTCGGAGCGCGCGGTGAACCGCACTTGGTCGATGAGGTCGGTGTCGATCAGCTCGTCGATGCACGGCTCGATTCCCAGGCTGATCAGTAGATCGGTGCCGAAGCGGTACCCGATCACCGCCGCGGCGCTGAGCGTGTGTTTGGCCGCCGGACTGAGGCGGTCGATGCGCGCGGCGATGGTCGCTTGCAGCGTCGGCGGCACGCGGATCTCGGCGGCATTCGTGCGGCACGCGTAGCTGCCGCGCTCACCGCCGAGCACGCCGCGGTCGGCGAGCTCAAGGGTGATCTCCTCGGCGAACAACGGGTTTCCCGCCGCACGGTCCGCGATGATCTCGCCGATCTGTCCTACGGAGGGGTCGGGGCCGAGCAGTTCTGCGACCAGCGAGGAGGTTTCCGCATCACTCAGCGGTGCCAGGGCGATCGTTTGCGAACCGGGGATGACCTGCAGTACTCCGTGATATTCGGGGCGATAGGTGATCAGCACCAGCGTGGGAGTCTGCGGGATCACGGTCAGAAGTTCCGCCAGCATGGAGTCACTGACGTCGTCAATCCAGTGCACGTCCTCGATGACAAAGATTGCCGGTTCGTGGCGCGCCAGCTGGGACGCATTGATCAGGGCGCTCAGCCGTCTGCGGCGCGCGTCCGGGTCGATCTTCGGCAGCTCCACGTCCGGGTCGGCGATCCCCAGCAGATCATCGAGCAGCAAGAGATCCTGGGGATCGGCATCGGGAACCCGCGCCCGAACACGTGTCCGCGCCACCGCATCGTCCAGGCCGCTCACCTGGGTGACTGCACGAAGGAGACGCGAAATCACCCGGAACGGGATATCGGTGGCGTGCGATTCACAAAAGGCGTAAACCACGCTGACACCGCGACTTTGCGCCAGCTGCACGGTCTCGCGTACCAGCCGCGTCTTGCCGATGCCGGCCGGACCGCTTACCCCGACCACCGAACCGCGGCCACCTATCGAGCGGTCCAGCATGGCCGCCAGCGCGCCCACTTCCCAGCCGCGACCCACCAACGTGGACTCCGAGACATCGCTGCGTTGGCGCGGCGCGGTCACTCTTATCAGCTGCCGCGCCGACACCGCGTCGTAGGCGCCCTTGACGTGCACCCGCTGCGGCTCCCCGAGCACTGCCGCGCCTTCAACCAGCCGCGCCGTCGAATCGCTGAGCATCACCCCGCCCGTCGGAGCGACCGACTCCATCCGCTGCGCCATCCCCACCTGCTCACCCACCGCGGTGTAACCCAAAGCGCCCGAACCGATCTCACCGGCAATCACCTCGCCGGAATTCAGGCCGACCCGCAGTCGAAGCTCGACCGCGTCGTCATCGACCTCGGCCGCCAGCCGCGTGGCTTCCTCCTGGATACCCAGTGCGGCCAGGCAGGCCCGTAGCGCGTGATCCTCCAAGGCGGCGGGGGCGCCGAACAAGGCCATGATGCCGTCGCCGGTGAACTTGTCCACCGTGCCGCCGTAGCGCGCGACCACCGTCGATGCCCGGGTGACCAGCTGCGTCATGATCTCGCGCAGTCGCTCGGCGCCGACGGCGGCCGCGATATCCATCGAATGCACCACGTCCGCGAACAGCACCGTCACCTGCTTGTACTCCGCGTGCGTGTCGGCCACCGCCACCGGTGAGCCGCATCCGTGACAGAACCGTGCACTCTCGAGAGGCTCGATGCCACAAGCGCTGCACGCCAATACGGCCGTCATCCGACCCTCCGCCAATCCTCGCCGCCGAGTTACTCGGCTCTGGACAGAATAGGTGCCCGGTGGTTGCCGTCCTTGCTCGACCTGATGGCGCGGCCGGGGCGTACAAATCACATCAAGATTTGTGACGCAGGTGTGAAAGCTTCGTTAAGACCGTGGCAGATCGCCCAGGGGACACGCACTGTGGTGCCATGACGTTGTTCGACCTGGTGCTGCCATGCGGGCTGAAGCACGGGTTGAACTCGCACCTGGACCGCGCGATCTGGCCGCTGAGCAGCCACGTCGACGACAAAGGGCAGGCTGTGCATCGGCGGGGTGGCGCTCAGTGATGTCGCAGTCGAGTTCGGGACGCCCACCTACGTGGTGGATGAAGAGGATTTCCGGGCCCGGATCCGCGGCTACCGGGCCGCGATCCCCGGCGCCGAAATGATCTATGCCGGCAAGGCGCTGCTGAGCGCCGCAGTGGCCAGTTGGGCCGCCACCGAAGATGCCGGGGTGGGCGTTTGCTCGGGCGGTGAGCTCGCCACCGCGTTGGCCGGCGACGTGCCGCCGTCGCGAATCATCTTGCACGGCAACGCCAAAACCGCCGGCGAGCTGCACGACGCCGTCGCCGCGGGGATAGGGCGCATTGTGATCGACTCCCCCAGCGAGATCATGCTGCTCGCCGGGCGGGTGCGCCGTCGCCAAGATGTACTGATCCGGGTGATTCCGGATGTCCATACCGACCAGAAATTCGGCTTCGCCCTGGCGGACGGTCAGGCGGCGGGTGCGGTCAAGCGCGTCCTGGACCAGCCATGGCTGGCGCTGGTCGGGCTGCACTGCCAACTCGGTTCGCAGCTCCCCGACGCAGAGCTCTACGGCGAGGCGATCCGGCAGATGGTCGCCCTGATGGCCCAGGTCCGCGACCGCCATCAGTTCGTGCTTTCCGAGCTCAACCTCGGCGGCGGCCACGCGGTCCCCAGCCTTTCCGGCGACCCGGAACTGAGTTTGCGTGCGCTCGCGACGGCCATCGACACCGCGCTGCGATCCGCGTGCGCCGACTACGAATACCCTCGCCCGCAAGTGGTGGTCGAGCCGGGCAGGGCGATCGCGGCGCGCGCCGGAGTGACCCTGTACCGCGTGATCGCGGTCAAACGCCAGCCCGGCGGCCACACCTTCGTCGCGGTGGACGGTGACCTGACCGTGGACCCGCGGCTGGGCCAGCGTGGCGCGAAATACACTGTGTTCCCTCGCAAATCGGCACACGTCGACCCGCACCGCGCCGGTCACGGTAGTCGGCAGGCACTGCGAGGCGGGCGACGAGATCGCACGTGACGTCGAACTGCCCGCCGACATTCACCCCGGCGATCTGCTGGCCGTGGCGTGCACCGGCGCCTACCACTACTCGATGGGGTCGAGCTGCAACCTGGTGGGCCGCCCGCCGCTGATCGCCGTCGCCGACGGGCGATCGTATGAACTGGTGCGCCGCGAAACCGTCGCCGATCTGCTGTCTCGCGACAGCGGCTGGACGGGCCATCCGAATGCAGCGGCGTCATGACCAGCAGCTGGACAGCGATGGCCGCGCGGACGATATCCGGCGCTGCCGCGGTGCGCGTCACGGCTGTTTACGCCGTTCTGCTGGTCGCGATTTCAGAAAACCTGGCAGCCATGGGTCCGCACCGGCGCGGCCTCATCGTCAGTGACCTGAGCACCAACCTGCACAATCTGGCACACGGTCAGCTGGGGACGTTGGTGGGCAGTGCGTTCGTCAGCGACAGCGGCGACATCTACGTCTGGCTTCCCGGACTGGTGTGCTTGCTGGCCCTGGGCGAATTGATCTGGCGCAGTTCGGGTTTGCTCACGACGTTCGCGATCGGCCATGTCGGTGCGACGCTGCTGGTCGCGCTCTGGCTGGTCGCCGCGGTCGAAGCGCAGTGGCTGCCGCACTCGGTCACCCGGGCCACCGATGTGGGGATCAGTTACGGCGCCGTCTGTGTGCTGGGCGCCCTGACGGCGTCGATACCGTCGCGCTGGCGGCCGGTGTGGATCGGTTGGTGGCTCGGTATCGCGGTTACGGCGGCCGTCTTATCTGTTGACTTCACCGCCATCGGCCATGTGGTGGCGTTGCTGCTTGGAGTAGCCCTGTCGTTCCGGCTGCGGTCGGGCACCTTCTGGACACCGCTGCGAGTGGTGTTGCTCTGCGGCGCCGTCGTGTTCGGCTACTGCCTGCTCTCCGGGTCATGGGAGCTGGCGCCGGTCGCGGGACTGGCGGGTGCGCTGGTGGCGCTGCTGGCCAGTCGCGTGTTGCGCTGGCGCTCCGGTTCCGACCGGGCCTTTGAACAAGGCGAGTCAGCCCTGGCCCACGGTGATGTCGTAGCCGGACTGAGTGACCTTCGGTGCGCCCGAGTGGTAGGTCACCGTGTTGCTGTAGCCCGAGATGTTGATGGCGTCGGCGCTCTCGACGCGCACATGGTTGTTGTAGAGCGAGACATGACGGTGGCGACGTGGCCGGTCGACCGTGACCGTAGTTGGCGACTGCCAGGGTCTGCGCGCTGCCGACGTCGACGTGGTTGCCGTAGCTGGCGATCTTGACGGTGTCGGCGCTGTCGACGGTCACGCGATTGTCGAAGCCCGACACCGTGAGTCCGGCGCAGTGACCGGTGACGTGAAACGTGCTGTTGAATCCGGGCAGTGTCAGGTCGCCGTCACTGCACGCGATCGTTTCGCTGTCGCCGTTCCCGCCGACGCTGAGCGCGCCGCCCTGCGGGACGGTGATCGGGCCGCCACCACCGTTCCCGCCACCTTGCCTGGCCACGTAGACGAGCGGCACCGCGACCGCCACCAGAATCACCAGCGGGACAACGAAATACCAGACCGGCACGGGTACCTTGGGTCGCGCCGGGCCCGGGTGGTACGAGTCGGCAAGCGCACGCTCTAAGTCGCTGATCCGCTTTTCCGGGTCGTCTTTTTTCATTGGAATTCAGAGCCGATTGAGCAGTTCGGCTTTCTTCGTCGCGAATTCCTCGTCGGAGAGGATGCCGCGCTGATGCAGACCGGCGAGCGACTCGATGGCCGCGACGATGGACGCGGGGTCACCCGATGCCCCGCCGGAAGGAGGCTCGGGCGCCGGTGTCTGAGCCGGTGCCTGCGGTGCGAATTGCGGTGGCGGGCTGGATTGGTACTGCGATTGATGCTGCGGGGCGGGCGCCGCGGCAGGTGTTTCCGCCGTCCCCTGCACACCGAGCTCGGTCAGCCTCGATACATCGAAGGTGCCGAGCTGGCTGGTGAAGCTCACCGAGCCGTATCCGCCGCCCTGCTGTTGCTGCACGCCACCGATGCGGTGCTCGCCCGTGTCGAAAACCCTTGTGACACCGTCGATCTGGATCGCCAGCCGCCGAGTACCCGGGAAGACTGCGTAGCGCACGTTGTTCTGGCCGCCGGCCGAGCTCGGCACCCCGAGGTTGTCCGGCCACCAGTTGGACGAGGCGGGAAACACCGGGTTCGTGGCGAGCAGTTGGGCCAACTCGCCGCACAGCGCATCGACGCGCGCCTTGAGCGCGTTGTCGAACATGTTGCCGACCATCGTCATGCCGCCTTGCATCCACTGCCCGGACCCGCCGAGCTCGGGGATGGAGAACTGGGCCATGGTGCCGCCGCCTGCGTGGATGGCATAAAGCATGGCCAGCACCGCCTCTCGGGACAGACCGTGGCGCTGGGCGATGTCGTTGATGGCGTTTTCGACGTCGGGGGGAACCGCTGGCTTCATGATTCGAGCCTACGTAAGCCACGAGGCCGGGGTGCGCCGCGAAACAACCAAGTGAAATTTTTGGAGAGCCGTGTGAGCTTGCTCAGCAACCGTTACGGTGAATTCTGATGCCTGCGTCAATTTGATCGGCATCGGCGGGGATGCTACGAAACTGCAAGGAGTGCGACATGTCGTTTGTTGTGGCTGTGCCAGAGCTTTTGGGTTCAGCGGCAACGGATTTGGCCGGATCGGCTCGTCGCTCCAAATAGCGAACACCGCCGCGGCAACCCACACCACGTTCAGTTGTGGCCGCCGCCGCGGATGAGGTCTCCGCGGCGATTGCGCAGCTGTTTTCTAATTAAAATATCGGTAACTCATGTGAGTTTGCTATCAGTTAGCGCTACGGTGAATTTGCCGACCGCACGATGTGATCGACATGAGCTGGGATTCCCCTGAGCCGCGAGAGGTGTGAGACATGTCGTTTGTCATGGCTGTGCCGGAGGTTTTCGGATCAGCGGCAACGGATTTGGCCGGTATCGGCTCGACGCTGCAAGCGGCGAACGCCGCCGCGGCGACCCAGACGACGTCGGTGGTGGCCGCAGCCGGGGATGAGGTCTCCGCGGCGATCGCGCAGCTGTTTTCTGGGCACGGCCAGGGCTTCCAGGCGCTCAGCGCGCAGGCGGCAGCGTTTCATGACGAGTTCGTACAGGCATTGACCGCGGGTGCGGGCGCTTATGCCGGTGCCGAGGCCGCCAACGCCTCGCCGTTGCAGCAACTCCTCAACGCGATCAACGCGCCCTTCCTGACGGCCACCGGGCGCCCGCTGATCGGCAACGGCGCCAACGGGGCGCCCAACACCGGGGCCAACGGCGGCGCCGGCGGGTGGTTATACGGCAACGGCGGCGCCGGCGGATCCGGCGGATCCGGCAATGGCGGCAACGGCGGGGACGGGGGTGCCGGTGGTTTCTTCGGCGGGGCCGGCGGGGCCGGCGGCGCCGGGTCGGGCGGTGCGGGTGGCAACGGCGGGGCCGGCGGGTTCCTCGGTGGCGTCGGTGGGGCCGGTGGTAGCGGCAGCGGCGCTGCGGCAGGCGGCAACGGCGGGGCAGGCGGATTGTTCTCCGCGGGCGGGGCTGGCGGGGCCGGCGGGAACGGCGGAGGTGCAGGTGGTCTGGGCGGGACCGGCGGATTTTTTGCCAATGGCGGAGCCGGCGGCATCGGCGGCAACGGCACCATCGGTGGGCACGGCGGCAACGGCGGGGCAGGCGGATTGTTCGGTGCAGGCGGGAACGCCGGTAGCGGCGGCACCGGCTCCGGCGGCAACGGCGGCGGAGGGGGCCTCGGTGGCGCTGGCGGACTCTGGGCGGCCGGCGGCGCTGGCGGCGCCGGTGGCGCCTCCGTAGTAGGCGGAGCAGGCGGTTCCGGCGGCGCGGGCGGCAATGGCGGGATCCTCGCTGGGGCAGGCGGCACCGGCGGGGCCGGTGGCGGAGGCCTCGGCGGCGGTAGCGGTGGCGCCGGCGGCGCCGCCGGCGCCCTGATCGGCGACGGCGGAGCTGGCGGTATCGGCGCGCCAGGACTCGGCGGCGGCGCCGGCGGCGACGGCGGCAAAGCGGCGCTGATTGGCAGCGGCGGCGCCGGCGGTGCCGGTGGGTCCGGTACAGGTGGGGGCAGCGGTGGCAAAGGCGGCGACGCGCAGCTATTAGGCGACGGCGGCAACGGCGGCAACGGCGGGCCTGGCGGCCTTGTTCAAGGGGCCGGAGGAGTCGGCGGCGCGGGCGGACTGTTGTTCGGCCTGGATGGCGCGGACGGTTTGACACCTTAAGGTGTCAAACCGCTTCGGCTCGTGCTTTCTGGTTCGATCCGTATCCCGGCTCGCGAGACATCAAGGCTGGCGACGTGGCCACTCACCGTGACCGTGTTGCCGTAGCTGGTGATCTTGACGGTGTCGGCACTGTCGACGGTCACGCGATTGTCGAAGCCCGACACCGTGAGTCCGGCGCAGTGACCGGTGACGTGAAACGTGCTGTTGAATCCGGGCAGTGTCAGCTCGCCGTCACTGCACGCGATCGTTTCGCTGTCGCCGTTCCCGCCGACGCTGAGCGCGCCGCCCTGCGGGACGGTGATCGGGCCGCCACCACCGTTCCCGCCACCTTGCCTGGCCACGTAGACGAGCGGCACCGCGACCGCCACCAGAATCACCAGCGGGACAACGAAATACCAGACCGGCACGGGTACCTTGGGTCGCGCCGGGCCCGGGTGGTACGAGTCGGCAAGCTCACGCTCTAAGTCGCTGATCCGCTTTTCGGGGTCGTCTTCTTTCATTCGAGCTCAGAGCCGGTTGAGCAGTTCGGGCAGGAGGGGCGAATTGCGGCGCCGGGCTGGACTGATTGATGCTGCGGCGCGGATTGATGCTGTGGGGCGGGCGCCGCGGCACGAGTTTCGGCCGTCCCCTGCGTACCGAGCTCGGTCAGGTTCGATACGCCGAAAGTGCCGAGCTGGCTGGTGACGACTCCCTGCAGCTCGTTGCCGGCCTGCATGAGCCGACGCTCGACCGCGACGGCCGAAGACCTCCTCGCAGCCGTCGGTCACGGCTGACCCTCGTCGCCGAGGGCGATGACCGCGTCAAAGCCTTCACGGACGCACGCCACGAGCGCGCCCAAGTCCGGGACCGCTGCGGCGTCGACGTTGATGCCGATCAGCGCCTTGTGGCGATAACCCACCAGCGTGATGTTGGCGGCGGTGCCGACCGGGGGCCCGAAGGGGAAGATGCTTAGCACCTTCGCGCCGGCGAGGTAGAACTCCAAATTGCCGGCGTTGACGTTGCTGAGCACGAAGTCGTCGTGCCTCATGATCAACCCGAAGACGAGATTCACTGCCGGACCGAAGGCGTTGATCACCGTGCCGAGCGCGCTGGCCAATGGGAGCTTCGCGACTTCCTGCAAGCCTTTGATGAGACGGTGATAGGTCACCATCGCGGCGCCCGGGTCATCGGCGCCGATCGGGATCGCCATTCGGCAACCGTTCACCCGGTTGCCGAACAGTGGGTCGCCCGGCTTGCGGATATCAACGGGGATGGTGGTCCGCAGTCGATCGACGGGTTCGCCGTGCCGTTGATGGTACAAAGCGAATCCGTGGGCGACGGCGGTGAGGAACGCGTCGTTGACGGTGCAGCCCCGTGTCTTGGCGGCTTTCCGCAATCCTTCGAGGTCGGCCTCGAGTGCCGCGAAGCGCAGCCACCCTCGGCGCTCGGTCATCAGGGGCGAGAGGGTCTTCAGGTTCGGCGCCATGATCCGGGTCACCGCCCGCACATCCTTGGCGACCGTGGTCGCGGTATCGCGCGGCCGCCGCACCACGGTCGGCAGCGTACGCGCCGTCAGGCCCGCGGACCGACCCAGGAACCGCAGGATCCGGTGTCCGGTGTAGCCGGCGGCTTCGGCCGCCAACCCGAGCCGGGATTGATCCTCGGGCTCGGGGATCGCCGGCATCGGGCCAAGATCACGGGGCTTTCGGGTGAGGTCACCGAGCAACCCGAAGATCGCGAGAAGGCCGGTACCGTCGCTCATCACATGATTCACCGTCAGGATTAACGCCGCCTGCCCGCCCTTGAGGCCCTCAACCACGGTGATGGTCCACAGCGGGCGCTCCCGATCGAGGCCGGACATCGCCGACTGGCGCGCGAACTCCAGCACACCGTCCAAAGATCCATCACCCGGCGCGCCGATCCAGCGGACATGGTAGGAGAGGTCGAAGTTCGGGTCGACAATCCAACGGGGAGTCGACAAGCGCAACGGCACCTCTACCAGCCGGTGCCGAAATGAAGGCAGGGTACGGCTGCCACGTTCGAGGCGGTCCAGGAGGATCTCCCGGTCGGGCGCGCGATCAAGGATCAACACCACCGTGATCGTCTGCCGAAGCAACGGATCCTTTTCGATCCCCCACAGCATCGCGTCCAGATCGCCGGTGTGATGGGGCTTTTGCGGGACATGATTGTCGATGGCTGCCATCGTTTCTCGGTTGTCGTTCGCAGTTCTGCCGGCCGGTTTCGGCTGCAATCCCTGCCCGTAACGTAGTAGCGGAATCAGCCGCCATAGCGGTTGCGGAGTTTGGTCAACGTGGCTTCGATGCCGGCGGCATTGCGCTTGGCGAAACCCGTTCGCTCGTAATACTTCACCCGGTCCTTCAGCCGTCCAGTGTCGCGGTAGTCGAACGTCTCGGTGACGCGTGTGATCGTCGGCGTGATCGCGGCGAACTCCCAACGCCAGTGGTGCCCGACGGGGTGCCGCCATTCGATGAGTTCGTCGGGTTTCATCGCGGTGATGGTGCTAGTGATGCGATAGGGCGCGCCGAACATCCTCATCTTCGTGGTGAACCGCGCGCCCGGGACCAGATGCTGCGGGGCGCGGATGTTTTTCCCGACGGTGCCGGAACCGTCAAGTTCGTGGTGTCGACGCGGGTCCGCGACGATCGCGAACAGGTCAGCTGCCGGGGCGTGCACCTCAACCGAGCGGCTGACCTGATTGCGACCGGCGTCCACAGGGGTGACGGTAATTGTGTCTGCTCCCGACTTTTCTATGTGGCGACCATGGCGAGGCTGCGCTCCCAGAGTTCACGGGCCAAGACCGGGTCGTAGGCCCGCGGGTTGGGCCGAGCGATTCCGTGATCAGAGTAGTACTCGCCCGATTTCCAGTCGGTTCCCGGTATGGACGAGGCCAGCCACACCAGCTCGTCGGATCCCTCCTCAGGTCCAACCAGCGCCAGAAACTTGATCGGGCCGCGAAACGCCGTCCGAATCCACCACGTCCGCGACTCAGCTCCGAAGTTGGTCGCCACGTCGCCGGGATGAAACGCCGCCGTGGAGATCCCGGCAGCGTGGTAGCGGCGGTGCAGCTCCTTGGTGAACAAGATCATTTCCAGCTTCGCGTCGCCGTAGGCCCGCAGCGGCCGGTAGCCGTGCGCTGCGTCGAGGTCATCGATGTCGACGCGGCCGAAGAACCTATTGACCACGCTTGAGGTGTTCAGCACCGTGGCGCCGGATTCGACGAGCCGATCCATCAGCAGCGTCGTGAGCAGAAACGCGGCCAGATAATCAACCTGGAAAGTCGTCTCATGGCCGTCGACGGTGACCTCGCGCCGCTTCATGGCACGGCCGGCATTGTTGGCCAGCACATCGATGCGGGGGTAGGACTGCAGCAGCTGCTCGGCCAACCTCCGCACCTGTGAAAGGTCCGTGAAATCGGCCACGAAGTACTCGACGCCCAGACGCGCGGCGACGGCTGTTGTTTTTGGTTCGGACCGGCCCACCACGACCACGTTCTCGCCGCTTCGGCTGAGCCTGGCCGCCGCGGCGGCGCCGATGCCATCACTGGCGCCGGTAATGATGACCGTCCGACCTGCCATTGGTGTCCTCTCCCGAAGCCGCGCCGCAATACGGTCCCGCAACCGTGCCTTCCGACGTTTTGCTCAGGGAATTGTCGGGCGGTGTGGTTGCGCACAGAGTCGATCGTGACCCAGTTCGTTTCGCGGCACCTTTCCGGTGGGGTTGCGCGGAATTTCGGCGACGACGGTGATGTCCCGCGGTTGTTCGAAGCGAGACACCTTGTCCTTTAAGTACTCCCGCAGTTTGGCTTCATCGATGTCGGTGCCCGGGCGGCGGACGACGAAGGCAGCGAGCCGCTGGCCGAAGTCCTCATCCGCGACACCGATCACCGCGTGGTCGGCCACGTCGGGATGTTCGCCGAGCGCGTTCTCAACCGCGCTGGGGTAGACGTTCTCTCCGCCGGAGACGATCATGTCGTCTCCGCGGCCGACGATGAACAGCCGCCCCGCCTCGTCGAAGTAGCCCATGTCCCCGGTGTCCGTCATCCTGGCGACCAGATCCTTGCCACCGCCGCCGGTGTAGCCGTCGAACGTCAGGCCACCACCCACGAACACCCGCCCGGTGACGTGCGGCCCGACAGGACTGTCGTTCTCATCGAGAATCTCGACCGGACAGCCGGCAACCGGCCTGCCAACCGTTTCCGGCGCCTCCCGTAGATCGGCGGGCGTCGCAAACGACCCGATGCCGACCTCCGAGGAGCCATAGCAGCTGTAGAGGGTCTCGCCGTAGGTGTCCATGAACCGTTGCGCCAGGCTCGGATCCAGGCGTGCCGCGGCGGAGATCACCACGCGCAGCGACGGAACCGGGTTTCGCGCCCGCACCTCGTCCGAAAGGTCGAGAATCCGGGCGAGCATGACCGGGACCGCGACAAGCGCGTGCGCGTCATGCAACGAGGCCTGCGCGAGCGTTGCTTCGGCGTCGAACCGGCGTCTTGTCAGCAGCGTGCCGCCGAGTATAACCGTGAGCAACACCATCCCGAACCCGAACGCGTGAAACATGGGCACCGGCACGGCAATTCGGCTCCCAGCGCGCAGCCCGATGCGGTCGAGGAACACGGGTCCGACACCCAGTGCCGGGGTGATACTGGGTGTGCGCGGCACACCCTTGGGTGTGCCCGTCGTGCCGGACGTCAGGAGCACAATCCGCCCCCGCGGCCCAGCCTTCGGCCGTGGCTCGCGCTCGTCGTTGTCACCCGCCGCGGGATCGACGACCGCGACCGCCTCGTCTGCCGCACGCACCCGGTCGGCGAATTCGTCGTCACAAATCACGGTTTGGATCCGGTGCGCGCCCAACGCGGTCGCCAGCGCGTCGGTTCGGAACTCGGTGTTGAGCAACACCACGTCGGCACCCACCGACGCCGCCGCGAACAACGCCTGAATGAAGGCGCGCCCGTTGCGGCACATAATGCCGACCGCGACCCCGGGTCCGATGCCGTGGCGGTAGACCAGCGCGGCCGCCAGGGATTCGGTGCGGGACTCTAGCTGGCCGTAGCTCAGCGCGCCGTCATCGTCGATCACCGCCGTGCGGTCCGGCCAGCGAGCCGCCGCGATCGCTAGCACAGTGGCCAGGTTCGCGCCGCCTCGAACCGCCTCGCGCACGATGCGGAACATCGTCAGCGGCCCAGCGGGCGCAAACAATCCCGACCGCAGCACCACCCGGGCCGCGCTGGTCACGATGGTCGCGACCGTCATGGCTGATTCCCCCGAGCGCTTGGGGAATCGGTGGTGAACCGATACATCAGTCCCATCCCGATGTCCAGCGCCTTGGGCAGCAGCATCGAGCTGATTTCGATCGGCCACACCCACAACGGCTGCACCCTGCCGGGCCGGTCGATGATCGCCTTCGCGACGATGTCCGCGGCCTGCTCCGCAGACAGCCCCGGCATTCTGCGCAGGATCGGCGTGGGATCACTCATGGGGGTGTGCACCAACGTCATATACACCGAGCTGACATGCACGCCGTCGGCGCTCAGTTCCGGTGCCACGCTGCGTAGCCACACATCGAACGCGCTCTTGGAAGCCAGGTAGGCGCCCCAGCGCGGGCCTGGTGCGGTGAGCACACCGACCGTCGAAACGCTCACGATGTGCCCGCTGCCGCGGCGCCTCATCGCAGGAAGCAGCCCGAGCAGCAACCGGACCGGGCCGAGGTAGTTGACGCCGATCGTGCGCTCGAAATCCTGCGGCCGGTCGTACTGCAGATGCAGCGACCGCCGGATGGACTTGCCGGCGTTGCTGACGACGATGTCCATCGGGCCGTGGTTTTCGGTGAGCCTCTCCGCCAGCGCGGGGACCGCTGTCTCGTCGGACAGATCGGCCGGGTACGCGGCCGCGTGGCCGCCGCCCGCGTTGATCGACGCCGCGAGGGCTGCCAGCTTGTCCGCAGAGCGGGCGACCAACAGCACGATCGCCCCGGCCGCCCCGAGCTTGCGCGCGGTGGCCTCGCCGAGTCCGTAGGAGGCACCGGTCACCAGCACGGTCTTGCCGGACACTGCGACGCGCAGCCGATCCGGATCCGACACTCGCGGTGGATTGGCGATCTTGTCGACAGCCTTGGCGACCAGGTTCATTGGACTGCCTTACTACTCGGACGAGTCGCAGCATAGCCCCGCACCAACCCAACGCCGCCGCCACCGTGCGAGGCGGCGATCAAGCTGGGCCGCATCGCCCGGGAGATTGGCTTCGGCGAGCAGCCAGGTGGTGAACCGGCGCAGCCCGCGCCAGCGGGTGAGGACGGTGCCGTCAGTGAGCCTGCACCAACGCCGCGATTCCAGCCAGCCCAGCACATTGTCCCGCGATTGGGCCAATAGGTCGGTGGGGCGACCGTGTGCAGACAGCCACTGTTTACCTCCTGAAATCGGTATTTCGGCTCGGCTGCACCCGTTTCGGTTCGCCCGGCATCTTCGGATAGTTCGGCGGATACGGCATGTCGCCGAGACCGCGCTCCTCGTCGGCCTCGACCATTTCCAGTAACGGAGCGATCGACTGGGCTCCTTGGTCGAGGGGTCGTCCATCGCCGCCCACGGGTCGTCGCGGCGTCGCCACCAGGTCGGGCACGGTCGCCATCGTGTAGTCGTCGGGGTCGGCGCCGGCCAACTCCTCCCACGTCAGCGGCATCGACACCGTCGCGATCGGGGTGCGCCGCACCGAATACGGCGACGCCATGGTCCGGTCGCGGGCGTTCTGGTTGAAGTCGATGAAGATGCGCTGACCGCGTTCCTCTTTCCACCACGAGGTGGTCACCGCGTGCGGCGCGCGCCGCTCGACCTCGCGGGCCAGCGCGATGCCGGCGCGGCGCACCTGGACGAAGTCCCAGTCGGTGGCGATCCGCAGGAAAACGTGCACACCGCGCCCGCCGGATGTCTTCGGAGTATCCCACCAGCCCGAGTTCGTCGAGCAGCGGACGCAGCACGTCGACCGCGACGGTCCGCGCCTCCGGCAAAGCCGGTGCCAGGCTGCGGATCCAGATCGATGCGCAGTTCGTCGGGGTGCTCGGTGTCGGGGCAGCGCACCTGCCACGGGTGCAGCGTCACCGTGCCCATCTGCGCGGCCCAGACGATCGCCGCGGGATGGGTGACCTTCAGCGCGTCGGCGGTCCGTCCGGACGGGAACGTCACCCGGCAGGTCTGAAGGTAGTCAGGATGGTGCTGCGGCACCCGCTTCTGATAGATCTCCTCGCCGTCGATGCCGTCCGGGAAACGCTGCAGATGCGTCGGCCGGTCCCGCAGCGCGACCAACATCGGACCGCCCGCCACGGCCCGGTAGTACTCGATGAGCCGGCCCTTGGTGCCGTTGGACCCGAGCTCGGGGAAGTACACCTTGTCCGGGTTGGTCACCCGGACCGCGATGCCGTCGACGTCGATTTCTTCTGCTGCAGCAGCCATATCTGGATTCCAGCATGCCGCACGCCAGAATGGCCGGTATGGACTTACCCGTCATGCCGCCGGTTTCGCCGATGCTGGCCAAGTCGGTCAAGACGATTCCGCCCGATGCGTCCTATGAGCCCAAGTGGGACGGCTTTCGGTCCATCTGTTTTCGCGACGCGGACGAGGTCGAGCTGGGCAGCCGCAACGAACGGCCGATGACCCGCTATTTCCCCGAACTGGTCTGCGGCGGTCCAGGCCGAGCTCCCGCCACGCTGCGTGATCGACGGCGAGATCGTCATCGCCACCGATCACGGCCTGGACTTCGAGGCGCTGCAACAGCGCATCCACCCGGCCGACTCGCGGGTGCGGATGCTGGCCGAGAAGACGCCGGCTTCCTTCATCGCGTTCGACCTGCTGGCCCTCGGCGACGACGACTACACCAGACGCCCATTCAGTGAGCGGCGCGCCGCACTCGTCGACGCGATCGGCTCGGGCCCATCGATCCACGTCACGCCGGCCACCACGGACCTGAGCACCGCACAGCAATGGTTCGAAGAGTTCGAGGGAGCCGGGCTGGACGGCGTCATCGCCAAGCCGCTGACCATCACCTACCAACCGGACAAGCGCGTCATGTTCAAGATCAAGCACGAGCGCACCGCCGACTGCGTGGTCGCCGGCTATCGCGTGCACAAGTCCGGCGCCGACGCGATCGGCTCGCTGCTGCTCGGGCTGTACCAGGAGGACGGCCAGCTCGCCTCGGTGGGCGTGATCGGCGCCTTCCCGATGGCCGAACGGCGGCGGCTGTTCACCGAAATGCAGCCGCTGGTAACCGATTTCGACAAGCACCCGTGGAACTGGGCGGCTCACGAGGCCGGCGAGCGCACCCCGCGCAAGAACGAATTCTCCCGGTGGAACGCCGGCAAAGACCTCTCCTTTGTCCCGCTGCGGCCCGAGCGGGTGGTCGAGGTGCGCTACGACCACATGGAAGGCGCGCGGTTCCGCCACACCGCCCAATTCAGCCGGTGGCGCCCAGACCGGGACCCGCGCTCCTGCACGTACGAGCAGCTCGAACAACCGCTGACGTTCAGCCTCGACGACATTGTTCCCGGCCTGGGTTCCGGCAAGTGAAACTGATATGTGCAGGCCCCATTGTTTTGGCAAAGGTCACCGCTAAGCTGTCGCAATGCATGTAGCCGCGATACTGGTGGCGGGGACGTCCACATTCAACGAAGGCGCGATCGACGCCACCCGCCTGCCCACGACCAGCTATGAAGTCGACCAAATCCCACTATGGCTGACGATTCCGGTGATTCTCGTGGTGCACGCGCCGAGTGGTGGGGACTACGACCCGCAGCTCTTCGTGGTGGCCAAAGACCCCAAGGGCGAGCGGCGCGGAGCGGTCCGGTCGCAGTGGGACTGGCCCGACGAGGACGGCAAGTCGTCCAAGTACCGGTGCTTCAGCTACGACGTGTCCTTCGCGATCGAGTCCGAGGGTGAGTACACCATCGGCGCCTACTACGACGCGGAAGCCACCGACCAGCTGGCCACCCCGATACCGGTCGCGATCTCAATCGCCGGATCGCGCTCAACCGGCAACAATGGCGCCGGCAGCGATTCGAACTAATCAGACCGCGACGGTCAGGGCCGACAATCCGCGCAGCGTGACGTTCGGTTTGTACAGCGGCTCGCTGTCGAGCCGGGCGTGCGGGAAGCGGGCTGTCACGGCCGACAAGGCTACGGCGGCTTCCAATCGCGCCAGCGGAGCGCCCAGGCAGTAGTGCGCCCCGCGGCCAAAAGCCAAGTGCCGCAACGTACCGCGGTCCGGCTCGAAGGTATCGGGTCGGTCGAACTCGGCCGGGTCGTGCTGGGCAGCGGCCAGCAGCATCATCATGGTGTCACCCTTGGGCACCACGGCGTCCCCAATCGTCATGTCCTCAGCGGCAATTCGGCCGACCAACTGCACGGGCGGGTCGTAACGCAAGGTCTCCTCGATGACCGCCGGAGCGCGCCCGGCGTCGGCGCCCAGCGCCGTCCACTGCGGCGGGTGGCGCAACATCGCCAGGATGGCGTTGGCGATCAGGTTGACCGTGGTCTCGTGTCCGGCGATGAGCAGCAGGTTGCAGGTGGCGACGATCTCGTCGGTGGTCAGCTGGTCGCCGGACTCCTCCACCGCGACCAGACGCGACATCAGATCGTCGCCCGGGCGCGACCGCCGCTGCTCGATCAGGCCGCGCAGATATTCGCGCAACCACCGATGCGCGCGCATGCGCTCCTCGACAAGATCGTCCGATTCACCGTCGGCGGCGACGAACGGATCCAACGCCTGTGCCAGCAGGCCCGACGCGTGGCTGAACTTCGGCTCGTCCTCCAGCGGTACCCCGAGCAGCCGGCAGATGACGGCCACCGGCAGCGGATAGGCGAAGTCGCGGATGACATCGAATTGGCCGTTCTCTGCGATCCGGTCGAGTAGTCCGTCGACCATCGTCGTGATGTCGGGTTGCAGCGCATTGACCACTTTCGGCACAAAGGCCTTGCTGACCAGCCTGCGCAGCCGGGTGTGGTCGGGCGGGTCCAGAAATAGAAACCCCGGCGGCCCGAACGGCCGCGGCTCGGCACCCTCGGCGATCTGTCGCTGTGCGACCGTGGACGTGAGCCGGTCGCTGCTTGACGACGGATGCCGCAGAATTTCGTCGCAGTCCCGATAGGCCGAGAAGACGGCCAAGTTGGCCTTCGGCGCCAGGAACGGACCGTGCTCACGGAATTGGGCGTAGATCGGGTACGGGTCGGCCCGGTTGGCGGGGTCCAGTATCTGCAGCAACAGAGCTTGGGCTTGCGCTCGTTCGGTCGACCCCACGGAGCTCGTCGTCATCTTCACATTGTGCCTGCGCCGGCCCGTAGCATAGAGCGGCATGACGGGGCGCCTGTACCGAATAGCAATCGTGCTCATGTTGGTGGCCACCAGCATGATGCTGGCCGCGCCGAGCCACGCCTGCGCGTGCGGTGCCGCAGTCGCTCCGCAAGGCGCGCAAGCCACACTGAATCATGAAGTCGCGCTGGTGCATTGGGACGGGGCAACCGAGACCATCGTGATGCAACTGGCGATGAACGCCACCACTGACAACATCGCCCTGGTGGTGCCCACCCCCACTCCCGCGACCGTCGCATTGGCCGACAAAGCCACCTTCGCGGAATTGGACTCGCTCAGCGCGCCGCAAATCGTCAAGCACAAGCACTGGACGCTGGGGCTGGCCTTGGCGCTCTCGGCGCCGCACGACGCCGCGATGGGTGCCCGGCCGCCCGACGTCGTCAACCAGGTGCACCTGGGCCCGCTGGAGGCCACCACCCTGGCCGGCGGCGACCTCACGGGTCTGCAAAAGTGGTTGTCCGACAACGGGTATGCCATCCGGCCCGAGGTATCGGACGCCTTAGGGCCGTACGTGCGCGA
The DNA here is from genome assembly GCA_963735655.1 of uncultured Actinomycetota bacterium. GTDB lineage: Bacteria > Actinomycetota > Actinomycetes > Mycobacteriales > Mycobacteriaceae > Mycobacterium. The sequence goes on from CAVTLW010000029.1 coordinate 325,127, forward strand.
CGGCTGGTCGTTCGTGGCGATGCGGCTGACCAGCACCGCCCCGATCGTCGGCGGGCTCAGTCCGGTGCGGATGACATTCCAGTCCCAGCAATTGGTCTATCCGATGCGCCTGTCGGTCGCGGCCCCGAGCGCACAGCAGGTCACCGTGTTCACCCTGTCCGATCACCGGCAACAGCGCACCGACCCCGATGCGGCCAGACAGAACACCGAAGTCCAGTTCGCCGGCAACGTGTCCAACTCAATTCGCGACCCACTGCTACGCGAACTGGCCGGCACCAACGGGGCGTATCTGACCAAGATCGAGGTCAACGCGAACCCGGAGCAGATCTCGTCGGACTTCAGCTTCGGCAACGCACCCAATGACGACGCGTACCGGCAGGTGCTCGTCGTCGACCGCGACGCGATCATCCCGATCGACCTGATCGCACTGGCCCTGTTGCTGTTCGGGGGGATCGCGGCGACGGTCGTCTTTCTGATCGTCCGTAGCCGGCGTCGGCGCGCCTAGAGGCCTTCGGTGAACCGCGCTACCGCGGGATCTGCCATCAATCGATCGAGAAAGACCCGCTGCCCTTTCAGCAGCTTCCGGCGTGCCTGCGCGACCGGAAACCAGCCGACCCGGTCGACCTCAGGGAATTCGCGCAAGGTGCCCGAACCCCGCGGCCACTCCAATTCGAAGGTGTTGCTGCGCGCGTCGGTGATGTCGAGGTCGGCTTGGACGGCGAAGGCGGTGACCACCTTGCCGCTGGGCTGTTTCACCGCGCCGAAGTCGATGCGCGGCCCGTCGGGCACCGGCAGTCCGACCTCCTCGGTGAACTCGCGCTGGGCGGCGGCCCAGGGATCGTCCCCTTCGGTGTATTCACCCTTCGGGATCGACCAGGCGCCGTCGTCCTTACGGGCCCAGAACGGGCCGCCCGGATGCGCGATGAGAACCTCGACGACGCCAGTAAGGGTCCAGCGGGCCCGGTACAACAACAGACCCGCGCTGAGCTTGGGCATGGGCTTTCCGGGCCTTCAGACCCCGACGGCCTGCTCCAGATCCTTCAGCGAAGTCTCGAGGTGCGCGAGCAACCGCTGCAGGTGCGGCACGCTGCGGCGGCACCCGACCAGCCCGAAGTCGAGATTGCCGCCGTTGTTGACCAACGTGATGTTCAGCGCCTGCCCGTCCGGGATGTTCGACAACGGGTAGCTGCCGTCGAGCTTGGCGCCGCCGTAGTAGAGCGGATCTCCCACCCCGGGCACATTGGAGATGACGATGTTGAACGGCGGCGGCACCGCGCTGAGGAAACCTGGTACGCCCGCCAGCGTCAGCGGCGCCACGTTCAGCGCCGACAACGCCATCACCTGATACGACGGCAACTCCGAAAGCACCTTCTTGTTGCGGCGCATCGACTCGCCGATGATCTCGATGCGCTGCGCCGGATCCTCGACGTCGGTGGCGAGATTGCACAGGATGCTGCCGACTTTGTTGCCGCCGCTGTCGGCATCTGCCTCCGACCGCAAGCTCACCGGAACCATCGCCACCAAAGGGGTGTCCGGCAAAGCGTCCTGCTCGAGCAGGTAGTAGCGCAGCGCCCCGGCGCACATCGCCAACACGGCGTCGTTGACCGACACGCCGGCGGCCTGCTTGACGCTCTTGATGCGGTCCAGCGCCCAGGACTGACCGGCGCACCGCCGGGCTCCGCCGATCTTGACGTTCAACATGGTGTGCGGCGCGACGAACGGCAGGGTCAACTGCTGCTCCCACAGCGCGGCACGAGCCAGCTTCAACGTCGACGGGGCAACTCCCACAAGTCCTTTCATGAATCCCGCCAGGCCGACCAACGAACTCAACGGATTCGAGCCGCCGCCGTCGCTGGACGGCTCCTTCGGCCGCGGGGGCTTCGGCATGTTCCACATCGCGCGGATGTGGGTGTCATTGGGGTCGGTCGACATGGTGCGCTGCATCAGCTTCACCGCCGAAACACCGTCGATCAGCGCGTGGTGCATCTTGGTGTACAGGGCGAAGCGGCCATCGTTGAGCCCCTCCACCACGTGCAACTCCCACAGCGGGCGGTGGCGGTCAAGCAGGCTGGTGTGCAGCCTCGAGGTCAGCTCGAGCAGGTCGCGGACGCGGCCCGGCGTCGGCAACGCCGAGCGCCGGACATGGTAATCGACATCGATGTCCTCGTCGTAGGCCCACGCCAGCGAGGCGATCCCACCACCGATGGTCGCGGGGTGCTTGCGGAAGGTGGGCTGGAATTCGTCGTTGGCCACCAACCCTTCGTAGAACTCCCGGACGAACTCCGGACCGGACCCCTCCGGCGGCTGAAACAACGACAAGCCGCCCACGTGCATGGGATGCTCCCGTGATTCGGTGAACAGAAACATCGAGTCGGTGGGCGCCATCAATTCCATGCCCCCCATTACACATTGTCGGCAACGGTTTGGCTCCCCCCTTCAGCGGAGCAAATTGATGAAATCCCGATCATTCGGGATCGGCAGCACCTTCGTGCAACCATGCCGAGGTCGCGATCAGGTCGCCGCGCTCCAGTGCAGCCGCGCGGTGCTCGTGCACCTTGGCGTACTCCGGTGTCGTCACCATGTCGATGAAGGCCTGCGGTGTCGGGTATTCGACGATGAGAATCGCATCCCACCAAGGCTTTTCGCCTTGGCCGATGATTACCGCCGGTGCTGCGCCACCGTAACGGACGGTGGCGCCGACACGTTCGAGATGTGGCGCCACCTCCCGCCCGTACTGCAGGTAACGCTCCCGACCCCCCGGGGTCTTGAACCTCAGCAGATTGACCATCAACACCGGCGCGTCCGCAGGCCGGGCGGCCAGCGCCGCGAACTGCTCGGTGGTGGTTTCTAGGGTGGTGCTCATTTGAATCTCCTTGCCTCAGTTAGGTTTTTAGACCGTCTTGCCGACCCGCGCACGCAGGAACGGGACCACGAACCCGGCAACCAGATCGGGTTGCTCGAGCCACGCCCAGTGACCGACACCAGGCAAGATTTCGATCTGCGCGCGCGGGAACACGCGGCGCTGGCGTTCGGCCTGTTCGGCCGGGATGTAAACGTCCGCGGCGCCGAACACCACCAGCGTGTCGGGATCGCGGCGCCGCAACGGTTCGACCAGCGCATCCATGTCTTCTTGCCGGGTGGAGCGGTACAACCTCAGCACGGCGCGCATGGTCCCCGCCGGAAGCAGATGGTCGACAATTCGGTTTGCCCAATGCTCGGAGAGTCCGGGGTTGTCGTGCCGGATCAATAAGCGCGCCATCCGACGGGTGGTGGCGCGCATGAAAAGCTCACCGGCGATGGGGGTGCGCCACACTCGGGCTAGCCGGTGCCATTTGTAGTCGAGCAGCACTCCGGTGTTGATCAAGGTGACAGTGGCGACCCTTCCGGGATTGGTGGCGGCCCAGTTCAATGCGAACGGGCCGCCGAAGTCGTGGGCTACCAGGTGCACCGCGGTGATACCCAGTTGATCGATCACACCGCCCAGGTGGGCGCCATAGGCGGCCAGCGTGTAGTCCTGGTCAGTTCGCTTGTCCGCACCGCCGAAACCCGGCATATCGGGGGCCACCACGACGGCGAAGTCGGCGATAGGTTTCATCAACGGTTCCCAGTCACCGCCCGCGTCCGGGTTGCCGTGGACAAAAACCACGGCTTCCCCGCTCTCGCCGGCACCGCCGATCAGCACGGGCGAGCAGACGCCGTTGACCACTACGCGTCGCGTCTCGAACGTCGTCATCGCTGCATCTCCCATTTCGCGCGCGACCGGTATTCCGCGCGGGCGCCACCGTCGGCGTGGGCCGTGATGACGCTGTTGTTCGCTGGGTCCACAATGCGCCACCGACCCGGTGAGCGTCTTGACAGTCGGAGACAACCTTTTGACATTTGGAGACACGGATCTGCGGTCTGATCAGATGCGAGGACAGTGCGGCGACATGCTGCTCGCCGGCATTCAGGCCCGCTCCCGCCTGACCTAGCCCGTGACCCACTGTTCAGACAACGACCAGAGGCGTTGCGCGGTAACGGGATCCGTGGCGGCTGGGGCGGCCTCGGCGATCTGACAGTCGGCCAGGTATGCCCCGCCGTGGCCGGCCAGGGACGCTGCGGTGGCGGCCCACACCGAGGTGGCGGCGGCTTGCGCCACCGACTTCATGTTCTCCGGCGCGAAGGTGGTGGTGCTCATCGCCAACAACTTCTTGGCGGTGGCGCGGTCCATGTAGCGGCCCAGGTTGGTCGCGTAGGTGCCCGGGTGAACGGCCAGCGCCGTGATGCCCCAGGGGCGAAACCGGCTTCGACGCAGGGGAATCCGCTCCACGTGGATGGCTCTGGGCGTGCGCGCTGGACGGGTCCGATCCGGAGCGGATCGTCGAGCACGGACCGGTGTTCATCAACGGCCTCGGGTTCACGGGCGATGCGCGCGCGCTGCTCGTGACCGCGACGCTGTCGTCCGGATTGTTGGCCTATGAGCTGGCCGCGGCTGGGGCACCGACATGGTCGCAGCCGCGGCTGCTGCACACCTTCGAAAACGGTTGGCCAGACGGAATGCTGATCAGCCCACGCGGCGAGGCATGGGTCGCGCTGACCGCCGCCGACCGCATCGACGTCATCGACGCTGACGGTGGCCGCCGCGCCACGCTGGGCCTGCCAGCGGGATCACTGCCCACCAATGTGTGCATCGGCGGTTCGGGCGAGCTCTACGTGACCGCCGCGCCAGCCAATCACTGCTGCGCCTGCGCTTCGAGGAGGGTGAGCCGTCCTTGGCCTAGAAGCGCTTGAGGGCGCTTAAAGTCAATGACATGTCGGTGGTGCGCGGGACCGCGCTCTCGAACTACCCCGGCCTGGTTGCCGAATTGGGCGGCGACCCGGCCGCCTTGCTTCGTGCCGCGGGCGTCCGGTTCCACGGCCCGGTGTTGATGAACACATCGACAGCGCCGATCTCCCACGCCAATGTTTCGTAGTCGAGGGGTCGATGTGGGGCTGGTCCCAGTGGCCGCAGTCCCTGCGGGGGCAATCCCCTGATATCGACATGACACCGACTCACCTCGCGGAAACACAGATCGAAGGCGAACTTGGGACAGATCAGCGTGAGTGGGGCGGTGAACATTTCGCCTAACGCCCGCATTGTCGACAGCGTCAGAATGGCGTCCCCGATGTTGTTGGCGAAATACACTGCGGGCCTGCGTGCCTGTAACAGATCGCTGAGCACGTGGCGCTCGCGACGTGCTGACCCGGCGACCTGGTAAACGTGGTCGTGTGAGCATTGATCGATCTGGTTCCGATGCGGGTAGCAACGCCTTCTGGCGGGTGGGTGATGTCGTCGAGGACCTCTATGAGGTGCGGCAGGTGATCACCTCGGGGGGCATGGGCGTGGTGTGCCGGGTACAGCATCGGGGCTGGGGCATGGACTTGGCGGTGAAGACCCCGCGCCCGGAGTTGGTGTCCTCGCCGGAGCGGTTGGTCGACTTTGAGGTGGAAGCCCAGGCATGGGTGGGGTTGGGTTTGCATCCCCACGTCGTGTCGTGTGTGTATGTTCGCCGTTTGGACGGGTTGCCGCGGGTGTTTGCCGAGTGGGTCGAGGGCGGCAGCCTGGCCGAGGCGATCAATTCCGGGCGGCTCTACGAGGGCGCCAGTGGGCAGGTGCTGGCGCGGATTGTTGATGTGGCGATTCAGTTTGCGTGGGGTTTGGACCATGCCCATTCGCGCGGATTGATTCATCAGGACGTCAAGCCCGCCAATGTGATGTTGACCGCCGATTGGGTGGTGAAGGTGGCCGATTTCGGATTGGCGAAGGCGCGGACCGTGGCCGGCGAAACCGCCGCGTCGGCTCCTGGTGTAAGTGTGTCCGCCGGTTATGGCGGAATGACCCCGGCGTACTGCTCGCCCGAGCAGGCTGCCGCGGCTCGTATCGCGACCGCGGGCGCTTCGCCCCAGCCGCTGACTCGGGCGACGGATGTGTGGTCGTGGGCGATCAGCGTGTGGGAAATGTTTGCTGGTGAGCTGCCGTGTCGGCACGGATCAGCGGCCGCTGAGGCGTTTGTGGCCTTCCGGGAAGACCCCTGGGTCGCGGATCCAGGGATCCCTGCCATGCCGGACACCGTTGCCGATCTCTTGGTCCGCTGCCTGGAACCAGACTCCGCGACAAGGCCCCGACGGATGGATGAGATCGCTGAGGAGTTGGTCACCGTCTATCGACAGCTAGTCGGTGCGGCGTATCCGCGCAGCAAACCCGACGCGGCGGCGATGCTGGCCGATGGGCTCAACAACGAGGCCCTTTCCATGCTCGACCTCGGCCGCACCGCCGACGCCGAGCAGCTGTGGCAGCAGGCCTTGAAAGCCGACCCACACCATCCGCACAGCGTCTACAACTTCGGACTGCTGCGCTGGCGAGGCGCCCAGATCACCGACACAGACCTCGTCAAGGGTTTGGAGGGCGCGGGCCTTTCTCATCCTGGGCCCGAGTCCGGTCTGCTGCTCGCATCCGTACATCTGGAACGCCACGACACCGCAGCCGCTCGCGACTTGCTCGTCGCCCTTGCTGAGCAGGCGCCCGGGGATCGCCGCATTACCGACGCGCTGCAAGCCGCCCGACGGCAAAATGACCTTGCCGCCCGCGTCTTGGCCAGCAACGAAGGTGCAGTGTCCGCGGTGGCGGTCTCGGCCGATGGGCACATCGCGGTAGCTGGCGTCGATGACAAGACCGTGCGGGTGTGGGATCTGGACCGCGGGGTTTGCCGGGGCGCCCTGAGCGGCCATGAAGCTTTGGTGTCCTCGGTAGCGATATCCGGTGACGGGCGCATCGCGGTATCCGCTGGCGGCACCGATGGCACGGTGCGCGTCTGGGATCTCGATAATGTCGTTTGCCTGGGGATCCTGACTGGCCACGAAGGTTTGGTGTCGTCGGTGTCGGTGACGGGCGATGGGGGCATCGCGCTTTCCGGTGGCGCGTCGGATGCGACGGTGCGCGTGTGGGATCTGAACACAAGGGTTTGCCTGCGCACCCTGGCTGGCCACGAAAATGGCGTGACTTCCGTGGCTGTGTCGCCCAACGGGCAGATCGCGGTGTCGGGCAGCGGCGGTGAGGGCGATGATCAGACGTTTATCGTGTGGCATGTTGCCAGCGGGTCCTGGTTGCAGAAAGGCCACGGCGGCTCGGTGCTTTCAGTGGCGCTGACCGATGGGTGGCGCGCGGTGACCGGCAGCATGAATGGTCACGTAGGGGTTTGGGACCTGATCGCCGGGACCCGCCTGCACAACCTGACCGGCCATACGTTGATGTGTTCGGTCGCGGTGTCAGGTGATGGGCGGCTGGCATTGTCCGGCAACTTCGACGGTGCGGTGCGGGTGTGGGATATGGGCGCTGGGGTCTGCCTGCGCACCCTGAGCGGCCACACGAACTGGGTGCGCTCGGTGTCGCTGTCGGGCGATGGTCGTGTCGCGGTCTCCGGAAGCCTCGACGGCACCGTGCGATTGTGGGAGGTGCCGACGGAGCGCGGCTACCACGCGGGCTGGAGTTACGCGCGTCCGCGCAGCGCGAAGGAGGTGCTCGCGGGCGCAGCGGAGGTCGAGGACGCGACGCGCCGCGCCGCGCAGTTGCTGGCGGCAGGAGATGGGCCTGGCGCCGCGGCCGCGCTGCGCACCGCGCGTGCCATCCCCGGCTATCGGCGAGACCCGCGACTGGTGGAGCTCTGGCGTGCGTTGGGCGGTTTGGGTGTGCGTGGCCGCCTGCAGGACGGTTGGCCGCAGCGCATCCTGAGCGATGACATCCGCGGGTTGCTCGCGGTGGCGGTGTCTGCTGATGGTCGGGTTGCGTTGTCCAGTAACGACAAGACTCTCGGGGTGTGGGATGTGGCTGGCGGCGTGGCTAAGGGCACCCTGACTGGCCATACCGATCAGGTGCTGGCGGTGGCCCTGACCGCCCATGGTCGGGTCGCTCTGTCCAGCGGCGGTGACAAGACGGTGCGGGTGTGGGATGTGGCAAGCGGGGTTTGCCGGCACACCCTGACCGGTCACACCGCCGAGACATACTCGGTGGCGGTCTCGGCCGATGCCCGGCTCGCGGTGTCGGGCAGCCGTGACACGACGGTGCGGGTCTGGGATCTGGCCAATGGCGTTTGCCGGCGCACCCTGACCGGCCACACCGAAAAGGTGGCCTCGCTGGCGCTCTCGGCCGATGGTCGGCTCGCGGTGTCCGGCGGCGATGACACAACGGTGCGGGTGTGGGAGGTGGCTAGCGGAGTCTGCGTGCGCACCTTGACCGGCCATACCGAGAGGGTGTACTCGGTGGCGGTGTCAGCCGACGCCCGTATCGCGGTGTCCGCCAGCGGCGATAAGACGGTGCGGGTGTGGGATGTCGCTAGCGGGGTCTGCGTGCGCACCCTTACCGGCCACTCTGACCGAGTGTTCACGGTGGCGTTGTCCGCCGATGGTCGTGTAGCGGTATCTGGCAGCTATGACGCCACGCTGCGCGTGTGGGACGTGGGTAGCGGAGCACTGCTCCGCACCCTCAGCGGCCATGCGTGGTCGGTCTTTTCGCTGGGGATGTCGGCCGACGGGTGCATCGCGGTGTCGGGCGGCATTGACTGCACGCTGCGGGTCTGGACGCTGGATTGGGCGTACGAGTTCGGCCGTAATGACCCGAGCGGATCCGACCAGCTGCGTCGATCGGGGACTAGTGGCGCTGACAATGCAGACCCGGATGCAGACCCGGATGCAGACCAGGATGCAGACCAGGATGCAGACCAGGATGCGGGCCAGGATGCGCAACACGACCGACCACGCCGTTATTCATGGTGGCGGCGAAAGTAGCTGAAGATGAGACCCCCGGGATTCGGATCGAAGAGCGACTAGTTGAATTCACCGGCCAAGGTTAGTGTTTCCATGGCCTTAAATAGTCAACTCCGTCGCGTTTTCCAGCACGCCAGATACCGACAGCAACCCATATGGCGATTACCAGGCAGATACACCCGACTACGATATTCCCAGTGCTGTTCTTACTGAAGCCGGCGATAAAACACACAATGGAAACAACTAATGCTGCTCCGATTCCAAGCATGATCCCGAAGAATTGAAACCATCCTCCTCGCTTGTATTGGAATCGAATTGTCATTTGTCACTCCTTTTCGCTGGTAGGGCTTTAGCTTCAACTTAGACCCAGCACGGCACTGTCGCATCGCGCGAACGGCTGTAACTGGACCTTGACACAGCGACGTGGGCCACTGAAGGTCAACGACGTGTCCGTGGTGCGCGGGACCGCGCTCTCGAACTACCCCGGCCTGGTTGCCGAATTGGGCGGCGACCCGGCCGCCTTGCTTCGTGCCGCGGGCGTCCGGGAACAGGACATCGGCAACTATGACGCGTTCATTCCGTTCCGGGCGGCGATACGGGCCGCCGAGTCTGCCGCCGAGGCAACGGCCACGCCGGATTTCGGGCGGCGGTTGGCGCAACGGCAGGGTATCGAGATCCTGGGGCCGGTCGGGGTGGCGGCCCGCACCGCGGCGACGGTGGCCGACGCGTTGGCGATCTTCAACACCTTCATGGCGGCCTATAGCCCGGTGATCTCCATCCACATCACGCCGTCGGACAACCCGGAGCAGTCGTTCATAGCGGTCGAGTTCTTACTCGGCGAGGCGACCCGCAGCCCGCAGACACTGGAACTGGCGCTGGGCGTCTCACTCGGAGTGTTCCGATTGCTGATGGGCACCAGATACTCGGCGCTGTCGGTGCATCTGCCGCATGACCCGCTGACACCCCGGGCCACCTACGTCGAATACTTCGGCTGCACACCCTACTTCGCCGCGCGCACTTCGGGTTTCACCGTGCGCACCGCCGACCTGAGCCGCCCGCTGAACCACGACGGCGTCGCCCATCGCGCGGTCGTCGACTACCTGAGCAGCATCACCCCGTTGGGTGCGGGGATCGTGGAATCGGTGCGCGCCATCGTGCGCCAGTTGCTGCCCACCGGGGCGGCGACGCTCGACGTGGTCGCCGACCAGTTCCATCTGCACCCAAAGACATTGCAGCGCAGACTCGCCGACGAGGACACCACCTTCGCGATGCTGGTCGATCAGGTCCGCAGAGAGACGGCCGACCGGTACCTGCACACCACCGGCATGAGCCTGTCGCACCTGGCCCGTGAGCTGGGCTACGCCGAGCAGAGCGTGCTGACCCGCTCCTGCAGACGCTGGTTCGGTAGCGGGCCGGCCGCCTACCGCGAGCAACTCCGAACGCCGGCAGTCGGCAGAGTTTAAGCGCAGGGCGCGCAGCCCTTACAGACCGACCGCGCGCTCTAGATCCTTCAGCGAAGTCTCCAGATGACTGAGCACCCGCTGCAGATGCGGGACGCTGCGGCGGCAGCCGACGAGGCCGAAGTCGAGGCTGTCGGCGTTGTTGCTCAGCGTGATGTTGAGCGCCTGTCCGTCCAGCACCAGACACATCGGGTAGTTGCCGACCATCCTGGCACCGTTGAAGTACAACGGATCCCGCGTACCGGGCACATTCGAGATGCAGACGTTGAACGCCGGCGGGGTCGCGGTGGCCAGGCCGGGCAGCGTGTTGAGCGCTGCGGGGCTCACCAGCGCGAGCGATAACGCCAGTGCCTGGGCCCGCGGCAGTTGCGACATCACCTGCTTGTTGGCGTGCATCGAAGAATGGATGGACTCGAGTCGTTCGGCGGGATCGTCGAGGTGAGTGGCCAGGTTGCACAACACCGCCCCGATCATGTTGCCGCCGATGGAGTCTCCGTCATTGCGCAGACTCACCGGGACCATCGCCGTCAGCGGCGCGTCGGGCAGTGCGTCGTTGTCCTCCAGATAGGAGCGCAGCGCACCCGCACTCATCGCCAGCACGACGTCGTTGAGACTCACCCCGGCGGCGTCCTTGACCGCCTTGACCCGGTCCATCGGCCACGACTGGGCCGCGCAGCGCCGGGCTCCCCCGACCGGGACATTGAGCATGGTCCGCGGTGCCCCCGTCGGCAGCGTCAACTGTTGTTCGAGCAACGCGGCACGCGCCAGCGGCAGGGTCGACGGGCCAAGGCCCGCAACGGATCCCAGCATCCCGCCGAGGCGTTGCAGCCGGCCCGGGCGGGATCGGTCCTGCCGCGCTCGCGGGGGCGCCGGCTGCCATGCGGTACGCAGTTCGGCGTCGGGGTCGGTCGCCAGCGACCGGCGCATCAGTGCGACTCCGGACACCCCGTCCACCAGTGCGTGGTGCATCTTCGAGTAGATCGCGAAGCGACCGTCCTTGAGTCCGTCGACGACGTGCATCTCCCACAGCGGACGGTGCCGGTCGAGCAGGTTGGCGTGCAGCCGTGAGGTCAGCTCCAGCAGCTCGCGCACGCGGCCCGGGGCCGGCAAGCCATCTCGCCGTAGGTGATAACTCAGGTCGACCTCGTCATCGGTCGTCCAGCCGAGATTGGTGAATGCGCCGTGAAATCCCATGGGGCGCTTGCTGAACAGCGGGGACACCTCGGTCCGCTGCAACATGTCCTGGTAGGTTTCCCGCACGAAGGTCCGCCCCGCGCCCCGCGGCGGTTTGAACAGTTGCAATGTGCCGACATGCAGCGGATGTTCGCGCGACTCGGCCGTCAAGAACAGCAGGTCGACGGGTCCCATCAGTTCCATGGTGTGTGCTCCTCAGTCGAAAGCAGTGGCGATCGCGAGCGCGGCTAAGCCGGGCGAAGCGGGTCGCCACCATCGGGCTAGCCGGCCAAAGCGGGCTCGGGTTGGTACGTCGACGATGACGCGGTGAAACGCAGGTGGTCGTCGTCGACCGGACCCTCGCGCAATATTTTGTGGTCGGCGCGATAATCCATGCAGGTGCGCCAAGGGCCATCCGCGCCCTGGTTGGGTAGCTGAGCGGCCGCGCGCTGGGCATAGCCGGAAGTGATTTCCAGCAGCGGCCGGGTCGCCATCGACCCGGGCAGCTCCGGGCGGCAGACGTCGTAGCCGTGCGCGTCCATGTGCGCCAACAACCGGCAGAAGTGTTCGCAGACCAGCCCGACTTTCAGCGTCCATGACGAGTTGGTGTAGCCGAACACGTACGCGAAGTTGGGGACGTCGCTGAGCAGGAATCCCTTGAACGCCACCTTCTCACCGACGTTGACCGGTTCCCCGTCAACGGTGAGGCTGATGCCGCCGAAGGCCAGCAGGTTCAGTCCGGTGGCGGTGATGATGATGTCGGCGTCCAGCTCGCGGCCGGACCCCAGCCGGATTCCCCGTTCGGTGAAGGTCTCGATGCGGTCGGTGACCACCGACGCCCGGCCATCCCGGATGGCCTTGAACATGTCGGCGTCCGGCACCGCGCACACCCGCTGGTCCCATGGATTGTAGGCGGGCTTGAAGTGCTCGTCGACCGGATAGCCTGTCGGAAGTTGCTTGGCGTTGAGGTGGCGGATCAGTCGTCGCGCGGCCCCGGGGTACTGCTGGCAGAGCCGGAAGACCATCCGTTGCTTGGCGATGTTCTTCTGTCGGGTCACGGCGTGGGCGCGCTTCCGGCCGATCAGCTTGGGCAGGGCGTTGGCGATGCGGTCCTTGGACGGCACCGGCACGATGTAAGTCGGCGAGCGCTGCAACATGGTGACGTGCCCGGCGGTTTCGGCCATGGCCGGTACCAAGGTGACCGCGGTCGCGCCGCTTCCGATGATGACGACCCGCTTGCCGCGGTAGTCCAGGTCCTGCGGCCAGAGTTGCGGGTGCACGATCTGCCCGGTAAACCGCTCCCGGCCGGGAAACTCCGGGGTGAATCCCTGGTCGTAGCGGTAGTAGCCGCTGGCGCAGAAGAACCAGCCGCAGCTCATGGTGACGCGTTCGCCGGAATCGACGCGTTCGATCTCGACCAGCCAGCGGGCGTCCTCGGTGTGCCAGGCCGCTTCGATCACCTTGTGCCCGAAGCGGATTGCGTTGCCGATTCCATGCTCGGCCACCGTCTCGCGAAGGTAGGACATGATGGCGTCCGCGCCGGCGATCGCGTTCTCGTTCTCCCACGCCTTGAACTCGTAGCTGAACGTGTGCAGATCAGAGTCCGAGCGAATACCCGGATACCGGAACAGGTCCCACGTTCCGCCGATGTCGGCGCGCGCCTCCACGATGGCGAATGTCTTGGCCGGCTGCATCTTCTGCAGGTAGTGGGCAGCGCCGATGCCGGAGATGCCGGCACCGATGATCAACACGTCGACGTGTTCGATGTTGCTGGAGTTCATGCTGGTGTTCCGTTCCGAGTGGATTGCGCCCCGAACCGCTTTGTCCGGAGGGCGGTGGATCAACCACCGAACACCACTTTGCCGCAGCACAGCGCCGTGCGTCTTGACATCAGAGGACAATAATTTGACATCTCAGGACAGCGCCGGCTGTCCTGGGACTTACCCCGCTACGGGTGTGATTGCCTCATTGGAGATGTTGAAGCCATGGCCTGCGACGACCGTACAGGTAACTCCGGCGTATTCCACATAGCAGCTGAAGGGCCCGACTCCCGCGTTGTCGCCATACGGGAGGGTAGCCGTGCCCTGACCCGGGTTGCCCAGACATGATTCTCCGGTGCAGGTTTTGAACTCGCCGGTGTCCGACATTGTCACCGACTGCGGCGCGTTGGTGGACTGGCAGTAGACCTGGTCCGGAATGCCATTGCCGCGCTGAAAGTCGATCTCGCAACCGATGTTTCGGGACGGGGTCAGGAAAGAACACATTATCGGCGTGCAGACCAGATTGTCCGCGGCGGCCTGGGGCGTGCCTGTGCAGCCGGCAACGACTGCGATGCCCATTGCGGCGATAACTGTCCGATACACGGTGCCTCCCCCGTCGTTGGCGGTAATCGGTGATGCCCGGAACGTATCAGAGCACAAAACTCAGACGAATTGCTGTCCGCCGTCGATGTCGTAGGTGGCGCCGGTCAGCGCAGTGTTGACCATCAGGTGTACGGCCAGGGCGGCGACGTCTTGGGGTGTGACCACTCGGCCGATCGGCAAATTGTTCCTCAATTCGTCGCGGCGGTTGTCGAGTTGTTCGCCGAGCAGCGCGGCCGACAGTGGTGTGTCGACGAACCCCGCGGCGATCAAGTTGACGCGAATGGGGGCGAGTTCGAGTGCGAGTGCCGCGGTCAGTGGCGGCAGCGTTGCGGTTGCGGCGGAGATGATGCCGAGGCGGTGGTCGATACGACGACCGCCGGTGCCACCGACCAATATCAGCGTTCCGCCGGGCCGCATGATGGGTTTGGCGTTTCGCGCGACTTGCAGTCCGAGCAAGGCGTGGCCGCTGAGCGCGTCGCGCACCTCGGCGGCGGACATCTCGAGGAGTGGTCCGTAGCTTGGCCGGCCGGCGGTGACCAGGACGTGGTCAACGGGTCCTGGCAGGGTGCGGAAGAAGTTCTCCAGCTCCGCCGCGTCGTTGGCGTCGAATGCCGCGGTATGCAGCGCACCGACGTCAGCGGCGGCCGCCCGGAGCCGGTCGGCATCGCGTCCGGTCAAGACGACTTCGGCGCCTTCGCTGCGCGCATGGCGTGCGGTCTCGAGGCCGATGCCGGCGCTGCCGCCGATGACGACGACAGTCTGGTTGGCAAGCTGCGGGTCGCGGTCCATGTTTCGCGAGCGTAGCGCCACGGCGAGATCCTGCTCAATCTTTGGCCGTCGCGTTACGCTCGGCGCATGCTAGGGCTGGCCTTCATAACAGATCAGTGATGGTCTTCAGCCCCGCGTCGTAGAGCACGCCGGGCAGCATGCCGCCGTCGCATTCGATGGTGGTCCCGTTGACGAAGTCCGCGTCGCCGCCGGCGAGGAAGACGCAGACGCGGCCGACCTCGGCGGGCTCCCCCGCGCGGCGCAATGGCACTGCGGCGAAATACTTTTCGCCCGTCGGGTCATCTTTGGGCAGCACGAACGAGCGGAAGTTCTCGGTCATCGTCGGGCCCAAGGCGATGCAGTTGACCCGGACCTTGGGCCCCCACTCCTCGGCGAGCGAGCGGGTCAGATGATTGAGCCCGCTCTTGGCCGCGCCGTAGGAGACCAAGGTCGGTGAGCCGGCCGGATGTCCGGCGCCACTGGAGATGTTGATGATGCAGCCCGTGCCGACCTGGGTGCGCATCTGCCGGTACGCGCGGATGGCGAACCAGAGCGGACTGATCAGGTTCATCTGCACCGCGAATGCGTGAAACAGCGCCGTGCGCCCGAAGTCGTCGTCGCTGCGGGGAGCGCCCTGAATGCGTTGCACGAGTTCGGGAATGCTCTCCGCGTGCGGTGCCGGGACCGTTCCGCCGGCATTGTTCACCAAGATGTCGATCCGGCCATGGCTGTCCACGACGTCGGCGACGAAGGTGTCGATCGAGTGGTAATCACCTTGGTCGCAAACCTTTTGCGACGCGCGGGCCGCCCAGTCCGCGTCGATGCCGGGGATGTTTTCCAGGGGTGACCGCGAGCAGCCGACGACCGTCGCGCCTGCCCGGAGCAATTCGTGAGCGATTCCGACGCCCACGCCGCGACTGGTGCCGGTGACGATCGCGATCTTGCCTTCGAGGACGCTCATCATGACCTTTCCGCGACATCGTTGACAGTCACTGCCAGTTAGTCATACTCTGCCGTTTCAGTCGTGGGAGGTCAATGATGAGTAACCCGTCCAAGCTGCGCGTCATTCAATGGGCGACCGGCGGCGTCGGCAAGGCGGCCATCGCGTGCGTGCTGAATCATCCCCAGCTCGAACTGGCCGGATGCTGGGTGCACAGCGCGGACAAGAACGGCCGCGACGTCGGCGAGATCCTCGGAATCGGCGAGCTCGGCGTCGTCGCGAGCAACAACATCGACGAGGTGCTGGCGCTGGACGCCGACTGCGTCGTGTACAGCCCGCTGGTACCCAACGACGAAGAGGTCATTGCGATTCTGCGGTCCGGCAAGAATGTGGTGACCCCGGTCGGCTGGGTGTACCCGGACCTGGGCAACCCGCGCCACAAAGCCGTCGCCGACGCCGCCGTCGAGAGTGGGGTGACGCTGCATGGTTCGGGAATCCATCCCGGCGGCATCACCGAGCGGTTTCCGCTGATGGTGTCCGGGTTGTCGTCGGCGGTCACCCACGTGCGCGCCGAGGAGTTCTCCGACATTCGCACCTACAACGCCCCGGACGTCGTGCGCTACATCATGGGGTTCGGCGGCACTCCCGAGGAAGCCGTGCAGGGACCGATGGCGAGCTTGCTCGAAGCGGGGTTCAAGCAGTCGGTGCGAATGATCGCCGACCACATGGGATTTCGCATCGACCCCAACATCAGGACGATCCAGGAAATCGCCGTGGCCACCTCTGACATCGACTACGAACCATTTCCGATCACCATCGGAACCGTGGCCGCGCGCAGGTTCCGCTGGCAGGCCCTGGTCGACGGCGAGCCGGTGATCACGGCGGCGGTCAACTGGCTGATGGGTGAGGAAAACCTGGACCCGGCCTGGAATTTCGGCGGTATCGGCGAGCGCTTCGAGGTCGAGATCACCGGTGACCCCACCGTGAACCTCACCTTCAAAGGACTGCAACCCGAGACGATCGCCGAGGGTCTGATCAAGAACCCGGGCGTCGTGGTGACCGCCAACCACTGCGTCAACGCCATCCCCGACGTCTGCGCCGCGGAACCTGGCATCAAGACGTATCTGGACCTGCCGTTGTTCGCCGGCCGCCCGGCGCCCAATCTTGCGGGCTTCCGGTGACGGCTGCCAGGAGCCCGGCCGTCCTGACCGACGTGTCGTTCTGCCACCTCGTGGTCGGGGTCACCGACATGGACCGCGCGTTGCAGTTCTACCGCGATGTGCTGGGCATGGACGTCGTCTTCGAAACCCTCATCTCCGGAGAGCCTTTCGATGCGGCGCTGCACGCAACCCGTAAGCAGGAGGGCCGCGTCGTCGGCGGCCTGCTGGGCGGGCTGATGGTGGAGCTGCTCTCGCTCGGAGGCAGACCAGCCTCCGAACAAGGCACGGCGAAACCCCCGCGTCGCGGTATCACCGGGATCCACAACATTTCGCTGTCGGTCCCCGACCTCGACGACACCCACCGCCGCATCACCGCCGCCGGCTATCCGCCGGACCAAAAGCCCTTCGAGATCGGTGGCGTGCGAATGTTTTTCGTCAAGGACCCGGACGGCACCCCGGTGGAGTTCATCGAGCTGGCCGGCGGGGTGCGCAGCACATACGAGATGCACTGCGGCGTACGGCTACAGATGGGGCCCCAGAAGGGAAACTAGCGTGACCTACACCCACCCCGACTCGATGCGCGGCCACGTCGCCATCGTCACCGGCGCCGCCCAGGGCGTGGGCAAGGGCGTCGCCACCGCACTGCTGGAACGCGGTGCGTCGGTGCTGCTGGTCGACATCCAGGACGAGAAGCTCCGCGCGACAACCGAAGAGCTGCAGGCGCTCGGGCCCGTCGAGAAGCTGGTCGCCAACTTGCGCGACCCGGACAGCGCCCAGCGGATCGTGGCTGCCGCGCTCGATGCCTTCGGCACCGTGCACGGTCTGGTCAACAACGCGATCGCCACCAACGAGCCCAAGGCATTCGTCGATATCACCACCGAGGACCTCGCGCTCGGCTACGACGTCGGCCCACGAGCGACCTTCCTGCTGATGCAGGCCGTGCACCCGGTCCTGGTCAAGGAGGGCGGCGGGTCGATCGTCAACCTCGGTTCGGGGACCGGCACCGGCGGGGAACCCAAGTGGGGCGGTTACGCCGCCGCCAAGGAAGGAATCCGTGGGCTGTCGAAGGTGGCCGCGCTGGAATGGGGGCGCGACAACATCCGGGTGAACGTCATCTGCCCATTCGCCGAGTCCGACGGCGTCAAATTCTGGAAGTCCTTCGCACCAGACGATTACGCGAAGGCGGTCCGACGCGTGCCATTGAAGCGCGTCGGGGATGTTCGCACCGACGTGGGCGCGCTGGTGGCGTTCCTCCTGAGCACCGACGCCACGTTCATCACCGGGCAGACCATCCACGTCGACGGCGGCACCGGCTGCTTCCGATGAACGGAGAGTCGCTGCGTGATCGGCAACGCGCACAGATCCGGGCCGACATCAGGCGCGCCGCATTCCGGCTGTTCATCGAACGCGGGTACGACGCCGTGACGACGGACGAAATCGCCACGGCCGCAGGGGTTTCACCGCGTACCTTCTTCCGGCACGTGCCGACGAAAGAGGAGCTGCTGTTGGCGCCCGTTCGCCACGGCGGCGCGGCCATCGTCAACCTGCTCGAACAGCGACCCGCCGGCGAGGCACCCGACGTCGCCCTGATCAACGCCATCATCACCCGGACCCGCTCCTTCGACGAGGCCGACACCGAGGAGTGGCGGGGAGCCCTGCTCGTAGTCCCAGACCTGCTCGGCACACTCACCGTGCACACACCCGCCGACAAAGAACGCGCGGCGAAGCTGATCGCCGTGCGCATGGGCGTCAACCCGGACGCCGATATCCGGCCCGGACTGCTGGTCCAACTCGGCTTCGCAGCAGCCGATTTCGCGTTCCAGCAGTGGGTGCGCCAAGCCAAGGCCGCACGGCCGCTGTACCGCTACGTCACCGAAGCCCTCGAAGCAGTGAAGAGTCCGCACTGGAAAAGGAAACCGACGAAATGAAAGCCACCTACAAAGTCGCCGTCTGGGCCACCGGCGGAGTCGGCAAGTACGCGATCCGCACCATCGCCGATCGGCCCAACCTCGAACTCGTCGGGGTGTGGGTGCACTCGGACGGCAAGGACGGCAAGGACGCCGGCGAACTCGCCGGCATCGACGCGATCGGTGTGCACGCCACCCGTGACGAGTCAGCGATCCTCGGCGGCGATGCGGACTGCGTCGTCTATGCCGCGCCGGCGCCGCCACGCATGAAGGAAGCGGTCGGCGATCTGTGCCGAATCCTGGCCGCCGGCAAGAACGTTGTGACGACGGCGATCTCCGGACTGGTCTACCCGCGCGGCTCGCTGCCACCGAAGGTCGTCAACAAGATCCGCGCCGCGGCCGAGGCCGGCGGCAGCTCGTTGTTCTCGTCGGGCATCGAGCCGGGTTTCGGCGCCGACCTGTTCCCGATCGCACTGATGTCGATGTCGCACAAGGTGTATTCGGTGCGCGGCATCGAGATCACCAACTATTCGGAGTATCCGGCCGAATACGACATGCGCGATCTGTTCGGATTCGGCCAGCCGCTCGACTACCAAGGTGGGCTGAAGGCTCCGGGCGTACTGCGGTGGGGCTGGGGTGCCGCGATCACCATGGTCGCCGATGCGCTGGGCGTCGAGCTCGACGACATCCGCGAGACATGCGAGTTTTCGCCCACCCCGCGTGCGACTCTCCACCGCATTCGGGCCCGTCGAAGCCGGTACGGTCGGCGCGACCCGGGCATGCTGCATCGGCGTGGTCGACGGCGTCGAGGTCATCACCATCGAGCACGTCGACCGCATCGCCGACGACCTCGCACCCGACTGGCCGAAGGGCAGAACCGGCGGGACCGACGGAATCTGGCGGGTCATCATCGACGGCGAGCCCAGTTTCGACGCGGAATTCGAAGTCGGCTACCGTCCCGGCGAGAGCCACAACGACCACGGCCTGCTGGCCACCGGCATGCGCGCCGTCAACGCCATCCCGTGGGTCTGCGATGCGGAGCCGGGAATCGTTGACGCCCTGCATCTCCCGCTCACCTCGCCGGTGGGGGCGCTGCATCCGCACCGAGACGGGATACCCGCTTTCTAAGGCTCCGACAGCACCGTGATGACGTCCTGCAACGGCTGCGGGGACGTCGCGATCTCACCGATGTAGGGGTGCGCGAGCTCCATGATGAGAAAGAGGTTGGCCGCCACCAGGACTCCGACGGTCGCGACCATCACGTAGCTCAGCCGGGGCTCCTCGATGCCGTAAATGACAGCGCAGCCGACGACCAGCAGGCTGGTCAGCAGAATGACCGACCACATCGACCAGGGTGGACCATCGGCGTTGGTTCCGGCCTGCAACACCCGTGTGGTGCGCGCTTGGCTGAGCTTGTCGAGGTTCGTCAAAGATGTAGCGAGGAAAGACCTTTGGATATCGGTGTGCGCGTTGACCTGCTCGTAGGCGAGGTAAACGCGCTTGAGCGCCCGGTCGGCCTCCGGGTAGGCCTGGCCGCCGTTGGCGACTATCGGCCACTCGGCTAGGGCCGCGCGGTGATAGTCCAGCAACGTCTGCCGGATTCGGTCACTGTCGGGTGCGTCGAACACGCTGCGGTCTCGGGCCAGCTGAACGCCCGCCGCCGCTTCGTTGCGTACCTGGTCGTCCTCGGTGTTGATCTGACTCCACAGCGCGGACGCCATGAAACCGACGAAGAACGCGTACACGAAGCAGATGGCGCCGAACGCGAAGCGGGTGGCATCGTTGTGCGCATCGCCGGCAAGCCGCGGGTAGCGACTTCGCAGGATTTTCTGCAGCAGCACCGCTCCGCCCACGATCAGGACCATGAGCGCAATCAACACGAGCCACGCCGGGAAATTGATGACGATCCAACGGCTCACAGTTCAGGAGCTTAACCGGACGGCGATCACGGATCGCGGGTGACCTTGTCGTGGTCGTTGAGGTCGTTGAACCTGACGCTGACGCGCTGAAAGGCGTTGACACGTTCGGCTTTGGCTCTTTTGGTGTAGGTCTTGCGGTCGGCAGAGGTGAGGACCGCATCGTCGGTGAACGGGGTGAGCAGCGCCCGGGGGTGCAGCCGTTCCGCCACGGCGACGTTGGTCTCCGCGCACAGCACCAGCGTCGACGACACCAGGAACAGGAACGCCAGCATGCCCAGCACCAGTGCGAAGATGCTGTTGGTGGCGCGGCCGTCTGGCCAGCAGATACCCGAAATCGTGGACCGTCAATCCAGTGGTGAGCTTGGTGATGGCTTCAGCGCGGTTGCCGGCCAGTCAATTTATGACCATCTGATCAGCTTCAAGTTGGGGAAATGCTTGAGATCGTTTTCGGAGGCGATATGGGCGGGTTGGCCGTTGCCGTTAACGCCGACGACGTAGATTCCGCCGGACGAGGAACTGGTGTAGAAGGCAATTTTGCTGAAGTCTCGGTTGGGTACTGGTTGATTCGCGTTTTCAATGCCCAAGTCGAACACTGTTGTTGCGTTCTGGTTGCTCGAGTCCACCACGGGGCAGCCATCGGTGTCGTGTGAGACGGGGAATTTGGCGATGACGAACCCTGAGCTGGACGGAGTGGAGGGGCTAGTGGGAAGACCGATATTAGTCGTGACGGTCACCCGGTAGTCGGATCCGAGCCACATGCCGCGGATGTTCTGGCAATTGAAATTCAGGGTGCCGTCCGGGTTGCGTAAGGGGAATTGCTGAAGTTTAGGGGTTGGCGTGACCTCTTGTGCGTTCGATGCCGATCCTGCCGGCACTTTGTAGAGGTGATTGGTCCCGTCTTGAATTGACCAGTAGTAGAAGTTCCCCGCTCCGTCGAAGACGGGCGAGCTGTAGATCGGTGGTGCGCTTCGGGGAAAATCCCCAGGCGCGGTCGGGGCGGGGCTGACTGGCGTGAATTTTCCACTGGTGTCCATCCATCCGACGCGCATTGGTGAACTCGACGTGGCGTTGTCGGCCTTTGCGACGGCGTATCTGGTCAGATCTGGTGATATTTCCAGGGCGTCGGGGTCGCCCGTTTCGGGGAGCTTGAAGGACGACACTTTCGAGTATTTGCCGGTGGTGGGATCGATATACCCAAAAGTGGCTTCGCTGCCACTGTCACCCGTCTCCACCAAGATGCCCGACGTGACGGTCCCCGGGGTGGCAGTTGCCGGGGTGCCGGTCCCGGGCGTGCCAGTCCCTGGGCCGGCAGTCCCCGCCGGGGAAGCCTGGGTGGCCCCTTTCTCGAAGAAGCGGTGATAGACGGGGTAGACCACTTTCAAACTCGCAGGTACCGCTACGGCGACCACGAGAACCATGGCGGTGACGATCAGCGCCTTGCGTAGGCCTGACTTATCCGACCGGAACGTGACGATCGCGCCGATGGTCGCGATCGCGGCGACGAGCAGAATGCCGGGCAGGAACGACCCGAGTGCCACGCGCCCGGCCACCAGGGCGGCAATGGCAAGCACCAAAGCAAACCCCGCGAGCCAGAACCAGACTTTGCTGACGCCGGACTTGACGCGGGCCGCTGCGGGCGGTTGCTCGGGCGCAGGCGCCGACGCCTGCGCGACGGGGGTCCGCTCGGGCGGAGGCGACGGCGTGGCCGCGGCGGGTGCCTGCGGATTGGGCTTTCGCTGACGGTGAGATGTCCACTGTTGGCCGTCCCAGTAACGCCGTGCGTTCGCGTCCTGTGGGTCGTCGTACCAGCCGGGCTGCGGTGTCGTCATTGGATGCTCCTACTGGATACGTGGCATTTGCCAATCGGAGAATACTGCCCTAGCGGGGCAG
This sequence comes from uncultured Actinomycetota bacterium, assembly GCA_963735655.1. GTDB lineage: Bacteria > Actinomycetota > Actinomycetes > Mycobacteriales > Mycobacteriaceae > Mycobacterium. The sequence goes on from CAVTLW010000029.1 coordinate 347,485, forward strand.
ACTTGCATCTTTTTCGGCGCCGTTGGCACCGCCGACAAGGCTTGGTGGTGCGGGTTCAAACCCGCACCACCGTATTGACCATGTGGTTAATTCTGACGATGCCGATCGCGTTTCATTAGCTCGTTATCCAGCAACAGCTTTCGCGCTTCATCACCTCATTACGTGGTCAGGTACTCGCGAATTCTCGGCGGTCTGCATCGTCCTGGTCGCTAGGACCTTCGGAGGCACGGGCGCGCCGCTTCGCGCCGGGACTGCCGCTGAACAAGCCATTGTCTGGGCGTCGACCTCCGTCGCCGCCCCGCTAACGGCCGCGACCGCAGGGTCACTCAGCTCCGCGGGCTCGATCCGGCGCCGCGGCAGTGCACCCGGCTGGGCGTGCTGCAGCCACCGCACGATGCCTTCGCGGACCTCACAACGCAGGTCGAACAGAACAGGCGCGTTTGCGGCGCTGACCAGCATGCGCACCCGCACGTAGCCGTCCACCGCATCGGTTACCTGCAGGACGCCGACGCGGCCGTCCCACAGCTCGTTGGAGCGCAACAACCGGTCCAGCTCGTTACGCATGTCGTCTAACGGCACGGCGAAATCGACGTCGAGCTCCGACGGTTCCCAGCAGGGCGGTGGCGTTGCGCGTCCAGTTCTGAAAGGGCGTCTTGGTGAAGTAGGTCGACGGCAAGACCAGCCGCCGCTCATCCCACAGATGCACGACGACGTAGGTCAGCGTGATCTCTTCGATGCGGCCCCATTCGTCTTCGAGCACCACGACGTCGCCGACCCGAATCGCGTCCGAGAACGCGATCTGGATTCCCGCGAACACCGCACCCATTGAGGTCTGCGCGGCCAGGCCGGCCACCACCGACAACACACCGGCCGAGGCGAACAGCGTCTTGCCGACGTTGCTGAATGCCGGGAACGTCACCAGAACTGCGGCTAAGCCGAACACGACGACGACGGCGACCACTATCCGTCTCAGCAACGTGATCTGGGTGCGAACCTTGCGCCGATGCCGGTCGGCCTCGGCGATGTCGATGTCACCGCCGGCGAAGCGCGCGACCGCGCGCCGTTCGGCGACCAGTACCAGGCTGGCGACCAACCATGTTGTGGCGGCCAGGTGCGCGATGACCAGGACGTGGTTCGAGCCAACCGCGTGTCGTCACAGTCGAATTGGACAGGTGATGCACCGCACTGGTCGCGGCGATCACCATCAACGTCGCCCGCACCGGGCCCCGGGTAAGCACCTCGATGTCACTGATGACCGCACTGCGGCCGTTCACCCGCCGCAACAGCCACGACAGCGCGACACCGAGCGCGTAGGCAATGACCAGCGCGCCGACCAGCCAGGCGATGTTCAGGGCGATATGGATTGCGGATTCGAGCGGAATCGCTTTTGGCATGCCCCTATGCCTTCCCCGGACCCGCGATCAAAAACCTTTCAGGAGCGGCAATTTCGCATTGAGACCGACGTCAACACTCTACGGTCAGAGTGAAGGAGCTGTCCTACCACCGTCGATCGTGAGGACGTGGCAAGAAACAGTGCGTCGTCGGCGATGTCGTCGGGCGTGCCTTCCCGCGGGTATCAGCGAGGCCACGATGCGCCGGCCGGTCAGCGAGTCAGCTCGCTGACCAGGCTCAGATAGCGCTGTACCGGCGGCGGTTGTGTCTCCACCGCAACGGGTTTGGTCATACGCCCCGAAGCGAACGCCGTCCGCAGGTTGGTGCGGGCGGTGTCGACGTCCGTGTCGATCTCGTACAGCGTGATGAAGGATCCGCCGTCGGTCTGCCAGCGTCGTGCCGACACGAATCCGTCGATGGTCAGCATCTCGGGAAGATGCACCTCATCGTGCCAACGGTGGTATTCCTCGGCGAGATCCACTGAGACGGGCTTGCTCTCGACGAACAACAGCGACTTGGTCATTCGCGATTCCTCTACTGGATCGGTTCGTCACCCAGGACGGTGGTGCGCAGCATCTCGCGGGCGAGCCGGGGTCGTATGGTGCTGCCCGGTGCAGGACACCACGGTTGTCCCAGATGACGGTGTCGCCGACCGACCAGGTGTGGCTGTAGACGTTGTCGGACACGGTGGCGCGCTCGAGCAACTCGGCCAACAGGGCGCGACCTTCGTCGAGGTCCATGCCGACGACGTAGTCGGCCGAGGCGCCCAGCACCAGCGACTTGCGGCCGCTGCGGTGTGTCCAGACCAGTGGATGTTCGTGGGTGCGACGGGATCGCCACCGCGCCAATTGTTCTGGGGTGGGGTCCGGGGTGACGCGCCGCTGCGATGCCTCCAGCGAGTGCACGACGCGCAAGGTGGCGAACCGCTCCTTCTCCTCGTCGCTCAGCGCGTCGTAGGCGGCGTAGGAGGTAGCGAATTCGGTTTCGCCACCCCATTCGGCCACTTGGAAGGCCGAAAGGACGGTGGCCTTTTGCGGGTAGTCGTCCTCGATCGGGGTGCAGCCGTCGATGTGCCAGTCGAACGTCGCCTTCAGGTACGCCGCCGAGGAGTTCTTCGACTTGTCCAGGGTGATCGGGTAGATGCCGGGCACCGGGTGATGACCGTCCGAGGAGTGATCGATTTCGCCGAGGCGCCGGCAGAACTCGACCTGCGCCTGCGGCTCGAGCCGCAGCCCGCGGAAGACGAGAACCCCGTTGTCCTCCAACGCATCCAGGATGGTCTTCACCGACCGGGTCGTCCGGGCCAGGCCCAAGTGGCCGGATCCAGGCCGGTGACTTCGGCACCGACGGAGTCGCTGAGCTTGGTGATGGTGAGCAGACTCATGCTCAGTCCTTCCTATTTGGTCAGGGCACCGGTTCGTCGGTGCGGATCATCACCGCGTCGGCGGCGTCGGTCGGGACGGCCTGGTGCATGATCTCCACCGCCATGGCAACCATGATCAGCGAATAGATCATGTGCAACAGGTTGAGCGCATCGTCGGGCAGGTCGTCGAGCGTGAACTTGTCGCAATAGTCGATGGCCTCTTCGAGACGCGGGAAGAACGCGTCGTAGAACTCGGTGCATTTCGGCCATGGTGCTGGCGGTCCGCGCGTTCCAGCGCTCGGTTTCGGTGGCCAGGCACCAGATTCGGGCGTAGCTTTCCAATTCGGCAAACGCGGTGGGCAGCAAGGCATCCGGCATGGTCAGACCCCCGCCGGCGCTGGAGCTTTTTCGCGCCGGTAAGCGTCGACCCAGTCGACGACCATCTTGTGCAGGTGACGCACCAGGATCTCTTGGTCGTTGAGCGGAAACTCGTCGACGATGCCGTACCCCAGCGCGGCCTGCGTTCCGCCGAGCATGCCGGCGTCTTGGAGCGCAAATTCCTTCAGCACCACTGCGGCGACTTCGTGTTCGATGCGTTCCCGCACGGTGCGCGCGGGGTGGAAGTAGGTGGAGGCCTCGAACCGGTGCGTGTTGTGGGAGGTGGGCCAGTATCGGTACAGCAGATACCAGCCGCCGTAGATCAATATCTCGGTGTTGGGGAAGATTTGGAAATTGCTGATTCCCCAGGGCTCGATACCACCGGGATTCAGCCCGGCCGGCAGCTCGCCGATGTCCGGTGTGCGCCACGGGCCGACAAGTCCACTCTGGGTGACGCGCTCGATCGGATACATGATCTCCGCCGGTAGCAGCCAGCGGCGCCGTCCCGCCGTCGACACCATCCGGTGGGGACCGTCGAGTTGAAAATGGCCGCAGGTGAATCCGGCGTTGGGGTCACGCACGTCCGGAGGCACCTGTTGGGGGTGCAGCGACGGCACGTGGTAGTACTCCTGGAACGCGTCGGCAAAGATTTTCCAGTTGCTGTTGTTGTGCGCGACCCACTCGTAGCGCTCGGTCAGCTTGTCGAACGGGTAGCCGTCGAGCCCGGTGACCATCGGACCCAAGAACTCACGCAGACTCTGCCGCGGCTCGGCGTCGAGGTTGATGAAGATGAATCCGTTCCACACGTCGCAGTGCACCGAGCTCAGCCCATAGTCGGCCACGTCGAGGTCGAAGAACTCCGATTGCTGTTGCACGAATTTCAGGGCACCGTCGAGATCGTAGCGCCATCCGTGGTACTTGCAGGTGAACTGGCGGCATGTTCCGCGGGTTGCCTCATTCGGAAAGTCGTTCCACACCAACTTGTTTCCGCGGTGGCGGCAGACGTTGTAGAAGGCGCGAATGCGATTGTCTCGTCCTTTGACCAGGATCACCGATACCCCAGCGACCTCGATCTCTTTGGTGACGTAGCTACCGACGCGGGGCAGCTCCTCGACGCGGGCGACGTTGAGCCACGCGCGCTTGAACACCGCCTCACGCTCCAGTTCGTAGAACTCCTTGGACGTGGAGTCGGCGAACGATATCGGCCCGTGCCCAATTCGGGATAGTGCTCGGTCCAGGAGCCCTCCGGGGGCCTACCAGATCGCGTCATCGTGAACCTCCCTGCGTCACACTCACATCACCGCTCCGCCGTTGACGCCCAATACCTGTCCGGTGATGTAGCCGGCCTCCTCCGAGCACAAGAAACCGACCGCCGCGGCGACGTCGGCTCCGGTGCCCAGATAACCCAGTGGGATGTTGGCGGCGATTTCCTCGTTGGACTTGAGGATTCCCGCCGCTTGGGCCTGATGCTGCATCGGGGTTTCGATGCCCGAGGGTGGGATGTTGTTGACGGTGATCCGGTGCGGGGCGTACTCGCGGGCCAGCGACTTGGTCAGGGTGATGACCGCGCCCTTGGATGCCGCATAGTGCGCGGCGAATGGTGATCCGCGCTGGGCGCTGGACGACGAAATCATCACGATCCTGCCCCAATTCGCGGCCACCATGTCCGGGAGGGCGACTTGGCAGCAGTGGAAAGTGCCGGTCAGGTTGACGTCGATGATTTTGTTCCAGGACTCGACCGTGATCTCGGCGAACGGGGAAAACCCGAACATCCCGGCACTGGTCACCAGTACCGACACCGGCCCCAGCTCGCTGCGAACCTTGGCGAACGCCTGCTCGACGGCGGCTCGGTCGGTGACATCGGCGCCGACACCGATGGCCGTGGTCCCGGCCGCGCGGAGATCTTCGGTAACGCGTTGCGCTGCTTGTTCATTGACGTCGAGCACCGCGACGCTCAGCCCCCGGCGACCCAGTTCGCGACAGGTCGCCTCACCCATGCCCGAGGCGCCGCCGGTCACGACGGCCACCCTGGCAGCCCGGGTGCTCATTCGTAAACCACCCGCACCGTGCGGCTGGTGGGCAGGGCTTGGCAGGTCAGCACCCAGCCTTCGTCCACTTCATCGTCCTCGAGCGCGTCGTTGTTGAGCATCCGAGCGCAACCTTCGGTCAACCGGGCCATGCACGTTCCGCACGAACCTACCTCGCATGACGACGGGGGAACCAGACCCGCCATCCGGGCGGTCTGCAGCAAGGTATCCCCCTTGCTGTAGGCCACCGTGGTAGTGCGTCGGTCCAGCTCAATGGTCACCTCTTCGGTGGCGACACCGTCGGTGTCCGGCGGCGCGGCCAGGGCGCGGGATTCTTGCATCGTTACGCAGAGTATCAACTACTTGCGATTCATATCAAGTACTAGAGATGTTGCGTTCGGTCAGCTCGTGACCGGTGCCTTTTTCGACCACCCGGCCCAGCAATTCACGCAGCGTCGCCTGCTCTTCGGCACTTAGGACGCCGAACACCTTCTCGTGAGCGGCCACCGCATCGCTGACAACCTTGACCGCGACTTTGCGCCCCTGTTCGGTCAGGTACGCCCGCAGGATGCGCTTGTGCTGGGGGTCCGGTTTGCGTTCCACCAGCCCGCGGCGTTCGAGTGCGGTGAGCGCCAGTTGAACCCCTTGCGGGGTAATCAGCAGCCGCCTGGCCAGGTCGGCGCCGGACAGGCCGGGTTCGTTGGAGAGTTGGCGCAGTACACCGATTTGTGCGGTGCTGACCCCGTGCACGCTGATCGCGTCGTTAACCGTGGTCAGCGAGAAGTAGAAGGCCTGCTTGAGCAGCCACAGGATGTTTTCGGTGAGTTCCATGCTGTCTCCTGCTCAAGCACCGGCCGACTTGTAGATCTGGCCGTCCTTCATGACAAAGGAAACCTCAAGAGTGGTGCTGATGTCGCGGGACGGATCGCCGGGCACGGCGATGATGTCGGCCAGGTAACCGGGTGCGAGACGGCCCAACTCGTGGTCGGCTTCGACGAGTTCGGCGGCCACCACCGTCGCCGACCGGATCGCTTGCATGGGCGTCATACCGCGTGCCACCAGCGCCCCGAGTTCCTTGGCGTTCTGGCCGTGCGGGATCGCCGGTGCGTCGGTACCACAGGCGATCCGTACCCCGGCCGCAATCGCCTTGGGCAGCATCGCTTTTGCTTGCGGGAAGACCTCGTTCGCCTTCTTGCGTAGTTCCGGCGCGATCCGATCAATCGCCATCGCCTCGGTCAGATAAGTGGTCGAGACCAGGAAAGTACCGTGATCGACCATCATCTGAATCGTCTCGTCGGTGGCCAGGAAGCCGTGTTCGATGCAGTCGATGCCGGCGCGGATGCAGGCTTGAATCGCCTTGTCGCCGACGGCATGTGCGGCCACTAGCACCCCGGCGCGATGGGCTTCGTCGGCGATCGCGGCGAACTCCGCGTCCGAATACTGCTGGGCGCCCGGGGCGGTGCTGTGTGACATGACTCCACCGGATGCTGACACCTTGATCAGCTTTGCGCCGTGGCGAACCTGGTAGCGAACGCACGCAATCACGTCAGGCACACCGTTGGCAATGCCCTCGGCAACCGACAGCGGCATGATCCCGGGTGCGAGGCGCTGGAATACCGTCGGATCCAGGTGCCCGCCATAGGGAGTGACGGCATGTCCCGCGGGATAGATGCGTGGGCCGGGATGCCAGCCTTGGTCGATGGCGCGCTGCAGCGCGACGTCGAGCAGATAGCCACCGGTCTTGACCATCAGCCCCAGGTTGCGCACGGTGGTGAAGCCGGCGTCCAGCGTGGTACGTGCGTTGACCGCACCACGCAGGGTGCGGTAGGCGGGGTCGTCTTGGACGCCATGCATCGGGGCGGGCAGGCCCTCGGGTCCGCCTGGGCCGCCGATGAGCAGGTTGAGCTCCATGTCCATCAAACCGGGCAGCAGCGTGACGTCGCCGAGGTCGACGACCGTTGCCGAATCCGGCAGTGGTCCTTCGGGATTGACGGCGGTAATACGCTGGCCGTCGATGACCACGACTGCCGGCCAGCGGACCTGGCCGGCGTCGACGTCGGCCCAGCGGGCCGCGCGCAGAACGGTCACACCGTCGGTCACGGTACGGGCTCGGATATGCAGTCCAGGGTGGCGGCACCGGAATCGGGCACTCGGGGCTGTTTCCAGCACTCCACTGGAAACGACACCATGATCATGGAATACAGCAGGTGCATCAGGTTGAGGACGTCGTCCGGCAACTCGTCGAGGGGGAACTTGTCGCAGTAGGACAGGGCTTCCTCGGCGCGCGGGGTGATCGCGTCGTAGAAGGCCTTCAACTGGGTCATCGAGCTGGCCAGCCGCTTGGCGTAGCGTTCGGGTTCGGTGGGCAGGCACCACTCGGTGAAGGGTTCGAGGTCGGCGAATTCGGTTGGCAGCACTGGGGCATCGTGTTCACACCCCCGCCGCGCTGGTGCGTTGGTATTCGTCGATCCAGGCCGCGGTCTCCTTATGCAGGTGACGCAGCAGGATCTCCTGGTCGTTGAGCACGAACTTGTCGATCACCCGCGACTCGATCATGCTCTGGGTCGCCTCCAGCGTATTGGCGTCCTGCAGACCGAATTCCTTGAAGGTCACCGCCGCGAGCTCCTGCGCGACCCGGTCACGCGGAGTGCGCGGCTGCGGGAAATACAACGTGCCCTCGAAGATGTGGCTGTTGTACGACGTCGGCCAATAGTGATAGGTCAGATACCAGCCCTGGCCCCAGAACAGCACGACGAAGTTGGGGAAGAGCTGGAACGAATCCAGTCCCCAGGGATCACATTTCGCGGGATTCAGCCCCACTGGCATCTCGCCCAGATCGGGCTTCTGCCCAGGGCCCGAACAGTCCGCTCTGGCAGATGTCATCCATCGGCTTGCGCATCTCGTCGGGCATCTCCCAGGCCCGCACACCAGACGTGCTGACCAACCGGTGCGGACCGTCCAGGCGATAGTGCGGCGCCTCGAAACCAGCCTCCGCGGCGGCCCTCGAATACGCGGTCGGCGACTGGTTCGCGTGCAGTACCGGCGCGTGGTAGAACTCCTGGAACGCGTCCATGTACAGCTTCCAGTTCGCCTTCACCTCGGATCGGTAGTACCACCGCGAGGTCAGCTGGTCGAACGGGTAGCCCTCCAGATCCATCACCATCGGTCCCAGAAACTCACGTAGCGACTGTTCGGGGGTTTTGGCGAAGTTGACGAAGATAAAACCTTCCCACACATCGCAATGCACTCCGACCAACCCATAGCGGCTCTTGTCGAGGTCGAAGAACTCCTCTTCCTGCTGCACGAAAGTCAGGTTGCCGTCCAGGTCGTATCGCCAAGCGTGGTATTTGCAGGTGAACTGGCGGCACACACCACTGGTCTCCTCGAGCGGCATGTCGTTCCACACCAACTTGTTGCCGCGATGTCGGCAGATATTGTGATACGCCTTGACCTCACCAGATGCCGTGCGCACCAAGATGATTGACGTGTTGACGACCTTGAGCTCTTTGGTGAAGTAGCTGCCCTTACGCGGAATCTGCTCAACCCGACCAACATTCAGCCAGGCACGTTTGAAGATGGCCTCTCGCTCCAGCTCGTGGATCTCGGGGTTGATGGAGTCCTCGTAAGACACCGGGTCCGTGCCCAGCTCGGGGTAATGCTGCGTCCAGCTTCCCTCCGACGGCTTGGGAAATCGAGGCATAACCGCGCTCCTGTCCGGTAGATCCGTAGGACTCCGTCGGGCCGACGGTATATCCTCTAACCCCGAATCGCAAGTAGTTGATATTGCCGCCGAAGGTCGCCGCGAAAGTGAAGCTATTGACACCGCTGCTCGGGAAACGCGTAGCCAATCGCACTCTCGCGGCCCTCGTCATCGGACCTTGACGGGCAGCCGCGCCCAGCCCCGCACGCTCGACGTCCGCGCCCGGCTCGCGTTGTCGTAGTCCACTTCCCAGTCCGCCCATCGCTTGAGGACTCCATCGAACGCGACCCGCGCCTCGCGGCGGGCCAGCCGAAGCCGAGGGCGAAAGTGCAGTCCCTGCCCGAAGCTCAAATGTCCACCCTTGCGGTGGATGTCGTAGCGGTCGGGACGGTCGAAGTGTGCTTCGTCGCGGTTGGCCGATGCGTTGATCAACAACATGTGCGACCCCTCGGTCACGGTGTGCCCGTAGTGCTCGGTGTCGCGAGCGACGTAGCGGGCCTGCACAGGCGAGGGCGGCTCGTAGCGCAAAGTCTCTTCCACCGCCGAAGGAATCAGCGACGGATCCGACACGAGTTCTCGTCGTTGATCGTGGTGTTCACCGAGCAATTGACCCATGAATCCGATGAGCCGAACGGTGGTTTCGTTGCCCGCGCCGGCGATCATCGCCGTGTAGGCCAGCACCTCGGTGCGTTCGAGCGGGCGCACGGACCCGTCGGGTTCTTCCACCGCTGCGTCGTCTCCTACTTGGGCTGGTTGGGCACCCCTGGGTACAGCTGCTCGGTGGGCCCTGCGGTCACCCAGCCGCCCAGCTTTGTGATCAGGTGAGGCGCGAAAACCGAGCCGTAGAGCAGGTTTCCGACGACGATGACCGCGACGATGGACAGCACCGACGATTGCAGACGACTCCCCGATCGCTTGTCGGCCCACATCTCGATGACGTTGCGTCCCTCGGGATCGGTCCGACCGAGCAGGTAGGTAAAGACCATCATCTGCACGCCCATCGCCAGCGAGTCGTAGAGCGGGTACTGGTGCTTGGTGCCCTCGAATATGGCAAGGCCGGGAATCACGTAGCCGTAGTAGAAGTTTCCGAACTGCGCCCCGGTGATCGCATTGAAGAAGAAGGCCCAGCAGAAACCGACGGCGAGGCCGACCGTGAGCAGTGTGATCGGCCGGCGCCAGTGGAACCGTGCGCTCAGCCACCGACCGAGCGCGGTGCCGACCAAGGCGGGCAGCACGAAGTACGAGACGTACCCGATGGGCACCGTGGAAGGCAGCCCGCCCCAGGTCACGTTCAACGGCCACCAGGACGGCATGCGGGGCAGGGCGGGCGGAAACTGCGCATACATCGCCCAGTCGTAGGGCGACTCAATCCAGGAGAACGAGATCGCCGAAATGCAGAGTAGTAGCAGGCGGTGGATGCGTCGGCGGCGATAGCTCAGGTAAATGCCGATCAGCAGAAACGCTGTGCCCGTGACGACAGCGAAATACATGGCCCCCGTCATCAGGGGCGTCATCTGGGTGTTCATTGCTGGCTCTCGGGTCCCGGCGCACGCCGCGCTTCCGGGTCCAATCGCAGGACCAGGCCGAACGCCAGGGCGATCAGGCCGAACAGCGTGCCTAGCATGATGACAGCGCCCACGTCCGTACCCCTTTCGATGCCAGCTCGATTCTTTAGATAGTGGAGACTATCTTAAAAATCGTCAACCCCGAGGAGGAACCAGATTGGCGGCACAATCGCCGGCTCAGGCGGTGCGCCGGCCCCGCGGCGAGCCGCGACGGCTACTGCTCGCGGCCGCCCGCGACCTGTTCGCTCGCCAGGACTACCGCAGCACCACGACTCGTGAAATCGCCGAGGCCGCAGGCGTTACCGAGCACCTGTTGTTCCGCAACTTCGGCTCGAAGGCCGGGCTGTTCCGGGAGGCTCTGGTGCTGCCTTTCACCAACTTCGTCGACGAGTTCGGCCGGACGTGGGAGTCGGTCGTTCCCGAGGAGACGGACGAAGAAGAGCTGACCCGGCGCTTCGTCGGGCACCTCTACGACGTGCTCGTGGACCACCGGGGTCTGCTGGCGACGCTCATCGCATCGGACTCGCTCAGCGAGGAGGAACAAGCTGACGCCGGCATTGCCGACATCAGGCGGGCGCTGACGGTGCTCAGCCAGATCGGCGCCGAGGGCATGCGCATCCGCGGCATGCGGTCCAGCGAGCCAGATCTGCCGGCGTACTCGACCGTGGCGATGATCGCCGGCATGGCGGCGCTGCGATCGACCTATTTCGGAGCCGAGCAGCCATCGCGAGAGGCGATCGTCGAGGAACTCGTTCAGGCACTGCTGCACGGCTTCCTGCACCGACACGACGCTTAGTCGTGAATCGTGTGGCGGGTCTCGGAGCGGTACGCGTGTGACCAATGGGTGAATTTTTAACGCGATATCACCGGCGATATCACGCTCGTCTGGCACGCATCAATGCGGCAGCGTTTTGAGCAGTTCCTGCGCGAGGGGCGCCGCCGCATCGAGTCTGCGGTGAGCGCATCGAACCTGCGGCCAGGGCGGGATTTCGGCTATTTTCCCCACCCTGGCCGCTGTGTCGATTCGATCCGCTTCGCTAGAACCAGACTTTGCGGCCGGCCACCGGACGCCCAACTGCCCCGAGGATCCACAAGATCACACCCACAAGCACGAGGATGCCGCCCAGCGTTTCCAGGATCGGGATGGTAGCCACATAACCGACTACTACGAGAATGATGCCGAGGATGATCACGTTATGCCCCTTCTATTGGACGACCGTCTAATTGATCAATCTTCGGATTACCCCGGCGCGAACATCCTCAATCAGATGTGCCGAAGTTGGCTGTGAGCTCGAGTCTGCGGTGATGGCTTCGAGCCTGCATGCAGCGCGGGATTTTCGCGATTTGGGCGCCCTGGTCGCAGTTTCGATGCCGAGGAGACAGCTAGCGACTGCCGTTGATCAGCGCGGCACGCGCCAGCGTCTGCTCGGCCATCTTCACGTGTGCCGCGTCCACCAGCACACCGTTGACCCCGACCGCGCCGCGGCCCTTGGCCTCGGCCTCCCGGTAGGCCGCGACATTGTGTTCGGCTCGGGCGATTTCGTCGGCGGTTGGCGCGTACACCTGGTTGGCGACCGGAACCTGGCCCGGATGAATCGCCCACTTCCCGGTGTAGCCCAGCAGCGACGCCCGGCGCGCGTCGCGCTCATAACCGGAGAGGTCCCGGTAGTCGGGATAGGGCGCGTCGATGGCGTCAATGCCCGCGATGCGCGCCGCGACGATGACCTTGTTCCGCGCGTAATGCCAGAAATCGCCAGGGTATTCACCGAGTGGGACGAAGTTGGTGTCTACCCGCGCACCTTGCGACAGGGAGAAGTCGCCCACCCCGAATATCAGGGCGTCCAGCCTTGGGCTGGCCGCCGCGATGGCCTCGGCGTTGGCCAGGCCTTCGACTTCTTCGATGAGCACCTCGAGGCGAATCCGCTTGCGCAGGGCCAGTTTCGACTCGAGCTGGGTGAGCAACACGTCCACCCACCAGACGTCGCGCGCCGTACGCGCCTTCGGAATGATGATGGTGTCCAGGTTCTCGCCGGCCTTGGTGACGACGTCGATGAGGTCGTCATGGCACCACGGGGTGTCCAAGCCGTTGATGCGGATGGCGCGTGCGGTGCGGCCCCAGTCGATGTCGTTGAGCGCGGCGATCGCCTTGGCTCTCGATTCTTCTTTGAAGGCCGCGGGCACCGCGTCCTCGAGATCGAGGAACACCAGGTCCGCACCGGACCGGGCGCCCTTCTCGAACATGTTGTCGTTGCTGGCCGGCACGGCCAGTTCAGAACGACGAAGCAGATCAGTCATCAAAGTCCTTCAGTCATAACACGCCTCGCGCTCGCAGGTCATCGATGTCATCGTGGGTCAAGCCGAGCAGCTCGCCGTACACCTCGGCATTGTGTTCCCCGAGCCGGGGTCCCAGGTGGCCGACCGTCCCGGATGTCGACGAGAAGCGCGGAACCGGGGCCTGCACCGTCATCGACCCGAGCTGTTCGTCGTCGACGGAGATGAACACCTCGCGATGGGCGAGCTGCTCGTCGCCGACCAGATCGGCGATGTCGTACACCGGCGCGGCGGCCACCTCGTGCGCTTCGAACACCGCCATCGCTTCCGAAAGCGTCTTGGTGGCAACCCAATCCGCGACCACGGTATCGACTTCGCGGGCACGGGCCAGCCGTCGCTGCGGGTCGGTGAAGTCGGCGTCCGCCAGCAGGTCGTCGCGGCCGATCGCCCGGAACACCCGCAGCGCCAATGCCGGTGAGCTACCCGACATGGCCAGCCACCGGTCGTCGGCGGTGCGGTAGGTATTGCGCGGTGCCGAGATGTCCCAACGGTTTCCGGCCCGCTCGGGCACCAGACCCAATTGGTCGTAGCCCAATAGCGTCTGCTCCAGCAACCGGGCCAGCGGGTCGATGAGGTTGATGTCGATCAGTTGCCCCGGCGCTCCATGCACGTCGCGGTGGTACAGCGCCATCATCACCGCATAAGCGGCATTCAGCGAGGCGACACCGTCGGCCAGCATGAACGGCGGCAGCGTGGGCGGCCCGCCGGCCTGTCCGGTGATGTGGGCGAATCCGCTCATCGCCTCGCCCAGCGTGCCGAACCCCGGCCGTTCGCTTTTCGGGCCGGTCAACCCGTATCCGGTGATGTGCAGCATCACGATCCGGTCGTTGACCGCGCGCAGGCTCTCATAGTCCAGACCCCACTTGCGCAACGTCTGCGGCCGGGTGTTGAAGATGACGACGTCGGCGTGCTCAACAAGCCTGCGCACCAAGTCCTGACCCTCGGCGCAGCGCAGATCCAGCGTGATGGAGCGCTTGTTGCGCGATATCGATTTCCACATCAGGCCGACGCCGTCGCGCTGGTTCCCCCACCCCCGGATCGGATCGCCATGCCGCGGTTCTTCGACCTTGATCACGTCGGCGCCGAACTCGCCCAGATAGGTCGCGACCAGCGGGGCGGCCGCCAACGTGGCCAGGTCGAGCACCCGGAGGCCGTCAAGCATCGGCATACGTCCGGGCCGAAGGTCGTTGCAGCCCAAGGTGTCCGCGCAGCGTCGATGACTCGTAGGCGGTGCGGAACAGCCCGCGCCGTTGCAGTTCCGGAACCACCATGCGCACGACGTCCTCGAACGCTCCGGGCAGATGCGTTGCGGCCAAGACGAATCCGTCGCACGCCCCGCCTTGGAACCACTCCGCCATCTGGTCGGCCACCTGCTCGCCGGTGCCGACGAATCGCGGCCCTTGCAACAGCGTCGCCCGATGTCCCGCCAGGTCGCGTACGGTGACTTGGCGACCCCCGCCTTGAAAAGAAATGTGCGTGCGCAGATTCTGCACCAGTCCCCGAATGCCCGACACCGAGGCTATGAGCTCGTCGGTCACCGGATCATCCAGATCGTGTTGCGCGAAGTCGTAATTCATCAGCTCTGACAATAACGTCAGCGACGCCATCGGATGGACGAGGTCATTGAGGAACATGGCCTCGCGTTCCTTGGCGTGGGCCTCGGACTCGCCCACCACCGCGTAGGTCATCGGACAGATCCGCACCGCGGCGGGATCGCGCCCGGCGTCGGCGATGCGCTCCTTCTGGTCGGCGTAATGGCTGCGCGCGACCTCGATGCCCGGGTCGCCGGTGAAGATCAATTCCGCCCAGCGCGAAGCGAATTCGCGGCCTCGGCCCGACGAACCGGCCTGGATGATGACCGGCCGGCCCTGCGGGGTGCGGGGCACGGTCAGCGGTCCGCGCGCGGAGAAGTAACGGCCGACGTGTCCGAGCTCGTGCACCTTGGCGGGGTCCGCGTAGTGACCGGACGCCCGGTCGTGCAGGATCGCGTCGTCGTCCCAGGTGTCCCAGAGTCCGGCGACCACGTCCATGAACTCGTCGGCGCGGTCGTAGCGCTCGTCGTGGCCGAGGTGTGCATCGACACCGAAGTTCTGCGCCTCGCTGTCGTTGACCGAGGTGACCACGTTCCATGCGGCCCGGCCACCCGACAGGTGGTCCAGGGTGGCGAAGGTGCGCGCCACATGGAACGGCGCGTAATACGTGGTCGAGTAGGTGGCGCCGAGCCCGATTCGCGAGGTGGCCTGCGCCAGCACCCCGAGCACCAAGCCGAGGTCCAGCTTGACCGGCCGCGCGCCGTAGGTCACCGCTTCGGCCACCGATCCCCCGTAGACCCCCGGCATCGCCAGGCGATCGTCGAAGAACATCAAGTCGAAGCAGCCTTCTTCGAGCTGGCGGCCGATCTTCGCGTAGTAGGACGCGTCGAGGTAGCCGTGTTCGGTCGCGGGGTGGCGCCAGGAGCCGGCGTACACCGAAGTGCTGCCGGCCTGCATGAATGCGACCAGCGCCATCTTGTCGGTTCGGGACCTGGAAGACATAAGCGTGAATCTAACATCTGATATATCAGATTTCAAATGCTAGGATGCTCGAGTGGCTGCCATCGACATCTCCGGCACCGTGCGGGAACGCGCGGCCCGTGAACTACGGGACCGAATTCTCACCGGCGCACTGCCCGCGGGCTCCCGGGTCGACCTGGACGCCATTACCGAAGAGTTCTCGACCAGCAGGACCCCGGTGCGGGAAGCGCTGCTCGAGCTCTCCTTCGAAGGCCTGGTTCGAGTCGCCCCGCGCAGCGGAATCACCGTGATCGGCATCAGCCCCGCCGACGTCCTGGACAGCTTCACCATCCTCGGGGTGCTGACCGGACAGGCAGCGGCGTGGGCGGCGGAGCGCATCGGAGCCGAGGAACTCGAGATGCTGCGCGAGCTCGCCTCGGACGTCGCCGCCCGATCCGGCGACGACAGCATCGGCGAGGCCAATTGGCTTTTCCACCAGAAGATTCACCACGCCGCGCACTCCCCGCGGCTGATGGCCCAGATCAAGCAGGCCGCCCGCGTGGTGCCGACCAACTTCCTTACCCTGTTCCCCGACCATGAGAAGCATTCGCTCGACGATCACCAGGATCTGCTGGACGCATTCGGCGCCAAGGACGCCGAGCGGGCGCGCGCTATCGCCGAGCGACACGTGCTGGACGCCGGACGCTCGCTGGCCGACTGGCTCGAGCAGCGCCCCGTCTGAGGTCGCGAGCCGCGAGCCCGTATCGGCGGTACGATCCCGGCATGCCGTTGGAGAGCGGCGCAACCTTCGCCGGGTACACGATATTGCGGTTGCTCGGGCGCGGCGGGATGAGCGAGGTCTACCTCGCCCAGCACCCCAGGTTGCCGCGTCGCGACGCGCTGAAGATCCTTCCTGAACCGACCACCGCGGACCCCGGCTTCCGCGAGAGATTTCTCCGCGAAGCCGAACTCGCCGCCACCCTGTGGCACCCCAACATCGTCCAGGTGCACGACCGCGGCGAGTCAGACGGCCAGCTGTGGATCGCGATGGACTATGTCCAGGGGGCTGACGCCGCGCAGTTGATGAGGGACCGGTATCCGGCCGGGATGCCGGCGGACGACGCGTGCGCCGTCATCACCGCGGTTGCCGGGGCACTGGACTACGCGCACCAGCGCGGGCTGCTGCATCGCGACGTCAAACCGGCCAATATCCTGCTCAGCGATCCCGAACACGACGGTAAGCGCCGGATCTTGTTGGCCGACTTCGGGATAGCGCGGTAACACGACGACGTCAGCGGACTGACCGACACGAACTTCACGGTGGGAACGGTCACCTACGCGGCACCCGAACAGCTGATGGGCGGCGACATCGACGCGCGCGCCGATCAGTACGCGTTGGCTGCCACCGCATTTCACCTGCTCACCGGTGTGCCGCCGTACAAGCATTCCAATCCGGTGGCCGTCATCAGCCGCCATCTCACCGCGCCGCTGCCGAAGCTGAGCGAATTCCGTCCGGAGTTGACGGACCTCGATGACGTTTTGGCGCGGGCACTGGCCAAGAATCCCGACGAACGTTTCGAGACATGCGAGGCCTTCGCAGCGGCGCTGTCCCAGCGTTGCGCGACGCACCGGGAGGGTGATCGCACCAGGATCGATCATGCCGCTGCCACCCCGATCGGGTCGGTCGAGACCCAGGTCGCGGTGACCGTGCCGACGCGCACACCGGCTGTCGGTGCGCCAGAGCCGAAGCGGCGCAGGCGATCCCGGATTTTGATTGCAGCGGCTGTAGCGGCGGTGCTGCTCACCGCGATCGGCGTCATCGCCACCATGAGACAGCCGAAAGAGCAGCCGACTACGGCGGCCTCTGCCACGGTAGTCTCGGCTCCGGCGGCCAGCGCCCCGCCGCGACCCGCCGTCCTGCTCGACGGCACCTACCGCTTCGAATACGACTACGAGAAGCAGACAATCAATGGTGCCCCGTTCGCCGTGCACACCACCGACAACGTCGCGTGGTGGGCCTTCCGCTCGTCGTGCGGACCAGCGGGATGCGCTGCCACCACGACCCGGTTGGACCCCAACAACCACCAAGCGGCGCGCACCCCCGCCCAGTCCGGTGACTATCGCTTCGCCGACGGTCACTGACAGTCGATACCCGTTGAGCGCCCACTCAGCCAGCCGCGCTGCCTGGGAGCGGACGGACAGGTCGTCGCGGGAGCCAACACGGTCATGCTGACGTGGTCACTGGATCCGCAGCCCGACGGCGCCCTTCGGGGCACGTTGTCTGCCACCGCGCTCACCAACGAATGCGGCTTTCAAGGACAGATAGCCGTGGCCCCCGTCGTGACCACTCGGGTCAGCGACGCGCCGAACGGCGTCACTATCGCCGATCCGGCGGCAGTCGCCAACACCCCTGCGACCAGCGCCGCCGCGCCACACGTGCCCGCCCCGGTCCTGGACGGCACCTACCGCTTGGACTTCGACCTGCAGAACCAGACCATCGACGGCACGGTGACCGGCCTGGGCGCCGCCGTTTCCGAATGGTGGGCCTTTCGTTCGGTGTGCACGCCGGCCGGCTGTGCGGCGGCGGGTTCGCAGTTGGCCGAATCCAACCAGCAGGAGGGCACCGGTACGACGAGTGTGCTCCATTTCGCCGACGGCCATTGGCAGGGCACGCCCACCCTCCAGTCGCCCATGGGGTGCGACAAAACCAACAAGCCGGGCCGCGAGGACGAGACCCGCCTCTGGTCGTGGGACCCGCAGGCCGACGGCACGTTCAGGGGCCTGCAGATCGGCACCGTGCTGAGCAATGGGTGCGGTATCCAGGGCCGGGTGTACCGGACCCCGTTCGTCGCGACCAGGATGAGCGACGTGGCGCCCAGCGTCATCGTGGCCGACCCTGCGCTGTTCGTCACACTGCCAAATTAGACTGTTCGGGCGCCGCTCCACTCACAGCCGTGGCGGCAATCTCAGCGTAGAAAGATCGGGTGGCTTCACAGTTCATGCCGTCAGTCACTGAAGTTCCTGCGCAGTACCTGTTGTCGCCCGACGCACCCGGCCCGCGCACGCTCATCGACGTCATCACCGAAACCGCCGCCCGCTATCCGGACGCCGCCGCGCTCGACGACGGCACCGTACAGCTCACCTATAGCGAGTTGGTCGGCGACATCGAAGACAGTGTGAGCTGGCTGGCCGCCCGGGGAATCGGCCGAGGCGACCGGATCGGCATCCGGATGCCGTCCGGCAGCTACGCGCTGTACGTGGCCATCCTGTCCACGCTGGCTGCCGGCGCGGCCTACGTCCCGGTCGACGCCGACGACCCCGACGAACGCGCCGAATTGGTGTTCGGCGAGGCCGGCGTCGTGGCGATCATCACCGAAACCGGACTGGTCAGGGGCCCGGGCTCCTCGCGGGGTTGGCAGGCCGGCGCCCCGCAGACCCGCGACGACGCGTGGATCATCTTCACGTCGGGGTCGACCGGCAAGCCGAAGGGCGTCGCCGTCACCCACCGCAGCGCCGCCGCGTTCGTCGACGCTGAGGCCCGGATGTTCATGCGGGACAACCCGATTGGACCCACCGACCGGGTACTGGCCGGGTTGTCGGTGGCCTTCGACGCCTCCTGTGAAGAGATGTGGCTGGCGTGGCGGCACGGCGCCTGCCTGGTGCCCGCGCCGCGCTCGCTGGTGCGCAGCGGGATGGACCTGGGCCCGTGGCTGGTGACGCGCGACATCACCGTGGTGTCCACCGTGCCCGCGCTGGCCGCGTTGTGGCCCGCCGAAGCGCTGGAAGCGGTGCGGCTGTTGATCTTTGGCGGTGAGGCCTGCCCCCCGGAGCTTGCCGAGCGGCTGGCCGTCGACGGTCGCGAGGTGTGGAACACCTACGGTCCGACCGAGGCCACCGTGGTCGCCTGCGCGGCGCAACTCGACGGCGTCGCGCCGATCAGCATCGGGTTGCCGCTGCCCGGCTGGGATCTGGCGGTCGTCGACGTCGGACGGCCGGCCCGTCGACTACGGCGAGGTCGGCGAACTCGTGATCGGCGGCGTCGGGCTGGCCCGGTACCTGGATGAGGAGAAGGACGCCGAGAAGTACGCGCCGATGCCGACGCTGGACTGGGATCGCGCTTACCGCAGCGGTGATCTGGTCCGGCTGGAACGCAACGGACTGTTCTTCTGCGGGCGGGCCGATGACCAGGTCAAGGTCGGCGGCCGCCGGATCGAGTTGGGCGAGGTCGACTCGGCGCTGGTCAACCTTCCGGGTGTGAGCGGCGCCGCGGCCGCGGTTCGCCACACCGCCACCGGCACGCCGCTGCTGGTCGGCTACCTGGTGAGCCCGGATCCGTCGTTCGACCTCACCGAAGCCCGCAAACGGCTGGCCAAGCAGCTGCCCGCCGCGCTGGTGCCGCGCCTGGTCCACGTCGACGAGCTGCCCACCCGCACGTCGGGCAAGGTCGACCGCGACGCACTGCCCTGGCCGCCGCCCGGCGGGTCGGACACGGATGAAACCGCCAACCTCAGCGGCACCGCGGGCCGGCTGGCCGAGTTGTGGCGCGACCTGCTGGGGGCCACGGTAGACGGTCCGCAAGCGGATTTCTTCGCGCTCGGCGGCGGGTCGCTGGCCGCCGCGCAGCTCGTCGCCACGCTGCGGCAGCAGTATCCGCAGGTCACCGTCGCCGATCTGTACGACCACCCGCGCCTGGGCTCACTCGCTGGGTTCCTCGACGAGATGGACCCGCCGCCGGAGGTCGTCGAGCGGGTGGTGGCGCCGACGCCGCGGCTAACCCAGGCCGCGCAGGTGTTGCTGTCGGTGCCGCTGGCGACGCTGGCCGCTCTGCAGTGGGTGACCTGGCTGGCGCTGGGCAACAACGTCGCCCGCGCCCTGCATCTGGTGCCGTGGACCGTGGCGGTGAACTGGTGGCTGATCGCGGCGGCGTTCGTCCTGTTCATCACGCCGGTGGGGCGGATGGGCATCGCGGTGCTGTTCGCGCGGATATTGCTGTCCAACGTGAAACCGGGCACCTACCGCCGTGGCGGGTCGGTGCACCTGCGGGTGTGGTGCGCCGAGCGGCTGGCCGAGGCGAGCGGCGCGGAGAACCTGGCCGGGGCGCCGTGGCTGGTGTACTACGCCCGCGCGCTGGGTTGCGACGTCGGCAAAGGGGTGGACCTGCACTCCGTACCACCGGTCACGGGTTTGCTGACGCTGGGACACCGCAGCGCGGTCGAACCGGAAGTCGACCTGTGCGGGCACTGGATCGACGGGGACGCCTTCCACGTCGGCGAGATCATCATCGGCGACAACGCGCAGGTGGGCACGCGGACGACGCTGCTGCCGGGCGCGATCGTCGGCAAGAACGCCGACGTGGCGCCCGGTTCCGGGGTGCTCGACAAGATCAAGAACGGCCAGTACTGGAAGGGCTCGCCCGCGGTGAAGTCCGGCAAGGCCAACCACCCCTGGCCGGACGAACGGCCGCCGCGCGGCAGCCAGTGGGTGCCCATGTACGGACTGACGTCGTTGCTGTTGGGTTCGCTGCCGCTGATCGCGGTGGGGAGTGGCCTGGCGGTGATCGCAGCGGCGGTCCACCACACCCGCCGGCTGTCGCAGGCGGTGCTGCCCGCGCTGCTGTGGACGCCGGTCGCGGCCGGGGTGGCAGTCGTGGTGTACGCGCTGCTGACCGTGGTCGCGGTGCGGTTGTTGTCGGTCGGGCTGCGGGAGGGCCATCACCCGGTGCGCAGTCGCTCCGGCTGGCAGCTGTGGGCCACCGAGCGGTTGATGGATGCCGCGCGCAACTACCTGTTCCCGCTCTACGCGGGCATGCTGACGCCGCCGTGGCTGCGGCTACTCGGGGCCAAGGTCGGCCGCGGCACCGAGATCTCCACGGTGCTGCTGACGCCCAAGTTCGCGGTGATCGAGGACGGTGCATTCCTGGCCGACGACACCATGGTCGCGTCGTACGAACTCGGCGGGGGCTGGATCTACGCGGCGAAGACGACCGTCGGCAGACGCGCGTTCCTGGGCAACTCGGGCATCACCCAGCCGGGCCGCCGCGTCCCCGACGACGGGCTGGTCGCGGTGCTGTCGGCCACCCCGCCGAAGGCCAAGCGCGGCTCGTCCTGGCTGGGCAGTCCGCCGATGCGGTTGCGCCGCAAGCCCGCCGAGGCCGACGCGGCGACGACCTACGATCCGCCCTTGCGGCTGAGGGCGATGCGGGCGGTGGTGGAGACCTTCCGGTTGCTGCCCGTGATCGTGACGGTCGCGATCGGGCTGGCGGTGCTGGGCGCGCTGCAGGCGCTGGCACGGATATTCGGCATCGGGTGGGCGGCGCTGTGCGGCGGGCTGGTCCTGCTGGCGGCCGGTGCGATCGCCGGCGTTGTCACGGTTGCCGCGAAGTGGCTGCTGGTGGGCAGGATCAAGGCGGGCGAGTTTCCGCTGTGGTCGTCGTTCGTGTGGCGCAACGAGGTCGCCGACACGTTCGTCGAAACGGTCGCCGCGCCGTGGTTCGCCCGCGCGGCCAGCGGGACGCCGGTGATGAACATGTGGCTGCGCGCGCTGGGCGCGCACATCGGCCGAGGCGCCTGGTGCGAAACCTACTGGCTGCCTGAGGCGGATCTGGTGACCCTGGGCAAGGGCAGTACGGTCAACCGCGGCTGCGTGGTGCAGACGCACCTGTTCCACGACCGGATCATGCGGATGGACGAAGTCGTATTGGAAGCCGGCGCAACGCTGGGACCGCACTGTGTCGCACTGCCCGCCGCCCGGGTGGGCGCCGGCGCGACAGTCGGACCCGCGTCGCTGGTGGTGCGCGGTGACGAGGTACCGCGATCGACACGCTGGCAGGGCAACCCGATCAGGCCCTGGAAAACCCCGAACCCCGGCCGCAAGAAGGCGAGCGGCAAGAAGCCGTCCGAGCGCGCCGTCGAGGAAACCGCGGCGTGAAGGCGTCGGAGGTGATCGACGAATACCTACCTAAAAACGGCAACGCGGGCTACCGGGTGTCGCGCTACGAGTTGGACCTGGAGTACAAGGTCGCGATCCACCGGCTGTCGGGGTCGGCGACCATCACCGCGGTGACACTGACCGAGTTGCAGCAATTCACCTTGGACCTGTCGCAGGCGTTGACGGTGTCGAAGGTCACGGTGAACGGCAAACGCGCCGCCCAATTCTCTTCTCGTGGGGGGAAATTGCGCGTCCGGCTGGCATCGAAGCTGGCGACCGGGGCGGTGTTGTCGATCGTCGTGCGCTACAGCGGTTCACCCCGACCGATCCGATCCCTTTGGGGCGACGTCGGATTCGAGGAATTGACCGAGGGCGTGCTGGTGGCCGGACAACCCAACGGCGCCGCGTCCTGGTTCCCGTGCGATGACCACCCGAGCGCCAAGGCCGCATTCCATATCCAGATCAGCACCGAAAGCGCCTACCGGGCGGTCGCCAACGGCAAGTTGGTGTCGCGGCGGGTTCGGGCGGCGCAGACCGTGTGGACCTACGAACAACCCGAACCGACGTCGACCTACCTGATCACGCTGCAGATCGGCAGGTACGAAATGCTGCGGCTGGCGAAGACGCCGGTGCAGATGCAGGCCGCGTTGCCCGACCGGCTGCGACGAGAATTCGACCACGACTTCGCGCGCCAGCCGCAGATGATGGCGCTGTTCGTCAAACTGTTCGGGCCGTATCCGCTGGCGAATGGATACACCGTCGTCGTCACCGACGATCCGTTGGAGATACCGCTTGAGGCCCAAGGGATTTCGATCTTCGGCGCCAACCACTGCGATGGCACGCGGGCGTACGAGCGGCTCATCGCCCATGAACTGGCGCATCAGTGGTTCGGTAACTCGGTGACCGCTCGGCGCTGGCGCGACATCTGGCTGCACGAGGGATTCGCCTGCTACGCCGAATGGCTGTGGTCCGAACACAGCGGCGGCGCCAGTGCCGAGGCGCTTGCTCGCCGCTACCACGCCGCGCTGCGTCACCTGCCGCAAGACCTGCTGCTGGCCGATCCCGGACCGCGCGACATGTTCGACGACCGCGTGTACAAGCGCGGCGCGCTGACTCTGCACGCGCTGCGCGATCGGCTGGGCGACGACAAATTCTTTGCGCTGCTGCAGGATTGGACCGCTCGGTATCGACATAGCACCGCTGTGACTGAAGATTTCACCGGCCTGGCCGCCGGCTACGCCGATATGTCGCTGCGGCCGCTCTGGGATGCCTGGCTGTATTCGGCGAAGGTGCCGTAGGTGCCGCCGGGTGTGAACTACGCGACGGCCAAGCGGCGCGTCGCGTCGTGAGATTCACGCTCGGCGGAAGGGGTGGCGGGGTTGCCGCGAGGCTGGCCGCGGGCTGGCGTCCCGGTCCGCCGCCCGCTGGACTAGATCGGCATCCGGTAGCCGTAGAACTCGTGATCCTCGTTGTAGCCGCCGTGTCCCAGCCCGAGGTGGTCGAAACTCTCCACGAACTCGATCGCCTCGATCCATTTGACTTGCTTGAAGCCAAGCTCACGCTCATTGCGTAGTCGCAACGGCGCACCGTGGCTTTCATTCAACGGAGCGCCGTTCATCTCGTAAGCGAGCAGGCACGTCGGCTCCTGCATGTGCCCGATCTTGTGGCAGTCGTAGTAGCGGCCTTCTTCGGGTGGTCCGGCCCCGTACGCGAAAGAGTAGAAGACCACCCAGCGGGCCGACGGTAACGGGCGAACGATATCGAGGACGTCAGACATGCGGACACCGCCCCATTTGGCTATACCCGACCAGCCCTGAATGCAGTAATGCTGCGGTGATGTTTTCATGTTTGGGCAGTGCGCGAAGATCGCCGTAGGAGAGTGCGATCGGGTTTTCGACGAGCCCCTCGATGCGCAGCGAATATTCCGACCAATTGCCCGTTTGTAGATGACGGTAATTGTCGGTAGCGGGAATCGTACCGTTGGGCCAGAGATACGGTGAGATGTCTTTTTCCGAATATGTCGCGTTCGGATGCGACCATTCCATCAATGCCTTGACCCAGCCCACCAGCGCACCGGCCGACTCGTTGAACCACGCCCGGGTATCGCAGTGTGATCGGCGAGGCGAGCAGCCACAGCGCCACGATGACGGCCATCGCCGCAATGTAAATCGGGATCGCCCAATATGACTGGGTGTTAGTCCCGAACACCATGTGATTCAGGTTCCCGACGAACCCGGTGATGAACACCATCACCGTGTGCATGACGATGAAAAAGACCATCCACAGCAGGATCGAGAAGTGCACAGTGCGCGCGACCTGCCGATTGAGCGGACCCCGGCCAAAACCAAATCGGGCCGCGATCGACGGTGCCTGCAGCAGGCCGGTGATAAACGCCAGCGGCGCGGCGAGGAACACCGTGGCGAAGTAGGCGATGATCTGCAAACCGTTGTAGTTGGTAAATCCGTGGTTCGCCGGAAAATTCAGTGATGCGTATTGAACTGCCGTGGACAGCGCGTTCGGAAAGACCTCCCACGATTGCGGCACGATCCGCCGCCACTGCCCGCTCACAAAAAGCAGCACATAGAACACCAGTCCGTTGAGCAGCCACACCAGGTCGAAACTGAAGTGCCACCAGCGTGCCAGCCCGATGGAGTGCCGAATGCCGGGTATCCCCAACCACTTCGGCAGGGCCACCGAATCGTCCTTCGCCGTCCACGCCCGGGCCGCGTCGTCCTGGTCCATGCGGTCCGCGGGAACCGGATCGCGCATTCGCATCCACGCGGTACCCGGCTGGCAGCCCGAGTTGAGATACAGCCGCGGATGATCGGCCAGAATCTGCAGCCCTGCTCGCACGATGAACATCATGAAGACGATGTTGAACAGGTGTTGCCAGCGCAACCATGCCGGGAAGCCCGAAGTAACGGGCCTCGCGTAACTACTCGATGTTCCCGGATACGCCTCGATGAAGTCCTGCATCCAGCCGTATTGGCGCAACTGCTGCGCCAACGCGACCGCGATCAGAAGTCCGGCCGCAGCGATCGGCAGCAGCCACAGCGAATTGATCCAGCGCCGACCGATCCGGATGACGGGCACCCGCGCCTTTTGGTCTTGCGATATTCCCCCGGCCCAGCTATCGATGTCGACGCGTCGATCCAGCATTTTCTGGCGCTCACTCTGGTCGAGCAGGGATTCAAGGCCATCCCGCGGGAGCTCGTCAGCCATCTACAAGCTGCCCAGGTCGTCGGGCACGTCGACGGAATTCTCCTTGAGCGCCTCGAGCGGCACCACTTCGAGGGTGCGCTCGTGGGTGGACGCCAGCACTACCGGTGCGGCACAGCCATCGCGGTGCGCCCGAAGCCAATTGAGCGCCGTGACGCACCAGCGGTCGCCGGGCAACAGGCCGGGGAACCGGTATTCGGGCACCGGCGTCAGCAGGTCGTTGCCTATCGAGCGCTGATGCTCCAGGAACTCGGCGGTGACGACGGCACAGATGGTGTGCCTGCCGCGGTCCTCCGGACCGGTCGAGCAGCAGCCGTCGCGGTAGAACCCGGTCAGCGGGTCGGTACCGCACGGTTCCAATGGGCCCCCCAGCACATTGAGTTCAGGCTCGCGATCGGGCATAGCGTTCAGTATCACGCCGATCGCCCCAACTTGGGCGAAGCTTTGCCCTAGATATGCTGACGCGCGCCTTATTCTGGTTGAACCAGCGTCACCAGTCCTCGCCGGCTTGATCGCTCGGTTGGCTGCCGCCACCGGGGCTGGCTTCCTGGATCAACGTGCGGATCTGGTCGAGCAGCTGATGCATTTCGCCACGTAGCGCGTCCACGGCGGCGTACAGATCCGCCTTGGTCGCCGGCTGCTGGTCCGCCGACAGTCGGCGACCGCACGGGCGGTCCGGTCCGTCCCGTTATCGGCGCTCTCTCGCTGGCAAGGTTGGATCGCTCGTCCACCTCACCGACACTGCCATACGTTCGGCCCCAACGGCGCGGTAGGTTCTGCGTGTGATGATCACGGGGGCATTCGTGGCCGAAGCGGCCGCGGCTGTCGATAACAAACTCAATGTGTCCGGCGGCGTGGTGTCCAGATTCGCCGTCGGCCCGGACAGATTCGCCCGGTTCGTGCTGGTGGTGCTGACCGAATCCGAGACGGACGACTCGGACCGGCGGATCGACGTCGAGATCAGGCCCCCGAACGACGACGAGCCCATCCGGCTGGACTTCGAACTGCCCACGGTTTCCGTCGCCGAGTTACCCGGATTCGCCTTCTTCGATATCCAGATCAAGCTGCCTGTCGACGGCCGCTGGGTGCTGGTGGTGACCGGCGGCACCGGGGCGATCTCGCTTCCGCTGCTGGTCAGTGAGATGACCCCGCCGCAGTCGCTCGGCTTTTAACCGAGCGCGGGCAACACGACATCGGTGAGCAGTTGCACCGACTTCCAGGCTTCGTCGATCGGCATGCCACCGACCAGTGGGTGCAGCACGATCGGCCCGTAGCCGCCGTCGGAATCACGGACTTCCGCGATGAGCTGGTCGGGAGTCAGAAATCGGTATCGCCCCGACGTCTTGACTTCGTCCAGAGTCTGGACGCCGGGCAGGTGCATCAGCGAACGCTCCTCGGTTGACCATCCGCCGTAGGTGACCGCTTCCCAGAGGATGTAGTCACCGAGTTCTGCCCACGCCCGGTCCGGATCTTCGTGCAGGTAGATCATTCCGCGATTGGTCGCCCCGGGCATCAGGATGAACGGCGTAATGCCGGCGCCGGAACACAGTTCGCGATAGTAAGCGGCGATCTCGGGCAGGTGATCGGCCAGGCTGAGCGGCAGTTTGAAGCGCGCCGCCCGACGCGCCGTGGCGCGCACACCGCCGCCGACGTAGAGCGGTGGATGCGGTCGACTCCATGTCCCGGTACAGATTCCCGCATCCGGATCGGCGCCGGCCCAGACCGACAACATTCGCTCGACCAGGTCGTCCATCAGTTTGCCTCGCTGGCCGAAATCCATTCCCAGCGAATCGTATTCGACCGTGCGGTAGCCCAGACCCACCGTGGTATGCAGCCGGCCCCGGCTCATGTTGTCCACGAGTGCGATGTCTTCGGCCAACCGGACCGGATTCCACAGCGGTCCCAGGGCACAGTCCACGCTGGCGATCATCGTCGAGGTGCGCGCCAAAAACATGGCCGCCGCCATGATCGGGTTGCAGCTCCATCCGTGCCCGGTGACGTGATGCTCGTCGACGCTGATCGAGGTGATGCCCTTCGACTCGCCCCACTGCGCCAATTCCAGTGCGGCACGGATCAACTCGCCCTGCGTGCGCGGTTCTCCCTGCGGGGAGCCGAAGTTGAAACGCAGCACCGTGATCAGCATGTCCGGCTACCGATCGGGAGTCTGGGACCGCAGGAATGCCGGCCAATCGGGGAACAACGCGCGATCGACGATCTCGATGCGAGTGCCGAAAGCGTCGACGTAGTAAGCGAACAGCGCAAGCTCCGAATCAGAAACGGCCGCAGTCATTTCGAACGTGAAGCCGCTGCTCTCCAGCACATGAGCGGTGTCGGCGAGGTTGTCGGTGAAGTAGCCCAGGTGGTGAACGGAGTTGCCCGGCGCCGCCGTCCACGGAGTTCCGGGCACCTCTTGGACGAGCTCGATGTGCGGAGCTTGCAATGAGTAGACGATGGTCGAGGTGAGCTCGTGCGTTCCGGTCGCGGTGCGGAAGGGCAGCGTATAGCTGAGCGGGGTGATCCACTCATAGCCGCCCAGCGTGCTGTAGTGGGCCATCGCGGCGTCGAGGTCGGGGACCACGACGCCGGTGTGGTAGAGGTCTTCGGGGCGTAGCGCGAATGCCATGATCCAGTCCTTTTCTTTAGATGCAGTCCGAGGCGCCGTCGACCACGAAGACCGCGCCGCTGGTGTAAGCACTCTGCTCGGTGCACAGGAAGGCCACCGCGGGCGCGATATCCCCGACTGTTCCGAAGCGCCGCAACGGGATATGCGCCAACTCGGCATCCACCAGCTGCGGCGCCGCATGCATGGGCGCGGTCATCGGGGTGTCGATCGCGCCCGGCGCCACCGCATTCACCCGGATGCCCTTCTCTGCCCATTTGACAGCGAGATTCCTCGTCACACAGATGACTCCGGCCTTGGCCGCACCGTAGCCGGGGACCAGCGGGACCGCCCGCAGTGCCGACATGGACGCCAGATTGACGACGCTGGCGCCGCCGGTCGCGGTCGATGCCTTCAACGCCTTGTAGAGCCCGACCGTCAACCGATAAGGGCCGGTCAGGTTCAGCGCGACCGACGCGTCGAACCCGTCAGGCTTTGACTCATCAAGGCCACCAGGGAAATTCGCGCCAGCGTTGTTGACCAGCACGTCGAGCGCGGTGAAACTTCTGGCCAGCGCGTCCACCGAGGCGGGGTCGGCGATCTTCAGCTGGTGATAGGCCATGCCGGACAGATCGGCTTCGTAGTCGGTGGCAGCGGGTTTGGTTCCGGTGATGGTGACTTCGGCCCCGGCGTCTCGAAACAGCACCGCGATCGCGTTGCCGATCCCGCTGGTGCCGCCGGTGATCAATGCCGTGCTCCCGGTGAAGTCGAAGCTGACTCTTGCCGTCATGAATTACTCGCTATCTGTTGCTTGAGCCACGCGGTCTCCCAGAAGTTCGTGCTGCCGGCCAGCAGCTGTTCGTGCGCTTCCCGCAATACTTCGCGGGCGCCCGGATGGTCGGGCGTGACCAGCTCGGCGAGGTGGATGGCGTGCAGCGGCCGGTCCGCGGCCAGATGTGCCTGCGCGCGCTGGACGAGGGCGTCGGCGCCCGCCAATTCGACCACGTCGGTGGTGACGGCGTCGAATCCCACCGGGTAGAGCTCGGTGGTCGAGCGGTGCTGGAACCAGCCGGAGTAGTTCTCCCAGATGGCCCGCACATCCCAGGCGACCTTCCCATAGGCTTGCCCCACTTCGTATTCCGCGGGCAAGGCGATCTCGCTCATCAGAGTCCGCACGTCCTTGCCGGCGTTCATCCCGGCGACGGTCTGATCGTGGATGTACTGGATCGCGTCGCGCAGCCGGGTCAGCTCGGCGTCGATCAGGTCGGCGCCCGCGATGGGTGCGAAGTGTCCCGTCACCAGAAGTTCGGGCCGCAGATCGCGCACCCGCTCGACCGACGAAATCGCGGTCAGTGCGTCACGGTACCGGTCACCACGCATGGTGACGAGGTTGGGAATGTGGCCGAACAATGGTCCGAAGGTGTTCCCACACAAACATATTCGCTGCTCCGGCAACCAGATCACCAGGGAGTCTGTGGTCTCACCGCCGGGCACTGAGATCAGCTCGAGGCGTCGCCCGCCAATCTCGAGGGTGAGCGTGTCCTGGAAATCGAGGTCGACGACGGGCGCACTCTGGGCGGCTAGGTGTTTGGTACCCAGCCGCCGTTGGATGGCCTGGATGCCGGTGGCCAGGGTGTCCTTGAAGGCGAATGCGCTGCGGCTGGCTCGATATCGGATCAGGCGTTCGTTGTCGTCCCGCCAAGTGGTCCAGTTGGCCTGGGCGACAACGGTTGTATCGGGGTCGCGCACGCTGTCCAGGCCGCCGACATGGTCCACGTGGCCTTGGGTGAAGATGATGTAGCGCACCGGCGAGGAGTCGACGGCGTCGAAGTTGGCGCGGTGCACCGGACCTTCAAAGCCCATGCCGGTGTTGACGATCACCCGTCCCTCGGCCGTGGTCAGCAGGTAGGCGTTCGACAGTCCCGGCGAGCACCACAGCCCCGGGGCGATCTGCTCGGCCCGTTCGGCCGCGGCCGGGCGCATCGCGTCGGCGCCCGGCCGACCGCGATATACCGGTTCGGACATCGCTGTGAACTCCTTTATTCGGCGCGAACGTCGAACTTGTCGAAATAGAACGCGAACCGCTCACGCAGCTCAGCGGCCGAGATGCCGAAGTGCCGTTGCAGGTCGTAGCGGATGTGGCCGTGCTTGCCGCGCGGGTTGCCGTCCAGGTACTGCTGGAAGCACTCGCGCGCCTGCGGTGTCAGGTCGACTCCGCCGCGCTGGTAGAGCTGTTCCAGCAGCGGCATTTCGTTGCCGTTCAGATGATGGAAGCTGATGTCGATGCTGCGGTCGCCCGAAACCAGGTCACGGTCGCGCACGCATGCGCTGAGCAGCCGGTGCACGCGGTCGCTCCAATAGTCCAGCAGCCAACCCGCGTCGATGCTCTTTCGGCGCAGACGGTCGGAGTAGGCCATCATGGTGATCGCCGACTGGATCACCGCGACGGGATCGCGGTGCGTGAATGCCACTGTCGCGTCGGGGAAGGTCGCCATCAGTGGGCCCAGCTGCTCACAGTGCTGGGGGCTCTTCAGGATCCAGGTTCGCGGCCCACGCAGGAATGTCAACGCCTGCAACACTTTTCGCAGATAGGCGTAGTGCCGGGTTTGGTCGAGGCGCAGGTAGTAGTCCCGCCAATCAGGCACCCGCGCATGCCATTCCAGGACATAGCCGGCCAAATCCAGGTCGAGGAGTTCGACTTCCTCCTCGATCGCCTCGGGGAACCGGTCGTGCATGGCGGCCACCACGGGGGTGCTGAACATCAGGGCGTCGTGTTCGGCCTTGGCCCGGGCGTAGCGGGGGTCGACGCCGAAGATGTCGGGGCCTTGGCCAAGGGCCGGTATCGGTTCCTGGCTCTCCCAGTAGGGCAGCGCGCGCCGGCGTGGATCGGCGGCTATCAGGTTCACCAGGTGCGTGGTGCCCGAGCGCGGCATCCCGACGACGATGAACGGCTTCTCGATCGGGATCGACTCGATCTCGGGATAGCGCTTGATGAGGTCGGTCAGCGACAACCGGTTTCGCAGCAGTCGAACGACTCGTTGCCGCAGGGTGGATCGAGTGAGCTCGGTGAGGCCCTCGTCGGCTTCGATCGCGCCCACATGGGCGCTGAGCCGGTCACCGAAGCCGTCGCCGTCGTCCAGGTCGCCCACGCCAGCCTGCTCGATGGCTTCGGCGAGCATCCGGTCGATGTCGAGTTCGACGTGTCTGGCTTCGGTGAATTTGAGAATCTGGCGCTGGACGTCGGTCAGCTGGGGTGACGTCAGATCGTCGAAGTCGATGTCAGCGAGGTTTCCGGTGTCGCCGCCCGCAGCACCCACGCGACCTCCTCTTCGTTGACCCCATCGAATATATCGATAGTGGGTTCAGCAAATTGACGGTGAGCCGGGGCGGTACCCTGCAGCGGGAGCCAGCCCAATTCTCACCTAGTTGTTTTCCAGTCAGAAAGGTTGTCCGGTGCTCGTCGTCACTCTAATGACATTCCCGGTTGGGAGATCCAGCGCGTGTGCGGCGAAGTCTTCGGGCTTACCGTTCGATCGCGAAATGCCTTCGCCCAGTTCGGCGCCGGATTCAAATCGATGTTCGGTGGCGAGCTGGCAGGCATGACCAAGAATCTGGCCGAGAGCCGCAACGAGGCGATGGGACGGTTGATCAACGAGGCGCGTAACAAGGGCGGCAACGCGATCGTCGCGATGCGCTTCGACACCACCGAGCTCGGCGACGTGTGGACCGAGATTTGCGCCTACGGCACCGCGGTGCTGGCCGTGCCGGTCTCCGACGGCGCGCGCTACACCGCCTCCCAACTGGGCTACGGCGGCGCCCCGCAGCAGCAGCCGCAGCAACCGCAGCAGCCGCAGCAGCCGCAGCCACCGCAGCAGCCCTATGGTGCGGGCTGAACGGTAGGTTCGGCTAAGTGATAGTCGGAGCCTTCCTGGCCGAATCGGCTTCGGTGGTGAACAACAAGCTCAGCGTGTCCGGTGGCGTGCTGTCCAGGTTCGCGGTCGAGGAGGACCGGTTGGCTCAGTTCCTGCTTGTGGTGCTGACGCAGGCCGAGACCCTCAGTCCGGTCCGGCAGGTTGAGGTCGAGATCAGGCCGCCGACCGACGACGAGCCGCTCGTCGTGGAGTACGAGCTGCCCGAAGCCGCCGTCGCCGCGGAGGTCGGATTCGCGATCTTTCCGATCGACGTGACCCTGCCCGTCGACGGCCGCTGGGTGATCGTGGTGACCGGCGGCGCGGGAATCGTCTCCCTTCCGCTGCTGGTGAGTGGCGCCTCACAGTGAATCGATAACAAGCGCCCAGTCCGCGACTAACCGCGAAGCGCAAGAACGGGGCATGACAACAGCCAATTCAGCTAGCGCCCGGTCCCTGAAGATCCGCGTGACGCACGCGATATTCGCCGGCGCCGCAACCATCGCGACGCTCGCGCTGTTCAGCCCGGTACGGCCCGGTGATGCCGACAGCGTTGACGCATCCGGTTCGGTGCGCCTGGTAGACCAGGCCAGCAACGTCGTCTTCGCCGACGAACCGACGGATCCGGGCTGGAATTCCGATCCGGGTTGGGACTTTCAATCCTCGTAAGCCCTGCCCACGATGGACACCTGATAATCGGTGAGGAGGCCGCGTTCGATGGCTGCACCGAAACCGAGCTTGTGGAACACGGGACCGAAGATTGCCTCGTCATCCATAGATGCGTACTCGTATTCCGCCTCCTGGGCAGCTTTGAGCACCCGGCCCGTGAAGTAGCGCGGCGTGGCCGTCATGAACAACCGTCGGCGGGCCTTGATGCGGGAGCCGTCGAGCACCGTGGCGAAGTCAGACGACACCGGCCCCGCACAGCGGTGCGCCTCGTCGGCTAGCACCAGGTCAAACGCGGGTATCCGGCCGCCGGCGAAGGCGGCGGCCACCTGGGGCGACGACTGGTAGGTGGAGAAAATTACGCGCGGACCGCGCCGCCGGAGGAACCGGGCGATGTCCTCAGGGTGGGTCTTCGCCGGAGAGATCGGAGATATGTGCCACAATGGCGTCCTCGTCGCGGGACACGGTGGCATCCGAGCAGACGGGCAAGATGTCGAAGTCGGTGCGCCGGTTGATCATCCACACTCGCAGCGTCTGCTTCAGCAGCGACAGCGACGGCACCAGGACCAGGACCCGCTCGGCCCCAAGCTTCTCCTTGATGAACAGCGGTCGACGACCGTCACCACCCGGCGGGCCAGGTGCTCAAGGCGCTTTCGGTTGCGTGGTCGAGCACCGTAAACAGGTTCACCGCGCGATCCACCGCGATGTCAACGCGAACTCCGACAGATACTTCGTGGAACTCCAGCCGCCGTCGACAACGATCGTTTGCCCGTTGATGAAACTTCCGCTCGGCGAGCACAAGAACGCAACGGTGCTGGCAATGTCATCGACGGTGCCCAACCGCTGATGCGGCGTCATCTCGACATTGATCTTGCGAAATCGCTCATCCTCCAAGCGCTTCTCCACCATCGGCGTTACCGTCACACCGGGCGCGACGGCGTTGCAGCGAATCCCGGACGCCCCATACTGGCAGGCGATGTGAGTGGTCAGTGCGGTCAGCCCGCCCTTGGCCGCCGAGTAGGCGCCGCCGCGAAGCCCGCCGACGACGGCGAAAGTCGACGTGACGTTGATGATCGCCGATCCGGGGCCCATGTGTGGCAGCACGTCGCGCGCCAGCCGAAACGGTGCCCGCAACATCAAACCAAGGAAGTAGTCCAGCGTTTCGTCGTCTGTTTCGTGCAGCGGCTTGGGGCTGCCCACCCCGGCGTTGTTGATCAGGAAGTCGATATGACCCCATCGAGTGACCGCGAGTTCCACGATGCGTCGCGGCGCATCGTCATGGGTCAGGTCGACGGCCAGCGTGGCGACGCGATCCGGATCATTGACAGACTTTTCCAGCTCGGCGAGCCGGCCCGGATCGCGGCCCGTGCCAACCACCGCCATGCCCATCTCGGCGAGTTTGGTTGCACATCCCAAGCCGATGCCGCTGCTTGCTCCCGTGACGATTGCGACCTGCATCTCACCCATCCTGTGTCAGCGCCGCTCGGATCTGATGCTTGAGTATCTTCCCTGCGTCGTTCTTCGGCAGCGCATCCCAGATGACCACCTGTTCTGGCGCCTTGAATTTCGCGACACCCTTGCTCTCCAGCAGCGCAAGCAGGCTCGCGACGTCCGGCCGTACCGCACCCGCGGCCACGATCACCGCACATGCCCGCTCTCCGGTGCGCTCGTCGGGCAGTCCAACGACCGCAATTTCGGCGATGCCGGGGTGGTCGGCGAGCAGGTCCTCGACTTCCTTGGCCGAGATGTTCTCGCCGTTGCGGATGATGACGTCTTTGGCCCGGCCGGTCACGACAAGATACTGGCCATTGACCCAGCGCCCGAGGTCTCCGGTGCGGAAAAACCTTGCGGCATCAAAAGACTCGACGTCGTCCTCGGGATGCCGGTAACCCAACAGCATCTGCGGGCCCCGCACACAAATCTCACCGTCACCGACCGGCGCGGCTTCATGTGCGGCGAGCTTGATCTCGGCGATGCCAGACCGTCCGTCGGTGTCTGCGGCGCAGTCGACTTCGTCTCGCCGAGGTGCGCCGATGGTCGTGACGGGCACTTCCGTGCAGCCGTACACCCGGGTGACGACCGCCCCGTCGAAATACTCGGCGGCGCGGCGGATCAGCGATGGCGACACGGAGGCGCCGCCGCAGATGAACACCTTCAAGTCGGGCAGGCGGGTGCCGGCGCGCTCAGCGGCGGACAACAACTGCTGCAGAAACGGTGTCGCCCCGGCCATGTGGGTGCACCGTTCGCTGTTCATCAGCGTCACAGCCGCCGCCGGATCCCACCGGTCCATGAGTACCGCGGTGGTGCCCAGCAGCAGCGGGCATTCGAACGCATAGATCGACCCGCCGATGTGGGCGATCGGCGACGGGACCAGGAAGGTGTCGCCCGGATCGATGGTCCAGTGGTCGCGGATCTGACAGATCAGCGCATGTATCGAATTATGACTGTGCAGAACCCCTTTGGCGCGGCCCGTGGTGCCGGATGTGTAGAGGACCATCCGCACGTCGTCGGGGTCGAGGGGCGGCAGCTTCGCGGCGTCCGGCTGATGGCCCAACAGCGCCGGGTACGGCGTGTGGGAGCCAGCTTCGCCGCGCAGCACCACCACTTCGGGGGCTGAGCTCATTGTCGTGGTCACGCGTTCGAGCATCGCCGCGTAGTCGTGGCCACCGAATTGGTGCGGGACGAAGATCATCGCGGTTTCGACGTCTTCGAGAATGAAACGCAGGTCGTGGTCGCGCAGCGACGGCAGGATCGGATTCACCACCATCCCGGCCAGCGTCGCGGCCAGATAGATGACGGCGGCCTCGTGCCAGTTCGGCAGCATGAACGACACGACGCTGCCGGTCGGCAGGCGCGCCAGCAGGGCGGTCGCCAGTCTGGTGGCCTGGGTGTATAGCGTGGCGCAGTCCAGCCGAGTACCTTTGTCCACCAACACCGTTCGCCGCGGTGAGGTCTCCGCGGCCGTCCGTAGTGAATCGGCCAGTGTGGTACGCACCCACAGCCCGCGCCGGTATGCTTCTGCCGCGCGTGCCGTGTCCTGGTGGGCCCGGGCGATCACGTCAGCCGGCCTAGTCATTCACGCGGCGCATAGTCATCGCGTACCGAAAGCTCGACGACAGGTGGGTGTTGATCGTCACCTGGGCGACCTCGCCGTCGGAGGTCTTGTAGGTTCGCCGCATCTGCAGCGCTGCCGTCCCCGGCTCAACTCCGAGGCCGTCGGCCAGCTCGGGCGAGAGCAGCACCGCGGCAATCTCTTGGTTCAGCTCGGCGATGCTTACGCCGAACAGGTCCTCGATCAACGGAAAAATCGGGCCGGTGTGGCGGTGCAGCAGCCTGCCCACCGCGGCGAAAGTGCGGCTTATGTAGTACTCCGTTCGACACAGGGGCACTGACGCGCCGTCGGCTTGCCGGTAACCGCGCACGGATAGCCACTGCGTGCCGGCCTCCAGTCCGGTCCGGGCGGCGAGGTCGTCGTCGATCGTCACCATCGCGTTGGACTCGATGGTCAGCTGCGCGCCGGCGGCGAAAGCGAGCAGGTCTTCTATCGACATCGCGTCCTGCGCATAGGAACTGGACGCCGGCCGGGGAACGACACGGGTGCCCGCTCGCGGCCGCGAATCGACGAGATTGTCCTCGCGCAGCCGGCGTAGCGCTTCGCGCACGGTAAAGCGGCTGACCGCGAAGCGCTCACACAATTGGTGTTCGGTCGGTAGCTGCGAGCCCACCGGATAAACGCCGTCGACGATCTCTTTACGCAGCGTGCGCGCGATCTGTAGGTAGCGGTGCTCGCTGGAGATCGCTTCGGGCATCAGTGGCCTTCCCGTGCCCGACGCAATGCCAGTACGCTGCCGTCGCCGTCGGCCGACACGTAGAGCGTTCCGTCAGACGCGGCGGCGACGCCGGCGAAGGGGCCCTGCGGCCCGGAAAACGGCGGCATACCTTTCAGCGGCTTGGGCACCACACCCGGCGGGGGGCCGACCGGTAGCCCCGAAGCGATGGTCTGCCGAACGTTGGTGTCCAAGTCGACCGCGATCAGCTCCTTGGCGCCCGCGTCGACGACGTAGAGCACCCCGTTGCGCACCGAAATGCCCTGCGGGCGTTGTAGGTCGGCGACGACGGTGTCGATCCTCGATCCGTTCACCCTGACCACCCGTCCGGCGCCGGCCTCTGCCACCAGGCACATCCCGTCCGCGTCGATAGCGACGCCGACCGGATCACGCAGGTCGGTCGCCAGCACCTCGACGGCGCCCGACCGCAACGACAGCACCCGTCCCGTGCCCAGTTCGGCAAAGACCACACCGTCGGGACTGACCGCGACACCGTAGAGCTGGTCGAAACCGTCGGCCAGCACCTCGCTTTCGCTCGCCGCCGGCCGGTAGCGGCTGACCTGGCCACCCGAGGTCGTCACGACGAACTCGCCGGGTCCGCTCGCCGCGACGCCGCGCAGGAATCCGGGATAGCCGGGGCTGAACAACATCCCCACGGTCTGCAACGACCCGTCGGGGAGCGTGACATAGAAATACGTGCCGTCGGCGACGTAGAGCCGCCCGTCGTGACCCACGGTCAGGTCCAGCGGCCAGTTGAGCCCACCGGGCAACACCGCTCGCGTTGTGCCGTCTGGCGATATCTCGGTGATCTCGCCGGTGAAGTTGGATACCAGCACCCGGTCGCCGACGAAGGTGCAGTTGTCCAGGCCCGGACTCAGCTGGGCCAGCAGTCGCTGTTCGCCGCTGCGAGGGTCGATGCGCAGCACCTGCCCGCTGGCAACCTGGGTCGAGACGATGTTGCCCTGCGAATCGAACTTGACCGAGTCGGGCACACCGAGATCGCTCGCGACACACTGTGGTTCCCCGCCGGCGGGATCGACGCGCCAGATCTCGTTGGCGCCCATCACCGGGAAATACAGCAGGCCGTCCGGGCCGACCTCCATCGCATTCGGTGAGGGCACGTTCTCCAGCAGCACTCGAGGCGGTCCGCCGCCCAGGTCGAGCTCCAGCAGGCGCCCACCCTCACGGCATTCACCGATGAACAGCCGGCCTTGATGAACGGTGATGCCGTTGGCTGACGGAACATCGTCGCGCAGCACCCGGGTTCGGCCGGCGGTGTCGAGCATGCTGACCCGGCCGTCCATGACCTCGGTCGCGTACAGGTTGCCGCTCGCGTCGAAAGCGACGTCGTCGGGAGCTACGATGTCGCCGCCCTTGGCGCTCACTGTTTCCAGTTGCCCGGTGCGGTGATCC
The DNA here is from genome assembly GCA_963735655.1 of uncultured Actinomycetota bacterium. Lineage (GTDB taxonomy): Bacteria > Actinomycetota > Actinomycetes > Mycobacteriales > Mycobacteriaceae > Mycobacterium. The sequence continues at coordinate 385,292 of CAVTLW010000029.1, forward strand.
AGCGCGCTGATCTGACTGCCGGTCACCTGCGCGATGTAAATTCGACCGTCCGGACCGGTGCGCACACCGTTAGCGCCGAATAGCCGACTTGGAGCGGTGACCCGCTCGAGTCGCCAGCCTTCGGCGACATCGACCGGGTGGGCCCCGGAAATCAAGGGGGCATATCGGGATGGCTGCGCCGCGATGGCCCTTGAAATAGACACGTCTCGCCGAGATCCTTCCGTCGGCCGTTTGGGCTGGACGTTATCAAGTCCCGCTAGTCCAGACAATAGCCGCCAAAGCGCGTCACTCAACCTTGACAGCGAGGTCCACTGCGGGGAATAGTATTCTCCAATAGACAGAACGCAATATCTTGTCCGGACAAATAAGCACATCCCGTTGCGGGCGTGAGGGTGGCCGCAGCAGGGGAAAGCAGGTCATGGAGGACTTCCTCAGGCTCGACGGTCGTATCGTGGTGGTTTCCGGTGCCGGCGGCGGAGGCATCGGCACGACCGTGACGGCAACGGCCGCCCGGGCGGGCGCCACGGTGATCGCGGTGAGCCGATCGAAGGAAAACCTCGACGAGCACGTTGGTCCGCTGGCGCAGCAGGGTCTCGCGGTCGTGCCCGTCGCGGCCGACGCGTCCACCGACGAGGGCATCGCCGCGGTGATCGACCAAGCGCGGCGTGCCGACGGCAGCCTCTACGGGCTCGTCAATGTGGCCGGCGGCGCCGCGCCGTCGACGTGGATGCCGTCCACCCGGGTGACGCGCAGCGACTGGCGCAAGATCTTCACCGACAACCTCGAGACGGCGTTTTTCATGAGCCAGGCCGTCGCCGCCGAACTGGTCGCGCAGCGGCGGCCCGGGTCGATCGTTTCGATCTCCTCGATCAGCGGCATGAACAGCGCGCCGTTTCACATCGCCTACGGCACCGCCAAGGCCGCGATCGTGGCGATGACCCGCACGATGGCGCTCGAGCTGGCGCTGGCCGGAATCCGGGTCAATGCCGTGGCGCCCGGCGTCACCGCGACCGCGGCCTCGCGCACCTACACCGAGGAGGACCCGGAGCGGGATCGGCAGGCGATCGCGATGGGCCGGCGCGGACGGCCCGAGGAGCAGGCCGGCGCGATCCTGTTCCTGCTCTCGGAGTTGTCGAGCTACATCACCGGACAGACGCTGCTCGTCGACGGCGGGCTCGACCTCAAATGGAGCCATCTCGGCCCCGACAACACCTCTTTGTTTCTCAAAGACGAATCCTTCCGCGCGGCGATTAGGAGGATGTGATGACGGATCTCGCCAAAGATGTGAATTCCCCAGCGGCAGAGGAACTCTCGAAACCGACGACGATCGGTGTCGAAGCGTACGTCAGCGAAAGCTATGCCCGCGCCGAGCGCGACAAGCTGTGGCGGAAAGTCTGGCAGCAGGTCGGCCGCGTCGAAGAGCTGCCCGAGGTGGGCAGTTATCTGACCTACGACATTCTCGACGACTCGATCATCGTGGTGCGCACCGGCGACAACGAATTTAACGCCCACCACAACGTCTGCATGCACCGTGGCCGCCGGCTCATCGACACCCCCGAGGGCGCGAAGAACGCCTCCGGCCGCGCCCGCAAGTCGTTCGTCTGCGGCTTCCACGGCTGGACCTATGGCCTGGACGGGGCCTGTACCCACATCCGCGAGCAAGCGGACTGGCAGGGAACCCTGACCGCCGACAACACCCATCTGCGGCCGGTCAACGTCGACACCTGGGGCGGGTGGTTGTGGATCAATATGGACCCCGAATGCGAGCCGCTGGCCGACTATCTGTTCCCCGCCGCCAAGATTCTCGACCCGTTCGGACTGGAGAACATGCGCTGCAAGTGGCGCAAGTGGCTGCACTTCGACTGCAACTGGAAGGTCGCGATGGAGGCCTTCAACGAGACCTACCACGTCTATACGACCCATCCGGAGTTCAACAAGTTCGGCGAATTCAAGGGCTGGGCCAAGGCGCAAGGCCGACACAGCAATATCGGCTATGAGGCACCGGAGGATCTCGAGGCGACCAAGTCCAAGATCCGCCTCGGCACGGGTGCCGACCCGCGCGTGTCGACCGCACAGATGCAGGTGTACACGATGGAGGAGACCAACGCCACCACCACCCAGACGCTGGTGAACGCCGCCAAGCGGCTGGCCGACGAGTTGCCCGAGGGCACCCCGGCCGACAAAGTCCTCGAGCACTGGCTGGCGTCCGCGCGTCGCGACGACGAAGCCCGCGGCGTGATCTGGCCGACGATTCCACCCGACATCCTCGGGCAGGCCGGCACCGCGTGGCAGATCTTCCCGAACTTCCAGGTCGGGCAGGGCCTCACCAGCGCGCTGTGCTACAGCGCGCGGCCGCATCCCAGCTACAACCCGGACAAGTGCATCTTCGAGGTGTCGGTGTTCGAGCTGTTTCCCAAAGGGCAGGAGCCGGAAACGCAGTGGGAGCACACACCGGTCGGTGATCCCAGGTGGAGATCGGTGTTGCCGCAGGACTTCTCGAACATGGCCGCCGTGCAGCAGGGCATGAAATCCCTTGGCTTCCCAGGTACCAAGCCCAACCCGTACCGCGAACGCAGCACCGTGAACCTGCACTACCAACTGTCGAAGTACATGGGCACCGGCGAACCGCAGGAACTCTCAAAGGAGACCAATCGATGACCGACTGCGCGCCGACGCAGACACCCGACGACATCGACATCCCCGCGCTGCGGGAGAAGTACCTCCACGAGCGTGACAAGCGGTTGCGCCCGGAAGGCTCTAAGCAATACCTCGAGCTTGAGGGCGAGTTCGCGGAGTTCTACGAGGTAGATCCGCACACACCGGTGTCGTTCCGGGATCCGATCGCCGACGACGTCGAGGTCGCGGTGCTCGGCGGCGGCATCGCCGGACTTCTGGCCGGTGCGTACCTCAAGAAGGCCGGCGTCGACGACGTGCGTGTCATCGAAATGGGCGGGGACTTCGGGGGAGTCTGGTACTGGAACCGCTTTCCCGGGATCCAGTGCGACAACGATGCATACTGCTATATCCCGCTGCTCGAAGAACTCGATTTCGTACCGACGAAGAAGTACGCCGACGGTGCCGAGATATATGCGCACTGCCGCAACATCGGCAAGCACTTCGGGCTGTACGACGGGGCGATCTTCTCCACCCAGGTGTCCGAGGTGCGCTGGGACGAATCGATCAAACGCTGGCGGTTGAACACCAACCGCGGTGACGACATCCGCGCACGCTTCGTCGTCATGACGCAGGGCTCCTTCAACCGCCCGAAGCTGCCCGGCATCCCGGGAATCACGGAGTTTAAGGGACACCAGTTCCACTCGGCCCGCTGGGATTACGAGTACACCGGCGGGGACACCAATGGCGGACTCCACAAGCTGCACGACAAGCGCGTCGCGCTCGTCGGCACAGGTGCGACCGGGGTGCAACTGGTTCCGCACCTGGGCCGAGACGCCCAGCACCTCTATGTTTTCCAGCGCACGCCTTCATCGGTTGACGTGCGAGGCAACGAGCCGACCGACCCGAAGTGGGCGGCTTCCCTGCAGCCCGGCTGGCAGGAGGAACGCAAGCGCAACTTTCACCGCTGGTCACCGTTGGGCGGAGGTGTGGTTTTCGACCAGCCGGACATGGTCTGCGATTTCTGGACCGAACTAGGGCGCAACATGACCGCACGGATCGCGGCGATGGAGGATCCCGCGTCCCTGTCGATCGAACAGATCACCGCGATCCACGAAGAAGAGGACTACAAGGTCATGGAACGGCTCCGGCGCCACGTCGAGGCCGTCGTGGACGACCCGGACACCGCCGAGGCGCTCAAGCCGTACTACCGGTTCATGTGCAAGCGGCCGTGCAGCAACGACGAGTATTTGCCGACGTTCAATCGGCCAAACGTGACGCTAGTCGACGTGTCGGAGTGCAAGGGCGTCGAACTGTTAACAGAAAAGGGCCTGGTCGCCAACGGCGTTGAGTACGAGGTCGATTGCATCGTCTGGGCCAGCGGTTTCGAGATCACGACCGAGATCAGCCGACGCTATGCCATCGACGTCATCGAGGGCCGCGACGGCCTGTCGCTGTTCGATCACTGGCGGGACGGCTATAAGTCGCTGCACGGCATGACGAGTGTCGGCTTCCCGAATCAGTTCTTCACCGGCTTCATTCAGGGCGGCGTCTCGGGGAACACCACCGCTATGTTTGAGCAGCAGGCCGAACACATCGCCTACATCATCTCCGAAGCCATAGCGCACGGCGCGACGACCGTCGAGCCGAGCCAGGCAAGCCCAGGACGATTGGGTCACGACGATCCGCGAAGTCTCGGTAGACACATCGGAATTCGCGGTCTCCTGCACGCCCGGCTATTACAACAATGAGGGCGGCGGCGGCGGCGAGGGCATCCGCTCGGCCATCGGCGAATACTATGCGCCCGGCTTCTATGAGTTCGGTGACCTGATCAAAGAGTGGCGCGATAAGGGGGACCTGGAAGGCCTGGTCTTGGGTGCATGACAGTCACGACATTGCCGACCCGCGATCTCACACCGCGCATCGCCACCGAAATCCGCGCCGACAAGCAGGATTTGCTCAGTGGTGTGCACGCCAGCAGCCTGCGAGAGCTGCTCGAACGACGAGGGGTGTTGGTCTTTCCGCAGATCCACTTCACCGACGAGGAACACGTCACGTTCACCGAGACGCTGGGCACGCTGGCGACCGAACGACGCGGAGAGCGGGTCTACAACGTCACGCTGGATACCGCCGTCAATAAACAGGCCGACTACCTGAAGGGATCGTTGTACTGGCACATCGACGGGACGATGAACGAGGTGCCGATCTTCGCGTCGTTGCTGTCCAGCAAGGCGCTTCCCCGCAACGGCGGCGGTGACACCGAGTTCTGCAACACCTATGCGGCCTACGAGGATCTATCCGCCGAGGACAAGCAGCAGCTCGAGTCACTGCGGGCGATGCATTCAACGTGGAACACGCTGCTGTACTACGACCCAGAACCCGACATAGCGACGCTGCAGCAGATGATGGCGATCGGCGAGCGGGAGCTGCCCTTGGTCTGGACGCACCGGTCTGGCCGCAAGTCGTTGATCCTTGGCTGCACCGCCAGTCACATCGTCGACATGGAGCTCAAGGCGAGCACCAAAATGCTTGTGCGTCTGCGTGCTTGGGCGACTCGCCCGGAATTCGTGTATCGACACAAGTGGTCAGTCGGCGACCTGGTTATGTGGGACAACACCGGCACAATGCATCGTGCCCGGCCCTACGACCCCGACTCCGGGCGGATGCTGACCCGAACCAAACTCGCCGGAGAGGAGCCGTTCACTTGAGCGGGATCACTATGCCTCAACTTAGATTCGACGACCGCGTCGCCGTCGTGACCGGTGCCGGCCGCGGGCTAGGGCGCGCATACGCGGAACTGCTGGCATCGCGCGGAGCGAAGGTTGTCGTGAACGACCCCGGTGGCAGCCTCGCCGGCGAGGGGGTAGATGCCAGGCCGGCTGAGCACGTGGTCAGTGAGATCGCGGCGGCCGGAGGACAAGCTGTCGCGTGTACCGCATCGGTCACGACCCGCGACGGTGGCGATGCGATTATCCAGACCGCGCTCGAACACTACGGTCGCCTCGACATCTTGATTCACAACGCCGGCAATGTCCGTCGCGGCTCGCTGAAGGAGATGAGCTACGAAGATTTCGACGCCGTGCTCGACGTGCACTTGCGTGGCGCGTTCAATGTTGTGCGGCCCGCATTTCCGGTTATGTGCGCAGGCCGGCTACGGGCGCATCGTGTTGACATCCTCGATCGGCGGCCTGTACGGAAACCACGGCGTAGCCGGCTACGCAGCCGCCAAGGCCGGCGTGATCGGGCTGTCCAACGTCGCGGCGCTCGAAGGCGCCGCCGACGGCGTGACATGCAACGTGATCGTTCCGGCCGCGGTCACCAGGATGGCCGCCGGCATCGACACCTCGGCATATCCGCCGATGGGCCCGGACCTCGTTGCACCCGTAGTCGGTTGGCTCGCACACGAATCCTGTTCGGTGACCGGGGAGATGTTCATCGCGCTGGCGGGCCGGGTGGCGCGCGCGGTCATCGCCGAAAGCCCCGGCGTGTGCCGGCCGTCCTGGACGGTCGAGGATGTCGGCGAGTATCTGGGTGCGATCCGGAAGATGGAGGCGCCGCTAACTTTTCCGGTCGTGCCCGACGGTCACGACCAGCACATCCGCTACAGCTTCGAACTGGCGCACCGGCCAAGCGATCAAGGAGCACTCCATGGCTAGCCCGATCGAGGACGGGACCGCTGGCCGGTGTGCGGGTAATCGACCTCACCGCAATGGTGATGGGCCCGTACTGCACGCAGATCATGGCCGACATGGGTGCTGACGTGATCAAAGTCGAACCGCCACAAGGCGATAACACACGCTACATCTCGGTCGGTCCGGCACCGGGCATGAGCGGCGTGTTCGTTAACGTCAACCGCGGCAAGCGCAGCATCGTGCTGGATCTGCAAACCGACGCCGGAACGACCGCACTGAGCGCGCTTGTCGAAACCGCGGACGTATTCATCCACTCGATGCGCGCCAAAGCGATCGTCAAGCTCGGCTTCGGCTACGACGACGTCGCCGCGATCAACCCAGAGATCGTCTACACCAATTGCTACGGGTACGGGCGCCGCGGACCCGATCGCGACCGGCCCGCCTATGACGACACGATCCAGGCTGAATGCGGCCTGCCGGCGGTACAACAGCAACTGACCGGCGAGGCCGACTACGTCGGAACCATCATGGCCGACAAGGTCGCCGGGCTGACGGCGCTGTATGCCACGACCATGGCGTTGTTTCACCATGAGCGCACCGGGGAGGGCCAGGAAGTCGAGGTCGCCATGTTCGAAACCATGGCCTCGTTCATGCTCGTCGAACACGCCAACGGCGCCTTGTTCGACCCTCCCCTGGGGCCGGCCGTGTATCCGCGCACCGTGGCACGCAACCGCCGTCCGTACCGCACCAGCGACGGCTACATCGCCGCGTTGATCTACAACGACAAGCACTGGGACGCGTTCATCAAAGCCGTGCGGCCACCGTGGGCCAGTGAGCTGTATTCCACGCTGGAACAGCGCGCACGCCAGATCGACACGATCTACGGGCTGGTGGCCGAGACGCTGAAACAGCGCTCGACCCAGGAGTGGCTGGCGCTGTTCCGCGAACTCGAGATACCGGCCGCGCGACTGAACACACCCGGCGCTCTGTTCGACGACCCGCATCTCAACGCCGTGGGCATGTTTGAAACCGTGGACACCCCGCACGGACCGGTGCGCTTCCCGGGCGTACCCACCTGGTTCTCTCGGACGCCGGGTCGCGTCGCGGGGCCGGCGCCCGAGCTCGGGGCCGACACCGCAGAAGTGCTCGCCGAAATTGACACGAGCAGACGCAAAATCGCCCGAAATGGCCTGCCAGAGGGCGATTTTGCGTCTGCTCGCGAAGGAAAGGAGTTTTAAGAATGGGTGTGCCGGTTTATCAGAGGATCCTCGACCTGTTCGAGGCCGAGGGTGTGAATACGTTGTTCGGTATCCCCGACCCGAACTTCGTGCACCTGTTCCTCGAGGCGGAATCGCGGGGCTGGGCGGTGATCTCGCCTCATCATGAGGAGAGTGCGGGTTTCATGGCCGAGGCTGTCTCGCGGATGACGGGCAAGCCGGGCCTGTGCATCGGCACGCTGGGTCCCGGCGTGGCCAATATCGCCGGGGCGATGATGTGCGCCAAGGTGGAGAACTCGCCGGTCATCTTCCTCGGCGGCCAGCGGGCGCGCATCACCGAGCGGCGCGTCCGGCGTGGACGCATCCAGTTCGTCCGCCAGGAAGAACTTTTCGCGCCGACGGTGAAGTACAGCGCGTCGATCGAATACGCCGACCAAACCGATGAAATCATTCGAGAGGCCATTCGGCGCGCGATGTCGACGACGCCCGGCCCGGCGTACGTCGAGTTCCCGTCTCACGTGATTCTGGAAGAGTTGGATGTCCCAGACCCGCTGCCTCCCAGCGCGTATCGGCTTGTCAACCACGGGGCTGGCGCGCGGGAGATCGCCGAGGCAGCCAGGCTGGTGCGCGAGGCCGAGAACCCGATCCTGCTGGTCGGCCACGGCGTTCACACGTCGCGCACCGGAGATGCGGTCAGGGAACTGGCCGAGCTGATGGCCTGCCCGGTGATCCAGACATCCGGCGGCACCTCGTTCATCCCCGGTCTGGAGGACCGCACTTTTCCCTACGGTTTCTCGTCTGCGGCAGTCGAGGCCGTGGTCACGTCGGACCTGTGCGTAGCGCTCGGGACCGAGCTCGGCGAACCGGTTCATTACGGCAGAACACGGCATTGGGAACAGAACAACGCCACCCGCAAGTGGATCTACGTCGAGCAGGACCCGACGGCGATCGGCGTGAACCGGCCGATGGACGTGCCGCTGGTGGGAGACCTGCGCGGCGTGGTGCCCCAGCTGGTCGAAGCGCTGAAGGACACCCCGCGATCGCCGTCGGCCGATCTTGCCCGCTGGATCAAACAGGATGCCGACCAGCTCGCCGAACTGGCGGAGACCGCGCCCAGCGGCCGCAGCCCGGTCCACCCTGCGCGCTTCGTGGTCGAGGCGACCAAAGCCTTCCCGACCGAGGGCATCATGGTCCGCGACGGCGGCGCGACGGTCATCTTTCAGTGGACCTATTCGCTGGCCAAGCCGCGCGACGTCATCTGGAACCAGAACTTCGGCCACCTCGGCACGGGCTTGCCCTATGCCGTCGGCGCTTCGGTCGCCGACGGCGGCAAGCGGCCGGTCATGCTACTGACCAGCGACTCCGCGTTCATGTTCCATATCGCCGAGCTGGAGACCGCCGCGCGTCTAAAGCTGCCGCTGGTGTGCGTTGTGGGTGTCGACCACCAATGGGGTCTCGAAGTCGGCGTCTACAAGCGCACGTTCGCTCAGCCGTCACCGCAGCCCGGTGTGCACTGGAGCAAGGACGTGCGCTTCGACAAAATCGCCGAGGGCTTCGGCTGTTACGGCGAATACGTGGAAAAGGAAGAGGAGATCGGTCCGGCGATCGAGCGAGCTTATGCCAGCGGCAAAGCCGCCGTCGTGCACGTCTGCATCGACCCGAAGGCCAACTCCGAGGAGATGCCGAACTATGCCGAATTCCGCACCTGGTACGCCGAAGGCACCCAGTAAGAAAAGGATGATGTGATGCGCGAATACCTCAAGTTCTACATTGACGGCTCCTGGGTCGACCCGTTGCAGCCCAATAGTTTTGACGTCGAAAATCCGGCGACCGAGCAGGTGTCTGGGCAGATCTCGCTCGGCTCGGCCGCCGACGTCGACGTGGCGGTCAAGGCCGCCCGACGGGCTTTCACCGGCTGGTCACAAACCAGTCGCCAACAGCGCCTCGATCTGCTGGAGGCCATCCTCGCCGAATACCAGAAGCGTGCGGGCGACCTCGCCGACGCGGTCACCGAGGAAATGGGTGCGCCGCCGTCGCTGGCCGCCGGCCCGCAGGTCCAACTCGGGCTCGGTCACCTGATGACGGCGATCGACGTGCTGAAGAACTTCCCATTCGAGGAACAGCGCGGCGCGACGCTGATCGCCAAGGAGCCGATCGGCGTCTGCGGGCTGATCACGCCGTGGAACTGGCCCCTCAACCAGATCGCGGTCAAGGTGTACCCCGCGTTGGCGACCGGGTGCACGATGGTCCTGAAACCGTCTGAGGTTGCGCCGTTCTCGGCCTACATCTTCACCGAGATTCTGGACGCCGCCGGCGTGCCGGCCGGAGTGTACAACCTGGTCAACGGCGACGGCCCGGGCGTGGGCATGGCCCTGGCGAGCCACCCCGACATCGACATGGTGTCGTTCACCGGATCCACCCGCGCCGGCGTCGACGTGGCCATGCATGCTGCTCCGACCGTGAAGCGGGTGACCCAGGAGCTCGGCGGCAAGAGCCCCAACATCGTCCTCGACGACGCGGGCTTCGCCGATAGCGTCCGCGCCGGCGTGGTCAACATGATGCCGAATTCCGGGCAAAGCTGTAACGCGCCGTCGCGCATGCTGGTTCCGAATTCGCGGATGGCCGAGGCCATCACCGTCGCACGCGAAGTCGCCGAGCAGGTGACGGTGGGCGACCCCGAAGATAAGCGAGCGATCGGGCCGGTGGCGTCGAAGGCGCAATTCGACAAGGTCCAGGGTCTGATCCAGCAAGGCATCGACGAGGGCGCGACCGTCGTGGCCGGCGGCTCTGGCCGGCCATCGGGGCTGGACAGGGGTTACTACGTCAAGCCGACCGTATTCGCCAACGTCACCAACGGCATGACGATTGCTCGCGAGGAGATCTTCGGGCCGGTGCTGTGCATCCTCGGCTACGAGGATATCGATCAGGCCGTTGAGATCGCCAACGACACCGATTACGGCTTGGCCGGCTATGTTTCGGGCGCCGATCTCGACAAGGCACGAGAGGTGGCCCGCAAGATCCGGGCCGGCTGGGTGACGATCAATCATGCCTTCGACATGAACGCGGCGTTCGGCGGCTACAAGCACAGCGGCAACGGTCGAGAGTGGAGCGAGTTCGGGTTCCACGAGTATCTAGAGGTCAAAAGCACCTTGGGCTTTGCACCCGACAAAGCCGCCGGATAGCGGGCAATGGGTCCCCTGACAGGGAAAGTCGCGCTGGTGACCGGCGCCAGCGGCGGGATCGGCAAGGGGATCGCGCTGGCGCTCGGAGCCGAAGGGGCGACAGTGTACGTCTCGGGACGCACGGTCGACCCGGGCATGCAATCGCTGCCCGGCACAGTGGGGGAGACCGCCGGGGAAGTCTGCCGCCGTGGCGGCAAGGGCGTCGCTGTGGTGGTTGACCACCGTGATGATG
>CAVTLW010000030.1:0-358190 GCA_963735655.1 uncultured Actinomycetota bacterium
GCACTCCCACCAAGCCGTGACATTCACCCTGGGAGCTCGCAGCACCCCGCACCTGCGTCACGAGCACAAGTACGACCATGCCGGCGTCGAGCGCGGCCGCCGGTTCTATTTCCGAACTGAAGCCGACACGCTCACCGGGGCGGTCGCCGCCAACCTCGCCAAACTCGAAGACGAGATCGTCCGCTGCGACCCGGGGGTATTGCGCCACCACTGCCCCGACCACGACTTTTCCCGCTGGGTCGCTGCCGTCTTCCACGACCACACACTCGCCGCCGACCTCGCCGTCGCCGAGGCCCAACTCCCCGCCCAGAGCCCCGCCGCGATCGCCGAACAGGTCCGCCTGGCGCTCGTCGCCGCACTCCAAGCCCGCCACACCTCGAAGCGGTAGTAGCTGAGTCCGCTTGCCGACTCGCAGGCCAGTCGCCTGGGGAATTTTGTGGCCCGAGGAAGTCGGCCCGCTCATCATCGAGCTCTTACACCAGCAGTCGACGGCTCTCCAGGTGACGACCGACATCGGCACGACTCGCGCATGTTGCGGTTGCCCATCGTCGTCACCGACGCGCCTGTCGGCCGAGAAGATGGCGTACTTGCGGCGACGTCCGGACGGGCCCACCATTCGCTGGCCCGCGCGGCCTAATGTGGTCCGCCGGGTGGTAATCCGGCGCGGCGCGTCGGCAGGTACCGCGTAGGTACGGCACCCGGCTAGTCGAACAGTGTCGAACAGCGTTGGCGCTGGTCAGATACGAGTGCTCCCGCCTGCGCGCAAACCGCATACAAGTAGGACAAGCTGTATCTCGACTTGGACTTGTCGTCGTCTAGCCCGAAGTTCACCCCAGACTCGCTCACCAAACCTCCGACGAGGATCGTCAAAACACCTGCGTGCCGGGACTCTAACTCACCGAAACCGAGTGCCTCTGGCCACAGCAAAACGATTCCGCAACTGATTTTTCGCGAACCCACGGTCAGACGGCGGTCCAACTGACCCCTTAGCGGTTACGTGAGATTAAGAGATATGCCGCTGAACAGGGGTTTTGTGGAGCCGATGACGGGAATCGAACCCGCGTATTCAGCTTGGGAAGCTGATGTTCTGCCATTGAACTACATCGGCGCGGTTGCCCAGAAGGCTAGCACCCGGCGGCACGCGTGCACGCCGGATACCGCCCCCTGATCGCGCGCCGTCCCGACGTTGTGCGACGCGGTTGGGCATCGATTCGACGCCGAAATTTGGGCCGCTACCGCGAGGTGTCAATCGAGAAATGTTGTGAAGATCCTCGCTGCCGGATATTTATTATTTCGTTATCGCACCGTAATGTGCTCCAGATGGGTCGACACGAATTAGCCAGGAAGCGGCGGAAGTCGCCAGTAGTCCTGGCTGCGCTGATCGCCCCGGCGGCCGTGTTCTTTGCGGCAGCGGGAGACGGCGATGCGCTTGCCGCCCGCGATGCCAAGCCGGTCGTCGGCGACGGCGCTCCGTGTTGTCTACAGATCGTCGACGCCGCCGCATTCTCGTCTGAAATACCGGAGCAAGCCGCGAATATCAGTTCGCCTGCAAGCGAATTGGGCCGGGCGTCGCGGGCGTCGCGATGGCGCGTTGACAATCGCGTTCTGCCCGTCGGGCTCGCGTCGGAGCAGGGCCTCCAGGTCAGAACGATCTTGGCTTCTCGGAGCATCAGCGCGACCTTCCCGCAGATCCACGAAATCGGCGGCGTGCGACCAGATCCGCTGCCCTGGCATCCCCTTGGCTTGGCCCTCGACGTGATGATCCCCAACCCCGGCTCGCCTGAGGGCATCGAGCTGGGGAATGCGATCGTCGCGTACGTGCTGGGAAACGCCGAGCGATTCGGGATGCAAGACGCCATTTGGCGTGGCGTTTACTACACGCCGACCGGATCCCAGCCGAGCCGGCTCGGCCACTATGACCACGTGCACGTCACCACGACCGGGGGCGGATACCCGAAGGGCGGAGAAATCTACCTTCGGTGAGCCGGGGCCAGACGGCCGGCGCCCCGCGGCGGATACGCTCGTCGGGTGCTGCTCTCCGATCGTGACCTCAGGGCCGAAATCTCCGCCGGACGGTTGGGCATCGATCCGTTCGACGACACCCTCGTTCAACCGTCCAGCGTTGACGTGCGTCTTGACCGAATGTTTCGGGTGTTCAACAACACTCGGTACACCCACATCGACCCCGCGCGGCAGCAAGACGAACTGACCAGCCTGGTGGAACCCGCCGACGGGGAACCGTTCGTGCTGCACCCGGGTGAGTTCGTGCTCGGTTCGACGCTGGAGCTGGTCACCTTGGCCGACGACCTCGCGGGACGGCTGGAAGGCAAGTCGTCGCTGGGCCGGTTGGGGTTGTTGACGCACTCGACCGCGGGCTTCATCGACCCGGGCTTCAGCGGCCACATCACCCTGGAGCTCTCCAACGTCGCCAACCTGCCGATCACGCTGTGGCCCGGCATGAAGATCGGCCAACTGTGCATCTTGCGATTGACCAGTCCGTCCGAGCGCCCGTACGGCAGTTCCGGCGTTGGGTCCAAATACCAGGGCCAGCGGGGACCGACTCCGTCGCGCTCTTACCAGAACTTCATAAGGTCTACATAGGTTCGGCTGGATCGCCGCATAGCTTCTTAAGCGACCATTGTGTTTCGGCGACCGAGCGCCGATCTAACCCGCTTAGACCTAATTTGGTGTTTAGGAGGGCCCTTTGGACGTCGTACTTGGGGTTTCGATGGCACCCACGGCGGTCCGGATGGCGCTGGTCGAAGGTGAAGACGGCGACGGTCTGATCGTCGAGGAAGATAGCTTCCGGATCACCGGAGCCGATCAGCACCGCCAAGAAGACACCGCCAGCGTGTCCGATCAGGTCATTTCCGCCATCCTGGGTACCCGCGAAGGCGCGGCTGACGCCGGCCTGCACCTGTCGTCTATCGGAGTGAGCTGGACCGACCAGATCCAAGCGGCCGCGCTGCGCGATGCCCTGTCCGTATACAAGGTCGAGAACGTCATGCTGGTCTCGGCATTTCTGGCCGCGACCGCGCTGGGGCAGGCAGTGGGCGGCGCCATCGGCTACGACCGGACCGCGGTGTTGTTCGTGGAGCCGGACACCGCGACGCTGGCCGTCGTCAACACCGCGGACGGATCGGTGTACGACGTGCGCCGACAGGTTCTGGCCGACGATGACGACACGGCGGTCGCCGAAATCGTCGAGCTGGTCTCTTCCGTCGAGTCGATGGAAACGTGCCCCGACGGTGTGTACGTGGTGGGCTCTGGCGTCGATATCGCCCTGATCAAACCGCAACTCGAGGCGGCGACGTCACTGACGTTGAGCGTGCCCGAGGAGCACGAGATGGCGCTGGCGCGAGGCGCGGCGCTGGCTGCAGGCACTGCGCCGCTGTTCGTTTCGTCGACCGCCGCTTTCGCCTATGCCCTGGATTCCGACGCGGCTGCCGCCGAGCGTGCCGCCTACCTGCGCGACGTGCCGCTAGGCGACGACGGGGACGAGGACAAGGGCGAACTCGCCTACAGCTCGGTGCCCGCCGACCCCGACGATCCCGCCGAAGCCGAAACCCTGCTGATGGCTCCCGACGCCGAAACCGAGCTCATGGTGGGCCCCGGCCAACAGCGGCGCCGGCCCGTCCTGCTGGTCGGGAGCGGACTGGCGGTGGTGTCCATCGCCGCGGTGATCGCGATGGAGATCGCGCTGGCAATCGGTATCCGCCCGACGGTCGCGTTGCAGCCCACGCCAAGTCAAAACCACCTCGTCGCCCCTGAACCGGCGCCCGCACCAGTTCAGGTGGAGGCTTCGGCCCCGAAGCTGAACGTGCCGGTGGCGTCGGTGCCGCGGGCCGGGATCCCGCATGTACCGGCGGTGTTACCCGCGGCTCCGATCGCACCTGCTCCGGAGGCTCCGGCTGCGATTGCGCCTGAACCGGCTGTTGTCGTTCCGCCGGTGCCGATAGTGGTGCCACCGGTGCGTGTTCCCATGCCCGACGAGGTGTTGCGTCCCGTGGTGCCGCAGGCTCCGGTGCGGGTGACGCCGCTGGCGCCCGAGGTGCCGCAACCGCGTGCCCAGCTACCCGCGTCACCGCCCCAACCCAATCCGGGCACCGTGCTGACACCACGACCCGGGCGCAACGGCGGCGGTCCCGTTCGCGGGCCCGGCGCTGGTCTGCCCGGCACTCCCGGTGGCGGCGGCATACCCGAAAGTCCCGGCGGTGTGCCGGAGAGTCCCGGCGGGCCGTTTGGCGGGCACGGTCCGTTTGGTGGGGGCGGCGGTCTGCCTGAGACCGCCGGCGGCGGTGAACCCGAATCCCCCGGCGGCGGTGGACCGTTCGGCGGGCACGGTCCGTTTGGTGGCGGGCACGGTCCGTTCGGCGGCGGCGGCGGTGTACCCGAGACCCCCGGCGGCGGTGTGCCTGAGAGCTCCCGGCGGTGGTGGGCCGTTCGGCGGCGGGGGACACGGTCCGTTCGGTGGCGGCGGTCCCTTCGGTGGGGGCGGCGGTGTGCCTGAGAGTCCCGGCGGCGGTGGTCCGTTCGGCGGCGGTGGACACGGTCCGTTCGGCGGCGGCGGTCGGGGGGGGGTCCGTTCGGTGGCGGCGGTGGCGGTCCGTTCGGCGGGGGCGGCGGCGGTCCGTTCGGGGGCGCGGCGGAGGTGGCGGCTTCGGCGGCGGTCACAGCGGTGGTGGCTTCGGTGGCGGCGGGCACAGTGGTGGCGGCTTCGGCGGCGGCGGCCATGGTGGCGGCGGTCACCACTAGTCCCAGCGCATCGGCCGGATACCGCCAATACGGGTAAAATCGATCAAAACGAGGAATACGGGTGGGGGCCGTAAACTTCGGGATTAGCTAGCAAGATCATTGGGGGAGTGGTGGACACCGTACTTGGTGTGGCGATGGCACCGTCGGCAGTCCGGATGGTGCTGGTCGAGGGTGAAAACGGCGACGGCGTGACCGTCGACGAAGACAATTTCGCCGTTTCGCCGGATACCGAAGCAACCGCTGCGGCGGATCAGGTGATCGCCGCGATCCTCGGAACGCGCGAGGGCGCCGCCGAGGGCGGTTACCAGCTGGCGGCGACCGGTGTGACCTGGACAGATCCGGTCGAAGCCGCGGCGCTGCGCGACGCGCTGGCAGCCCACAAGATCGAGAACGTGATGCTGGTCTCGGCGTTTCTGGCGGCGGCCGCGCTGGCGCATGCGGTGGGCAGTCAAACCGACTACTCCCAAACCGCCCTGTTGTTCATTGAGCCGGATACCGCCACGCTGGCAGTTGTCGACACCGCCGACGGGTCGATTGCCGACATCGATCGGCAGCTGCTGCCCGAAGACGACGAGGCGGCGGTGGCACAGCTGGCCACGATGGTCTCGAGTGTCGAAGCGCTGGAAACGCGACCGGAAGGGGTATTCGTCGTCGGCTCGGGCATCGACATCCCGATGATCAAGCCGGCCCTCGATGCGGCCACATCGTTGCCGGTGACCGCGCCCGAGGAACCTGACACGGCCCTGGCCCGGGGCGCAGCGCTGGCGTCGGCGCATGCGCCGCTGTTCGCCTCGTCGACTGCGGGGCGCGCCTATGCGCAGGATCCCGGAACGGGCGCGATGGACCCGTTCGCGCTGCCGCCCAGTTACTTTGACCTCCCTGCCGACGCAACTGACAACGGCCTGGCCTACAGCGCCGTCCCGGATGACCTTGCGGACGCCTACACCGAGGTGGTCGCGGCCCCCGCCGAGCATCGCGACGCAGGGTCGTTCACGCTGTTGGGCAGTTCGTTGGCGGCGATATTCATCATCGGTGTGGCGGCCCTGGTCATTTCACTGGCCGTGACGATCCGGCCGACCGCCGGCGTCCAGCCCGATCCGGGCCAAGAGCTCGTCGCTCCCGCGCAACCGGCCCCGGCCGCTACCGCTCCGGTAGCCCCGGCTCCGGAAGCCCCGGCCCCCGCTCCGGCCGCCCCCGCACCTGCGCCCGCAGCCCCAGCGCCTGCGCCAGTCGCGCAGGTTCCGGCGCCCGCTCCGGCACCGGAGGCTCCTGTGCCGGCTGCTGTTCCAGTGCCCGAAGCCCCGGCGCCGGCTCCCATCCCGGTACCCGAAGCCCCGGCGCCGGCTCCCATTCTGCAGGCGCCGATCGCGCCCGCTCCCTTCCCGGCGCCACAGGCTCCTGCCCCGGTTGCTCCGTTGCCGGTGGCACCCATTCCCCTGCCGATTCCGATCCCGCTCCCGATCCTTGCCCCGCAGGCTCCCATCCCTGGTCCCCAACTGCCGTTCGGGCCCGGCGGCGGCCCGGGCTTCGGCGGGGGCCACGGCGGTGGGCCAGGCTTCGGCGGGGGTCACGGGGGTGGCCCTGGCTTCGGCGGCGGTCACGGCGGTGGCTTCGGCGGGGGTCACGGACGCCGCTGATTTGGGGTTTGGCGTCTCGGGCGTGCCCGGGAGCTGAATTCGCAGGACATCTGTCATCTGCCGTTCGCCTGTCGATCAGTGTCGCGATGCAGTTCGCTCATCGGGGCCGCATACACACGGTGGTATGCGATGCACCGTTTTTGGCACAGGCTATTTGGGTGCCACGCACGCCGTCGGAATGGCGGAGTTGGGACACGACGTCATAGGGGTCGATATTGATCCCGGCAAGATTGCAAAGCTCGCCGGCGGCGACATTCCATTTTATGAACCCGGTCTGCGAAAGTTGTTAACCGACAATCTTTCTGCGGGACGATTGAGGTTCACCACCGATTACGACATGGCGGCGGATTTCGCCGACGTGCATTTCCTGGGCGTCGGCACACCGCAGAAGAAGGGCGAGTACGGCGCCGATTTGCGCCATGTCTACGCCGTCATCGATTCACTTGTTCCGCGATTGACCCGGGGATCGGTACTGATCGGAAAGTCAACGGTCCCAGTGGGAACCGCAGCCGAGCTGGGCCAGCGGGCCGCCGCGCTGGCGCCCCGCGGAGTCGATGTCGAAATCGCCTGGAATCCGGAGTTCCTGCGTGAGGGCTATGCGGTGCATGACACCCTGCATCCGGATCGAATTGTGCTTGGGGTACAACAGGATTCGAAGCGCGCTGAGGCGGCGGCTCGCGAGCTGTACGCGCCGATGCTCGAGGCGGGTGTGCCGTTCCTGCTGACCGACCTGCAGACCGCGGAGTTGGTCAAGGTTTCTGCCAATGCCTTTCTGGCAACCAAGATTTCGTTCATCAACGCGGTCTCCGAGGTGTGCGAGGCGGCCGGCGCCGACGTCGGCCTGCTGGCCGATGCGTTGGGATATGACCCCCGCATCGGACGCCAATTCCTCAACGCCGGCTTAGGTTTCGGCGGTGGTTGTCTGCCCAAGGACATCCGCGCGTTCATGGCCCGCGCCGGTGAGTTGGGCGCGAACCAGGCGCTGACCTTCCTGCGCGAAGTGGACAGCATCAACATGCGCCGCCGGACAAAGATGGTGGAACTGGCCACCGTGGCATGCGGCGGCTCGCTGCTGGGCGCCAATATCGCGGTGCTGGGTGCGGCATTCAAACCCGAATCCGACGATGTCCGTGACTCGCCCGCGCTCAATGTGGCGGGTCAGCTGCAGCTCAACGGTGCGGCGGTCAATGTGTACGACCCCAAGGCACTGGAAAACGCGCGCCGGCAGTTCCCGACGCTGAACTACGCGGTTTCGGTCGAGGAGGCCTGCGACCGCGCGGATGCGGTGCTGGTCCTCACCGAATGGCGCGAGTTCGTCGACCTCGACCCCAATGACCTGGCTGACCGAGTGCGGGCCCGGGTTATCGTCGACGGCCGTGGCTGCCTCGATGTCGCGCGCTGGCAACAAGCCGGGTGGCGGTTGTTCAGGCTCGGCGCGCGCCGGCCTTAGCTCACGCAACCCGGGCAGGGACCGGGATCTCCCTCGATCAGCATCGGGCTGACTTGCCTGTTCTGTCCGCCGTTGCTCACCCACGCCGGGGAATTCGCGGACATCTTGCCGATCATGAAGTGATGGCAGGCATCCATGTCCCAGGCCGGCGCTCCGGAACTCGGTTGGGGCAAGGGCATTCCGGGGCACCAGGCATAGCTGCAGGCCATCCCGTTGCACTCCCCAATCGGATAGCTGAAGGCCTGGGCGGTTCCCGCCTCCAGCCACAAACCGGCCCCACCCAGACCGCAGACCACCAGCGCCGTCGCGGCCATCCGCACGATTCGCTGTGTCATGAGCGCAGTCCATACCGCCGGGGCCGCTACCGATCCCAACTGCCTGTCGGTGCCCCCGAGTAATCTGAGCGCGTGGACTTCGCGGCGTTACTTCTCGAGCAAAACCGCGCTTTTTCGGACCTGGTCCGCAACGCCGACGAGGACAAGCCGGTGCCGACCTGCCCGGGCTGGAACCTCGGCCAGCTGATCCGCCACGTCGGACGTGGAGACCGCTGGGCGGCGCAGATCGTCCGTGATCGACGTGACGATTTCCTCGATCCCCGCAGCGTCGAAGGCGGCAAGCCGCCACCGGATCCCGACGACGCGATGTCCTGGCTGCACGGCGGGGCGCAGCGGCTGGTCGACGCCGTCGAGTTCTCGGGCGTGGAGACATCCGTGTGGACCTTTCTGGGGCCGCGCCCGGCGAACTGGTGGATCCGGCGCCGGCTGCATGAGGTAGCGGTGCACCGGGCCGACGCCGCGATCGCGCTCGGAACCGACTTCGCGCTCGCCCCCGACATCGCGGCCGACGCGATCAGCGAATGGCTCGAGCGCGTCGCGATTCAAGCGGGCCGCGACGGCGCAGCGCTGCCGCTCGAGGACGACGACACCTTGCACCTGCATGCCACCGACCCCGGCCTGGGTGAGGCCGGCGAGTGGACGATCCGCGTCGCTGACGGCGGGATCACCTGGTCGCATGAGCACGGCAAGGGCACCGTAGCGCTGCGTGGCGGCGCCACCGAGCTGCTGCTGGCGATGGTGCGTCGAGTCTCCGTCGCCGACACGGGCATCGAGATCTTCGGCGACGACACCGTGTGGCAGAAGTGGCTGGAGCGCACGCCGCTATAGCTCTTTGGGCCCAGCCGGGGCGCACGCTGTAACTTGCAGACCATGACGACATCGGAGATCGCCACCGTGCTGGCTTGGCATGACGCCCTCAACGCGTCCGACCTCGATACCTTGGTCGCGCTGTCCAGCGACGACATCGAGATCGGCGACGCGCACGGAGCCGGACAGGGCCATCGGGCGCTACGCGGGTGGGCCTCCTCCCTTGAGGTGATCGCGGAGCTCGGCAGGATGTACGTGCACGACGGCGTTGTCGTCGTCGAACAGACGATCAGTAACCGAGACCGTCCTTTCGCCGCCAGGAGCGGCGCCACGGCATTCCGGGTGGTCCACGACCATGTCACCTCGGTGTTCCGCCACGATGACTTGGCTTCGGCGCTGGCGGCCACCGATCTGACCGAGGCGGACCTCGTAAGTTAGCGGTCGATTGCAGGCATTAGGAGCCATCTATGCGGGGGATCATCTTGGCCGGCGGTTCCGGTACCCGCCTGCATCCGATCACCATGGGCATCAGCAAGCAGTTGCTGCCCGTGTATGACAAGCCGATGATCTACTACCCGCTGTCGACGCTGATGATGGCCGGCATCCGCGACATCCTGGTGATCACCACGCCCCACGATGCGGCCGGCTTCCAGCGACTTCTGGGCGACGGTTCACAATTCGCCATCGACCTGAGCTATCTGACGCAAGACAGCCCCGACGGCCTAGCGCAGGCCTTCGTCTTGGGCGCCGACCACATTGGGTCCGATTCGGTGGCATTGGTGTTGGGGGACAACATCTTCTACGGTCCCGGGCTGGGCATCAGTCTGAGCCGCTTCCAAACCGTCAGCGGCGGAGCCATTTTCGCCTACTGGGTGTCCAACCCGTCGGCCTACGGCGTCGTCGAGTTCGGTGACGACGGTATGGCGCTGTCGCTGGAAGAGAAACCCGCCAGGCCGAAATCCCACTACGCGGTGCCAGGCCTGTACTTCTACGACAACGACGTCATCGAGATCGCCAAGGGCTTGAAGAAATCCGCGCGCGGCGAGTACGAGATCACCGAGGTGAACCAGATCTATCTCAACCGCGGCCGGCTGGCCGTCGAGGTGATGGCCCGCGGCACGGCCTGGCTGGACACCGGCACGTTCGACTCGCTGCTGGACGCCAGCGACTTCGTTCGCACCCTGGAACGACGGCAGGGGCTCAAGGTCAGCGTGCCCGAGGAGATCGCCTGGCGGCGGGGCTGGATCACCGACGATGAGCTGGCCGAACGTGCGCGAGCCGTCGTCAAGTCGGGGTATGGCGGTTACCTGCTGGAGCTGCTTGAACGGGACTGACGTCCGGCTTGGCCAGCACCGCGGCGATCGCCGTCGTCAACGGCACCGACAGCGCCAGCGCGATGCCGCCCACCGCCGAGCGGACCAATTCGATGGCCACGCTCTCGCTCGTCAGCACATCGCCCAGTGACCGGTTGGCCACGCTGAACAGCAACAGCAGCGGCAGCGAACTTCCGGCGTAGGCCAGCACCAGCGTGTACACCGTGCTGGCGATGTGATCGCGGCCCACCCGAAGTGCGCTGAGGAAGATGCCGCGCCGCGACGTCTCGGCGCCGACATGGGCCAGCTCGAAGACCGTCGACGCCTGGGTTACGGTCACGTCGTTGAGCACACCGAGTGACCCGATGATGAACCCGGCCAGCAGCAGGCCGCTGATCGACACATTGCCCAGGTAAGCCGCGACCTGAGAGTTCTGTTCGTCTGACAGCCCGGTCAAATGAGTGAAATCAATTGCGGCCCCGGATAATACGGCAGCGAGAAGTAATGCCGACAAAGTGCCCAGCAGGGCGGCGCTGGTGCGCAAATTGACCCCGTGCGCAAGGTAGATCACCGCGTAGAGGATCGCCGCCGATGCCACCAGCGCCACCGGGATCGCGGGTGCGCCGTCACGCAGCGCCGGCAGCAGGAACACCACCAGGATCAGGAAGGCGACCACGATGCCGACCAGTGCCAGCAATCCGCGCCACCGCGCGACCGCAACGATCACCAGCGCGAACGCGATCGCGAGCGCGATCACCGGCCAACCCCGCTCGAAGTCGTAGAACGCATAGGTGGTGGTGCCCTGCGCGTCGACCTGGCGCATCAGGCGGATGTGATCGCCTGCCGCGAATTGCGGCTGGCCCGGTCCCGGGGAGAACTCCAGCAGGGTGTTCGCGCCGGCGTTTGGCCCGGAATCGATTGCAACCAAGGTGCTTACGCATCGCCCGGCCCCCGGCGGTGCCTGCTGCGGGGTGGTTGTCAGTACCTGACTGGCCGATGGGCTGCCGCAGTCGCTCAGCCCGCTGGACAGCACGTGCCCGCCCTGGGTGGTCACCGCGCCGCCGGCCGCATTCTGGAACGGCATCGGGATGTCGACATGCTGCCGGCTCGGCCACAGCCACACCGCACCGGCGATCACGGCGACACCGATCGCGGCCAGCAGTCCGACGACAATCTTGGCGGGCAGCGGAGGAACGGGGGATGGGCCCGCCGACAGGTTGTGCGAGTGCGAGTGGGTCACCCGCACCACGGTAGAGGGGCGTCGCGGCCAAGGTTCGTGCGTCGCGTCCGGGTTAACGAAACCTTGAGGGTTGCTGAAAGTCGACAGTGTGCGGTCTGGACCGCGATACGATCGGCTGATCACCCGACAGAAGCGGGCATTCGCCCTTCGGTGTGGGGAGGGCTGCGCGGATGTCGACGACGGTTGTGGTCCCGGAAGTAGCCGCGGCGGCCAGCGAATTGGCGAACATTGGCTCGACGATTGGCGAGGCCAACGCGGTGGCGGCGGCCCCGACCTCTGGGGTGGTGGCCGCGGGTACCGATGAAGTGTCGGCGTTCGTCGCGGCGCTGTTTAACGAACACGCACAGGCATATCAGGAGCTGAGCGCCCAGGCCGTGTCCTTTCATACGCAGTTCGTGCAAGCCCTGAACTCCGCCGGTGGGGCATATGCCACCGCCGAGGCCGCCAATGCCTCTCCTTTGCAGACGTTAGAGCAGGGCGCGCTGAATCTCATGAACGCGCCCACCCAGGCGTTGTTGGGACGGCCGATAATTGGCAACGGCACCAATGGAGGGCCCGGCCAGGCCGGCGGGCCTGGCGGGATATTGATCGGCAATGGTGGCAGCGGCGGGCCCGGCACGGCCACCCTGCCCGGTGGCAACGGCGGCAACGCCGGCTTGATCGGCAACGGCGGCACTGGTGGTGCAGGATTCAGCGCCACCGCGGGGGCCACGCCCACTACTGCCGGCGGCAACGGCGGCAACGGCGGGCTGTTGTTCGGCAGCGGCGGCAGCGGCGGCGCCGGCGGTATTGGGGTGTTGGCGGCCGGCAGTGTCGGCGGCAACGGCGGCAATGCCATGCTGTTCGGCAACGGCGGGCTCGCCGGGGCCGGTGGGTCCAGCGGCCAGGTCAATGGTGGTGCCGGCGGGATGGGCGGTACCGGCGGGTTGCTGTATGGCACCGGCGGTCACGGCGGGCTCGGCGGTACCGGCGGGATTGGCGGCGTGGGCGGCGCCGGGGGTACCGGCGGCAACGCCGCCGGGCTGTTCGGCACCGGCGGCGAAGGTGGTCACGGAGGGGCCGGCAGGCTCAGCGGGGGCGGCGGCGGCGAAGGCGGCAATGGCGGGCTGGTCAGCGGTGGCGGCGGTGCCGGCGGGGCCGGCGGCAACTCCGCATTGGCTGGCGCCGCCGGCGGTGCCGGCGGGGCCGGCGCAATGTTCTTCGGCGATGGCGGTGCCGGCGGGGCCGGCGGCGTTTCCAGTCTGGGTAACGGCGGCAACGGCGGTGCGGGCGGCGTGGCCGGGCAGTTTGGCAACGGCGGCCGCGGCGGGACCGGCGGCAATGGCTCCACCACAGCGCTTGCAACCGGCGGCACCGGCGGCAACGGCGGCAACGGCGAGCTGTTCGGCAACGGTGGCGACGGCGGCGGCGGCGGGTTCGCCGTGCTCGGCGGTGGCGGCGGCAACGGTGGCACCGCCGGTACGGTGTTCGGCAGCCCGGGCGCGCCAGGCGCCCCCGGCTGACAGCACCCGCCGGCGAGGTTGACCGCTACTGTCGGTAGCTGGTCAGGAAGTTGCCCAGGCGCTCGATCGCCCTGGCGAGATCGCGTGACCACGGCAGCGTCACAATGCGCAGGTGATCCGGTGCCGGCCAATTGAATCCGGTGCCCTGAGTGACCAGGATCTTCTCCTGCAGTAAAAGGTCGAGGACCAATTGCTCGTCGTCGGCGATGTCGTAGACCTCGGGATCCAACCGCGGGAACACATACAGCGCTCCCTCCGGTTTGACGCAGGACACCCCGGGAATCTCGTTGAGCTTGGTCCAGGCCACGTCACGCTGTTCGAGCAGCCGACCGCCGGGCAGCACCAGGTCGTCGATGCTCTGGTGGCCGCCCAGGGCGACCTGGATGGCGTGCTGCGCGGGAACGTTCGGGCACAACCGCATGTTCGCCAGCAGATTGATCCCCTCGATGAAGCTGCTGGCATGGTCCTTGGGCCCGGTGATGGCCAGCCAGCCGGACCGGTACCCCGCGACCCGGTAGGCCTTCGAGAGGCCGTTGAACGTCAGGCACAGCAGGTCCGGCGCCACCGTGGCCACGCTGATGTGCTTGGCGTCGTCGTAGAGGATCTTGTCGTAGATCTCGTCGGCGAGCAGGAGCAGTTGATGCTTGCGCGCCAGGTCGGCCAGCTGGATCAGGACTTCGCGGCTGTAGACCGCGCCGGTCGGGTTGTTCGGGTTGATTACCACCAACGCCTT
Source organism: uncultured Actinomycetota bacterium (assembly GCA_963735655.1). Taxonomy (GTDB): domain Bacteria; phylum Actinomycetota; class Actinomycetes; order Mycobacteriales; family Mycobacteriaceae; genus Mycobacterium. The sequence goes on from CAVTLW010000030.1 coordinate 13,773, forward strand.
GGTGCGCTCGGTGATCTTCGATTCCAGGTCGGCGATGTCCGGCTGCCAGCCCTGGGTCTCGTCGCACAGGTAGTGCACGGGCGTGCCACCGGCCAGGGAGGTGGACGCCGTCCACAACGGGTAGTCCGGCGAGGGGATCAGCACCTGATCGCCGTTGTCCAGCAGCGCCTGCAGTGTCATGGTGATCAGCTCGGAGACGCCGTTGCCCAGATAGACGTCGTCGACATCGAATCGCGGGAAGCCCTCGACCAGCTCGTAGCGGGTGACCACGGCACGCCGGGCCGGCAGGATGCCCTGGGAGTCGGAATAACCCTGCGCGTACGGCAGAGCCTGGATCATGTCGCGCATGATCACGTCGGGCGCATCGAAGCCGAACGGCGCGGGATTGCCGATGTTCAGCTTGAGGATGCGATGCCCCTCGGCTTCCAACCGCGCGGCCTGCTGGTGCACCGGCCCGCGGATTTCGTAGAGGACATCCTGCAGTTTGGACGACTGCGCGAACACCCGCTGCCGCTGATGACCGGTGCCGTGCCAGGGCAGCTGGTGAGTAGTCACGTCAACAATGGTGCCATTGCTGTCCACTGAAATTTGCTGACCTCGAAACAAAAGGGTCAAACCGTGATCGGCGGCGTACCGTGCTACCCGTTGGCATGCTCATGACGGCAACGAGGCAGCAGTTACGGCGATGAGATGACTGCAACAGGGTCGGCGTGCGGATCGTGTGGTGCTGAACTGCGGGCGGGCGACAAGTACTGCCACCAGTGCGCTGCGCCAGTGGTCCCGGCCGCTAAATCTGCGGAATACAAGCAGGTGACGGTGCTTTTCGCCGACGTCGTGCACTCGATGGACATCGCCGCGGCCGTCGGCGCGGAGCGGCTCCGGGAGATCATGACCGAACTTGTCGATCGCTGCGCGGCGGTGGTGCGGCGCTACGGCGGCACGTTAGACAAGTTCACCGGCGACGGCGTCATGGCCGTGTTCGGCGCACCGCTGGCGTTGGAGGATCACGCCATCCGAAGTTGTCTTGCGGCGCTGGGCATCCAAGAGGAGACCGCTCGGCTGGCCGCTGAGGTCGAAGACCGCGACGGTATCGACCTGCGGTTGCGAGTAGGGCTGAACTCGGGCCAAGTGATCGCTGGTGAGATCGGTTCGGGTGCTTTGGGTTACACCGCTATCGGAGCCCAGGTCGGTATGGCGCAGCGGATGGAGTCGGTCGCGCCGCCAGGCGGCGTGATGCTCAGCGACTCCACCGCGCGGCTGGTTGAGGGTGCGGCGGTGCTTGGCGAGCCGGAGATGGTGCGCATCAAAGGCGCCCGGGATGAGGTGCTCGCGCGGCGGCTGCTGAGCATGGCCGCGCAACGCGAGCGGACTGGTCGCTCGGAGTCCACGTTGGTGGGCCGCGAGTGGGAGTTGACCGCGTTGGCGACGATGCTGGATGGCTCGATCGGTGGACGTGGGCTGGTAGTGGGCGTGGTCGGCGCTCCTGGTATCGGCAAGACCCGGCTCGCCCGAGAAGCCGTGCGGCTGGCGAAAGACCGGGGAATGGACGTGTTTTCCACGTTTTGTGAATCGCACGCCACCGACGTGCCGTTCCGGGTGGTGGCACGTCTGCTGCGCATCGTTGGGCAGGTCAGCGGGCTGGATGATCAGTCCGCTAGGGCACGTCTGCGGGAGCGGTTTCTCGGCGCCGATCCCGAGGATCTGTTGCTGCTGGATGACCTGGTGGGTATCGCCGATCCCGCAGTTCAGTTACCGAAGATCGACCCGGATGCGCGGCGGCGGCGGTTGACCGCGCTGATCAACGACGCCCAATTGGCCCGCAGCCGACCGGCGATTTTCATCGTCGAGGATGTGCACTGGATCGACGAGGTCAGCGAATCCATGCTCGCCGACTTTGTGGCGGTGATCCCGCAGACCGCCTCGCTGGCGCTGATCAGCTACCGCCCCGAATATCGGGGCGCGTTGAGCCGGGTGCCCGGTGCTCAGAGCATCACCCTTGAACCGCTCAGTGATTCGGAGACCGCGGCACTGGTCACCGAGCTGCTGGGGCCGGACTCCGTCGGTTGGGGAGTTGGCCAGCCTGATCGTCGACAGAGCCGCCGGTAACCCGTTTTTCGCCGAGGAAATGGTGCGCGAACTGGCCGAGCGTGGTGTCTTGCTCGGAAACCGCGGCGCCTATGTTTCAACGGTCGGCGCTGCCGAGGTCAGCGTGCCCGCCACCGTGCAGGCGACGATCGCCGCCCGCATCGACCGCCTTGACCCGGCGGCCAAGCGCACCTTGGGCGCTGCTGCAGTCATCGGCTCACGGTTTGACCCGGGCCTGCTCGAAACGCTGGGCATTGAACCCGTCGTCGAGCGATCTTGTGGCGGCCGAACTCGTTGATCAGGCGCGGTCCACCGGAGGACCGCAGTATGTGTTTCACCATCCGCTGATTCGGACAGTGGCCTACGAATCACAGCTCAAGTCGGATCGCGCCGAGCTGCACCGGCGCGTCGCAGCCGCAATCGAATCGCGTGACCCGTCGGCGGCCGAACAGAACGCGGCGCTGATCGCCGAACATATGGAGGCCGCCGGCGATGGGCAGGCCGCCTACGGCTGGCACATGCGGGCTGCCACGTGGGCCAGGGCCCGCGACATCGCCGCGGCGCGACGAAGTTGGGAGCGCGCGGTAAAGATCGCCGACGCATTGCCCGCCGAGGCACCCAACCGCGCTGGCATGCGCATCACCCCCCGCAACCTGTTGGGCGCGACCGGGTGGCGCGTCCACCAACATGATGCCGGCGCCCGTTTCGAGGAATTGCGGGAGTTGTGCGACGCCGCGGGCGACAAGGCATCACTGGCCATCGCGATGGCGGGACAAGCGCACGGTTACTTCTATCAGGGCCGGCTCTTCGATGCTTCCCGGCTGGCATCCGAGACCTGGGCCCTCATGGAATCGCTCGGAGATCCGACCCTGACGGTAGGTCTCTCGCCCTCGGTGATCCGCCCCAAGGTCACCATCTCCGAGTGGTCTGAGGTGCTGCGGTGGTCACAAAGGGTCATCGATCTGGCCGACGGTGACCCGTCTAAAGGCAACTTCATCATCGGGTCTCCGTTAGCGCTCGCCTTCGCGACACGGGGGATGGCCCGTTACTGGCTGGGCCTTCCCGGATGGCGCGACGACCAACGGCACGGCCTGGCCATGGCGCGTCGCGCTGACCCCATCTCCCACACCGGAGCCACCGCGTACGTCTATTTCCCGGCATTCCTGAACGGCGTGCTCATACCCGACGATGCGGCGTTGCACGATATCGAGGATGCCGTGCGGATTGCCGGACGATCCGGTGACGATGCGGCGTTGGCGTACGCGTGGGTGACGCTCGGCGCTGCGCTGGTGGACCGCCATACCGATGCGGAGCGTGACCGCGGACACCAGCTGCTGGCCGAGGTCGGCGAAGTGTACAAACGTCGGCAGCAAAACCTGAGCATGTTAGCGACCGTCAACGTGTGGTTGGCGCGCGAGAAGGCCCGCCGTGGAGATCGCGACGAGGCGATACCGGTCATGCGCGACGCCGCCGACGATTTGTTCCGCGGTGGGTGGCTGCAGGCGAACTGCGTTCGTGCGACCGGTGTTCTGGTGGAGACTCTGCTGGACCGCGGAGCCGAGGGTGACGCGGCCGAGGCCGAGGCCGCGATCGATCGGCTAGCGGCCCTGCCGGCCGATGAGGGTCTGGTATTACGTGACGTCTGGCTACTGCGGTTGCGGGCTCTGGTGGCGCAGGCTCACGGCAATGCCGCTGCTTACGCGCACCTTCGGGATCGCTACCGCGACTTAGCGAAATCGCTTGGCTACGAAGGGCATATCGCCTGGGCCGAGGCGATGCCCTGACAGACCATTGCAAAGCGTTTGGGCAAACCTGGCAATTTGCTGGAACATTCTGTGAATTTGCTTGGATCTAACCCTGCGGCCGCGTTACGATTCGGTCAATCCATATTCGCCGTCGCGCTAGCGAAGCGCATCCCCACCACCAGGGGAGGTTCGGCATCGGCGGCAACGGGCACGCCGTGCTGATCGGCAACGGTGGAAATGGCGGTAATGCCGCAAGCGGCCTCGGCGGCAGTAGCCCTGGCACGCCTGGTACCGGTGGTAAGGCCCTGATCGGGGTGAGCGGCAAGGACGGGGTAGTCCCGACTTAGGGTGTCGGCGTCTTCGACCCGTCTGAAGCCGTGATCAGTTTCGTTCTGGTTCGGGGCCGGACCAACAGGTGACTTTCAAACTAGATATCACCGGCGATATCACGTGCGGATCCAGTCCCCTTCAGCGACAAACCAATCGGCGCGACTTTCACTGTTGATATCGCCCGTGATATCGCATTCGCAAACCACCCCATGGACGGCTGATGGTACGCATGTGGTCAGTGGGAATCCGGCACCTTGATCAGCGTTTGCCCGGGGGACGGGCGCCGCGCGCGATGCCCAGCCCCTTGACCGGCGGTGCCGGGGGAGCGGATTCCCCATCGGTCGGCGTGGACTCCTCCGGTTCAGGCTTTGCCTGAGGTTCCGGCTGGGCTTCCGGCTCTGCTGGCGCGGCGGGTGCGGCGGCCTCGGGGGCCGGAGCTGGGGGCGCGGCTTTCTTGGCTCCCGGTCGCTTGGCGCCGGCGGCCATTGCGAGCCCCTTAACCGGGGCCGCGGGTGCGGTGGGTGCGGCGGGTTTGGTGGCCGCCTCCGGCGCGGGTGCCGTCGTTGCTTCCGGGGTGGGTGGCGCCGCCGGCTCGGCCGCCGGGGCCGGGGCCGCTGCTTTCTTGGCGCCGGGCCGCTTGGCGCCGGCGGCCAGGCCGAGTCCCTTGACCGGGGCGGCGGGTGCCGCAGGCGCTGCGGGGACCCCCGTCTTGGCTTCGGGTGCCGCGGCTGTCTCGGCTGCGGGCGCGGCCTTCTTGGCCCCGGGTCGCTTTGCGCCCGCGGCCAGACCCAGACCCTTCGCGGGCGCCGCGGGTGCGCTCGCTGCCGGCGCCTCTGCTGCTGGCGCCTCGGCCGCCGGAGCTGGATGCCGTGGCCTTCTTCGCGCCGGGCCTCTTGGCGCCGCCGGCGAGGCCCAGCCCCTTCGCGGGTGCGGTGGCCGCAGGCGTCTCCGCCGGCGTGGCGGGCGTCTCCTCCTCCGCCGCCTCGGCGGGCGCCTCCGCCGGGGCGGTCGGCGCGGCCGCCTTGGGCTGGGCCTCTTCGGCCTTTTCGGCGGCCTTTTCGGCCTCTTTCGCGGCCGTGCCCTTCGCCGGCAGGGTCGCCTTGTCGTAGTCGAGGGACGCGAGCAGGATCTGGGCGACGTCGAGCACCTCGACACCGCTGCGGCCGGCCTCTTCCTGCCGGTCGTTGACGCCGTCGGTGACCATCACGCGGCAGAACGGGCACGCGACGGCGACGGTGGTGGCACCGGTGGCCAGCGCCTCGTCGACGCGTTCGTGGTTGATCCGCTTGCCGATGTGCTCTTCCATCCACATGCGCGCGCCGCCCGCGCCGCAGCAGAAGCTGCGCTCGGCGTGGCGCGGCATTTCGGTGAGGTTGGCTCCGGCGGCCCCGATCAGTTCGCGCGGCGCCTCGTAGACCTTGTTGTGCCGGCCCAGGTAGCACGGGTCGTGATAGGTGATGTCTTGCGAGACGGGCGTAACGGGGACCAGCTTCTTGTCGCGGATCAGCCGGTTGAGCAGCTGGGTGTGGTGCAACACGCTGTAGTTGGCGCCCAGCTGGCGGTATTCCTTGCCGATGGTGTTGAAGCAGTGCGGGCAGGTGACGACGATCTTGCGGTCGACGGACTCCACGCCCTCGAACACCCCGTCCAGGGTCTCAACGGCCTGCTGGGCCAGCTGCTGGAACAGGAACTCGTTGCCCGACCGGCGTGCCGAGTCGCCGTTGCAGGTTTCCCCGGTGCCCAGCACGAGGTACTTCACCCCGGCGACGGCAAGCAGTTCGGCGACGGCCTTGGTGGTCTTCTTGGCCTTGTCGTCGTAGGCGCCGGCGCAGCCCACCCAGAACAGGTATTCGTAGCCGTCGAAACTCTCGACATCCTCGCCGTAGACCGGGACGTCGAAGTCGACCTCGTCGATCCAGTTGGTGCGGTCCGAGGCGTTCTGGCCCCACGGGTTGCCCTTGTTCTCGAGGTTCTTGAACAGCACGGACAGCTCGGACGGGAACTCCGACTCCATCATCACCTGGTAGCGGCGCATATCAACGATGTGATCGATGTGCTCGATGTCCACCGGGCACTGCTCGACGCAGGCGCCGCACGTCACGCACGACCACAGCACGTCGGGGTCGATGACACCGCCCTGCTCGGCGGTGCCGACCAACGGCCGGGCGACCTGCTCGGGCCCGTGCCCGGGCACCCGGCCGAATCCGGATTCCGGTACGTGGTGGCCCTCTTCCTTGACGGTCTCCATGTCGAGACCCTCAAGCGGCTCTGCCTTCTTCTCGCCCAGGATGTACGGCGCCTTGGCCATCCAGTGGTCGCGCAGGTCCATGATGACGAGCTTGGGCGACAACGGCTTGCCGGTGTTCCAGGCCGGACACTGCGACTGGCAGCGCCCGCACTCGGTGCAGGTGGCGAAGTCGAGATGGCCTTCCAGGTGAAGTCTTCGATCTTGCCGCGGCCGAAGACGTCGTCCTCGCTGGGATTCTCGAAGTCGATCGGCTTGCCATCGGACTCCATCGCCAGCAGTGGGCCCAGCCCGTCGGGCAGTCGCTTGAACAGTGACGTTGATCGGCGCCAGGAAGATGTGCAGGTGCTTGGAGTGCAGCACGATCAGCAGGAAGCACAGCATGACGGCGATGTGCAGCATCAGCGCGACGGTCTCGATGATCTCGTTGCGTTGTGGCCCAGGGGAGCAGTCAGATGCGCCCATGAAGTGGGAGAAGAACGCGCCCCTGCCGTAGGGGAAGTTGCCGGTATTGACCGATGCTCCGCGGAAAGACGGCGTACGTCCAGATGACGTTGAAGATCATGAACAGGGCGAGCCAGGCGCGCGCCGGTGTGTGAGCCGTAGAAGCGGGACTGGCGGCCGTACTCCTTCGGCTCGGTGCGCAACCGGATGATCGCGAACGTGACGATGCCCGTAGCCACGGCCAACGCGAAGAAGTCCTGGAGGACGCCCAGCACGTCCCAGTGGCCGATGACGGGTAGCGCGAAGTCCGGCTGGAACAGCACGCCGTAGGCCTCGATGTAGACCGTGAGCAGGATGAAAAAGCCCCACATGGTGAAGAAGTGCGCCAGATCCCGGCAGCGACCACTTCAGCAGCTTGCGTTGCCCGAACACCTCGACGATTTCGGTCCTGATCCGGGTGCCGAGATTGTCGGTGCGCCCAGTGGCCGGCTGGCCGGACATCGATCAGCTTGTACAGCCACCAGACTCGCCGCAGAGCAAGCACGCCCACGACTGCGGTCATAGCCAGGCCGAGCACCAGCCTGATGAGCGTCTGAGTGGTCACCGAAGGTCACCCCTTAGTTACTCCGGCGTCACTGCGCCGTACCCTGCTTAACCTGCCCATACTGACACCCGTGCGACTTTCACCGCGAGAAAGGCTGCCCTAAGTGCCGCGCACTCCGGCGATTTCGGGTCGATGCGACGGGCGCTTCCTCAGTGCCCGAAGAGCTCGATCATTTGGACTTGAAGCTCACCGACGAAACCTCCGAGCACGGCTCCGACCGTGATCATCAAGGGCTCGTCGTCCTTGAACACGGGCCGCAGAATCGACTCGTACTCCTCGGGCGTGAGCTGATTCATCTTCTCGATGATGGTGTTTTCCAGATCGATCGCACTCGCTGCGTAGTCCCCCGCCTCATGCAGTGTCTCGGGCAGGCGCTCGAGGATCAGGTTCACCACGGTGTCCTTGAGTTCGCGATAGCGCTGTGTTCCAACGGTGAACACGACGAGCGGGCGGGCGATGCCGGTCTGGGCGTCGACAGCCTCCTCGACTTCCTTGGCGACGAGCGCGAACAGTTTGTCCGAGCCGGGACCCTTGAGGAGCCCGTCGAGCAGGATCTCGGGCGTGAACAGGTCTTCGGCCAAGATCCGGGCGTAGTCAGCGGTGACCGTCTCGCGCTGGGCGTGCAACAGGCCCTGAAACTGAAACAGACCAAGGATTTTCGTCGGCCGGATCGGCCGGAACAGCATGTTGAGCGCGATGTAGTCGCTGATGAGCCCGACCCCGAAGCCGAAAGCCGGCATGATCCAGGGATTCTTGAACAGCGCCCACGCAAACATCTGCACGAGCCCGATGCCGAAACCGAAATAGATTCCGCTGCGGCGCACGAACGCCATGGCGTTGTCACCCAAACCGCGCATCAGCTTCACGAGCTTGTCCTTGTTGCGCACCAAGGTGGTGACGGCAAGGAATTGCACGTCGACGTAGCGGCTCAGATCCGACTTCATCTCGTTGAGCAAGTTCTCGGTGACCCGCGGCACCTGGGCGTGGATGCGTGACTGCACGGCTTTGCGGCCCGCTGCGGGCAGTGAATCCCACAGCCCGGGCCGGATCTGCTCCGCCAGGTCACGCGTAATGTCGTCGATCGCCTGAGCCAGCGGGGCGCGCAGCGCCTCGACCGCCTCAGCGGCGTCGATCTTGTCCACCAACTCTTCGGGTTTGAGCAGGTTCGCCGTCAGCAATTCGATCGTCTTTGATCCGACCTTGCCGGCGCGCCTGGGCACGATCCCCTGCCAGCCGATCGGTCCGATGCCTTTGAATTCGAGTGGCCGGTAGATCATTTCCAGCGCGACGATCTTGGTGCTCCACCCGACGAATGCGGCCACCAGCGGCATCGACAGATAGATGAGCCAATTGTCGGAGAAGTCGTGCCTGATCTCACTCCACGATTGCAAGGCGACGACGACGGTCGTCATCGGCGGTCCTGCCCCCGCTCGGGTTGCATTGTCGCCTTCCACAGCGCGTGGCCCAGGGGCGACAGGGTCAGCGTGCGCTTGTCGACTCGCGCGGCCAACGGCCCACGCGAGGCTTCCGCGATGGCTCGCAATACCGCGGTCTCGGCCATCAGAATCTCGTAGTCGTCCTTCAGATCCGTGTCCTCCGCGCCCATTTCGACAAGACCGAGGGAGAGCAGATGGCTGACGTACGTGGGGACCATCTCCGGCAAGGCGACGTTGGCGTTGCGGCCGATCAGTGAGGCGTTTTCCAGCACGGCCCGGCCCTGGGTGCGGCGGCGTGTCCAGTCATAGATGTTGACCGCCGGTGACGACGAGCCGTCGGACAGGGCACCGATGATGCGCGCCTCATCCGCGACGAGTTGGTCGAGTATGTGGTGGAACAGCTCCACCTGGCTGCCGCTCGTGCTCTGGTCCAGCGCGCGGTCGAGCAAGGTGCGCATCTTGGAGCCCAGCGAGCGCTGTGGTGGCACCTCGGGGCCGGCGGGCAGCTCGCGGGCGGGTGGCGGCTCGCCGTTGAGAACCTGCAGCATCGCCAGGAGTTGTTGCTCGGTCTGGATTGTGGTGCGGAGCCAGAATTGCGTCAGTCCGGACGCGAGCCCGAACAGCGCCCGCGCTTCCTTGGGAATCTCCACGGGAGCACCGTACTCAGTAAAAGCCTGGCTCGACAGTGGCGATCGCCACGGTGCACTAGCCGGTCGAAGCGGGTCGCCACCGTCAGAACTAGTGCGAAGGTGGCGGAGTCAGCGTTGCGCGCAGCATCGACAGCATCTCGGAACGAGAGCCGGCACCGAGTCGTCGACGGATCCGCGCGACGTGGTGCTCGACCGTCTTGGCCGAGATGAATAGCTGGCCGCCGATGTCGCGATACGGCATGCCCAACAGCAGCAGCTCGGCGACTTCGCGTTCGCGATCGGACAGCTGCGAACCGGTCGTCGGCTGGCGCGGTGCAGCAGGGCCGCCCGTCGCCGCCTCCGCATCCGTTGTCTCGCTGAGCGTTTCGACGGCACCCGTGCTCAGCTTGAGGTCGCGTGCGAGTTGCAGCATGGCCCCGGACACCCGGCCGTCGGGTGTCTGCAGCGCGGCCTGACCGGCCAGCCGGGTCGCGTCGGCGGTCAGGCCGACGCGTGACAAAGCCCGGGCCGCCGCAGTGACTTCGTCGGCGTCAACCTGATCGGCCAGGACCCGTAGCCAGGTCCGCCCGGCACCCGAGAGCGCCCGGGCCAGGGCGCTGTCGACGGCCGCGCTGAGGGCTTGCCCGTGCGGCGCTACCGCCTCCGGCGAATTCGCCAGTATCCCGGCATGCACTCCGGCCCAATGCAGCGGAACCGACCACAGGGTGGGGTTACTCAAGGATTCCAACAGACCGAAAGCCTGTTGCAGGCTGTGCCGCAGCTGGTCCACTTGGCGCATCCGGGCTGCCGCGACCCACAGTTCTCCCAACGGCAGCAGCGCGAACAAGTCGACGGAGCACTCGGCGAGTACTTCCATGGCGGCGTACCAATGCTTTTGCAGCGCACCCGGGTCGCCGTTGCGCCGTGCGATCGCGGTCTGCAGTGCCGCCGCCCACAATGCGTCGCGCCGATGCAGCTCCGCGCCGGCCGCTGCGACATCCGCAGTCGCCGACGCCAGTTGTCCGTCCTGCATCTTGATCCAGCCGGACAACAACAGATGGCGGCGCTCGAACATCGTGTCGGCGCCGGCGTGCACAGCGCGGCCGATCACGCTGCGGGCGCGGACTGGATCGCCGCCGTGGATCGCGGCCAGGGTGACCAGGGCGGCGGGGCTGTCCGGAAGGGCTTGGGCGATCGATTGTTCGGGCGCGATGGACTTGGCCCAGCTTTGCCATGGCGGCGGGATAAGGCTGATCCAGGGTCAGCAGCAGCCCCTCGGCGAGACTGCGTGTGGCGCGCGCGGCCATGGTCGGCGGACCGGCGTCCTTGAACCGCAGGGCGTCGCGCGCCGACGCCACGTCGCCCGTCGATACCAGCACGATCGATGCCGCCGCGCCCACGACCGCGTCCGGGTGCGGGCCCAGCCAGCCGAACAACTCGGCCGCATGACCCGTGTTGCCGTCGTGCACCGCAACGCTGGCCGCAATTCGCACGGCCGCAGCGCGTTCCGCGGAGTCGGGGGAGCCGAGCAGGTCGTCGGCCAACGCCGCCGCGCCGGCACAGTCGCCGGTCAGAGCCAGCGCGTCGGCCAGGCGGGAGGTCAGCCCGGTGGCGCCGGCATTGACCGCGGCCCGGTAAAGCCGGGCGGCTCGCGCCGACTCGCCGCGCACCTCGGCGGCCTGGCGGGCCAGGACGCCGGCCAGCCTGTCGTCGCGCAGCCCGTGTTCGGATAGTCGTAGCGCGAGTTCGGGCGACACCGAGGACATGTCGAGTTGTGAACGCAGCAAAGAGGTTTCGACGTCGTGATGGTGGGCGTTGCCGATGATCTGGGCGACGGCGTCGTGCACCGACTGCAGGAACGCCGCGCTATGCGACGGTTCGGTGAGCCCACTGGCCCGCGCGCGATCGACCAGCCCGCGGGCCTCGGTTGTCGAAATCCCCAACGCGGCAGCCACATCGGCGGTCCCTAACTCGTGGGTGAGCGACATGATGAGCAGCGCGTCCAGCGCGGGCTCGTCGAGTCGGCGCAACCGCTCGATTAGCGCGAATTTGGCCGCCAATGCCGGGGACTGCGCGCCGTCGGACACCGCGCGGACCAGGAATGGCAGTCCGGCGGTGCAGTTCAACAACTGCTCGGCGACCGGCATCGGGCCGAGCTGTACGCGCGGTCGATCCCGTTCGATGGCCATCGTCAGGACGCGCAACTCGACGCGCTGTTCGTGCGCTTCAGCGGCCACCACCAGCGTCGCGCTCGGGTCGGCCGCGCGTTCGGCGAGTCGCTGCAACTCGGTGTCGGTCAGGAACTGGGCATCATCGACGACGAGCGCCGCGTCGGGCGGGTCGTCCTCTCGCGGCGGGCGTGCCAGCACGGTCAGGCCGGCCCGGCGCAGCGCGTCGCGCGCTGCGGCGAGAACGGTGGATTTCCCGCTGCCGATACCGCCGGTGACGAGGACCTTGGCCGGCACGGTGGCGGCATTCGCGAGGGCCCGGATGGCCTCGCGGGCAGGCGGTGGGACCTCGGTGCGGGGTTCGGTCACCGTGGTTCCAACGGTGCACCGCGTGCGACTGTCCGGCCGATGGGCGATCCCCGTAGCCCCATAATTCCCCTAACGTTGTGCCCCCTAATGGTGCCGCAAGGTAGGTGGGTTTCGCACCGATCACCGCCGATGTCTCGACGGATAACATTTTTGGTAGTTGGCCGGCTTTGCCTGCGGAGGCGGGCAGCACGGGAAGAATGGGGCAAAGGAGGTGCGTGGTGGCAAACTCGTTGCTTGATTTTGTCATCTCGCTGGTGCGTGACCCCGACGTCGCCGCGCGCTATGCGGCCAATCCAGCGCAGGCGATTGCCGATGCTCACCTTACCGATGTGACCAGCGTCGACGTCAACAACCTCATCCCTATGGTGTCGGATTCACTGTCGATGGCCGGCGGGGCCGGTACCGGTACCGGCACCCATGTCGCGGATCATGGCAACGTATGGGCAAGCGGCGCCGCAGCGGCCGCGCTCGACGCATTTTCGCCGCATATCGCCGCGTGGAATCGTCGACCATTTCGTTCGGCCAACTGGCGTGATCAACCAGCCGGCGACGCCAGGCGTCGGTGATGTGACTACCGATCCGCATCCGTCAGGCATCCCGCCACACCAACCGTCGGTGCTGCTGACCGGCGCTGAGACGCCCGACACCGTCGTTGACCACGGCGGATACCTGCCAGACGACCCGGGAATCTGGGACCATCCAGTGATCCACCCCCACACCGTCGAAGCCGATCACCACGGCTTCGGAATTCACGGCTGATTTCCCGTCGAGCTTGATCGAGCCCAATAGTCCGCAATAGGGGCTGTTGGGCTCTTTGACGTGCTCAAATGCGGTAGCTGGGGGCGGCTTAGGCATTAGATTAGGGGAACCTGTGAATCCCCTAATCCCCTAACGGGGTGGCTCACCCGACCCCGGTGGGTATGCGGCTCGGTGGGGGATCAGACCCCGATTTCGAGCACGTGCGGAATCCATAGCGTTTATGGCAGAGCGCCGGGACGTATCGGCGAGACGCATCACAGATTCGTTTGAAGGGGACTGAAGATGAACACGCTGATCGATTACCTCCTGAGCCTGTTTCGCGATGAGGCGGCGGCGCAGTCGTTTTACTCCGCTCCTGGGCAGGCCATGACGAATGCCGGGCTGATCAACGTGTTGCCCGAGGAGCTGTCTTCCGCGGCGGCCAGTGCGCTGCCGGGTCTGCCGATCCCTGAAGGTGACCCGATCGGCGGCTTGCAGCAGGCAGTGGCCAACCAGTACGGGTTCGCACCCCCGTGGGACGGCGGCTACGGCGGCGATAACGGTTACGGCGGATATGACCCCGGTTACGGCGGTTATGACCCCGGTTACGGCGGTTACGGCGGGGACTCAGGCTACGGCGGCTACGACCCCGGCTACGGCGGCTATGCCCCGGGTATTGTGCCCTCCCTTGTCGCAGACATCGCCGCCCCGATCATCGGCGACGCGGCACTCATCGCGGGCGACGGACTCGGCCTGGCCACTGGGCTGCTCAATCCCGGGTATGGGGGCCTCGGGTGGCAGAACGGTTACGGGGGTTTTGGTCCTGACTTCGGCTTCGGCCAGCCGACCGGCGGCTTTGGCGGCCCGCTGGGCTTCGGCAGTCCGCTGGCTTCGGCAGCCCGTTGGGGCTGGGTCTCGGAGCTCAGGCGGGCTATTGGGATTGAGGCCGGGGTCGACTTGGGTGTCGGCTTGGGTCTCGGTGGTCAGGCATCCATTGGCGCTGGGCTGGGCCTTGGTCTGGGTGCTCAGACAGGCTTTGGGGGCCTTGGCGGTCTGGGCTTTGGTCTTGGTGGTCAGGCCGCATCGGTGGTGGGTTTGGTCTTGGTTTGGGCGCCCAGACGGGTCTGGGTGGCTTTGGTGGCGGCGCCGGTCTGGGGCTGGCGCCGGCTTCGGTGGTCGGGATGGCTTCGGTGGTGACCGTGGTGGTCGCGATGGCTGGGGTGAGCACGGTGGTCGGGATGGCTTCGGTGGTGACCGTGGTGGTCGCGATGGCTGGGGTGAGCACGGTGGTCGCGATGGCTTCGGTGGTGACCGTGGTGGTCGCGATGGCTGGGGTGAGCACGGTGGTCGCGGATGGCTTCGGTGGTGACCGTGGTGGTCGCGATGGCTGGGGTGAGCACGGTGGTCGGGATGGCTTCGGTGGTGACCCGTGGTGGTCGCGATGGCTTCGGGGTGAGCACGGTGGTCGGGATGGCTTCGGTGGTGACTTTGGTGGTCATGGCGGCGGCGGCGCTGGTGTGGGCGTCGGCGCTGGGGTCGGTGGTCGCGGTGGCTTCGGCGAGCACGGTGGTCGGGACGGCTTTGGTGGCGACTTCGGCGGTCATGCGGGTGGCGGTGCCGGTCTGGGACTGGGGGCTGGCGTCGGTGGTCGCGGTGGCTTCGGCGGTGACGTTGGTGGTCATGCGGGCGGCGGTACCGGTTTGGGTCTGGGGGCTGGCGTCGGTGGTCGCGGCGGCTTCGGCGGTGACATTGGCGGCCATGCGGGTGGCGGGGCCGGTCTTGGATTAGGTCTGTCCGGTGGTCGGGCTGGCGTCGGTGGAGAGTTCGGCGGTCAGGCCGGTCTCGGCGGCGGTGCAGGGTTGGGCGGTCAGGCTGGTGGCGGGTCGGTCGGCGCGGTGGTCAGGCTGGTGGCGGTCGGGCTGGCGCCGGTGGTCAGGCCGGAGCCGGCCTGGGAGCTGGCCGCTGGGTGGTCAGGCTGCGCTGGGTGGTCCGGGCTGGCGGTCAGGCTGCGCTGGGTGGTCAGGCCGGTGGCGGGTTTGGTCTTGGCGCCGGTGGTCAGGCTGGCGCGGGTTCGGCTGGCGGGTGGTCAGGCTGGGGCCGGCCTCGGAGCTGGCTTGGGTGGTCAGGCGGCCCTCGGGGCGGGTGGTTCGGCTGCTCTGGGGGGTCAGGGTGCGCTGGCTAGTCAGGCAGGGTTCGGCGGTGCCGGTTCGGCTGGCTTGGGTGGACAGGCCGCCCTCGGCGCTGGGGGCCAGGCAGGTCTTGGGGCTGGTGGTCAGGTGGCCCTCGCCAGCCAGGCCGGAATTGCGGCCAACGGTGGGCTGGCCGGCGCCGGCAATGCGGGTGGAATCGCCGCCGCCGGCAATGCCGGCGGAATCGCGGCTGCCGGCGGCAACGCGGCGCTAGGTGCAACCGGGCAGTCCGGTTTGATCGCGAGCGAAGGCGCGGCGCTCAACGGTGCTGCTACTCCTCACGTCTCGGGCCCGCTAGGGGGCGTCGGTGTCGCCGGTCAGTCGGGTGCCAATGGCGCCGCAGGGCTGGGTATCGGCGGCGAACGCGGCGCCAGCGTGTTAAGCGGTGACAGCGGGCTGGGAGGCCACGCAACACCTCAACCGGCGACTCCCGCTTTTGCGGGTGGCGCGGGTTTGGGGGGACAAGCCAGCGGGACCGCCGCCTCGGGGGCTGGCGGCGGTCCCGCGTCCATCGGATCCGGTGGCTCTCTTGCCGGGGGAGCAGGTGCCCACGGTGGCGGCAGCCTGCCCGGCGGAGCCGGCGTCGGAGCCCACGGGGGCGGCACCCTGCCCGGCGGGGCCGGCGGCGGAGCCCAGGGCGGCATCCTCGGTCAGGAAGGTGCAGCGCTCGGGGGCGGCGCTCCGGTCAGCGGCGGCACTCCTGTCAACGGCGGTCACCCGGTCAATGGTGGCCCCGTCAACGGCGGTGGCGTTCCCGCGCAGCACGCGCCGACGGCCGGCGCCGGCCAGGCTCCCGTCATTCCCGGCCAGGCTCCCGTCATTCAGGGTGGCGGTGGCTCGGGTGGCGGCGTCGGTAGCCATGGCACACCCGGAGGCCCCGTCATTCAGGGTCAGGGGCCGGTCCCCAGCCACGGCGGCGTGGACGCACCGGTGATCCATCCGCCCGCCCAGGCCCCCGCCCCGGCACATGCGCCTACTCCGGCCGAGCACACGCCCACTCCGGTGCAGCACGCGCGCGCCACGCTCCGGTGCAGCACGCGCCCGCTCCGGTGCAGCACGCGCCTGCTCCGGTCGAGCACGCGCCGGCCCCCGCGCCGCACACCCCGTCGGTGTTCGAAGGCACCCCGCATGAGCCGGCACCCGTGCACGCACCCGTGCCGGCCCCCCACCCCGCGCCCGTGCACGCCGGCCCGCACGGATAACCCGGGCAGATGCAGCGAAACGGCGGGGGCCTTCGTGGTTCCCGCCGATTCGCACGCATACCGTGAACTGAAGTCCATCGGTGCGAGAAAGTTGCGAGAAAGAGGGGTAGCAGGTGACTCAGCCCGGTGACCCGCGGCGCGTCAGTGTGATCGTCGAGTTGATCGACCACACCATCGCGATCGCCGAACTCAACGACCGCAATGACCTCGCGGCGCGGTTGACACGAGCTCGTCAGCGCATCACCGACCCTCACATCCGGGTGGTGATTGCGGGCCAGCTCAAACAGGGCAAGAGCCAGCTACTCAACTCGCTGCTGAACCTGCCGGTGGCCCGAGTCGGTGACGACGAGGCCACCGTTCTGATCACCGTCGTGAGCTATAGCGACCCGCCGTCGGCTCGGCTCGTTGTCGCCGCGGGGCCCAACGGCGAACCCGCGACCGTTGACATCCCGGTCGACGACCTCAACACCGATCTGCGCAGAGCGCCGCAAGCCGGTGGCCACGAAGTGCTGCGGGTCGAGGTCGGCGCGCCCAGCCCGCTGCTGCAGGGCGGCCTGGCGTTCGTCGACACCCCCGGTGTCGGCGGCCACGGCCAGCCACACCTGTCGGCGACGTTGGGACTGTTGCCCGACGCCGACGCGCTGTTGATGGTCAGCGACACCAGCCAGGAACTGACCGAGCCGGAGATGTGGTTCATCCGCCAGGCGCACCAGATCTGTCCCGTCGGAGTGCTGGTGGCCACCAAAACCGACCTGTATCCGCACTGGCGCGACATCGTCAGCACCAACGCCGCGCACCTGCAGGGCGCCAGGGTACCGATGCCGATCCTGCCGGTCTCGTCCCTGTTGCGCGGCCACGCCGTCACGCTCAACGACAAAGAACTCAACGAGGAGTCCAACTTTCCGGCGATCGTCAAGTTCCTCAGCGAGCGGGTGCTGCCCCGTCAGACCGACCGCATACGCGATGACGTACTCAAGGAAATCCGTTCGGCTGCAGAGCATTTGATCATGTCCGCGGGTTCGGAATTGGCGGTTGTCAACGACCCGGGCCTGCGAGACAGGCTCGCCGACGATCTGGAGCGACGCAAACGGGACGCGCTGAATGCGATGGAACAGACCGCGCTGTGGCAGCAGGTGCTCAACGATGGATACACCGACCTGAGCACCGACGTCGACCACGACCTGCGGGCCCGGTTCCGCGCCCTCACCGAGGAGATCGAACTTCGAATCGACTCGTGCGACCCGACACAGCATTGGGCCGAGATCGGCAGTGACGTAGAGGACGCCGTCGCGACCGCCGTCGGGGACAACTTCGTATGGGCCTACCAGAAGGCCGAGGCTCTGGCCGACGACGTTGCCCAATCGTTCATCGATGCGGGGCTGGACAGGGTGATGTCGCCCGAGCTGAGCGCGCGCGTGATGGGCGAGGATTTCGGCCGGCTCAAGGCGCTGTCTCACCTTGAATCCAAGCCGCAGGGCAAGGGACAGAAAGTCGTGACCGGCCTGCGGGGCTCGTACGGCGGCGTGGTGATGATCGGCATGCTGTCGTCGGTGGCCGGGCTGGGCCTGTTCAACCCGCTGTCGGTGGGGGCCGGCCTGATACTCGGCCGCATGGCATACAAAGAGGACAAAGAGCACCGCTTGTTGCGGGTGCGCTCCGAGGCCAAGACCAATGTGCGGCGCTTTGTCGACGATGTCTCGTTCGTAGTCGGCAAGGAATCTCGCGACCGGCTCCGCGACATCCATCGCACGCTGCGCGACCACTACCGCGATATCGCCAACGAACTCTCGCGCTCGCTGAACGAATCACTGCAGTCCACCATCACCGCCGCGCATTTGGAATACGTCGACCGCGACAATAGGATCCGTGAACTGGAGCGACAGTTGGACATCCTGAACCAAGTCACCGATAACGTCGAAAAGTTGACGCCACGGGTGGCGATAGGTCGACAGTGAGCACCAGCGATCAGGTCCGCGCGATTCTGGGCGGAACCATCCAGGCGTACCGGGGCGAGCCGAACTACCGCCAGCGCGGGGACATCTTCTACGAGCTGGATCGCATCGGCGCACGTTTGGCCGAACCGATCCGCATCGCGCTGGCCGGCACCCTCAAAGCCGGGAAGTCCACCCTGCTCAATGCGTTGGTCGGCGAGGACATCGCCCCGACCGACGCCACCGAGGCCACCCGGATCGTGACGTGGTTCCGGCACGGCCCAGCTCCGAAGGTCACCGCCAACCACCGCGGCGGGCGGCGCTCCAACGTGCCGATCAGCCAGGGCGCCGGACCGCACGGCGGGTTGACTTTCGACTTGCGCACGCTCAATCCGGCCGACGTGATCGACCTCGACGTCGAGTGGCCTGCCGAAGAGCTGGCCGATACCACCATCATCGACACCCCGGGGACCTCGTCGCTGACGCGTGAGGCTTCCCAGCGCACGTTGCAACTGCTGGTTCCCCCCGACGGAGTGCCGCGGGTCGACGCGGTGGTGTTCCTTTGCGTACCCTCAACGCCGCTGACATCGCGCTGCTCAAGCAGATCGGTCAGCTTGTCGGTGGGTCGGCTGGGAGCGTTGGGCATCGTCGGCGTGGCGTCACGGGCCGACGAGATCGGCGCCGGGCGCATCGACGCGATGCTGTCGGCGAAGGACGTCGCGACCCGGTTCACCCGCGAGATGAACCAGACCGGCATCTGCCAGGCGGTGGTGCCGGTGTCCGGACTGCTCGCGCTCACCGCGCGCACACTGCGTCAGGCAGAGTTCAGCGCGCTGCGCAAGCTGGCCGGCTCCGATCCCGCGGAGCTCAATAAGGCACTGCTGAGCGTCGACCGGTTCGTCCGGCCGGATAGCCCGTTGCCCGTGGACGCGGCCACCCGCGCGCAATTGCTGGAACGTTTCGGCATGTTCGGCCTCCGGATCT
Source organism: uncultured Actinomycetota bacterium (assembly GCA_963735655.1). Taxonomy (GTDB): domain Bacteria; phylum Actinomycetota; class Actinomycetes; order Mycobacteriales; family Mycobacteriaceae; genus Mycobacterium. The sequence goes on from CAVTLW010000030.1 coordinate 32,872, forward strand.
CGATCGCCGTTTTGGCCGCCGGCGTGGCCGATTCGGCGGGGTTGGCTGCCGAACTGCTGGAGCGCAGCGGGTTGGTGACGCTGCGTCAAGTCATCGACCAGCAGTTCGCGCAGCGCTCCGACATGCTCAAGGCGCACACCGCTTTGGTGTCGTTGCGCAGGTTCGTGGAGGTGTTTCCGATCTTGGCGACGCCGCACATCATCGCCGACATCGACCCGCTGCTGGCCGACACCCACGCCTTCGAGGAACTTCGGCTGCTCAGCCAATTATCCTCGCGGACAACGACATTGAATGAAGAAGAAATCGCGTCATTGCGCCGCATCATCGGCGGGTCGGGTACCAACCCGGTCAGCAGGCTGGGCCTGAATCCCGAGCAACCCCATGCGGACCCGAATGAGGGTCCGCGCGCCGCGTTCGCCGCGGCCCAACGCTGGCGCCGCCGCGCCGGGCACCCGCTGAACGACCCGTTCACCACCAGGGCCTGCCGTGCGGCGGTGCGCAGTGCGGAGGCGCTGGTGGCGGAGTTCGCCGCGCGGCGCTAGCCCCCGGGCGCAGCCGTGGTGGGCGGGACGGGCGCCGCCGATGTCGTTGGCGGCTGCGTCGTCGTCGACGGCGTGGTGGTTGACGTCGGCCGCGACGTCGTTGACGGGGTTGTGGTCGAACTCGAACTCGAACTCGAACTCGAACTCGAACTCGAACTCGAACTCGAACTCGAGCTGGACGTGGGCGTCGAGGAAGTCGTCGGAGTTGTGCTGGTGGTCGTGGTTGTCGACGTGGTCGGCGGCGAGGTGGTCGTCGCGGTCGAAGGCTCGGCGGTGGTGGTGACCGGCGGTGGGGGCAGCACCGTGACCGTGGGGCTGTTGTTGGGCCCGATCACGGTGGTGGTGATGGACGTCGGCGGCGACGATGGTTCATTCGGCGTCGGTTTGCTCTTGCCCAGGGTAAATGCCAGCACCACCGCTACCAGGATGGCGGCGCCGGCGCCGGCCACGCTCAAAACCAGGGCCGTGCGCTTGTACCACGGCAGCGTGGCCGCCTCGGCGGCGTAGCGATCTTCGGCGACAACAGGTCGGGCTGCGAAATCGGTTGGCGCAGTGCCCTGTACGTAATCCGGACCGGCGTAGGGCACCGGTTCTTCGGAGTCGTCCTGGGACCAGGCCAATGCTCGTTGCGTCGCCGATTTCGGGTCGTCGGCGGCATGGGTGGCCCAGGCCGCCGCGGCCACCTCGGTCGGGGCGCCCGCGACCATGTCGGTGGGTGCATCGACGGCGGCGCCCACCGCGGTCGGGATGCCGCCGGAGGACTCGCGCCGGCCGAGCAACGCAGCGCCGATGGCGGCGCTGAACATGGGCTGCGGAGAGGTGAAGATCGGCACCTGCAGGCGTTCGGACAGCCGCGTGGTGATCAGCGGGATGCCGGCCCCGCCACCGACGGTCGCCACAGCGCCAAGGCTGGTCCGCGGAATTCCGTTGCGCTGCAACAGTTCTTCGATATTGCCGATGATGAGGTCCAACGGTCCTGAGATGAGTCCCTCCAAGTCCGTTCGGGACAGCTGGCCCCCGGAAATGACTGCCATGGTGGCCGCCGAAAGTTGTTCCTTGGCGTGTCGGCATTCTGCGAGCAGGCGGGTCAGGGATCCCTGTCGCAGGGTGGCAGCCAGATCGGCGGTGGTGGCATCGGGTGAGCGTGAGCGCAGGTGATCCAGGATCAGCTGATCGATCGCGTCGCCGGAGAATTCCGAATATCGCAGGCTGGCGCCGATCTGCTCGAAATCCGCCCCGGCATTGCTCAACGTGACGGTGGTGCCGCTGGCGCCGAAGTCGCACACGGCGACGACGCCGTCGCTGGGGAATCCGGGTCTGGCGCTGAACCCCGCGAGCGCGGCGTTGGCATCGGAGATCATGGTCGGCGGCACACCGCCGGGAGCCAGGTTCGGCTGGGCGAAAAACTCGTCGCGCAATGCCGCGGACTGGTTCTCGGACCAATAGGCGGGGACCGCGATCGTCACCGCGGCGCCATCGAGGCATGGGCCGACGGTGCGCGTCATTGCCTCCAGCGCTTCGACCATCAGCGCGGCACCGAGGTACTTCGTCCCGTCGGCCGCCACCAGCGGAGACCGGTCTCCGACTCGTTCGACGAATCCGCGCATCACCACGCCGGGTTCGGTCAGGTTCGGGTTTTCCTCTGGCACACCGACTTCGGACGCGCGGTTGTCGAACACGGTCAACACCGATGTGCGGGATACCACGGTGCCGCCCACTCGGGCCGCGACCAGGTTGGCCGCTCCAATCGACAGCCCGATCGACTCGCTCATATGGCATCCTCTGGGTGATTGTTGGCGCTGGGAAAGCCAGGCGGCGAACTGCGATCTAACGAGTGAGGTCGGGTGGCAACGTCACCACCGGCCCCCCCGGAATCGTGATCACCGACGGCAGCGGCGGCAGATGGTGATGGGTCGACGACGGCGGTTCAGTCGGTTGATGCGTCGGTTGTTGGGTCGGCTGAGGCGGCGGCGGTTCGACTGGGGTACTGCTGGACGGCGTCGTACTGGCGGACGGCGACGCGCTGGTGCTCGTGGTCGGCGGAACCGTGGTGGTTGGGGTCGTCGTGGTCGTGCTGGACGGTGTGTTGCCGGTGCCCTGGTCTGCGCCGATCAGCTCGATGATCCCGTAGACGATCAACCCGATCAGGATCAGGACCATCATGGCCCAGATGATCAGGTTGACGGGCTTGCGGTACCACGGCTTGGGTTCGGTTTCCAGGTCGTCAGAGTCGCCGCCGTCGTGAGATTGGAACGGCACGTATGTCGTCGGAAGTTCCTGCCATGCCTCCGACTCTTGCCATGCCTCCGACGCCTGCCATGCCTCCGACTCTTGCGGAGCCTGCGGGGCCTGCGGCGGCGGGCCTAACGGGTACTCGCCAGGGCCGGACCTGGCCTGCTGGGTGGGCAGCCGGTTGAATTCATCCGGCGGGCCTTCCGAGGAGCCTCTGCGTGCCACGGGACCGATGGTACTGACACCGCCTTTGTCTGACTTCTCAGAACGTGTTGACCTTGTCGGTGCTGATGAACATCCCATGGCCGGTCTGGCCGTTCGTGAAGCGGGTGCCGTCGGTCGTCGCGACGATGATCCAGCCCTGCGCGTCATACGTCTTGTAGTCGATGGTGACGGTGGGGATGGCGCCGAGATTGCCCAGCACCCACTGCACGGATCCAGTGGAGGTGATCCTGACGCCGTTGGCGTGCTCGCCCTCTCGGATCGGGGAGTTGGTGAATGCCGACTCGCAGCCGACGCTGTCCTTGTTGATCTGGCAGCGCGTCTTGCCGGACTTGGTTTCGATGAAGACGTAACCGCTTTGGTCGGGTGGCAGCGGGATGGCGCCGGCTGGTGCGGTCGGGCTTGCCGGTGGGGTCGGCGAGGATGGCGGGGCCGCGGAGGGGGCCGACGGCGGGAACGCGGTGGGCCGTGGCGTCGGAAACGCGGGCTCGGTGGGTCCGGACCCGGGCAGGCCGACCGGTCTGCCGTCGATCATGTCGCTGCATCCGGCAACCAGCGCGGTACCGGCCAGCAAGCCAGCAAGGCCCAATCGTGCTTTTTGCGACAACCGCACGCGCTTCTCCCGGAATCTGAGATATCAGCACTCAGATTACGCAAGAAGTGACGCAAGTGACTGCAGTGACGCGCCCGTGGAGACGAGCGTGTCACCGGCCGTACCTGGAATGTCAGGCACCGGCGAGGAGGTCAGCACCGCACAGACCGACCCTGATCACTCGGCGCTGGTGTCTTGCGCCGCGACACTGACGCGATTACGGACCAGGAACCAGCCGCCGATGAGGGCGGGAACGCCGATCACCAGTGCGCCGAGCATCCAGGGACCCTGCACCTTGTCGAAGAACATCAGGATCAGCACACCGGCCAGGAAGACCAGCGTGACCCAGCCGCTCCAGGGGGACAGCGGCATCCGGAACTTCGGCCGCTCCAAGTCTCCGGTCTTCGTGAGGTAGTAGAACCGCAGCTGGCAGGCCACGATGGTCGCCCAGGCCGCGATGACGCCGGTCGCGGCGATGTGCAGCACGATCTCGAAGGCTTGGCTGGGCTTGATCGCGTTGAGCACGATGCCGAACAGTCCGATTCCGGCGGTCAGCAGGATCCCGCCGAACGGCACACCGTTCTTCGACATCGGCGCGGTGAACTTCGGGCCGCTGCCGTTGATCGCCATCGACCGCAGGATCCGCCCCGTGGAATACAGTCCGGCGTTCAGGCTCGAGAGCGCCGCGGTGAGCACCACGAGGTTCATCAGGCTGCCGCCGCCGGCAAAACCGACCTTGGAAAAGAACGTCACGAACGGGCTCACGTGGTCTTTGTAGGCGGTGTACGGCAACAGCAGGGCCAGCAGGATGGTCGACCCGATGTAGAACACCGCGATGCGGAACACCACGGAGTTGATGGCGCGCGGCATGATTCGCTCTGGTTCCGCCGTTTCCCCGGCCGCGATGCCGACGAGTTCGATGGCGGCGTAGGCGAACACCACGCCCGACGTGACGAGCACCAGGGGCATCAGGCCGGCCGGCAACAGCCCCCCATGCGTACTCCACAGCGAGGTCCCGGTCTGCTGGCCGTCGACCTTGAACCGGCCGGCCAGAAAGACCGTCCCGACGACCAGGAATGTCACCAGCGCGAGCACCTTGACCAGCGAGGCCCAGAACTCCAGCTCGCCGAACAGCTTGACCGAGATCAGGTTCATCGACAGCACCACCAGCAGCGCGATCAACGCCAAAGTCCACTGCGGGATGACGTGGAACGCCTGCCAATAGTGGCAGTAGTGCGCGATCGCGGTGGTGTCCACGATCCCGGTCATCGCCCAGTTCAGGAAATACATCCAGCCTGCGGCGAAAGCGACCTTCTCGCCGAAGAATTCGCGCGCATAGGACACGAACGATCCCGATGTCGGGCGGTGCAGCACCAGCTCGCCGAGCGCCCGCAGGATGAGGAAGACGAAGATGCCGCAGATCCCGAAGACGATGAACAGCCCGGGGCCCGCCGATGCGAGCCGTCCGCCGGCACCGAGGAAGAGGCCGGTGCCGATGGCGCCGCCGAGCGCGATCATTTGGATCTGACGGTTCTTGAGCGCCTTGTGATAGCCGGCGTCTTCGCGCGTGAGCCTCTCGGCGGCGGTGGTGTCTGACGGTGGCATCGAGCTCCTATCGCCGGGCACACCCGAGAATTGACGGTGTCAGGCTAACCCACCGCAACGCGGCTGGCGCGTCGACGACCGATTCAGAGCAAACTTCATTTCAGGTTGAGCAGGTCCTCGGCATTGCGGTGGCTGATGCGCTCGCTTTCGCCCTGAGTCAGCGGCAGATTGTCGAGAAACGCGCGCCCCGCCCCCATCGAGCCGAACGGATAGTCGGTCGAGAACGCCACTCGGCCGACGCCGACTTGGGCGACCAGGTTCGCGTAGGTCGCTTCGTCGTTGAAGTTGGCGAACGTGTAGTGCACGTTCTCCCGGAGGTAGCCGCTGATCGGGCGCTTGAGGCCGGTCAGTTCCGGCTTCAGGGTGGCGTCGAACCGCGGCAACATGAATGACGTCGCTTCGCCCATGTGCCCGATGATGATTTGCAGGCTCGGGTGGCGATCGAACACCCCGCCCAGGATCATGCGCAGCACGTGCGTCGCCGTGTTGATGTGCCAGCCCCACCCCACCGTGGCGAACGCGAACGAGACCTGGTCAGAAAATCCGGCATAGCAGGACTCGATGACGCCGGCCGCGCCCTGCCGTCCCTTATCGACCAGGTACGGCCCTGAGCTCAGTTCTCGAATTCGAGGTGGTGCCGGATCTCCTCGGCTATGGCTTCCAAATTGCGGCCCACCAGGCCGCGCCCGAGCATCTCGCTGATCCAGGCAATACCGAATCCGGTGACAGAAAACGTCAAAGACAGTGTGAGCGTGCTGTTTTCACCGTCGGGCTCGACTAGAGCCTCGAATGACTGCCGGGTCCCTCGCACCGACTCCCAGCGCAGCCGGCTGCCGTCGGGAGGCGCGATCAGCACGCGTCCGCCGAGGTGGACCGCGCCGCTGTCCAAATAGACATCCCACAATTCCCCATCGTCGCGAATCTCGATGAATCGGCATCTGCTGAGCGTGGACTGGTTGGAGAGGAGTTTGTGTGGGTCGGTGACGAAGGCGACGGTTTCATCGGCCGGGCAGCGGATCGAGCGGGAAACGGTAACCGTCTGGGCCATATCAGCGGACCAGTGGGACGACGGTCTTGCTGGCCAGCTTCGACAGCCCGACCTGCATGACGCTGGTGACGTAATCGAAGGCGTGGTCCCAATCCGGTTCGTCGCCGAACCGGGCGTGCAGATCGATCGGCTCGAGCACCTGGATGCGGATCTTCGCCGGAAACGGGAAATGCGGCAGCGGTAGCGGCGACAAACCCCACGGCAGGCTGAGCGTCATCGGCATGCTCTTCACCCGGGCCAGTTTGTCCAAGCGCAGCAGCTTCGCAGTGCGGCGGCCGTCGTTCAGCACGATCAAGGTGTCGTGACCACCGGTGGCGACCACCGGGACGATCTTGACGTTGGCCCGGTGCGCCAGCTTCAGGAAGCCTTTGCGACCCGAAAAGATGATTTTGTTCCGGTCCCGCCACGGGCGCAGCGCCTCCACGTCGCCGCCGGGGTAGACCAGCGCCGAACCGCCACTTTCGAAGATGCGCTCGGCGAAGGAGTTTGCGGCCGGAACCACGCCGAGTTTGCGGGTCAAGCCGCCGAAAAACGGTGCGGCCGTGACGGTATCGTGCGCCAGCGCATAAAGCGGGCGACCTTCGACGGTGAAAAAGGTGTTGTAGGCGAGCAGGAAGACGAAGGTGTCCGGGGTGGACCCTCCGCCGCTGTGGTTACCGACGAACAGCACCGGCTCGTCGGGCAAGTTTTCGAAACCGTTCACCTCGGCCCGGAACCACACCGTCGATGCCAGCCACAGCGCGGGGAGCACCCCACGGATGAACTCCGGATCGCGCTCGCGAAGTTCTTTGGGCACGCTCATGTCGATGAGGTTAGCCCGCGCTGGGGAGCGGCTATCGCGAGGCGATGAAGTCGCGCAGCTCCTGGGGTACCTCGGATGTTTCGACCTTCTTCAGGAAATCAGGCGTCGTGATGGCGCTATACGTCTCTTCGCCGATGATGAAGCCCTCGGCATCGAACGGCCAGACGATCAGCATGCGCAGCGACAGCAGATAGAAGCCCTCCGGATCGTCGATGGGAAAGCCTCGCCCCGCCGCGTCAGCACCGTAGTAGAGCGAGCGGAAGTCGCCTTCGGTGACGATGGTGTCGTCGTCGACCACGATGCGGTCGATGTCGAATTCCAGGAAGAATTGGCCGCCCTGCACGATCGTCTGCTCGTAGAAGGTCTGGACGGCCTGCCGTCCCGCCGGGCTCATATCCGCCGGGGCGCCCCAGGCGACATAGCGCGGGTTCGGGCAGAGCGTCGACATCACCAGGTCGACATCCAGTTCGGCCTCGCCCCTGGCGTGCTGCAGCAACCGGTTGAGCATCAACAGATGGCGTGGATTGGTCGTCTTCGCGATCCGCTGCTCGAGCAGCGTGAACATCTTGGTCCGGTCGATGAGGTCGGTCATCAGGTTCCTCCGGTGAGCGCGGTCAGCCTTTCCACGGCATGGGCGTACATAGTCTGCTTGATCGCACCCAGCGTTCCCTGGTTTTTCCCGCCCAGCGGACGCAGCAAATCGACGGCCGCGGCCGTCACCGCACCCTCTCCCGCCGTGGCGTCGACAATTCCGATGCCGGCGGCGTCGTCGCCGCCGAAGCGCCGGCCGGTTGTCATTGAGGCGACGGCTGCCTGTGGGGCAAGTTTGGCTTGGATCAGCGCGGCCATGCCGGGCGAGAAGGGGATGTTGATGTCCACTTCGGGAAGGCAGAAGAACCCGCGGTCGGCCCGCATGACGCGAAAATCGTGCGCCAGGGCCAACATTGCCCCTGCTCCGAACGCGTGGCCGACGACCGCGGCCGCGGTGGGGATGGGCAGGGTGAGCATGCGGGCCAACAATCCGTGGACTCGGCCGAGATACCACTGGGTCTGGTCAGCATGGGAGGTTAGCCAGTCCAGGTCGAGGCCGTTGGTGTAGAACTTGCCGGCCGCCGTCGTGACCAGGCCGTGCGCACCGCCCGCCACGATCTCGTCGAGGTGGGCGTCGACGTCGTCGAGAAAGCCTGGTGAGAAACGGTTTTCGTCGTCTCCGAAGTCGAGGACGGCGATCTTTTCGTCGTAGGTCACGCTGATTGTCATGGGGTTTTCCTTTCCGGTGGTGGCCCGATGTCTAGAACGGCTTTCACGGCAGCGCGCAGCTGCTCGCGCGCGGTCGTGCTGTGCAGCCGGTTGCGGCTCAGCAGGATCGCGGTCGGCAGGTCGACGATGCAGGTTGTGATGGTGTCGACGGCACGGCCGTCTTTGCGGTCCCACACGCTGAGCGCGAGCCGGATCATCAAATCGATCAGCGTCGCATCGAGATTCCTTATCTCAGAAGCGATTTCGCTGGGCAGCAGGTCCAGCTCGAGCAGCTCTTCTTTGCGGGCGATAAACAGTAGCCGGGACGAGTTCGGATGCTGCGCGGCGAAAACGGCCGGGGCGTCAGCCGCGGCAATCACGGCCGCGGCCCCTGCGTGCCGGCCCGGCTCGGACAGGGCCCGGTCGACCAGGCCAGTTTGAGTCTCCAGAAACCGATGGCCGGCCCGCAGCCAGGCCCGAGCCAGCAACCCTGCCCGCGACCCGAAGCTGTGATACATCGCGCCGTTGGAAACCCCAACCGCCGCACTGATGGCGCGGATGGTCACCGAGGCCGGCCCAGAGGTGACGGCCAGCTCTTCGACGGCGTCGAGGACCCGATCCGGGTCGTGGAGGCGAGGCCGTGGCATGCCGGCAGAATAACAGAGCAGTTGCTCTATTACCGAAGGGGGCCAAGATAGCAGCCCGCCAACGTGGACCTATTGCACGGAAAAACCGCGTTTTCAGCCCAATAAGTCCACGTTCGACCGCCTGGCGCACCTACCCCGGGAACAAACTCCGCGATCGACCCGTTAGGATGATCAAGAAGTTGAGTGAATCAGACTCAAGTCTGGGGTTGACAGTAAGTCGTCGCCGGAGCAGGCTTGAGCGGGGTTCACTCAGCATAGTGCAACAAGAAGCTCTACACATTCAGGAGGAATCACTATGGCTCGTGCGGTCGGCATCGACCTCGGGACCACCAACTCCGTCGTCGCAGTTCTGGAGGGTGGCGACCCTGTCGTCGTCGCTAACTCCGAGGGCTCAAGGACGACTCCGTCTGTCGTTGCGTTCGCACGCAACGGCGAAGTGCTGGTCGGTCAGCCCGCCAAGAACCAGGCGGTGACCAACGTCGACCGCACTATTCGTTCGGTCAAGCGGCACATGGGCAGCGACTGGTCCGTCGAGATTGACGGCAAGAACTACACCGCCCCGGAGATCAGCGCCCGCGTTCTGATGAAGCTGAAGCGGGACGCCGAGGCTTACCTCGGTGAGGACATCGCCGACGCGGTGATCACCGTGCCCGCCTACTTCAATGACGCCCAGCGTCAGGCCACCAAGGACGCCGGCCAGATCGCCGGTCTCAACGTGCTCCGCATCGTCAACGAGCCGACCGCGGCCGCGCTGGCCTACGGCCTGGACAAGGGCGAGAAGGAACAGACCATCCTGGTCTTCGACCTCGGTGGCGGCACCTTCGACGTCTCGCTGCTGGAAATCGGCGAGGGTGTGGTCGAGGTGCGGGCCACCAGCGGTGACAACCACCTCGGTGGTGACGACTGGGACGAGCGCGTTGTGCAGTGGCTGGTCGACAAGTTCAAGGGCACCAGCGGCATTGACCTGACCAAAGACAAGATGGCGATGCAGCGGCTGCGGGAAGCGGCCGAGAAGGCCAAGATCGAGTTGTCCTCGTCGGGCAGCACGTCGATCAATTTGCCCTACATCACCGTCGACGCCGACAAGAACCCACTGTTCCTGGACGAGCAGCTCACGCGAGCGGAGTTTCAAAAGATCACGCAGGACCTGCTGGACCGCACCCGCAAGCCGTTCCAGTCGGTGATCGCCGACACTGGTATTTCGGTGGGCGACATCGACCACGTCGTGCTGGTGGGTGGTTCGACCCGCATGCCCGCGGTGTCCGACTTGGTCAAGGAGATGACCGGCGGCAAGGAGCCCAACAAGGGCGTCAACCCCGACGAGGTAGTGGCCGTTGGTGCCGCGCTGCAGGCGGGTGTCCTCAAGGGTGAGGTGAAAGACGTTCTGCTGCTTGACGTTACGCCTTTGAGCCTGGGCATTGAGACCAAGGGTGGCGTGATGACCAAGCTCATCGAGCGCAACACCACGATCCCCACCAAGCGGTCGGAGACCTTCACCACCGCCGACGACAACCAGCCGTCGGTGCAGATCCAGGTCTATCAGGGTGAGCGCGAAATCGCTGCGCACAACAAGCTGCTCGGCTCCTTCGAGCTGACCGGCATCCCGCCTGCGCCGCGCGGTGTCCCACAGATCGAGGTCACCTTCGACATCGACGCCAACGGCATCGTGCACGTCACGGCCAAGGACAAGGGCACGGGCAAGGAGAACACGATCAAAATCCAGGAGGGCTCCGGCCTGTCCAAGGAGGAGATCGACCGGATGATCAAGGACGCCGAGGCGCACGCCGAGGAGGACCGCAGCCGTCGCGAAGAGGCCGACGTTCGCAACCAGGCCGAGACGCTGGTCTACCAGACGGAGAAGTTCGTCAAAGAACAGCGTGAAGCCGAAGGTGGTTCGAAGGTTCCCGAGGACACCCTGAACAAGGTCGACGCCGCTGTGGCAGAAGCCAAGACGGCACTGGGTGGCACCGACATCGCCGCGATCAAGTCGGCAATGGAGAAGCTCGGCCAGGAGTCGCAGGCACTGGGACAGGCGATCTATGAGGCCACCCAAGCCGACGCCGCGCAGGCCGGCGGCGCCGGCCCCGATGGCGCCGGACCCGGCTCCGCTGACGATGTGGTGGACGCGGAGGTGGTCGAAGACGACCGGGAGTCCAAGTGACGGGCGGAAACCAAAAACCGGATGGCAATCCGCACGAACCGGTAACGGTCACCGACAAACGGCGTATCGACCCCGAGACTGGTGAAGTACGGCACGTCCCTCCCGGCGCTGGACCTGGTTCAGGGCCGGGCGGGACGGCCTCGGGGGCATTCGCGGGCGAAACTCCCGAGGAAGCCAGCAAGGCCGCCGAATTGCTCGGTGATCTCCAACGTGTGCAGGCTGACTTCGCCAACTACCGCAAGCGCGCGTTGCGCGATCAGCAGTCCGCGGCGGATCGGGCCAAGGCCGCCGTGGTGAGTCAGTTGCTGGGCGTGCTCGACGATCTCGAGTGGGCGCGCAAGCACGGTGACCTGGAATCGGGGCCGATGAAGTCGGTCGCGGACAAGCTGGCGAATGCGCTGACCGGGCTCGGGCTGACGGCGTTCGGCGCCGAGGGCGAGGATTTCGACCCGGCCCTACACGAAGCCGTGCAGCACGAGGGTGACGGTGGGCCGGGTTCCAAGCCGGTGATTGGCACGGTTATGCGGCAGGGCTATCAACTTGGCGAGCAGGTGCTGCGGCACGCGATGGTCGGCGTCGTCGACACGGTTGCCGACGGTGCCGCGCCGCCCGTCGTCGAGGGCGAACCGGCCGACACGACCGATAACGCCTCCGGTTCGGGCGAACACGCCCCAGAATCAGAAGCATCGAGCGATTAACAACACAAGAGAGGGTGAGAGGAGGTGACGCGGCATGGCCCAGCGTGAATGGGTCGAAAAAGACTTCTATAAGGAGCTGGGCGTCTCCTCTGACGCCACCGCCAAAGACATCAAAACGGCCTACCGCAAGCTGGCTTCGGATCTGCATCCAGACAAGAACCCTGCTGGAGCCGAGAAGTTCAAGGCCGTCTCCGAGGCGTACAGCGTGTTGTCTGACGAAGCCAAGCGCAAGGAGTACGACGAAACCCGCAGGCTGTTCGCCGGCGGCGGTTTCGGCGGGCGCCGGTTCGACACTGGTGGCTTCGGCGGCTTCGGTGGAGGTGGCGCTGATGGCGCCGAGTTCAACCTCAACGATCTGTTCGACGCCGCCGGCAAGTCCGGCGGCGCGAACATCGGCGACCTGTTCGGCGGCCTGTTCGGACGAGGCGCCAGTCCCCGGCCCAGCCGGCCCCGACGCGGCAACGACCTGGAGACCGAGACCGAACTGAATTTCGTCGAGGCCGCCAAGGGCGTGGCGATGCCGCTGCGGCTGACCAGCCCGGCGCCGTGCACCAACTGCCATGGCAGTGGCGCGCGGCCGGGCACCAGCCCGAAGGTGTGTCCGACGTGTAACGGCTCGGGTGTGATCAACCGCAACCAGGGCGCATTCGGTTTCTCCGAACCGTGCACCGACTGCCGGGGGAGCGGCTCGATCATCGAGCACCCCTGCGACGAGTGCAAGGGCACCGGCGTCACCACCCGCACCCGCACCATCAATGTGCGGATCCCGCCCGGTGTCGAAGACGGACAGCGGATCCGGCTGGCCGGACAGGGCGAGGCCGGGTTGCGCGGCGCTCCGTCGGGTGACCTGTACGTGACCGTGCACGTGCGGGCGGACAAGGTGTTCGGCCGTGACGGCGACGACCTCACCGTGACCGTTCCGGTCAGCTTCACCGAATTGGCTTTGGGCTCAACGCTTTCAGTGCCGACCCTGGACGGGTCGGTTGGGGTCCGGGTGCCTAAGGGTACGGCCGACGGCCGCATCCTGCGGGTGCGCGGACGCGGCGTGCCCAAGCGGAGCGGCGGTAACGGGGACTTGCTCGTCACCGTGAAGGTGGCCGTCCCGCCCCACTTGGAAGGCGCCGCACAGGAGGCGTTGGAGGCCTACGCGGCCGCCGAACGGTCCAGCGGTTTCGACCCACGGGCCGGATGGGCAGGTAATCGCTGATGGCCAAGGACCCGAAGAAAAGGGAAGACGCCCGAACGTTTTTGATCTCGGTGGCCGCCGAGCTGGCCGGCATGCATGCGCAGACGCTACGGACCTACGACCGGCTCGGACTGGTCAAGCCGCGGCGCACCTCCGGCGGCGGGCGCCGCTACTCCGAAAATGATGTCGACCTGCTGCGCGAGGTGCAGCGGCTCTCGCAGGACGAGGGCGTCAACCTGGCCGGGATCAAGCGCATCATCGAGCTCACCAATCAGGTGGAGGCGCTGCAGTCGAGGCTGCGCGAGATGGCCGATGAGCTGGCGATGTTGCGGGCCAACCAGCGACGCGAAGTAGCGGTGGTGCCCAAGAGCACCGCGCTGGTGGTCTGGCAGCCGCGAAAGCCGCGCTGATCTCGAGCCCCGCGCCTTACGGGGTGGGGTTGGGAACGTTGCTGTTGAGCAACCCGGTCAGCAGGCTGCCGTAGTTTCCGAAGCCGGAGATGAAGGCCTGGTGCATCAAGTCCAACACGCTGGTGTTGTAGACGCCCGACATGAAGTTGCCCAGGTTCGCCCAGCCCGATTCCAGGGTGCCGAAGTTCTGGAAGCCGGAGACGCCCACACCACCGTCGTTGAAGATTCCGGATGTTTGGGTGAAGGCGTTCGCGATGCCCGACACCGCGCCGGAAACGTTGTTGTAGAAGCCCGATGCGCCACCTTCGCCGGAGTTGAAGAAGCCCGACGACGGGTTGGTGCTCGTATTGAAGAACCCGGGCATCCCCGGCGAGGTGAAGCCAAAGCTGAACGGGCCCTCGGTTCCCGAGCCCGGCATGTCGATGGTCTGCGAGAAATTGAAGACCAACGGGGTTTGGGGGTTGAGCACGCTCGGATCGACGACGATGGAAGGAACGTCCACCGTGGCGATGTGGAACGGCGGGAGCGTGCCGGACAGCACGCAACCCACGAACGGGATGTAGATGATGCAGATGGTGATCTGCAAACTCAGCGGTATCGACCATCCCTGGACCGTGAACATCTCCTGGGTGACGGCGTTGATGCTGCCCGAGATCGGTATCGCGATGTCGGAATTGACGGAGTAGGTCCAGGGGATTTCGGAGACGGTGCCGTGATATTCGTAGCCGCCTAGGCCCTGGTAGTCGCCGCGCCAGAAAGCGCCGTTGCTGTAGTTGCCCGCGATGAAGGCGCCGGTGTTGAGGTTGCCGGAGTTGGCGAAGCCGGTGTTGGAGTTGCCCGTGTTGAAGTAGCCGGTGTTGTAGGTGCCCGGGTTGAAGCCGCCGGTGTTGTAGCTGCCCGGGTTGAAGTTGCCGGTGTTGGTGGTGCCGGCGTTGTAGTTGCCGGTGTTGAAGGTGCCCGCGTTGCCGATGCCGGTGTTGACCAGGCCGCTGTTGAAGTAGCCGGAGTTGACCATGCCCGCGTTGCCGATGCCGGTGTTGTAGCTGCCGGAGTTGCCGATGCCCCAGTTCCCGGTGCCCGAGTTCCCGATACCGAAGTTGTTGCTTCCCGAGTTGAACAAACCGACGTTGCCGCTGCCCGAGTTCCAGCCGCCGAATCCGGTCTGCGCGTTGCCGGTGAGCCCGATGCCGATGTTGCCGTCGCCGGTGTTGCCGAAGCCGATGTTGTTGTTGCCGGTGTTGCCGAAGCCGATGTTGAAGCTGCCGGTGTTGCCCATGCCGATGTTCTGGATGGCCTGCTGCACGGCGTCGCCCATGTTGCCGAAGCCCCAGTTGCCGCTGCCCAAGTTCCCGCTGCCGATGTTGAAGCTGCCGAAGTTGCCGCTGCCGATGTTGAAGCCGCCGATATTGCCGTTGCCCAGGTTGTAGTTGCCGATGTTGCCGATGCCCAGGTTGTAGATGCCGATGTCGGCGCTGCCCAGGTTCCAGTAGCCGAGGTTCGCCAAGCCCAGGTTGAAGGTCGTCGACGTGGGGCCGTTCTGGTACCAACCGGCCAGGCCGTTTCCGATGTTGTAGAAGCCCGACAACAGTGCTCGGCGTTCCGACGCCCGTGTTGTAAATACCCGAGACGGTGTGGCCGAAGTTCGCGAAGCCGGATTGCAGCGAGCCGTAGTTTTGCCACCCCGAGCTCCCGATGGCGCCGGTGGCCCAGTTGAAGAAGCCGGAGTTGTTGCCGAAGTTCTGCAGGCCCGATGCGCTGCCCTTGCCCCAGTTGATGAAGCCCGACGACAGGTCGCTGGTCTGGTTGAAGAAGCCCGGTTGCGGCACCACGTTGAGGAGGGAGACGGTGGTTGGCCCGCCGCCGGCCCTGCCGTCGATGTGTATCGACGACGGTGGGGCCGCCGATCAGGACATTCACCGCGGGTTGGTTGCCGAAGTCGATGACGATGGGCGTGCTCGAGCGAGGCGTTGCCGTCGCCGCCGTGGATGGTGATGGGGGGAATGGGGCGATGACCGTTCCGGCCAGGATGCCGAGGTCAAGGGTGCCGCGGGTGTCGAATCCCGGAATCGTGATGGCCGGGGCGTTGATGTTGGTGACGATGCCGGTGATGGGGATGTTGATCGGGATGTCGACGGTGGCGAACGAGTTCGACTGGTACTGCGTGATGGTGTAGTTGGCCCAGATCTGGCTCTGCTTGTCTGCGCGCCAGAAGTTGCCGTTGCTCTGGCTGCCGGTCGAGAACATGCCGGTGTCGAAGTTGCCGGAGTTGGCCATCCCGGTGTTGTAGTGGCCGACGTTGTAGCTACCGGTGTTGTAGTTGCCCAGGTTGGCCATGCCGGTGTTCATGTTGCCGACGTTGTACATGCCGGTGTTGTAGTCGCCGGGGTTGTACATGCCGGTGTTGAAGTTGCCGATGTTGAACATGCCGGTGTTCCAGGTGCCCGCGTTGCCGATGCCGGAGTTGCCGGTGCCGGAGTTGCCGATGCCCCAGTTGCCGGTGCCCGAGTTGCCGATGCCCACGTTGCCGGTGCCCGAGTTGAACAAGCCGATGTTGAAGTTGCCCGAGTTCGTGCCGCCGATGCCCACCTGGTTGTTGCCGGACAGGCCGATGCCGACACCGCTGATGCCCATGTCGCCGATGCCGATGTTGCCGGTGCCGGAGTTGAAGAAGCCGATGTTGCCGCTGCCCGAGTTGAACATGCCGGTGTTGGCGGTGCCCGAGTTGAAGAAGCCGGTGTTGCCGCCGCCCGAGGTCAACGAGCCGAACCCGACCTGGCCGTCGCCGGACAGGCCGATGCCGATGTTGTTGTTGCCGGTGTTGAACAGGCCGACGTTGTTGTTGCCGGTGTTCGCGATGCCCTGGTTGAACTGGCCGGCGTTGGCCAGGCCCAGGTTGTTGTCGCCCAGGTTGAACAGGCCCGTGTTGCCCATGCCGAAGTTGAACGAGCCGAGCCCGAACTGGTTGTTGCCGGTGAGGCCGATGCCGATGTTGTTGTTGCCGGTGTTGCCGAAGCCGAAGTTGCCGTCGCCGGTGTTGCCGATGCCGTAGTTGTTGCTGCCGGTGTTGCCGAAGCCGATGTCGTGCAGGGCCGCCGTCAGCCCGGGGCCGGCGTTGCCGAACCCGAAGTTCGCGCTGCCGATGTTGCCGCTGCCGAAGTTGCTGTTGCCGAGGTTGCCGGAGCCCCAGTTGCCGCCGCCGACGTTTCCGCTGCCCATGTTCATGTCGCCGAGGTTGCCGTCGCCCATGTTCATGTGGCCGAGGTTGCCAAGGCCGGCGTTGAAGAGCGTCCCCACCGGGTTGCGCAACGTGCCGGCCAGGTCGTTGCCGATGTTCGCGAAGCCCGACAGGTGAGCCGCCGTCGAGAAGTCCAGCGAACTGGTGTTGTAGAAGCCCGACACGGTGTTGCCCAGGTTCGCCCAGCCCGACTGCATCTGGCCGTAGTTCTGGTAGCCGGAGCTGCCGATGGCGGTGATGGTGCTGTTCCAGAAGCCCGAAGCGTTACCGCCGAAGTTTCCGAAGCCCGAGGCGGTGCCGGTGCCGGAGTTGAAGAAGCCCGACGACGGGGTGGAGGTCTGGTTTCCGAACCCGGGCGCCGCCGGGATGTCGAGGAACAGAGTGCGGACCGGACCGGCGCCGCTGCGGATGTGGATGGGAATCGAGGTGGTGGCGCTGCCGATGTTGAGGTCGATCACCGGCAGGTTGCCGGTGACCTGCGGAATGGTGATGGGCCCGAAGCTGAAGTTGGTGATCCCGATGGCGTTGATCGTGATTCGTGGAAGAACGAAGCCCCTGACGAAGAGGCTGTTGAGGTCGATGTTGATCGGGATGTTGATCGGGATGTCGATGTCGAAGCTCAGCACCGAGAATGCCGGCACATTCATCTCGACGTGGGTGCCCCACAGGCCCTGGTAGTCGCCCCGCCAGAACATGCCGTTGCTGTAGTTGCCGCCGATGTAGGCCCCGGTGTCCACGTTGCCTGAGTTCGACCAGCCGGTGTTGTAGTTGCCGGCGTTGAACGAGCCGGTGTTGTAGTTGCCGGAGTTGTAGTTGCCGGTGTTGGTGTTACCGGTGTTGTAGTCGCCGGTGTTGTAGTTGCCCAGGTTGGCCATGCCGGTGTTGGCGCTGCCGACGTTGTAGGCGCCGGTGTTGTAGATGCCGGCGTTGGCCATGCCGGTGTTGAAGTTGCCGGCGTTCCACATGCCCCAGTTTCCGGTGCCGGTGTTGCCCATGCCGGTGTTGCCGATGCCCGGGTTGGCGATGCCCGTGTTGGCGATGCCCGCGTTGCCGATGCCGATGTTGTTACTGCCCGAGTTGAAGAAGCCGACGTTGTTGCTGCCCGAGTTGAACAGGCCCACGTTGTTGACGCCCGAGTTCAGGCCCCCGCAACTCGAATCCCTGCTGACCGTTGCCGGTCAGGCCGAAGCCGATGTTGTTGTTGCCGGTGTTGCCGAACCCGATGTTGTTGTTGCCGCTGTTGCCGAAGCCGTAGTTGTAGCTGCCCAGGTTGCCCAGGCCGTAGTTGTAGCTGCCCAGGTTGCCCAGGCCGTTGTTGAAGTTCCCGATGTTGGCGGGGCCCATGTTGTACGAGCCCTGGTTTCCGTTGAAGAGGTTGAAGCTGCCGATGTTGCCGCTGCCGACGTTGGAGTCGCCGATGTTGCCGAACCCGAAGTTGCTGTTGCCGATGTTGCCGCTGCCGATGTTCCCGTAGCCGTGGTTCGCGCTGCCCAGGTTGGCGATCGGGTTGTTGTTGAACACGCCCGCGAGGTCGCTGCCGATATTGCCGTATCCGGACAGCGAGGCCGGCGTGGTGAACGGCTGCGTGAGGGTGCTGGTGTTGAAGAAGCCCGAGACGTTGTTCCCGAAGTTGGACATGCCCGACACCAGGGCGCCGAAGTTCGAGTATCCGGAGATTCCCAAGGTGCCGGAGGCGAGGTTGAAGAAGCCGGAGCCGTTGGTGCCGACATTCCCGATGCCCGACAGCGTGCCGTTGCCGGAGTTGAAGAACCCCGACGACGGAGTGGAGGTGGTGTTCCAGAAGCCCGGCTGCAATGGGTAGTCGACGAACGGGAGCTTGATCGGCAGCGCCCCGCCGTTGCCGGTGATGTGGATCAGGGACTGCGACCCGATCGGTACCGGGAGTGGGCCGCCATAGCCGGCACCGAGGTTGATCTGGATCGGTGGGAGGCCGATCGACAGGTTCGGGATGGTGATCGGGCTGACGCTGACAACCCTGGCGCTGAGGAAGCTGAAGAAGGTCACGTTGACGTTGACAGCGCCGGAATGGTGAAGCCCTGAACGTTGATGGTGCCCAGCGTTCCGGTGACCGGGATGTTGAGGTAGATCGGCACATCGAGGGTGATCGGGATCGGCTGGTCGGTGATGCTCTCGGTGTAGGTGGTGCCCCACAGCCCTTGGTTGTTGCCGCGCCAGAAGAACCCGTTGCTGGTGTTACCGCCGTTGAAGGCGCCGGTGTTGATGTTGCCCGAGTTCGCCCAACCGGTGTTGAAGTTGCCCGTGTTCAGCCAGCCGGTGTTGTAGAGGCCGGCGTTGAAGCTGAAGGTGTTGAAGCTTCCGGCGTTGAAGTTGCCGGAGTTGTAGCTACCGGTGTTGCCGATGCCGGTGTTGACCAGGCCGGGGTTGAACATGCCGGTGTTGACGTTGCCGGCGTTGAACAGGCCCGTGTTGATGTTGCCGGAGTTGCCGATGCCGTAGTTTCCGGTGCCGGAGTTGAAGAAGCCGATGTTGTCGGTGCCCGAGTTGAACAGGCCGACGTTGTTGCTGCCGGAGTTGAACAGGCCCTGGTTGTTGGTGCCCGAGTTCCAGTTGCCGAAGCCCTGCAGGTTGTTGCCGCTCAGACCGATGCCGATGTTGGTGTTGCCGGTATTCGCCAGACCCTGGTTGAAGTCTCCGGTGTTGCCCAAGCCCTGGTTGTAACTGCCCGCGTTGCCGAAGCCGGCGTTGAAGTTGCCGAAGTTCCCCAGGCCGTTGTTGTTGTTGCCGAGGTTGCCGAGGCCGACGTTGAAGTTGCCCGAGTTTCCCGAACCCACGTTGGAGTTGCCCAGGTTCCCGAAGCCGACGTTGTCGTCGCCGCTGTTGCCGAAGCCGACGTTGTTGTCCCCGACGTTGCCGAAGCCGACGTTGTTGTGGCCGACGTTGCCCAGCCCGACATTGAACACCGACGGCGGCGGCGGCAACGGGTTGTAGAACCCACCCGAGATATTGCTGCCGCCGTTGTAGATGCCCGAGATGTTCGAAGGCGTCCCGATTCCGGTGTTGTAGAAGCCCGACATGCCGTTGCCCAGGTTCGCGAAGCCCGACACCAGCGAGTCGCTGAAGTTGTTGATGCCCGAGCCACCGTTCGTCACGGTGTTCTGGAAGCCGGACAGGTTGACGCCGATGTTCGAGATGCCGGACACGGTTCCCAGGCCGCCGTTGAAGAAGCCCGACGACGGGTTCTTGGTGGTGTTGAAGAAGCCCGATTGCTTGGGGAAGTCGAATATCGTCCAGTCGGCTTCCCCGACGGTGCCGGTGCCGACCACCAAGGCGTGCGTCGAGTTGTTCGGGTTGCCGATATTGAACGAGATCGCGGGGCCGCTGGCCGTGATTCGCGGGATGGTGAGTTGGCTGATCGTGCCACTGGCGATGCCGATCGGCCCGATCTGGACGGTCAGACCGAAGGGGACCTGGTTCAGGGTGATGCCGCTGTAGAACGTGTTGGTGAAGCCGGCGGTGATGGGAATGTTGATCGCACCGACGTCGACGGTCACGTTCGCCGGAACCTGGGGCACGTGGATTCGGTAGCCGTTACCCCACTGGCCCTCCTGGTTACCCCGCCAGAAGTAACCGTTGGCCTCGTTGGCGGTGTTGAAAGCGCCGGTTGAGATGTTGCCCTGGTTGGCGAAGCCGGTGCTGTAGTTGCCGGTGTTGTACCGGCCGGTGTTGTAGTCACCCTGGTTGGCGGTGCCGGTGTTGAAGTCGCCCAGGTTGTACGAGCCGGTGTTGTAGTTGCCGATGTTCGCCATGCCGGTGTTGTAGGAGCCGGCGTTGAAGAAGCCAGTGTTGACGCTGCCGGCGTTGCCGACGCCGGTGTTGAGGCTGCCGCTGTTACCGATGCCGAAGTTGCCGTTGCCCGAGTTGCCGATGCCGACGTTGTTGGTGCCGGAGTTGAACAGCCCGATGTTGCCGCTGCCGGAGTTCAAGCCGCCAGCAAAATTGAAGCCCTGATGGTTGTCGCCGACCAGTCCGATGCCGACGTTGTTGTTGCCGCTGTTGCCGAAGCCGATGTTGCCGTCGCCGGTGTTGCCGAAGCCGAAGTTGTTGCTGCCGGTGTTGCCGAGGCCGACGTCGTGCAGGGCCGCCGTCAGCCCCGCGCCCGCGTTGCCGAATCCGAAGTTGTTGGTGCCGATGTTGCCGCTGCCGAAGTTGCCGCTGCCGAGGTTTCCGTTGCCGAAGTTCCCGCTGCCGATGTTGCCGCTGCCCCAGTTGACATTGCCGAGGTTGCCGTCGCCCATATTGAACTGGCCAAGGTTGCCCAGGCCGTAGTTGAAAGTTGTCCCGTTGGGGCCGTGGAAGAAGCCGGACAGGTTGGTGCCGATGTTGTTCCAGCCCGAGAGGTTGGCCGCCGTCGTCAGATTGGCCGTGCTGGTGTTGTAGTAGCCCGAGACGCTGTTGCCCAGGTTGGCCCAGCCCGAGTTGCGCGAGCCGAAGTTCTGGAAGCCGGAGTTTCCGATCGCGCTCGACAACCCGCTGTTGAACACGCCCGACATCCCGGCGCCGATGTTCTGGAAACCGGAGCTGCCACCGAGCCCGGAGTTGAAGAAACCCGACGACGGGTTGGTGCTGGTATTTCCGATCCCGGGCGCCGGCGGAATGTAGAGGAAGTTGATCGTGCGGCTCTGCACCAGGCCGGTGATGTTGATGGGCACGTTGATCGTCGGCCCGCCGATGGCCAGCGTCACCGTGGGAGCGGTGATGAAGGACGGGGTCAGCTGAACCGGGCCGAAGAAGAAGAAACCGCCCAGGTACTCGGTCCTCGGGAAGATCTGAGTTCCGGTGAATGGAACCTGCATGCCGCCGAGGTTCATCACCATGTTCACCGGAATGACCATCTGCTCGTTGATGGGCTGTTCGGGGGTCGTGTATGTGCAGGTCGACACTGAACCAGCCCGCGTCATTGCCCGAGCGGCCGAAGCCGTTGTTCTCGTTGCCGGAGTTCAAGACGCCGGTGTTGATATTCCCGGTGTTCCAGTAGCCGGTGTTGGTGTTGCCCGGGTTGGCATTGCCCGAGTTGGTGAGGCCCACGTTGTAGCTGCCGGTGTTGGTGTCGCCGACGTTGTAGCTGCCGGTGTTGTAGTGGCCTGTGTTGGCCATGCCGGTGTTCCAGCTGCCGGCGTTGTACATGCCCGTGTTGTAGGCGCCGGCGTTGTGGCTGCCGGTGTTTCCGGTGCCGGGGTTCCCCATGCCGAAGTTCCCGAGGCCGGCGTTCAGGAGTGCCGGTGTTCCCGGTTCCGGAGTTGAACAGCCCGACGTTTCCGGTGCCGGAGTTGAACAGGCCGACGTTGTTGCTGCCCGAGTTGAACAGGCCGGTGTTGCCGATGCCCGAGTTCAGGGCGCCGAAGCCGACTTTGCCGTTCCCGCTCAGCCCGATGCCGACGTTGTTGCTGCCGGTATTCGCGAAGCCGGCGTTGTTGTTGCCGGTGTTCGCGAAGCCCTGGTTGTTGTTGCCGGCGTTGGCGGAGCCGATGTTGAAGTTGCCGAAGTTGCCGAAGCCGAAGTTGAAGCTGCCGAGGTTTCCGTTGAAGAAGTTGGAACTGCCGAGGTTTGCGCTGCCGTAGTTGAAGCTGCCGAGGTTTCCCCAGCCGAAGTTCGAGTTGCCCAGGTTGCCGCCGCCGAGGTTGACCGCGCCGGAGTTGCCGGAGCCGACGTTGCCGTCGCCGAAGTTGCCGTTCCCGAAGTTCGCGTTGCCGACGTTGCCGTTGAAGAAGTTGTTCTTGCCGACATTCGCGAAGCCGTAGTTCGTGCCGCCCGGCGGACCGCCGAAGAAGCCCGCTAGCCGGGCGCCGTTGTTGAAACCACCCGAGATGAAGGCCGGGGTGTCTACGGGTAGAAAGCTGGTGTTGTTCAGACCGGACACGGTGTTGCCCGAGTTCAAGAAGCCCGATGACAGCGAGCCGCTGGTGAAGACACCTGAGACGCCGAGGGTCTGCGTCGTCGAGTTGAAGATGCCCGAAATGTTGCCGCCGGTGTTGTAGATGCCCGAAACGCTGCCGGCGCCGCTGTTGAAGAAACCCGACGACGGAATGTTGGTCGAGTTGAAGTAGCCGGGGCCGCTGGTGAAGAACCAGCCCTGGTTGTCGCCGCGCCAGAAGAAGCCGTTGCTGAAATTGCCCGAGATGTACGCGCCGGTGTTGACATTGCCGAAGTTCACGAAGCCGGTGTTGTAGTTGCCGACGTTGAGGTATCCCGTGTTGAAATCGCCGGTGTTGAAGCCGCCCGTGTTGAAGTTGCCCGGGTTGAAGTTGCCGGTGTTGTAGTTACCGATGTTGGCCCAGCCGGTGTTGGCGATGCCGGAGTTGAACGAGCCGGTGTTGGCTACGCCGGTGTTGCCGATGCCGGTGTTGAAGATGTTCGAGTTCCCGATGCCCCAGTTACCGTTGCCGGAGTTGCCGATGCCGACGTTGTTGGTGCCGGAGTTGAACAAGCCGACGTTGCCGGTGCCCGAGTTCAAGCCGCCGATCCCGACCTTGAAGTCGCCGATCAGGCCGATACCTTGGTTCCCGTTGCCGGTGTTGCCGAAGCCGATGTTGTTGTTGCCGGTGTTGCCGAAGCCGATGTTGCCGCTGCCGGTGTTGCCGAACCCGAAGTTGCCCAGGGCGGCCGTCAGCGCCGGGCCCGCGTTGCCGAACCCGGTGTTGCCGCTGCCGACGTTGCCGCTGCCGACGTTGTTGCTGCCCTGGTTGCCGGAGCCGAAGTTGAAGTTGCCGATGTTGGCGTTGCCGATGTTGCCTTCGCCGAAGTTCGACAAGCCCAGGTTGCGGAAGTTGCGTACGACGATCCCGCCGATCCCCGACGCCGCGCTGTTGGCCGCCGGGGCGCCGCCGCCCAGCAGGCCCTGAATCTGGGCGAACGGCGTCAACGCCTCCGCGGCCGCCGAAGCTCCCGAGTAGTAGCCGTACATTGCGGACACATCCTGGGCCCACATCTGCTCGTAGTGGGCTTCGGCCGCGGCGATCGCCGGTGCGTTCTGTCCCAGCAGGTTGGAGAGCACCAGTTGCACGAACGCGTTGCGGTTGGCCGAGATGACGTGCGGCTGCACCGTTGCCACCAGCGCCGCCTCGAACGCGGCCGCCGCCACCCGCACCTGGCCGGCTGCCTGCCCGGCCTGTGCCGCTGTCGCGCTCAGCCACCCCAGATAGGGCGCGGCGGCAACTGTCATGGCCGCCGACGCCGGACCCTGCCATGCGGCACTCGCCAGGCCCGCGGTCACCGAGGAAAACGAGGTCGCTGCCGAACCCAGCTCGTTGGCCAGCCCCTCCCAGGCGGCTGCGGCCTCCAGCATCGACCCCAACCCGGCACCGAAGAACAGCCGCGCGGAATTGATCTCTGGGGGCAGCACCGCAAAGCTCATCGTCCGTCCCTAACTGGAACCGTCGGGCCGACATCACAGTGCCGCCCGGATGCCATACCACTCCGCTGGGCCCGTTACAGCAAGATGATTATTCAACAGATGTCAGAAAAGGGATCCCAATTGGACGGGTCAATATTTCCGAGCCGGATTACGGTACGTTCACCGATCGGCTAGGCGCGGATGGAGAACACCGCGACCGCCGGCTCGCCCGGGTTCGCGCATCGGTAGCCACCGAGCCGCAGCGCATCGGTCGGAGCGGCCATCGGCTCGAAGCACACCACGTCCTCGCCCGGCGGGGCGAAGATCTGCGCTGCCGGATATCCCTGTTCGAAGTGCACTTCGAGGCGTCTGCCGCCGCCGGACACGGCGAATATCGCTCCGTCGGTCACCTGGTCGTAGGCGTCGTCGAAGGTCGTCGTACCGAGTCGTTGTGAGGTCGCCGGCCGTGGCGACGTTTCGCCGGTCGGCAGTCCCTGTTCGTCCAGCGACAGATGCCGCAGCGGCGGTGTCTCGATGCTCCAGTCGGTGCGGGCGACGTCCGGCAACTGCAGATAGGGGTGGAAGCCGAAGCACAGCGGCACCGGCGTGTCACCGGTCGGGGTCACCGTGGTGCGCACCGTCAGCGTCCGTTCGGCCAGCAGCACATCCACGGCGAGCACATGCGGATAGGGGAAGCTGGCAAGCAACCGCGCGTGCGCGCCGAAGTCCAGCTCGGCGCTCAGCTCGTTCGCCGATTCTCCGGTCACCCGCCAGTCCGCAGATGCGGCCAGGACGCCGTGGATGGGAAGCCCGGCGGGGTCCGGCCGGACGCCGTTTTCGCCCGGCGTCAGCGTCACCGTCGTGCCCTGGGCGGTATAGCTGTTGGCGCCCAACCGATTTGCCCAGGGGTACAGAATCGGGATTCCCATCGTCTTGCCCGCGGTGAGGTAGGCGTCCAGGCCGCGGCGCTGGCCGAGCAGTTGCACTCCGGAGTCGGTCAGTGCGGTGCCGATCATCCCGGCATCGGGCACGAACTGGGCAGCCACCGACGAGGACGGATCGCGCAGTGTGACGACACGCACGCGGCCAGCCTAAACCGGACCAGCCCGGATCGCGCCGGCTAGCGCGACGGCGGGTCGTGCTGAATGCGTTCCGGCGGGGCGCCTTTGGCGATCAACGCGGCCTTGGTCGCGCTGACCATGGCGGGCCCGCCGCAGATCAAGATCTGCCGGTCGCCCCAGCCGCCGTACTTGGTCACCACCTCGGCCAGCCGGCCGGTTTGGCGCACGTGCAGGCCGCGCGGTGGCGATACGTCGGGATAGTCGGCGGCCCACGCCGGATTGTGGTTGTACTCGGTCACCGGCGAGACCGACAGCCACGGGTTCTGGCTGGCGACGTGCCACAGCGTGGGCAGGTCGTAGAGCTCGCAGAGGTAGCGGGCGCCGAAGAACAGGTGCACCCGTGGGTTCACCGCGAACCGGCAGAGGTCCATGATCAGTGCGCGCAACGGAGCCAAACCGGTGCTGCCGGCCACCATCAGCACATCTGAGCCGTCGCGGTCGACCCGCATGCCGCCGTGCGGACCCGCCAACCGCCACCGGTCGCCCGGCCGCGTTTCGTTGACGACGGCGGTGCTGACCAGTCCGCCGGGTACCACCCGGACATGGAACTCGATGTCGCCGCCCGGGTCGGCGGGAATGGCGGGGCTGAGGTATCGCCAGCGTCGCGGGCATTGCGGGACGTGGACGTTGACGTACTGGCCGGGGTGATAGTGCAGCGGGCGGTCCAGCCGCAGCCGAACCACCGCGAGATCCCGGGACACCCGCAGGTGCTCGATCACGGTGCCGTCCCACCAGGCCGGGCCCTCGTCGGCGTCGGCGGCGCCGCTCATCACCCCGGTGATCAGGTTGAGCGACTGACGAGCGGCGTCCTCGACGGCGTCGGTCCAGGCGGTCCCGACGTGGTTGCGCAGGGTCGCATGCAGTGCGCGGCGCAGCGAGTCGTAATGGGCTGGCTGCACTCCGTATTTGCGGTGGTCGCGGCCCAGCTGGGCGAGAAAGTCAACCGGCTCCTGCGCGCGCTGGGCGAGCAGCTCGCCGTACACCCACCGCAGCGCGTGGCCGAAAGCGGCGCGTTGACTGTCCATGTCGGGCGGGAACAGGTCGCGGACCGATACGTCGACGGCAAACCAGTGCGTGTAGAACCGGCGGACGAGGTCGTTGTCGGGGCCGGTGCCGTCCTGGCTGAATGCGTCGTGCAACACCCGCAGCGCGTCTCGGTCCTCTAGGCCCACGGGCCCCGATTCTAAGCTCGCCGGCGGAATTGCCGGCCCTACCCCGGGCTTATCCGGGCGCTGCGCATCTCGACTCAGAACAGCGGCTCGGTGTGCAGTCCGCAGTGCGTGCGGATCACCTCATAGTCGCGATCACGGTGTGCCACAGCGACCCCGAGCCGCAACGCCATCGCGGCCACCTGGCAATCGATCAGGCTGCGTACCGTGTCGCCGCCGCGACGACAGCGCCGGTGGATAGCGGCCGCATCCTCTGCGTCGCGCACCGGGGCGAGCGGCTCGATATCGAATCGCTGCAAGAAGCGCCGCCGCAGTGTCGCCGTCGACTCGTCGGTGGTACCGATCAGCAACTCCATCATCACCACCTCAGGCACGATCACCGTCGAGTCAGCGGCAATGCGATCTGCGAGCCAGTGACTGGCGGACGACTCTGACGTGGAGAGAAATTCGATCCAGACAGAGGTGTCCACAATCATTTAAGGCTCGTCCGCGAGCGGGGTGTCCGCAGCCGAAAACGACTCAACCTCAGCGTTGGTGAAATCGAAACCGCTGCCCTGCAGCGCCAACGCCTCATCGCGGCTTAACGGCTCACCCACGAGCCGGCGCAAGGCGAGGTCAACGGCACTTCGCTTGGAATCCAGTCGGTACATCCGTTGCGCGGCGGCCACAAGCGCGTCGTCGATCTCGATGTTGGTCCGCGACACGACACCACGATACACCATTAGGTGTACGCGGGTCCGTCCATGCGATGGCCCGCCTACCGGCACGGGGACCTGGCCGGCGGTGCGTGGGCTAGAGGTGCCGAATTCCCTTGTACAGCACCAGCAATCCGATCACTATCAAGATGGCCGCAACCAGGGTGGCGTTGTGCCTTTCCATCCAGCTCTTGAGCCGCTCCAACGGAGCGTCGAGACGGTCACCGGCAACCGCGTAGGCCAGCACGGGGATCGCGACCGAGGACGCGGCGACACCGACGAACACCGCTGCCGACAACACGGTGCCCGCGGTATCCAGCGGGTCGGCGCCGATCGCCAATCCAGCTGCCGCACAGATGAACAGCACCTTGGGATTGACGACGGTGAGCGCGGCTCCCGTTGCCGCCGCGCGGGCCGGCGTGACCGTCGTCAGCGTTCGCATCCAGGCCGGCATGTGATCGTGACCGCGCCGGGTCAGCCAGCGGATGACGCCGAACGCGACGAGCAGTGCGCCGACCACGATCCGCAGCCAGGAGGCCCACAGCGGAGGCGAACCCCGCAGGCCGCCGAGCAAGCTCGAGATGCCGATGGCGATCGACGTCAGTCCGCTCAGCCCCACCAGCCAACCGGCGAGGAAGGCCAGGCTGCTCTCGCGGGGGTGTGGCGCGTGCAAAACCAGCACGGCCGGGATGATCGACAGCGGCGAAACCGTGATCACCAACGCAAGCGGCAGCACTTCCACCATTGAGGAACCCCGTCCGAGAAGACTCTGGAGAACGTTAGCCGAGGTAGCGCAACGACGAAAATTGACTAGAGTTGAGCGGAACAGACTCAACCTTGACGACGTTGAACATCACGACGAGCATCTTGTACGCACCCCGGATCGGAGATTTCGTGGACTCTTTCAACCCGACAACCAAGACGCAGGCGGCCCTGACGTCGGCTTTGCAGGCGGCTTCGGCCGCCGGAAACCCGGAGATCAGGCCCGCTCATCTGTTGATGGCATTGCTGACGCAGAACGACGGGATCGCCGCGCCGCTGCTGGAGGCTGTCGGCGTGGAGCCCGCGACCATTCGCGCCGAAGCGGAGCGACTGCTCGAACGGCTGCCCCAGGCCAGCGGCTCCAGCTCGCAACCGCAGCTGTCCCGCGAATCGCTGGCCGCGATCACCACGGCCCAGCAGTTGGCCACCGAGATGGACGACGAATACGTCTCCACCGAGCACCTGATGGTGGGCCTGGCCACCGGCGACTCCGACGTCGCCAAGCTGCTGACCGGCCACGGCGCGTCGCCGCAGGCGTTGCGGGAGGCGTTCGTCAAGGTCCGCGGCAGCGCCCGGGTCACCAGTGCCGACCCCGAGGCCACCTATCAGGCGCTGGAGAAGTACTCCACCGACCTGACCGAGCGCGCCCGCGAAGGCAAACTCGACCCGGTTATCGGGCGGGACAACGAGATTCGCCGCGTCGTGCAGGTGCTCTCGCGTCGCACCAAGAACAACCCGGTGCTGATCGGCGAGCCCGGCGTCGGCAAGACCGCGATCGTCGAGGGCCTGGCCCAGCGCATCGTCGCCGGCGACGTGCCGGAGAGCCTGCGCGACAAGACCGTCGTCAGCCTGGACATGGGCTCGATGGTGGCCGGCGCGAAGTACCGCGGCGAGTTCGAGGAGCGGCTCAAGGCCGTGCTCGACGACATCAAAAACTCCGCCGGTCAGATCATCACGTTCATCGACGAGCTGCACACCATCGTCGGAGCCGGCGCGACCGGCGAGGGCGCGATGGACGCCGGCAACATGATCAAGCCGATGCTGGCCCGTGGCGAGCTGCGGCTGGTCGGCGCCACCACGCTCGACGAGTACCGCAAGTACATCGAGAAGGACGCCGCGCTGGAGCGGCGCTTCCAGCAGGTGCTGGTCGGCGAGCCGTCGGTGGAGGACACCGTCGGCATCCTGCGCGGGCTGAAGGACCGCTACGAGGTGCACCACGGGGTGCGCATCACCGACTCCGCGCTGGTCGCCGCTGCCACGCTGTCCGACCGTTACATCACCGCGCGGTTTCTGCCGGACAAGGCGATCGACCTGGTCGACGAGGCCGCCAGCCGGCTGAAGATGGAGATCGACTCGCGGCCCGTCGAGATCGACGAGGTCGAGCGGCTGGTGCGCCGGCTGGAGATCGAAGAGATGGCGCTGGCCAAGGAAGAGGACGAGGCGTCCAAGGAGCGGCTGGAGAAGCTGCGCTCCGAGCTGGCCGACCAGAAAGAAAAGCTGGCCGAGCTGACCACCAGGTGGCAGAACGAGAAGAACGCGATCGACGTGGTCCGCGAACTCAAGGAACAGCTGGACACGCTGCGCGGGGAGTCCGAGCGCGCCGAGCGTGACGGCGATTTGGCCAAGGCCGCCGAGCTGCGGTATGGGCGGATTCCCGAGGTGGAGAAGAAACTCGACGCCGCGTTGCCGCATGCCGAGGCCCGCGACAACGTGATGCTCAAAGAGGAAGTCGGTCCCGACGACATCGCCGACGTGGTGTCGGCGTGGACGGGCATCCCGGCGGGCCGGATGCTGGAGGGTGAGACCGCCAAGCTGCTGCGGATGGAAGAGGAGCTGGGCAAGCGCGTCATCGGGCAGCGCAAGGCCGTGCAGGCGGTGTCCGACGCGGTGCGCCGCACCCGGGCCGGGGTCGCCGATCCCAACCGGCCGACCGGCTCGTTCATGTTCCTGGGACCGACCGGTGTCGGCAAGACCGAGCTGGCCAAGGCGCTGGCGGAATTCCTGTTCGACGACGACCGGGCCATGGTCCGCATCGACATGAGCGAGTACGGCGAGAAGCACTCGGTGGCTCGTCTGGTCGGTGCGCCTCCCGGCTACATCGGTTACGACCAGGGTGGTCAGCTGACCGAGGCGGTACGCCGCCGCCCCTACACCGTGGTGCTGTTCGACGAGATCGAGAAGGCCCACCCGGACGTGTTCGACGTGCTGCTGCAGGTGCTCGACGAGGGCAGGCTCACCGACGGTCAGGGCCGCACGGTCGACTTCCGCAACACCATCCTCATCCTGACCTCCAACCTGGGGTCCGGCGGTACCGAGGAGCAGGTGATGGCGGCGGTGCGCGCGGCCTTCAAGCCGGAGTTCATCAACCGGCTCGACGACGTGCTGATCTTCGACGGGCTCAAGCCCGAGGAGTTGGTGCAAATCGTCGACATCCAGCTGGCTCAGTTGGCCAGGCGGCTCGCCCAGCGGCGGCTGCAACTGGAGGTGTCGCTGCCGGCCAAGGAGTGGCTGGCCCACCGTGGATTCGACCCGGTGTACGGCGCCCGTCCGTTGCGCCGGCTGGTACAGCAGGCGATCGGCGATCAGCTGGCCAAGCTGCTGCTGGCCGGCGATGTGCACGACGGCGACGTGGTGCACGTCAACGTCAGCGCCGACGGAGACGCGCTGGTCCTGGGCTAGTGTCTGTCGCGGCGGCCGGTCGTCGCCCAGCTCGAACTCACGGGTCTGGGCGCCGGCGGCGACGATCGCTTTCAGCAGTTCGCGGGTGGCCGGCCGGGCGACGGTTTCGCGCAGCAGCTGATCCTCGATGCGCAGCCCGGTCGCCATGTCTATCCGCTCGTCCAGGGCGGCGTCCACCGCACGTTTGGCCGCGGCGATGGCCTCGCGCGGGCCCGACGCGATGCGGGCCGCGAGCTGGTCGACGAACCGTCTCAGTTCGTCAGGTGGCAGCGCTCGGTCGATGTACCCCCAGGCCTCGGCGGTCGCGGCGTCCACGTCCATGCCGCCCAGGATGACTTCGAGCGCCCGCCCACGGCCGACCAGCCCCGGTAGCCGCTGCGTGCCACCGCCGCCGGGAATGATCCCGACCGACACCTCCGGATGGCCCAGGACCGTGGTGCCGAGCGCGGCATAGCGCATGTCGAACGCCATCGCGAACTCGCAGCCGCCGCCGCGGCAGACGCCTTCGATGACGGCGATGGTGGCCTTCGGCAGGGTCCGGACTTGCTCCGTCATGGCGTGGAAGAACGACAACTCGTCGTGCAGCGCGGTGTCCTCGCGAAGGCCGGCAGGTGCTCGATCAGGGCGATGTCGGCGTGTGCGATGAAGAATTCCGGATCGGCCGAGTCGACGATCAGCACCCGCACCTCGTCGTCGTCCGCGACCTCCCGCAGCAGGCGGTCGATCTCGGTCAGCAGCGGAATATCCAGCAGGTTGATGGGCGGATGGTCCAGGGTTGCGCGGCAGATACCTCCCGTCACGTCGACGCGAATGAGCCGGTAGTCGTCCCGGTATCTCTGGTGAGCCACCCAGCAAACCTTAATTCGCTTGTG
The DNA here is from genome assembly GCA_963735655.1 of uncultured Actinomycetota bacterium. Lineage (GTDB taxonomy): Bacteria > Actinomycetota > Actinomycetes > Mycobacteriales > Mycobacteriaceae > Mycobacterium. Next base: position 64,161 of record CAVTLW010000030.1, read on the forward strand.
ACCTGGTCGCATTCTCTGTTCCGGGCAGACAACAGATAGGCTGTTCGGGATGGTCCCGCTTTGGTTCACACTCTCCGCGCTGTGCTTCGTCGGCGCGGTGGTGTTGCTGTACGTCGACATCGATCGACGCCGCGGGCGCAGCAGACGCCGTAGGTCGTGGGCGCGATCACACGGATTCGACTACGAGCGCGAGTCCACCGACATCGTGAAACGGTGGAAGCGCGGGGTGATGTCGACGGTGGGCGACGTGTCCGCCCACAACGTGGTGCTGGGTCAGATTCGGGGCGAGGCGGTGTACATCTTCGACCTCGAAGAGGTGGCGACGGTGATCGCGCTGCACCGCAAGGTGGGCACCAACGTCGTGGTCGACCTGCGCCTCAAAGGGCTCAAGGAGCCGCGCGAGAGCGACATCTGGCTGCTGGGTGCGATCGGGCCGCGGATGGTCTACTCCACCAACCTGGACGCGGCCCGGCGGGCCTGCGACCGGCGCATGGTGACCTTCGCGCATACCGCACCGGACTGCGCCGAAATCATGTGGAACGAGCAGAACTGGACGCTGGTCAGCATGCCGATCGCCAGCACTCGCGCCCAATGGGACGAGGGCCTGCGCACCGTGCGCCAATTCAACGACCTGTTGCGGGTGCTGCCCCCGCTGCCCGCCGAGACCGCGGAAGCACCGGCGGCACGCACTGCGGCACCCAGCCGCCCGCTGGCGCCGGCCGGCCGCGCGGAGTTGCCGCCGCGGCGCATCGCGCCGGATGCCGGGCTGCTGCAGGATGCCGGTCGTCGTGAGCCCGAGGCGCGTTCCGAGGGTCTCGCAGAGGGCCGTGCAGAGGGCCGTCCGGAGGGGCTCAGGCGCACACCGCCGGCGGGCCACGGTAGCCAGCTGGGCCAGCAGGCCACCAATTATCAGCACTGATCGCGGGCCGTACACTCTCGCTCATGCCGCGCCCCGTTGCCCTGATCACCGGGCCCACGTCGGGGATCGGTGCCGGGTACGCGCGGCGCTACGCGCGTGACGGCTTCGACCTGGTTCTGGTAGCCCGTGACGTCGACCGGCTGAAGCAACTGGCGGACGAGCTGGGCGGCGAGGGCGGCCGCGTCGATATCCTGCCCGCCGACCTGGCCGATGCCGCCGATCGCGACAAGGTCGCGCAGCGACTCGCCGCCGGTGTTCGGGTACTGGTGAACAACGCCGGCTTCGGCACGCCCGGCGAGTTCTGGACCGCGGATCCCGCCTTGTTGCAATCGCAGCTCGACGTCAACGTCACCGCCGTGATGCAGCTGACCCGGGCCGCGCTGCCGGCCATGCTGGACGCCGGCGCAGGCACCGTCATCAACGTCGCCAGTGTCGCCGGGCTGGTGCCCGGACGCGGCTCGACCTATTCGGCATCCAAGGCCTGGGTCATCTCGTTCACCGAAGGCCTGGCCGGTGGGCTGCGCGGAACCGGCGTCAGTGTGCACGCGGTGTGCCCGGGCTTCGTGCACACCGAATTTCACGCCCGGGCCGGGATCGAGATGGCCAAGTTGCCGTCGTTCTTGTGGCTCGAGGTCGACGACGTGGTCAGCGAGAGCCTGGCCGATATCGCCGGCGGCAAGGTGATCAGCGTCCCGAGCTTCCGGTACAAAGCGATCGTCACCGCCGGGCGGATGATTCCGCGGAATGTGTTGTGGGCCGTGAACAAACGACTCGGCGGCGGACGTGGCCGGACCTGACACCGAGCGGGCGGAACTGGCGGACCTGGTGCGCAGGCTGTCGGTGGTGCACGGCCGCGTCACGCTGTCGTCGGGCAGGGAGGCCGACTACTACGTCGACCTGCGCCGCGCCACACTGCATCACCGGGCGTCCGCGCTGATCGGCCGGCTGATGCGCGAAGTCACCCAGGACTGGGACTACGCGGTGGTCGGCGGCCTGACCTTGGGGGCGGATCCGGTGGCCACCGCGATCATGCATGCGCCGGGCCGGCCGATCGATGCATTCGTGGTGCGCAAGTCCGCGAAAACCCATGGCCTGCAACGACTTATCGAGGGATCGGAAGTCTCCGGTCAGCGGGTGCTGGTGGTCGAGGACACCAGCACCACGGGCAACTCGGCGCTGACCGCGGTACGTGCCGTGCTGGACGCGGGTGGCGACGTCGTCGGCGTGGCCACCGTGGTGGACCGCGGCACTGGCGCCGCTGAGGCCATCGAAGCCGAGGGATTGCCCTACCGCAGCGTGCTGGGCCTGGCCGATCTGGGGCTGGGCTAGGCCCGAGCGTGCGTACTCTTTTCGCCGTTTTGCTGGGCTTATGTCTGGTTGGTTGCTCGGGGACGAGCCATCCCGATCGCCCGTACGGCGCACAGGGCGCGCGGATCGGCGAATCGCTGGGAGTGCTGGGCTGGAACATGGCGGTGTCGAATCTGCGCTGGAACGGCGACTATGTGCTGGTCGACGTCGACGCGTCGCCGACCGACGCGCATGCCCCGCACGCCAAGCAGGAGGACATCCGGTTCGGCCTCTACGGCGCACTGTCCCACCCGATGGAGGCCACCGGGCTGGGCAGCTGCGACGACGCGATCATCCATGTGCGCGGCATCAATTCGCCGCTCTCGGCTCCTCCCGACCGGCTCACCGGCACGGTCTGTCTGGGTCCGCTGAGCGACCGGAGCGCGGTGCGCGGGGTGTACACGTACTCGCCGCGCGATCGGATCCCGGACACCTCGGCGGCCTATCCCGCCGCATTCCCGTTGGGGATGATGCCGACCAACGGAAACGACACCGGCGTGGTGGTCAGGACGACCAGCGTGTCGGCGTGGCGTGCCGACGGTAAGCAGTTGACCCAGGCGCAACTCGGTGATCCGGGGGTGTTCGAGGGTAACGGCTACATGTTGCTCGGGCTGGAGGCCGACGCTTTGGCGGCCCGGTATCGCGACGATTCCGCCACCCGCGGCGGGCCCATGATGCTGCTTGCCGCGCCGACGATTCCGGGCCGGCCGATGAACCCGGCCTGCGGTGTCTACGGGTCGTCGGTGCTGATCCTGCCCGACGCGTCGCTGGACGCGGTGCGCGTCAACGCCTCGCTGTGCACGCAAGGCGAGATCAACGAGGCGGTGCTGTACGCGACCGTGGCGATCGCCGGCACCCACGCCGCCGTGTGGACCGCGCGGTGACCGATCACGAGCCCGGGCCTACCGAGTGGGGTGCACCGGCCGCCGGCGTCGGGCCCTGGGTGGGCGATCCGCCGGACGACCCCCGATATGACCCAATCTTGTTGCGAGAAGGCGATACTCGCAATGTCGTCGACGCTTACCGGTACTGGACGCGGGAAGCGATCATCGCGGATATCGACAACCGCCGGCACGCGCTGCACGTGGCGATCGAGAACTTCGGCCACGACGCCAATATCGGCTCGGTGGTGCGCACCGCGAACGCGTTCGCCGTCGACACCGTGCACATCGTCGGCCGCCGCCGCTGGAACCGCCGCGGCGCCATGGTCACCGACCGATACCAGCGACTGTGCCATCACGACAGCACCGCGGAGTTGCTGGACTTCGCGACGAGCGCCGGTCTGACCGTGGTCGCGGTGGACAACGTTCCCGGCGCCGCGCGCCTCGAGCAGACCGCGCTGCCGCGGAATTGCCTGCTGGTATTCGGTCAGGAAGGACCCGGCATCACCGGCGACACCCGCGGCGGCGCGGCGATCACGGTGTCGATCGCCCAGTTCGGCTCGACGCGCAGCATCAACGCCGGCGTCGCGGCGGGCATCGCGATGCATGCCTGGGTGCGGCAGCACGGGGACCTGTCCCGCGCCTGGTGAGTTATGAAGGGGGGCGCGGCGGCCTCATCTTGAACGACACCTCGAGCCTGATGCGGTAGGAGATCCGGCCCGTGGCGTCCACCGTCATGTCCTGCTCGATGACCCGGGCGACGCGGATGTCATCCACGCTGGACCGCGCCCTCTCCACGGCCTCGGCGGCGGCGTGTTCCCACGACGTGGGGCTGGTACCGATGATGGCGATCACCTTGTACACACTCATGCGTGGCAGCGTATCGCTAACTCCAGAGCGTGACATGCACTTTCGGCCGGAACCTGGTCACGCCGACACCGCTGCCCCGGATCATCGCCTGGATGCACCGCGGCGTGGTGATGAAGCGAACCAGTTCCGACACCGCGGGCTGGCGGGCCGACGGCGGCAACGTCGCCGCACACCATTCGCCGGCTTTGTCCAGTCCGGGACCGTTCAGGTGAATCAGCCGGCCGGCCGCCAGGTCCTTGGCGACCGCGTATCCGATGCACAAGGTGACGCCGCCGACTCGCGTCACCTCCTCCAGCGCCGCAGCGTCGCTCTGGAAGATGCGCTGCTGTGACTCCGGAATTACCAAGCCGCGCAACATGGTTGCGATCTCGCCGTCCACACTGCCGGCCGACGGGCCGAGCATCCACTGCTGCTGACGCAGCAGCGAAGGCGACGGAACACCCACGGCCAGTGGACTATTCGGCGCTACCACGGTGATGATTTGATACTTCAGGAACGGCCGGACGAACAGCGAGCCGTCCGAGTCGGTGGAACTCTCACTGGCCGGGCCGATCGCGATATCGACTGCGCGCGAACAGATCAGGTCGCGGAATTGGCTCGTGGGATGCACGCTCAGTTCCACGGACAGGTCATCGGCCCTCGACGAGAAGAGCTCGATCAGACCCGGCGCGGCGTGTTCGGCGAAGGTGCTCGATGCGGCGATGCGCAGCAGCCGGCGGCCGTGGGCGGCCTCGGTGACTTCGATAGCCGTCTGCTGTTGCAGACCCAGGATCTCGACCGCGCGGCTGGCCAGCCGCAGCCCGCCCGGCGTGAACGCCAACCCGGCCCCGGTTCTGGTGAACAACGGGTCGTCGAGCTCCTTGCGCAGCGCGGTGACATGCATCGAGACTCCGGCGTCGGACACGCCCAGCTCGGCGGCCGCCGCTCGCACCGAACCCAGGCGGACTACCGCCGAATAGGCCCGAAGTTGAGCCGGAGTCATGGAGCCAGCCTACTTCTGGGCCTACCTTAGGGGGGTGCGTGACGTGCTTGCCGAGCTGATGTCGGTCTGGCGTACCGGTGGCACCGCCGGGCTGGGAACGGTGGTGCGAACATTCCGGTCGGCGCCCAGACAGCCGGGTGCCTCGATGCTGGTCGGGCCGGACGGTTCGGTGAGCGGGTCGGTGTCGGGCGGCTGCGTCGAGGGCGCGGTCTACGAAGTCGCCACCGAAGTGGCGCGAACCGGGACGCCGCGGCTGGAACGGTACGGGGTCAGCGACGGCGATGCCTTCGCCGTGGGCCTGACCTGTGGCGGCGTGCTCGACGTTTTCGTCGAGTCCATATCGCAGCCAACGTTTCCCGAACTCGGTGCGGTGGCCGACGACATCGACGCGGACCGGCCGGTCGCGGTCGCGACCGTCATCGCCCACCCGGACGCGCGGTGGGTGGGCCGGCGGCTGGTGGTCCGTCCCGACACGGCGGCGGGATCGCTCGGCTCGCAGCGCGCCGACACCGCCGTCACCGACGACGCGCGCGGTCTGCTCGCACTGGGCCGCAGTGCGGTCCTCGGCTATGGGCCAGACGGGCAGCGTCTCGACGAGGGCATGGAGGTTTTCGTATCCAGCTGCGCCCCGCGCCCGCGGATGCTGGTGTTCGGCGCGATCGACTTCGCCGCCGCGCTGGCCCGGCAGGGAACGTTCCTCGGCTACCGGGTCACGGTGTGCGACGCCCGCGCGGTCTTCGCCACCAGCGCCCGCTTCCCGGCGGCCGAGCAGGTCGTCGTCGACTGGCCACACCGGTATCTCGCCGCCCAAGCTCAGGCGGGCGTCATCGACCGGAACACGGTGATCTGTGTGCTCACCCACGATCCGAAGTTCGACGTCCCGGTGCTCGAGGTTGCGCTACGCCTGGATGTCGCCTACGTGGGGGCGATGGGGTCGCGCCGGACGCACGACGACCGGATGGCCCGGCTGCGGGAGGCAGGCCTCGCCGACGCCGAGCTGACCCGGCTGTCCAGCCCCATCGGCCTGGACCTCGGCGCCCGCACCCCGGAGGAGACCGCGGTGTCGATCGCGGCCGACATCATCGCCCGCCGCTGGGGCGGCGGGGGCGGGCGGCTGGGTGAGATCGTGGGCCGAATCCATCACGACACCCTGGCCGCGCAGGCAGAAGGCGAGTTAAAGGATCACTTAACTCGCCATTGACGCCAGTATCAGGGCGGCTGACACTGGCGCCCATGCAAGTACCTGGGCCCTTCGAATACGAGCGCGCGACCAGCGTCGACCACGCCATCGGATTGCTGGATCGGTTGGGCGACACGGCGCGCGTCGTCGCCGGCGGTCATAGCCTGCTGCCGATGATGAAGCTGCGCATCGCCAACCCGGAATACCTGATCGACATCAACGATCTGGCGCCCGAGCTGGGATACGTGATCACCGATCCGACCCTGGTGCGTATCGGCGCCATGACGCGGCATCGCGAGATCCTCGAGTCCGAAACCCTGGCCGCCGTGTGCCCGATCTTCCGCGACGCTGAACGCGTGATCGCCGACCCGGTGGTCCGCAATCGCGGCACCCTGGGCGGTTCGTTGTGCCAGGCGGATCCGGCCGAGGATCTGTCGACCGTGTGCGAGGCGCTGGGCGCGACCTGCCTGGTCCGCGGGCCGTCGGGGGAACGCGAGATTGCCATCGACGACTTCATCGTCGGCCCGTACGAGACGGCGGTCGAGCCCAACGAGATCTTGATCGAGGTGCGGATCCCATTGCGGCACAACACATCCAGCGCGTACGCGAAAGTCGAACGCCGGGTGGGGGATTGGGCTGTCGCGGCGGCCGGCGCCAGCCTCACCCTGGCCGGCGACACGATAGCCGCCGCCCGGGTGGGCCTGACCGCGGTGCATCCGGATCGGGCCGCGCTGGCGGAGATCTCGGACGCGCTGGCCGGTCAGCCCGCCACCGACGAGATCTTCGCCGAGGCGGGCCGGCGGGCCGCCGACGCCTGCGATCCGGCGGAAGACGTCCGCGGCACCGCCGCATACAAGCGGCACCTCGCCGCCGAGCTGACCATCCGCACGCTGCGCACTGCGGCCGAGCGGGTGCGCGAACAAGGGAGTAACTAGCCATGCAAGTCACCATGACCGTCAACGGCGAACAGGTGAGCGCCGACGTCGAGCCCCGGATGCTGCTGGTGCATTTCCTGCGTGATCAGCTGCGGCTCACCGGAACTCACTGGGGCTGCGACACCAGCAACTGCGGAACATGCGTGGTCGACGTGGACGGGGTTCCGGTCAAGTCCTGCACCATGCTGGCCGTGATGGCGTCGGGACACAGCGTCCGGACCGTCGAAGGACTGGCGGGACCTGGACGGCGCCCTGGATCCTATACAAGAAGGGTTCATGCGCTGTCACGGGTTGCAATGCGGCTTCTGCACACCGGGCATGATGATCACCGCTCGCGCGCTGCTGGACCGCAACCCCGACCCCGACGAGGAAACCATCCGCGAGGCGATCTCCGGGCAGATCTGCCGGTGCACCGGCTACACCACGATCGTGCGGTCCATCCAATGGGCCGCCCACAATGCTGCGGCGGAGGTTGAGTCATGACGACTATCGAGTCGCGCCCGCCGTCGGACGAAGACACCGCCGACAACGATCAGAAGCCGTGCGGCTACGGCCGCATGCTGCGTAAGGAAGACCCCCGGTTCATCCGGGGACGCGGCCGCTACGTCGACGACGTCGCGCTGCCGGGCATGCTGCACCTGGCGATCCTGCGCTCGCCGTATGCCCACGCTCGCATCGTCAGCGTCGATGTGACTGCCGCACAAGCGCATCCGAAGGTCAAATTAGTGGTGACCGGTGCCGCCCTGGCCGAGCATGGCCTGGCCTGGATGCCGACGCTGTCCAACGACGTGCAGGCCGTGCTGGCCACCGACAAGGTGCGCTTCCAGGGCCAGGAGGTGGCGTTCGTCGTTGCCGAGGACCGTTATTCGGCCCGCGACGCGCTGGAGTTGATCGACGTCGAGTACGACCCGCTGGATCCCGTCGTGGATGTCCGCAAAGCGCTGGACCCGTCGACGCCGGTGATTCGCACCGACCTCGAGGGCAAGACCGACAACCACTGCTTCGACTGGGAGACGGGTGACGCGGCCGCCACCGAGGCGGCGTTCGCGAAGGCCGACGTCGTCGTCACACAGGAGATCGTCTACCCCCGGGTGCACCCCGCGCCGATGGAAACCTGTGGCGCGGTGGCCGATTTGGACCCGGTCACCGGCAAGTTGAAGCTGTGGACCACCTCGCAGGCGCCGCACGCGCACCGCACGCTGTACGCCTTGGTGGCCGGCCTGCCCGAACACAAGATCCAGGTGATATCCCCCGACATCGGTGGCGGCTTCGGCAACAAGGTGCCGATCTACCCGGGCTACGTGTGCGCGATCGTCGCCTCGCTGCTGCTGGGCAAGCCGGTGAAATGGATGGAGGACCGCAGCGAGAACCTCACCTCCACCGGCTTCGCGCGCGACTACATCATGGTCGGCGAGGTCGCCGCCACGAAAGAGGGCAAGATCCTGGCGATCCGGACCGACGTGCTGGCCGACCACGGCGCGTTCAACGGCACGGCGGCGCCGGTGAAATACCCGGCCGGCTTCTTCGGGGTGTTCACCGGCAGCTACGACCTCGAGGCCGCCTACTGCCACATGACCGCGGTGTACACCAACAAGGCGCCCGGCGGGGTCGCGTACGCGTGCTCGTTCCGGATCACCGAGGCGGTGTATCTCGTTGAGCGGCTGGTGGACTGCCTGGCCTTCGACCTGAAGATGGACCCGGCCGAGCTGCGGCTGCGAAACCTGTTGCGGCCCGAGCAATTCCCGTACAAGAGCAAAACCGGATGGCTCTACGACTCGGGTGACTACGAGACCACCATGCGGCTGGCCATGGACATGGTCGGCTACGACGCACTGCGGGCCGAGCAGAGGGAGAGGCGCGCGCGCGGCGAGCTGATGGGCATCGGCATGTCGTTCTTCACCGAGGCCGTGGGCGCCGGGCCCCGCAAGGACATGGACATCCTCGGCCTCGGCATGGCCGACGGCTGCGAGTTGCGGGTGCATCCGACCGGGAAAGCCGTTGTGCGGCTCTCGGTTCAGACCCAGGGCCAGGGGCATGAGACGACGTTCGCCCAGATCGTCGCCGAGGAGCTGGGCATCCCGCCCGACGACATCGACGTCGTACACGGTGACACCGACCAGACGCCGTTCGGGTTGGGCACCTACGGCAGCCGGTCGACGCCGGTGTCGGGGGCGGCCGCCGCGCTGGTGGCACGCAAGGTCCGCGACAAGGCCAAGATCATCGCGTCGGGCATGCTGGAGGTCTCGGTCGCCGACTTGGACTGGGAGAAGGGCAAATTCCACGTCAAGGGCGACCCGTCGGCCGCGGTGACCATTCAGGACATCGCGATGCGCGCGCACGGCGCCGGCGATCTGCCGGAGGGCATCGAGGGTGGCCTGGATGCTCAGATCTGTTACAACCCGGAGAATCTGACCTACCCGTACGGCGCGTACTTCTGTGTGGTGGACATCGATCCGGGCACCGCGGTGGTGAAGGTGCGCCGGTTCCTGGCGGTCGACGACTGCGGCACCCGCATCAACCCGATGATCATCGAGGGCCAGGTGCACGGCGGCATCGTCGACGGCATCGGGATGGCACTGATGCAGATGATCGCGTTCGACGAGGACGGCAACTGCCTGGGCGGGTCGCTGATGGACTACCTGATCCCGACCGCCCTCGAGGTGCCGCATCTGGAGACCGGCCACACCGTGACGCCGTCGCCGCACCACCCGATCGGCGCGAAGGGCATCGGCGAGTCGGCCACCGTGGGTTCGCCGCCCGCGGTGGTGAATGCGGTGGTGGATGCGTTGGCGCCGTTCGGAGTTCGGCATGCTGACATGCCGCTCACACCGTCCCGGGTGTGGGAAGCCATGCAGGGCAGAGCGAGGCCGCCGATTTGAGCGGCGCAATCGGGATCAGCATCAGCGAACGGGCTGCCCAGTTACTGGCCGCGCGCACACCGTTCGTGCACGCGACGGTGGTGCGTGCCCAGCAACCCACCTCGGCGACCGCGGGTGATGAGGCAATCCTGTTGGCGGACGGCACGATCGAGGGATTCGTCGGCGGTCAGTGCGCGCAGAATTCGGTCCGCAAAGCGGCGCTGGGAGCGCTGCAGGCCGGCGAAAGTGTGTTGCTGCGGGTGCTTCCGGACGGGGACGTACATTTCCCGGAGGCTCCCGGTGCCTGCGTGGTGGTCAACCCGTGCCTGTCCGGTGGGTCGCTGGAGATCTTCCTGACGCCGCGGTTGCCGGCGCCGTTGATCCGGATCTACGGGGGCACACCGATTGCCGGGGCGCTGATCCAGCTATGTGGTGTGCTGGGTTACGACGCGCGCCAGGAAACGGATCTCAGTGAGACCAACGCCGTGGTGATCGCCAGCCACGGCGGCCCGGAAGCCGAAATCGTGCGCGCGGCACTGGACAGCGGCGTCAGCTATATCGGCCTGGTGGCCAGCAAGGTTCGCGGCGCATCGATCCTGAACGACCTCGAACTCACCGACGCCGAGCGCTCCCGCATCCACACGCCGGTCGGGTTGGCCATCGGCGCCAAGACCCCGGCCGAGATCGCGGTGGCGATCGCCGCGGAACTCATCGCCGCCCTGCGCGACGGCAGCCTGATGCGTCACAGCGACCCGGTGAACGGCGCCGTCGCCGAAGCCGTCGACCCGGTCTGTGGCATGACGGTCACGATCGAATCCGATACCGAGCACCTGCGATTGGCCGGCGCGGACTACTGGTTCTGCTGCTCGGGATGCCGGACCGCATTCGCGGCACAGAAAAGCGGCGGATGAGCCCGCCACGGGTCACCGGCGTCGTGCTGGCTGCCGGCAGCTCGCGGCGACTCGGCACGCCCAAACAACTTCTGCCATACCGGAATACAACGGTGCTGGGGGCAACGCTCGACGTTGCCCGCGCCGCCGGGTTCGACCAGCTGATCGTCACGCTAGGCGGCGCCGCGCAAGCGGTGCGCGACCAAGTCTCGCTGGTAGACGTCGACGTGGTGACCGTCGAGGACTTCGGCACCGGCTGTTCGGCATCGCTGCGGGTCGCCTTGGAACACGTCGACCCGCAGGCCGCCGGCATCGTGCTGATGCTCGGCGACCAGCCCCGGATGGATCTGTCCACAGTGCACAGCTTTGTCACCCGGTCTCCCGTGGTCGACATCATGGTGTGCCGCTATGCCGATTCGATCGGGCATCCATTCTGGTTCAGCCGCAACATGTTCGGAGAAATCGAGCAGCTGCACGGCGACAAGGGGGTGTGGAAGCTCATCGAGTCCGGGCGGTACCCGGTGGATGAACTCGCAGTTGACGGGCCGGTCCCGCTCGACGTCGACACCTGGGACGACTATCAGCGCCTACTGGACTCGGTGTGGTGATGTTTGAAAGCCCCGGCGACGTGGTCCGCCAGTTCGACGCGCAGGACTACCTGCTGGACACCGGAACCGCGTCGGCGATCTATCTGGCGGTCACGCTCGGCAGGCCGCTGCTCCTCGAGGGTGAGCCCGGTGTCGGCAAGACAACCGCGGCGAAAGCACTGGCGGCGGTGCTGAATACCACGCTGGTACGGCTGCAGTGCTACGAAGGTTTGACCGCGAGCGAGGCGCTCTACGACTGGAACTACCAGCGCCAGTTGTTGTCCATCCGGCTGGCCGAGGCCCGTGGCGCAGACATCGAAGAAGCCGATCTCTACACCGAGACCTACCTGTTGGACCGGCCGATTCTGCAGTGTGTGCGGCATCGCGGCCCGATACCACCGGTGCTGCTGATCGACGAAATCGACCGCGCCGACGACGAATTCGAGGCGTTGCTGTTGGAGTTCCTCGGTGAGTCGGCGGTCACGGTCCCGGAGCTGGGCACGTTTGTGGCCGAGCGCCCGCCCGTCGCGGTGCTCACGTCCAACCGCAGCCGCGACCTGCACGACGCGTTGCGGCGGCGTTGCCTGTACCACTGGATCGACTACCCGGAGCCGGCGCGAGCGGCCGCGATCGTCCGCCGGACCGTCCCCGGGGCCACCGCGCCGCTGATCGAGCGCGCCACCCAATTCGTGGGCAACACACGCGATCTCGACCTGGACAAGCCCCCCGGTGTGGCCGAGACCATCGACTGGGTGGCCGCCCTTGTCTCGCTCAAGGTGGCTGATCTCGTCGACCCGGCCGCGGTGGTCACCCTCGGCGCGCTCGCCAAGACACCCGACGACCGGACCCTGATTCACGACGCATTGATCGAGTACAGCCGCACCTGAGAGGACCCAAATATGAAGATCGCCAACCAGTTCACCGTCAGCGCGCCCATCGAGCAGGCCTGGGACGTGCTGTGCGATCTGGAGCAGGTGATCCCACTGATGCCGGGTGCGCAACTGATCGGCCACGAGGGCGACGACTACCTCGGCAAGGTCAAGGTCAAGGTCGGGCCGGTCACCAGCGAGTTCAGCGGCAAGGTGCGGTTCGTCGAGCAGGACCGCGAGCAGCACCGCGCCGTGATCGACGGCAAAGGCAAAGAGTCCCGCGGCACCGGGAACGCGGCCGCCACGGTGACCGCGCGGCTGCGCGAGGACGGTGGCAACACCAGTGTCACCGTCGACACCGATCTGAAGATCGTCGGCAAGCTGGCCCAGTTCGGCAGCGGCATGCTGCAACAGGTTTCGGAAAAGCTGCTCGGCCAGTTCGTGGAGTCTCTGGAGGCCAAGCTCGCGGCGGCGACGGCGGGTGGCGAGGAGCAGATACCGGCCTGGCCGGCCAACCCGGTCCCCGGCGCCCAACAGGCCCCGGCCGGGCCCGAGCCCATCGATCTCCTGGAGCTCGCCGGCGCCGGCGCGATCAAGAAGTACGGTGCCGCAGCGGCGGGGCTGGTCGCCGTGCTGTTCCTGTTCTGGGTATTGCGCCGGCGGCGCTAGGCGCTCGTGAACACCCCCCTGCTGCTGCGCGGCGTCGACCTCGCGGCGCTCGCCGCGGCCCTGGCGGCTCGGCTGCGCGGCGCGGGGATCACGGTATCCATCAGCGGGCAAGGTAGTTTCGTGCGGGCGCTGCAGGAGCTGTCGCCGCGAACCACCCCGGAGCTGTACTGGGCGGCCCGGCTGACTCTGGTCACCCGGATGGAAGACCTGGGTACTTTCGACGCGGTGTTGCGCGAGGTGTTCGGCAGCATCGAGCCCGGCGACACGCGAAGGCCGGAGTCGGTCCTGCCGATCGCCGGCCCCAAGACGCCCGCGGCGCCGGCGCCCGGCATCGTGCAGCCTGCGAGCAACCGGTCCGATGCGGGCGCCGAAAAGCTGCCTTGGGTCACCCGCAGCGTGGCAGCCGAGGACGGCGCCGATGCCGGCCCGACCGTCCAGCTGCCCGACGTCCTGCCCAGCCGCTTCGCCGCACTGGCCGACCAACCGTTCGACCAGTTCGACAAAGACGACCTGCGCCTGCTGGGCGCCTGGCTGGAGGCCTCGTTGCGGCGCTGGCCGCGGCGGCGGACGCTGCGGTTCGAGCCCAGCCGGCACGGCAAACGCATCGACCTGCGGGCGACGATGAAGGCGTCCCGATCGACCGGCTGGGAATCGTTGCGGCTGGCGCGAACTCGGCCGCGCCGCCGCCCGCGCCGGGTGGTGCTGGTCTGCGACGTGAGCCGTTCGATGCAGCCCTACGCCGCCATCTATCTGCACCTGATGCGCGCCGCCGTGCTTCGTCAGGCCGGTATCCGCCCGGAGGTCTTCGCGTTCTCGACGTCGCTGACCCGGCTCACCTCGGTGCTGTCTCATCGCTCGCCCGAAGTGGCGCTGCGGCGGGCCAACGCAAAGGTGACCGACCGATACGGGGGCACGTTCATCGGCCGCAGTGTCGCCGCGCTACTGGCCCCACCGCACGGCAACGCGCTGCGCGGCGCCGTGGTCATCATCGCCTCCGACGGCTGGGACAGCGATCCGCCCGACGTGCTCAGCCATGCGCTGGCCCGGGTACGCCGGCGCGCCGAGTTGCTGGTCTGGCTCAACCCGCGCGCGGCCCACCAGGAATTCCAGCCGCTGGCCGGTTCGATGGCCGCGGCGCTGCCGTATTGCGATCTTTTCCTGCCTGCGCATTCGCTGACCGGTTTGCGTCAGTTGTTGCAGGCGCTCGGTGGCGGACCCTGAACCCTGGCCATCTCTTCGTCTGGTGCGTGCGCGACCAGCCGATGCCGGCTGTAGAAGGCGAAATACGCTAGGAATAAACAGAATACGCCCAGGCAGTACAACGCCTCCGCGCAATGCACCAAGAACGTGGCAACCAGCGCCAGCGCGGCGACAACCAAGGCGAAGCCGGTGGTGACGGTGCCGCCGGGAGTCCGATACGGGCGCAGCAGGTCGGGTGCGGTTCGACGCAACACGATATGGCTGATCATGATCAGCACGTAGCTCAGCGTGGCGCCGAAGACGGACATATTCAGCAGCAGATCTCCCTTGCCGGACAGCGACAGCGCGAACCCGATCACACCGGGAACGACAAGAGCCAGCGTCGGTGCTTTGCGCGAATTGGTGATCGACAGCAATTGCGGTAGGTAGCCCGCCCGGGACAGCGCGAACAGCTGCCGCGAGTACGCGTAGATGATGGAGAAGAAGCTGGCGATCAGGCCGGCCAAGCCGATGTAGTTGACGACGCGGGCCGCGCCGGTCTGCCCCAACGCGGCCACCAGCGGGTTGCCCGAGGACGACATCGCTTGGGCGCCACCGGCTCCGGTCGTCAACACCAGCACGACCCCGCAGGTGACCAGCAGCACACCGATTGCCGAGATGATCCCGCGCGGAACATTGCGCGCCGGGTCCGACGTCTCCTCGGCGGCCAGCGGGACCCCCTCGATGGCCAGGAAGAACCAGATCGCAAACGGCAACGCCGCCCACATGCCCAGGTAGCCGTGCGGGAGGAAAGCGGATGCGCCCGTCGCATCGGATCGCGGGATGTCCGTCAAATTCGCCAGCCGGAAACGGCCGGCGCGGCGGCGACGGCGAAAATCGCCAGGCCCGCCAGGGCGATGCCGGTGATCACGAACATCGCCTTGAGCGCCTCGCCCACTCCCATCAGATGGATACCGATGAACACGGCATACATCGTCAGGTACACCCACCAACCATCCCGGATACCGAACAGCCCCAGTGATTGCACGTATGCCCCGATGAAGGTCGCGATGGCCGCGGGCGCGATCGAGTACTCGATCAAAACCGCAGTGCCCGTGGCGAATCCGCCCCACGGCCCCAACGCCCGCCGAGCGAACGTGTAGCCGCCGCCCGCGGCCGGCAGCGCCGATGACAGCTCGGCCATGCCCAGCACCAGAGCCAGGTACATGGCGGCGATGACCGCGGCGGCAATGGCCAATCCGCCGAAGCCGCCGCGAGCCAGCCCGAAGTTCCACCCCGAGTAGTCGCCCGACACCACATAGCTGACACCGAGCCCGGCCAGGAGCAGCCAGCCGGCACTGCCGGTCTTCAGCTCTCGCTTTTCCAGGTAGCTTTGCGACTCCGCGTGCCCGTCGGTGCCGCCCATGTGATGGACGATATTGCGCCGCCGCCGGGTTTGGCAGGATTTGCAGGTATGGATCAGATATGGGCGAACCGGGCGGCCACCTCCGAGACTGCCGTCGCGCAACGGCACCTGAAACGGCTCTGGGCGCTGCCGGGAACGCAGCTGGGCGTGGTGGCCTGGCCGCCGAACCGCAAGGACCGCCTGTTCGGCTCCTGGCACTACTGGTGGCAGGCGCATCTGCTGGATTGCCTGGTCGACGCGCAGCTGCGCGACCCCCAGCCGCAGCGGCACACCAGGATCAACCGCCAGGTGCGTTCGCACCGGTTGCGCAACAACTTCATCTGGACCAACAGCTATTACGACGACATGGCGTGGCTGGCGCTGGCCCTGGAGCGGGCCGGCCGGGTGGCCGGCGTCGAGCGGCGACGGGCGTTGCCGAAGCTCACCGATCAGTTCGTCAAGGCGTGGGTGCCCGAGGACGGCGGCGGCATCCCGTGGCGCAAGCAGGACCAGTTCTTCAACGCCCCGGCCAACGGCCCGGCGGGCATCTTCCTGGCTCGCTACGGGGATCGGCTGCGGCGAGCCCAGCAGATGGCCGACTGGATCGAGGAAACCCTGATCGACCCCGACACCCACCTGGTGTTCGACGGCATCATGGGCGGCTCACTGGTCCGCGCGCAGTACACCTATTGCCAGGGGGTGGTGCTCGGGCTGGAAACCGAGCTCGCCGCACGCACCCACGACGACAGGCATGCGCCGCGGGTCCACCGCCTGGTCGCGGCCGTGAACGAGCACATGGCGCCGTCGGGTGTGCTGCGGGGAGCCGGCGGCGGCGACGGCGGCCTGTTCGCGGGCATTACCGCCCGATACCTCGCACTGGTGGCCACCACGCTGCCGGGTGACTCGGCCGAGGACGTCAAAGCGCGCGACACCGCCCGCGCCATCGTGCTGTCGTCGGCGAAATCGGCCTGGACGTGTCGGCAGACGGTGGACGGGCTGCCGATCTTCGGGGCGTTCTGGGACCGCGACGCGGAGCTGCCGGTCGCCGGCGGCACCGAGGCCCAGTTCACCGATGGGGCGGTGGGCAGCTCCGAGATCGCCGAACGCGACCTGTCGGTGCAGCTGTCCGGCTGGATGCTGATGGAGGCGGCCTACACGGTCACTTAGTGGTGTCGGACGTGGCTTTATCGGACTTCGACCGGCGTCGCGACCGGTAGCCCCGCCAGGCGGCGATGAACGCCGGGAGCATCGAGACGAACAAGATGCCCAGGATGATCTTTTCCAGGTTCTGATGGACGAACGGCACGTTGCCCAGGAAGTAGCCGGCCACCGTCACGCCGCCGCCCCACAGGACGCCGCCGACGATGTCGAACGCCAGATACACCGGATAACGCATGTAGGACACGCCCGCGACCACCGGCGTGAACGTCCGCACGAAGGGCATGAACCGGGCCAGGATGATCGCCCACGGTCCGTACTTTTCGAAGAAGGCGTGCGAGTCGGTGACGTAGTGCCTTTTGAAGAACCGGGAATCTTCCTTCTTGAACAGCGCGGGCCCGATCCGTCGCCCGATGAAATACCCGGTCTGGTCACCGAGGATCGCCACCACCGCGACGGCCGGGGCCAGCACCCAAATATTGAGCGTTCCATGGGCGGCCAGCAAACCGCCCGTGAACAGCAGCGACTCGCCCGGCAGCAGCGGGAACAGCAGGCCGGTCTCGACGAAAACGATGACCAGGATGGTGGGCAGCACCGCGGCGGCGAACAGGCCATCGGGGCCGATCCAGAACATCGGGTCGAGGATGCTCCCCGAGGCCATCGCGGCGGTGCTCATGACGTCACAACATACCGGGGCTCGTTAACCGGCTCCTAAAAAGCGCCGCCGCCGCGGTGTTGCGATACTGAACACACCCAGTCTTGTAGGAGGAACTTCCATGCCCATCGCAACGCCCGAGGTCTATGCCGAAATGCTGGGCCGCGCCAAAGAGAATGCCTACGCCTTCCCGGCCATCAACTGCACCTCGTCGGAGACCGTCAACGCGGCGATCAAAGGCTTCGCCGACGCCGGCAGCGACGGCATCATCCAGTTCTCCACCGGTGGGGCGGAGTTCGCCTCCGGGCTCGGGGTCAAGGACATGGTCGCCGGCGCGGTAGCGCTGGCCAAGTTCACCCGGTCCATCGCGGCCAGGTACCCGATCAACGTCGCGCTGCACACCGACCACTGCCCCAAGGACAAGCTGGATACCTACGTGCGCCCGCTGCTGGCGATCTCGGCGGAGCGAGTGGCGGCGGGTAAAAATCCGCTGTTCCAGTCGCACATGTGGGACGGCTCGGCGGTGCCCATCGATGAGAACCTCGCCATCGCCAAGGAGCTGCTCAAAGCGGCCGCGGCCGCCAAGATCATCCTCGAGGTCGAGATCGGCGTCGTGGGCGGCGAAGAGGACGGCGTCGAGGGCGCGATCGACGACAAGCTGTACACCACCCCGGAAGACTTCGAGAAGACCATCGACGCGCTGGGCCACGGTGAGCACGGCAAGTACCTGCTGGCCGCCACCTTCGGCAACGTGCACGGCGTCTACAAGCCCGGCAACGTCAAGCTGCGTCCCGACATCCTCGACCAGGGCCAGAAGGTCGCCGTCGCCAAGCTCGGACTGCCGGACGGCTCCAAGCCCTTCGACTTCGTCTTCCACGGCGGCTCGGGGTCGTTGAAGTCGGAGATCGAGGAGGCGCTGCGCTACGGCGTGGTGAAGATGAACGTCGACACCGACACCCAGTACGCGTTCACCCGGCCGCTGGCCGGCCACATGTTCGCCAACTACGACGGCGTGCTCAAGATCGACGGTGAAGTCGGCAACAAGAAGGTCTACGACCCGCGCAGTTACCTGAAAAAGGCCGAGGCCGGCATGACCGAGCGCGTCATCGAGGCCTGCAACGACCTGCACTGCGCCGGGAAGTCCATCGGCACCTAAGGGCGAGCAGACGCAAAAGCCCCCATTTCGCACCGAAATTGGGGGCTTTTGCGTCTGCTCGCGCTCACTGGGCTAGTTGCTGGGGGACTGGCAGATCTTCCACTGATCGTCACGGAACTGCAGGTCGAGGCTGCGGGTCGAGCGAACCTGTGGGTCGTAGGCCATGAACGTGGTGATGTTGGCCTCGGCGTGCTGGCCGTTGACGACGACCTGGTCGATGCTGGCGATCACCGGATACTGCTTGGCCGCTGACACCCGGTGGTAGGTCTCGGTCCACGCGCGCTCGTCGTAGTCGACGTAGCCGTCGCGCGTGGTGCCGCACGTGATCGTGCGCAACGCCGTCAGGTCGCCGTTCTGCACCGCGGCGTCGAACGCCTGGATGGTGTGCTTCACCTGGTCTTCCTGCGAGACCTTGGCATGCTTGCTGCGGGTCAGCAGCACGGTTCCCAGGATGGCGATGGCCGCCAGCGCCAGGACGATCACCACGATCGCCAGCACCCAACCCCAGTTGTGTTGCCTGGAACCCGGTGCCTTCCCGCCACGGCCCGGGATTTCTTGTGGCACGGCAGTTTTGGGGGGCAACGGGGCCGGCGGTAGCGGCGGCGGCGGGGGAGCCGGCGGCGGTTGCGGCGGACCGCTCGCGGGCGGCGGCGGAGTTGTGTGAATGACTTCGGTGGCCGGATCCGCCGAAGTGGCGATGACCTGGGTCTCTTTCGAGTCGAAACCGGGTGCGGTGAACCGGCGTTCGGGCTTGTCGTCCGAACTCGCGGCGTCCGGGCCGTTCTCCGTGCTGATCACCACCGTCTCGGTTTCGGCGTCACGGGGTATCAGAGGGTAGCCCTCGGTGCCTTCTTCGCCGGGCCGCTCGTCGTTGGGGCCGCGGTCAGGCTCGGGTGCGTTGGGCATGAGTACTGCTGTCCTCCCGCTTCGAGTGGGTAGTTGGAGCTTAGCGACCCCGGCCGGGAAGGCCGAACTGCACAATGGAAACCATGACGCCGATGGGTGATCTCCTGGGACCTGATCCGATACTGCTGCCGAGCGACAGCGACGCCGAAGCGGCGCTGCTCGCGGGCGAGAACCCGGCCATCGTGGCCGCCGCGCATCCGTCCGCTTCGGTGGCGTGGGCCACGCTTGCCGAACGAGGCGCTGGCCGACGATAAGGCGATCACCGCCTACGCGTACGCGCGCACCGGCTACCACCGCGGTCTGGACAAGCTGCGCCGTAACGGCTGGAAGGGCTTCGGTCCGGTTCCTTACGCGCACGAGCCCAACCGGGGCTTCCTGCGGTGTGTGGCGGCGCTGGCCCGGGCCGCCGACACGATCGGGGAGACCGACGAGAACCTGCGCTGCCTGGACCTGCTCGACGATTGCGACCCCGGGGCACGCCCGGCTTTGGGCCTCTAGAAGGTCTCCTCACAGTGCCCGGACCCGTCCGGGCACTCGATCTGGACGGTGGCGTGGTCCAGGCCGCGGTCGTGCAGCACCGCACGCGCGTCGCTGAGCACCCGGGCCGAGTCGGCGGCGCTGGTCAGGTGCGCGGTGCACATGTCCTTGCCGGGTGACAGCGTCCACACGTGCAGGTCGTGCACGTCGGTCACGCCGTCGACGGCGCCCAGCGCCGAACGCAACTCCTCGACGTCGATGTGGGCCGGCGACGATTCGGAGAGGATCCGCAACGCGGCCCGGGCCAAGGCGATCGCCCGCGGCAGCACCCAGATCGCCACCAGCACGGCGACCACCACGTCGGCGTACGGCCAGTGCGTCGTGATGGTGACGATTCCGGCGATCAGCACGCCCAGGCTGCCGACGGTGTCGGCGACGACCTCCATGTAGGCGCCTTTGACGGCCAGGCTGCCTTCGGAGTGCGAACGCAGCAGCATCGCCACCGCGAAGTTGGCGAGCAGGCCGGCCAGCGCCACCACGACCATCGGCACGCCGGGGACCGACGCTCCCTTGCCGAGCCGTTCGATCGCTTCGTAGAGGATGAACATCGCCACACCGACCAGCAGCACCGCGTTGGCCACCGCGGTGAAGACCTCGGCGCGGTGCCAGCCGTACGTGCGATCCGGGGACGTGCTGCCGCGCTTGGCGAGCGTGACGGCGGCCAGCCCCATGAACACGGCGACGACGTCGGTCAGCATGTGCCCGGCGTCGGCCAGCAGCGCAAGCGAGTTGATCAGCAGCGACGTGGTCAGTTCCACCACGAAGAACGTCGCCAGGATTCCTGCGGCGATGATCATGCGGGGGATCATCCGCGACGCGTCCGCCTCGGCGGGTGTGTGACTGTGGCCAGCGCCCATGGCCAGTAATATATGCGTACTAACGCATATATGGCAAGCCGTCAGATCCACCGGCTCCAGAAGCGGGTCAGCCCGTTGCCTATGCCTGCCAGCAGGTGCGGCACGCCGGACAAATCGAACAGCCAGTTAACGACCTCGTAGAGGAATTGGTTGACGCCCGGCGCCAGGACGAGGAAGAGCAGGATGAACACGCCGTACTGCTTGGCCGGCGCCACCGCGCGCTGTGTCTCCGGACTCAGGTGTGGCTCCAGAGCGTCGTAACCGTCCAGGCCCGGGATCGGCAACAGGTTCAGCACCACCGCCATGATCTGCAGGAACGCCAGGAACGCCACCCCTGCCCACAACACCGCGTGGTCCGGGTTGTAGAACACACGAATCAGCGACCAACAGCAGCACGGCCAACAGCAGGTTGGCCGCCGGTCCCGCGAGGCTGACCAGGGTGCGACGGGTCGGGGTCATGAACCAGGTCCGCAGATACACCGCGGCGCCGGGCAGGCCGATCCCGCCCAGTGCGATGAAGATCATCGGCAGCAGCAGCGAGAGCGCGGGATGGCTGTATCGCCGGGGATCCAGCGTCAGGTAGCCGCGCATCTCGACGTCGTGGTCGCCGAACCGCCACGCGGTAAAAGCGTGGCCGAATTCGTGCAGGCACAGCGACACCAGCCAGCCCGCGATCACCAAGATGAAAACTCCGGCGTAGGACAGTGGCCGCACCGTCGCCCCCGCCATCCAGGCCAGCACGCCCCCGATGGCGGTCAGTCCGACCAGCCCCAGAAAGATCGGGCTCGGCCGCACCGCGTGCCGCCGGGCGGGAAAGCTCACCGGCCAAAACTACCGGACCAGCAGCCAGCCCTCGACGTGGCGGTAGAAGGTCGATCGGCGCACGGTACGTGGTGCGGGGACACCGTCGCGGATCACCGATGCGCCGGTGGTGCCCAGCTGGGCGGCGCGCCCGGGGAGCCACCGGCGCCACAATCTGGGGCCGTGCAGCGCGGCCCGCAGACCGGGCATGGCCAGTGTGGGCTCGATGCGGACCCCGGCGACATCACCGTCGAACAGCGCGGTGTCGTCCACGACGGCCTCGCCGTGGATCAGCGCAGGCTCGCCGGCCGGTAGCCAATCGGCGCCGCCGACGATCGCCGACCCGGTCTCGTCGCGGATCAGCGGGACCCGCCGGGCCGATCCGCGCCGCGCCCGCCGCGCCGCGCGGCGTCCGCCGGGCAGCCGATAGACCCGGGTCGCCGGGGTGCGCCGGGAGGGCGCGTAGGCCACCTCGATGTCGAGCCGCTCGGCGCGCAGCAGCCGGGTCAGCACCGCGGCCAGGTCGGCGTCGGCGCCGACCACCACCAGCCGGTGGCACACTGCGATCACGGCGTCTATGGCGTTCGTATCCGCCGGGCCGGCGGCGCGGTGGGTCGGCAGGCCGGTCAACGGGCCGGGCAGCCTACGGTCTCCGAACAGCAACAACGCCACGCTGGGCGGGCTCTCGGCCGCTTTCACGCCGGAAATGATTAGCTCCTTGCAACCTGCTGAGTAGGGTAGGTCACCGGCTGGACCACAATAAGCGGGCACAACCCGTAAGACCAGGTGGGAGCAAGTCATGCCGGCAGTCGTCCTCATCGGCGCCCAGTGGGGCGACGAGGGCAAGGGTAAGGCCACTGATCTGCTCGGTGGCCGGGTGCAATGGGTGGTGCGCTATCAGGGCGGCAACAACGCCGGGCACACCGTGGTCTTGCCGACCGGCGAGAACTTCGCGCTGCACCTGATCCCGTCGGGCGTGCTGACGCCCGGGGTCACCAACGTGATCGGCAACGGCGTGGTGGTGGATCCCGGTGTGCTGCTCGACGAGCTGGCCGGCCTCGAGGACCGCGGCGTCGACACCTCCAAGCTGCTGATCTCCGCCGACGCACACCTGCTGATGCCCTACCACGTCGCCATCGACAAGGTCACCGAGCGCTACATGGGCAGCAAGAAAATCGGCACCACCGGCCGCGGCATCGGGCCCTGCTACCAGGACAAGGTCGCCCGGATCGGGATCCGGGTCGCCGACGTGCTGGACCCCGAACAGCTGGCGCACAAGGTCGAGGCGGCGCTGGAGTTCAAGAATCAGGTGCTGGTCAAGATCTACAACCGCAAGGCGCTGGAAGCCGAGCACGTGGTCGAGTCGCTGCTGGAGCAGGCCGAGGGTTTCCGGCATCGCATCGCCGACACCCGGCTACTGCTCAACACCGCCCTCGAGGCCGGCGAAACGGTGCTGCTGGAGGGCTCCCAGGGCACCTTGCTCGACGTCGACCACGGCACGTATCCCTACGTGACGTCGTCGAATCCGACCGCCGGCGGGGCAGCCGTCGGGTCCGGCATCGGCCCGACCCGGATCACCACGGTGCTCGGGATCCTCAAGGCCTACACCACCCGGGTGGGTTCCGGCCCATTCCCCACCGAGCTGTTCGACGAGAACGGCGAGTACCTGTCCAAGACCGGCGGCGAATTCGGCGTCACCACCGGTCGTCGCCGCCGTTGCGGCTGGTTCGACGCCGTCATCGCCCGCTACGCCACCCGGGTCAACGGCATCACCGACTACTTCCTGACCAAGCTCGACGTGCTGTCCAGCCTGCAAACGGTGCCGATCTGCGTCGGCTATCGGATCGACGGGGTGTCCACCGACGAGATGCCGATGACCCAGAGCGAACTGTGCCTTGCCGAGCCGATCTACGAGGAGATGCCCGGCTGGTGGGAGGACATCTCCACGGCGCGGGAGTTCGACGAGTTGCCCGCCAAGGCGCGTGACTACGTACTGCGGCTGGAAGAGCTTGCCGGAGCACCGATGTCGTGCATCGGCGTCGGCCCGGGACGGGATCAAACCATCGTGCGCCGCGATGTGCTGCAGGCCCGCCAGTGACCGACGCTGCGCAGGATCCGCAAGAACTCGACCCCGAATATCACCACCACGGCGGCTTTCCGGAATACGGCCCGGCAACGCCCGGCCCGGGTTTCGGCCGATTCGTGACCGCCATGCGCCGGTTGCAGGACCTGGCCGTGTCCGCTGATCCCGACGACCTGGTGTGGGACCAAGCGGCGGCCAACGCCGAGGCGCTGGCCGAGCTGTTGGGCCCGTTTCGGGCCGACGAGGGCAAGGCCCCGGCCGGGCGGACGCCGAACCTGCCCGGCATGGGCAGCCTGCTGATGCCGCCCTGGATGCTCACCCGGTACAGCCCCGAGGGCGTGGAGATGACGGGCTATTTCACCCGGTTTCACGTTGGCGGCAACATGGCGGTGCATGGCGGCGTGCTGCCGCTGCTGTTCGATCACATGTTCGGGATGATTTCCCACGCCGCGGGCCGGCCGATCAGCCGCACCGCCTTTCTGCACGTCGATTACCGCAAGATCACCCCGATCGATGTGCCGTTGGCGATACGCGGACGGGTCACCAGCACCGAGGGACGCAAAGCGTTCGTTGCGGCGGAGTTGGTCGACGCGAGCGGGCTTGGGGACACGGTGCTGGCCGAAGGTAACGGCCTGATGGTGCGGCTACTGCCCGGCCAGCCGTGAGGCCGCTTCTATCCTGGGCTTCATGGTGACTGACGGCTCGACGGACGACTTGGCTGACGGCGACGACGATCGCACTATCGTGCAACGAACTCCCGGTCCTTCCAGACGTTGCCGAGGTCCGAGCCGGGCCGCGGGTGGTGTTGCTCGGTTCGGGTGAGCTCAACCGGGAGCTGGCAATCGCGTTGCGGCGCTTCGGCGCTGAGGTGATCACCGGCGACGGGCACCCCGGGGTTTCGATCACCGCGGCCGGCGAGCTGATCGCGCTGGTCCTGCAGCTGCAACCGGATTTCGTGGTGCCGGGCGCCGACGCGGTCTCCCTGGCTGCCCTCGACGCTCTCAATGCGATCGAGGCCGGTTCCGACGGTGCGCCCGAAGGGGTGGCGATGGAGTTGGTGCCCAGTGCGCGCAGCCTGCGGCTGACGGCCGACCGCGAGGGTCTGCGCCGGCTGGCGGCCGACAAGCTGGGGTTGCCCACCGCGCCGTTCTGGTTCGTCGGGTCGCTCCGCGAGCTCGAGGCCGTGGCCGCCCACGCCGGGTACCCGCTGCTGGTCAAACCGGTGACCGGGACGGCATCGCCGGCATCACTGGCCAATGGGCCCGACGACATCGAGCGCGCCTGGCAGCGCGCGGTGGGGCCGGAGACGGCGGGAACAACCCGGGTACTGGCCGAAACGAAGGTCGAGATCGAATTTCACATCACGCTGATTGTGGTGCGCAGCGAGGGCCGGCACGGGCCGGTGATCGAGTTCTGTGCACCGATCGGCCACGGCGACCCCGGTGCTGCCGAACAGGAATCCTGGCAACCGCAGCAGCTGACCACGCCCGCGCTGGACGCCGCCAAGTCGATCGCGGCGCGCATCGTCAAGGCACTGGGTGGCCGCGGTGCTTTCAGCGTCGAGCTGATGATCAACGGCGACGAGGTGTATTTCGCCGATGTCACCCCGTGTCCGCAGGAAACCGCCTGGGTGACCCTGCGCACCCAGCGCCTTTCCGCGTTCGAGCTGCAAGCCCGGGCGATTCTGGGCCTGGCGGTGGACACCATGATGGTGTCGCCAGGCGCCTCCCGGGTGATCGATGCGGACCCCGACGATGTTTTCGATGCCCTGACCGACGCGCTCGGTGTGCCCGAAAGCGACGTCCAGGTGTTCGGGCCCAGGCGGGGGGTGGCGCTGGCCACCGCGCCCGACGTCGGGACCGCCCGTG
This sequence comes from uncultured Actinomycetota bacterium, assembly GCA_963735655.1. Lineage (GTDB taxonomy): Bacteria > Actinomycetota > Actinomycetes > Mycobacteriales > Mycobacteriaceae > Mycobacterium. Next base: position 89,753 of record CAVTLW010000030.1, read on the forward strand.
ACCGGGCCCGCCAGGTAGCGAACGTGCTGGCTGGCCGGCACCAGCGGTGAGTTCGCCGGGCCTAGCTGAATATGCGAGACTCACGCGGGTGAGCTACGCAGGAGATATCACGCCGCTCGAGGCCTGGAGGCTGCTCAGCGACAACCCGCAGGCAGTGCTGGTCGACGTTCGCACTGATGCCGAATGGCGCTTCGTCGGTGTGCCCGATTTGTCCAGCCTCGGCCGCGAGGTGGTGTACATCGAGTGGAACACGTCCGACGGGGCGCATAACGACAACTTCCTCACCGACCTGCAGGACCAGGTGCCGCCCGCCGCGGACGGCCCGGACGGCGCCGCGGAGCGGCCGGTGATCTTCCTGTGTCGCTCGGGTAATCGATCTATCGGCGCCGCCGAGGTCGCGACCGGGGCAGGGATCTCGCCGTCCTACAACGTGCTGGACGGCTTCGAAGGACATCTCGACGCGCATGGCCACCGCGGTGAAACCGGCTGGCGGGCAATCGGATTGCCCTGGAAGCAGCTGTGACTGGCAGGTTCGGTCCGCACCCCCAAGGAGCTGCCCGAAGGCGTCGGCCCGGCCACCATCGGTGTCCGCGGCGGTCTGTTGAGGTCCGGGTTCGAAGAGACCGCCGAAGCGATGTTCTTGACGTCCGGCTACGTCTACCCGTCGGCCGCCGTTGCAGAGCAGTCGTTTACCGGCGAACTCGACCACTTCGTGTACTCGCGCTACGGCAATCCGACCGTCACCATGTTCGAGGAACGGCTGCGCCTGATCGAGGGTGCCCCGGCGGCATTCGCCACCGCGAGTGGGATGGCCGCGGTGTTCACCTCGCTCGGGGCGTTGCTGGCGGCCGGCGACCGGTTGGTGGCGGCGCGCAGCCTGTTCGGGTCGTGCTTCGTGGTGTGCAACGAGATCCTGCCGCGCTGGGGCATCGAGACCGTCTTCGTCGACGGCGACGACCTCTCGCAATGGGAAGAGGCCCTCTCGGTGCCCACCCAGGCGGTGTTCTTCGAGACGCCGTCGAACCCCATGCAGTCGTTGGTCGACATCGCCGCGGTCACCGAGTTGTCTCACGCCGCGGGCGCAAAGGTGGTGTTGGACAACGTTTTTGCTACGCCATTGTTGCAGCAGGGGTTTCCGATCGGGGTCGACGTGGTGGTGTACTCGGGCACCAAGCACATCGACGGGCAGGGCCGGGTGCTCGGCGGCGCCATCCTCGGCGACAAGGAGTACATCGACGGTCCGGTGCAGAAGCTGATGCGGCACACCGGCCCCGCGATGAGCGCCTTCAATGCCTGGGTATTGCTGAAAGGCCTTGAGACGCTGACGATTCGGGTTGAGTACAGCAACGCCTCGGCGCTGCGGATCGCGGAGTTCCTGGAAGGTCACCCGGCGGTCAGTTGGGTGCGCTACCCGTTCCTGGACTCACACCCGCAACACGACCTGGCCAAACGCCAAATGTCCGGTGGCGGAACGGTTGTCACCTTCGCGCTGGACGCACCGAAAAGTGCGGTCAAGCAACGGGCCTTCGAGGTGCTGGACAAGCTGCGGCTGATCGACATCTCCAACAACCTCGGCGACGCCAAGTCGCTGATCACTCACCCGGCGACCACGACGCACCGCGCGATGGGCCCGGAGGGCCGCGCCGCGATCGGGCTCGCCGACAACGTCGTCCGCATCTCCGTCGGTCTCGAAGACACCGACGACCTGATCGCCGATATCGACCAGGCTTTGAGTTAGCCGGGTTGACGGCAGTTAGCCCGTTTACCCGTTGGGACCGGACAGCAGCCCGCGGACGGGCGCGTTGACCGCGTCCAGCGCGGTTTGAGCCGCGTTGCTGGCCTCGGCGGTGGCATAGGCGTTGCCGCTGCCGCTCAGCGCCTGCACAAACTGGTCATGGAAGTTCGCGAATTGGGCGGCGATCGCCTGATAGCCCTGCGCGTGCCCGGAAAACACATCGGCGACGGCAGCCGACACCTGGTCAGCCGCCGCGGCCAACGCGCCCGTGGTGGGCGCCGCCGCGCCGGAGTTGGCCGAACTGAGCGTCGAACCGATGTCGCGACGTTGGCGGCAGTCGCTGCCAGTTCCTCCGGCGTCGCGAATACGAACGACATGACAGTTCCTCCCACGAGCTACACCACACGATCTGCCGGTGCTGGAGGGGCGACCTCCGAAGCTCTGGGCTACATCCTACGGCGTTCTGAGCTCGGCTGGGCGGGTTAGGCGGTTTCGCCCTGGCCTCCGGCGCCTTCCGGCGCCTTTGGGCGCTAGCCGGCCGCCTTTTGTTCGGCCTCTTCGGCGCGTTCGGCAGCCGCCAGGGCTCCCTGGGTTTGCGCCTCCATCCAGTTGGTCACCACCCTGGCGTAGATCATCTGGCTGGTGATGGCCATCTGACCACGAGTGCGGCCCAGGAACGAGATCATCCAGGAGAACATGGCGGCGATGCGGTTGCGGTGGCCGACCAGGTAGTACAGGTGCAGCACCAGCCACGCCAACCAGGCGATGAAGCCGCCGAACTCGAGCTTGCCGACCTGCGCGACGGCGCTGTACCGGGAGATCGTCGCCATGCTGCCCTTGTCGAAATAGCTGAACGGCTTGCGGTTGGCCGGATCGTCGTTGCCCTTGACCGTCTGCTTGATCGCCTTCGTGGCATAGTGCGCTCCCTGGATCGCGCCCTGCGCCATCCCGGGGACGCCGGGCACGGACATCAGGTCGCCGACGATGAAGACGTTCGGGTGACCCTTGACGGTCAGATCGGGCTCCACGACCACCCGTCCGGCCCGGTCCACTTCGGTTCCGTCGGACTGTTCGGCGATCATCTTGCCCAGCGAGCTGGCCTGGACGCCGGCTGCCCACACCTTGCATGCGCATTCGATGCGGCGTTCGCTGCCGTCCTTCTCCTTGATGGCGATGCCCTGGTAATCGACGGCCCTGACCATCGCGTTGAGCTGGACCTCGACACCCATCTTTTCCAGCCGGTGTTGCGCCTTGAGGCCCAGTTTCGGGCCCATCGGCGGCAACACCGCCGGCGCGGCGTCGAGCAGAATCACCCGGCATTCGCTGGGCTTGATGCTGCGATAGGCCCCGGCCAGGGTCCGTTCGGAGAGTTCGACGATCTGCCCGGCCACCTCCACGCCGGTCGGTCCGGCCCCGACCACGACGAACGTCAGTCGACGTTCCCGCTCGGCCGGGTCGGTGCTGACCTCGGCGGCCTCGAACGCGCCGAGGATCCGGCCGCGCAGCTCCAGCGCGTCGTCGATGGTCTTCATGCCGGGCGCGAAGGTGGCGAACTCGTCGTTGCCGAAGTAGGACTGCTGCGCACCGGCGGCGACGATGAGGCTGTCGTACGACGTCACCGTCTGCATGTCCATCAATTTCGACGTGACCGTGTTGGCCTTGAGGTCGATGCCGAGCACCTCGCCCAGCAACACCCGCACGTTCTTCTGCTTACGCAGGATCAACCTGGTCGTCGGCGCGATATCGCCTTCGGACAAGATCCCGGTGGCCACTTGGTACAGCAGCGGCTGGAACAGGTGGGTGGTGGTCTTCGAGATCAGGGTGATGTCGACATCGGCCCGCTTGAGCGCCCTGGCCGCATTGAGGCCGCCGAATCCACTTCCGATGATGACGACCTGATGGCGCCTTCCGGGAGTCGAGGATTCGCTGGATGGGGGCGTCATGGTCCTCCTTCAGTCGCAACGGTCACTGCAGCGCATGTACACCGTACGACTCCACCCCGGCAAACGCCTCACCTTCTTTTGGCAGGCGGCCGTCTGGCTACTGTGCCGGTTATCGACAACGCGGCCCTGCCAAAAAGTTTGAGTCGGTCCAAGCGGCTAGACCCGAACGCATGTTTCCTCCGCTTCTTCAGCTCCGACAGCGTGCTGCTGACGACATCGGGGGATGGTCCCAGCGATTCGGCAACCGCCGCGGCGGTGCTGTGCGGCAGGGGCCTGAGGTAGTCGGGGATTCGCTTGATAGTCATGGGGCTAATTCCAGGAGTTCTGCCAAATTTTGGCGACGATCCTTGCCGCAGGGCGGTATGTCCAACCCCGTTCCCGGGCCGTCCCGGCATGTTCCGAGCGGGGCGTGATCAAGGTATTCAGAGCCGACAGAGCCGTAGTCAGCTACGGCGAGCCCGTTGACAGCCTGAAACGTTTTTCAGCAATTCGATGCCACCGCAGGCCGAGTTCCTTCTGCCGGCTCGGCCGTCGTAAGAATTCGGTGAAACGGCATATGCGGGGGTGGAAAGAACTATTAAAGTGATTTCCCGTCGGGGGTCGCAGGTAGGTGGATCAGGTAGGTGAATAGCGATGTCATATGTAGTGGCGGCCCCGGAGTTCGTGGCGTCGGCGGCAACGGATCTGTCCAACATCGGCTCGACGCTTCGCGCGGCCACTGCCTCCGCGGCGACCCCGACGACGGGGGTGCTGGCAGCTGCCGAGGATGAGGTGTCGGCGGCTATTGCGACGGTGTTCTCCGCGCACGGTCAGGGCTTTCAGGTGCTCAGTGCCCAGGCGGCGGAGATTCATGCCCAGTTCGTGCAGGCCCTGAACGCGGCCGGGGCTGCCTACACGGCTACAGAGGCGGCTAACGTATCGCCGTTGCAGACCGTGGAGCAGGATGTGCTCGGCGTGATCAATGCTCCCACTGAGCTGTTGTTGGGTCGACCGTTGATCGGCAACGGTACTAACGGGGCGCCGGGGACCGGCCAAGCCGGCGGGCCGGGCGGGATTTTGTGGGGCAATGGCGGTGACGGTGGGTCTGGGGCGCCCGGGCAGCCCGGTGGCCGAGGCGGTGACGCATTTTTGTTCGGCAACGGCGGCAGGGGCGGGGCCGGTGGGGTTGGCATCACCGGCGCCACGGGCAACGCCCCCAGCACCAATGGCGGCAACGGCGGGGCCGGCGGTAACGGCGGGGCCGGTGGCGGCGGCGGGCTGTTGTACGGCGATGGCGGACCTGGCGGCGCCGGCGGCGTCGGCGGGACCGGCGGGACCGGCGGCCTCGGCCTCGCCGGTGCCGGCGGCTCTGTCAACGGCGGCACGGGCACCAACGGCGGCAGCGGCGGGGCCGGCGGTAACGGCGGGGCCGGCGGCCAACCTGAGGGATTGTCAGCGTTGTTCGGCGGCCATGCCGGCGCCAACGGCAACGGCGGCCAGGGCGGCCACGGCGGCCAGGGCGGCCAGGGCGGCCAGGGCGCCGCCGACACCGGCCCCGGTGGCGGCGACGGCGGCGACGGCGGCAAGGGTGGGGACGCCGGCGCGGGTGGCAGCGCGGGCGGCCCCGGCGCTAGTGCGGGCCCCGCGGGCACCGGCGGCACCGGCGGCACCGGCGGAAAGGGCGGCGGCACGGGCGCCGTGGCGCCCTTCGGTACCCCCGGCCACGGCGGCGACGGCGGCAACGGCGGCAACAGCGCCGGCGGCGCCGGCGGTCAAGGCGGCCTCGGCGGCAACGGCGGCGACAGCAACTTCACCGGCAGCGGCTTCGCCCAATTTAACGGCGGCCTCGGCGGCAACGGCGGCAACGGCGGCAACGGCGTCACCGGCGGCAACGGCGGCGACGGCGGCAACGGCGGCAACGCCAACGTCACCACCACCACCGGCGCTGGCGCTGGTGGCGGCGGCGGTGGCGGCGGCGGTGCGGGCGGCTTCAGCACCGCCGGCGGCAGCGCCGGCAGGGGCGGCGACGGCGGTGACGGCGGCAACGGCCACGCCGCCGTCACCGGAGGAGACTTCGGCACCGGCGGCGGCGGTGCCGGCGGCGGCGGCGCTCAAGCCATCTCTGGGGGCCCCGGTGGTGGTGGCGGCGGCGGCGGCGCCGCCGGGATCGGCGACGCAATTGTCATCGCCGAAAACGGCTCCGACGGCGCCCACGTCGGCGCCAGTTTCTTCAACGCCGGTGATGGTGGTCACGGCGGCTTCGCCAACGACCAGGACCCCAACGGGTCTTGCAGCGCCGGTGGTGGTGGCGGCGGCGGCGGCGCAATGCCCGGCAGCGCCGGCGCCGGCGGCGGCCAAGGCGGCAGCGCCGGTGTTAACGGCTCTAATTACGCCGGTGGTCAGGGCGGGGCCGGCGGCACCGGCCAGACCATCGGCGGCGGAGGCGTTGACGGTAAGACCGGTGCCATCGCCGCCGCCGGTGGCGCCCCCACCGGTGGCGCCGGCGGCATGGCCAACGTCGGCGGCGGTGGCGGCGGCGGTGCCGCTGAAGCCAATGGCAACGCCACCGCCGAAGCCACGGGCGGCGAAGGCGGTGGCGGCGGCGGCCCCTAGCACCGATTAACGCGGGCGGCGGCCGCCGGGGCCAGCGACGACGGTGGCCTCAGCGGGTTCGGTCGCAAGAGGTTCTTCATAGAACCGGTGGCATCATCTGCTCAAAGCGTGCTGGGGCTGGCGGGACAAACAGCTGCCCGACGGCACGGTGATCTGGGACCTACCCGGCGGGCAGACCTATGTCACCACCCCGGGTAGCGCGTTGTTGTTCCCCGCGCTGTGTACCCCGACCGGCACCCTGCCGCTGGGGCCGCCGCCGCAGGACCGCTGTACCTACCGCGAGGCGATGATGCCGCTGCGGGCCTCCACTCGCGCCCACAACCGCGCCCGCTACATCGCCGCCGAACGCCGCCACAACCACCAAGCCCGCCAACCCCGCCAAACCACCCCAGCCACAACACAACTCACCCCGCCCAGCCGCCCACCCGACGACGAACCACCCCCCTTCTAGCCTCCGGATCAGACGCAAGAATTTCGCATGGGGCCGGCGTTAGCCTTCCGCCATGAACACGACCCACACCTTCAAGAAGGTCATCACCGGGGTGCTGCTCTCGGGCGGCCTCGCGTTCGCCGGTGTAGGCCTCACCGCAGGTACCGCCGCGGCCAAACCCGGTCCTATCCCGTTAGATGCGTGGCCGGGCTGCCCGAACGACCACCCGCAGGGGCCATGCCATTGGTGCCCCGGGCAAGCTTTGCCGCCGACCGGTAATCACGTCACCAACCCAGTGGTATGGGACAACAACATCTGCCACACGTACTACTACGTGTGGTTCGGTCAGGGGAATGTGGCCCAAAACATTTGGGACGGCGACGATCCGCCGGCGCCGCCGCCACCGCCGCCGCCGGCCCTGATCAACAGGGACAACTGTCAGCAGATTCTCGGGAGGTTCTGCCCAAGTTAGTTCGGCCAACCGCCCGCGTTGTCCTTGTACCTGCCGTTGAGGTCAGCGCAAAAGTCCGCGGTGGTGCCGGCGAGCATTATGTAATAGGCCTCGCTGTTGCGCGTGCCCATGGTTGGGGTGGTCCAGCCGTTGTTGCACATCGCACTTTCGCCGCCGGCCGTGGATCTGCGCCAGTTCGTCTTGGCACAGGTGACCAGAGCGTCGACGTTGGGGGTGGCGCTCTTGGCCGCGACCAACATCGCACCTCCCCATAGCCCGTCGCTGCGGCGGTAGGCGCGTGCCCCGAACCCGGTGTTGTTGATTTGGCATGCCAGCGCCCGCTTGAGCAGCGTGAAGGGTGCGGCGAGTTGCGGGTTGGCGACGGAGGCGGCAGCCGTGATGAACCCGGCCGCATCTGAGCCGTCCACCTCTTGGACACCCGGATTGCCCAGGCTGGTCAGTTGCTGGGCAATACCCGCGGCGCCGCCGCCACCGACGATCGGTCCGGCGCCGGTGGATGTCATCGCGGGCAGCGTGACGGTCGGATCGGCGACGGCCATAGGCCCGCCGACGGCGGCGGTCGCAAATAGGGCCGAGCCCAACACGATCCGATGTGCAATAACTCCCATTGGTTATCTCCCGGGCGGCATGGGTGGCGCGTCGTTCGGGGCTACCTCGGCGCCGATCTTGCGGAACAGGATGTCGGCCTGATTGCTGTAGTTGCCTTGGTCATCGAAGGCCTCTGGAGCGTACGTGACCGCGACCGCGATCGCGATCCGTTGCGACGGCAGATACGCCTCAACCGCGGCGTATCCGCCGAACATCGGATTCTGCAGTAGCCAGTTGCCGGATATGACAATCCCGAGACCATAGGTGTAGCCGTCGTTTTGCTCGAAGCAGGTGGGGCAGTCCGGCTGAGCGCGAGTCTTGCCGCGCAGGTCGGTCGACACCATCTTCTTGTAGGACTCCGCCGAAAGCAGCCGTCCCGAGCCGATGCCGACCGCCGTCGCCTCCAGGTCGTAGATGTCGGTGGTCTGAATTGCGCCGTGCGTGATGGTCCACGACGGATTCCAATACGTCGACTCTTCGTAAAACGGTGTGCCGGCAGGGATCTTCATGAACGCACGGCGTTCAGAGCTGAATGCGTGCAGCGCTGGCTGGGGGATTTCGGGGGTATCGGAGTTGGCGGTGGCGCTCAGCCCCAGCGGACCGAGGACCTTGCTGCGCATCAGTGATGGCATGTCCTCGCCGGTGGCCTTCTCCAGGGCCAGCCCCAGCAGGATGTAGTTGGTGTGCGAATAGTTCCAATTCGTACCCGGGTCGTACAGCAGCGGCCGCGACGAGATCTGGTCGAGGATATCTTGAGTTGTCCACTGCCGGAACGGATCAGCGTAGAAGGCATTGTCGAACGCATCGTTGCCCAATACGTAGTCCGGGTAACCGGACGTCATCTGCGCCAGCTGGCCCAAGGTGACGTGGTCGGCGTTCGGGAAGTCGGGCAGATATTTCGACAACTTGTCGTCAAGGCCGACCTTCTTCTGGTCGACCAGCTTGAGCAACAACGTCGCCACGTACGAAATCGCCACCGCGCCATTGCGAAAGTGCATATCGGGGGTGGCCGGTACGCCGGTCATCGAGTCCCCGACAGCCTCCGTGACGACCTTCTGGCCGTCCAGGGTGACCCGGACGATCACCGACTTGAGGTGGGCCTGCGCCATGAAGTCGCGGACGACCCGCATCACCGCCTCGGACTTCGCCGCCGTGCTGCCCGGCTTCGGTGGTGGGGAAGTGATGTGGGGCAAGCTGCAACCGGCCACCGTCGCGAGAGCGAAGACCGCAGCGCCGACGCGTCGCGGAATCATCAGCGGAATGCTGCCAAGCCGGTGAAGGCCTGACCGAGGACCAGCTGATGCATCTCGGGTGTGCCCTCGTAGGTCAGCACCGATTCCAGGTTGACCATGTGCCGGATCACCGGATATTCCAGCGATATTCCATTGCCGCCCAGGATAGTTCGAGCGGTGCGGCAGATTTCGATGGCTTCCCGGGTGTTGTTGAGCTTGCCGAAGCTGACCTGGTCGGGACGCAGACCGACACCGTCTTTGAGCCGGCCCAGGTGGAGCGACAGCAGCTGTCCCTTGTGTAGTTCGACGGCCATGTCGACGAGTTTTGCCTGCGTCAGCTGGAAACCGGCGATCGGACGGTCGAATTGAGTGCGCTGCGTTGCATATTCGAGCGCGGACTGCCAAGCAGAGCGCGCCGCACCCATCGATCCCCAGATGATTCCGTACCGCGCCTCCGACAGACAGCCCAATGGCCCTTTGAGGCCAACCGCGCCTGCCAGCATGGCTTCTGCGGGCAGGCGCACGTCATCTAGCACCAATTCGCTGGTGATCGACGCCCGCAACGACAGCTTGTGGTGGATCGTGTTGGCGGTAAATCCCGGGGTGTCGGTGGGGACGATGAATCCGCGGATTCCCTCGTCTGTCGCGGCCCAGACCACCGCGACGTCGGCGATCGAGCCGTTGGTGATCCACATCTTGCGGCCGTTGAGAACCCAATCCGAACCATCGCGCCGGGCGCGGGTTTTCATCGCCGCCGGGTCAGATCCGACGTCGGGCTCGGTCAGCCCGAAGCAGCCGAGCAGGTCACCGGAGGCCATGCCCGGAAGCCACTGTTGCTTCTGCTCCTCGGAGCCGTTGTTCCAGATCGCGAACATCGCCAGCGAACCCTGTACCGACACCAGTGACCGGATGCCGGAATCGGCGGCTTCCAGTTCCAGGCACGCCAGCCCGTAGTGGACCGCGGACGCACCGCCACATCCGTAGCCGTGCAAATGCATTCCCAGCAGGCCGAGTTCGCCGAACTGCTTCGCCAGTTCCCGCGCGACCGGTAGGTCACCGTCCTCGAACCAGCCGGCCACGTGTGGCGTCACGTGCTCGGCGCAGAATCCTCGGACGGTGTCGCGCACCGCGATCTCGTCGCTGGAGAGCGAAGCGTCGAGCCCAAGCGGGTCGTACGGGTCGAAGGTGGGCGGTGTTTTGGTACTCATGATTCCAATCTTCATACGTGGAGATCGGCGGGCCCGCTCCGGCCCGGTACTCTCGCTGCATGCAACCGCGTCGCGAGCTGGCCTGGCTTGCCAACGACGTAGTCGCGGTGCTGGTGTTCTGTGCCCTCGGACGCCGTAGCCACGATGAAGGACTCAGCATCAGCGGCGTCGCTGTGACGGCGTGGCCGTTTCTCAGTGGGACCGTCGTCGGCTGGCTGGTGTCGCGCGCCTGGCGGCAGCCCACGGCGGTGGCCCCCACCGGGGTGATCGTCTGGCTGTGCACGGTCGTGCTCGGCATGTTGTTGCGCAAAGCCAGTTCGGCGGGTGTGGCGGCGAGCTTTGTCGTGGTTGCGGCGACGGTCACCGCCGTGCTGTTGCTCGGCTGGCGAGCGGCGGTCGGGGTGACGCTGCGGCGCCGCGCCGGCTGAGGTGCACATGGCGCGCACGGACGACGACACGTGGGACCCAACCACCGGCGTCGGTACGACGGCGACATTCGGTGCCGCCGCCAGGGCGGTGGCCACCAGCAAAGGCGTGATCAACGATCCGTTCGCCGAGTCGTTGGTGCGCGCCGCAGGCGTGGAGTACTTCATCCGGCTAGTCGACGACGCGCGTTATGCGGCGGACGACCGGGACAAAAATTTGATGACCGGAATGATCGACGTTCTGGTGACGCACACGCGGTTCCTGGACACCTTCCTGGCCGACGCCGGCCGGGCGGGCATCCGCCAAGTGGTGATCCTGGCATCGGGTATGGACACCCGCCCGTATCGGTTGTGGTGGCCGGCCGGGACGACGGTGTACGAGATCGATCAGCCGGAAGTCATCGATTTCAAGTCGCAGGTGCTGCGCGGGCTGGGTGCCAAGCTGAGCGCAAACCGGCGCGCGGTGGGCATCGATCTTCGCCAGGATTGGCTGGCGGCGCTGCGAAGGGTCGGTTTCGACGACAGTCAACGCACGGTGTGGATCGTCGAGAACCTGCTCGTCGGGTACTTGACGCCGGACGGGCAGAACCGGCTACTGCAAGACGTCACCGCGGTGAGCGTCGCCGGCAGCCGGTTCGCCGCCGATCACATGTCCACCTGGACGCCGGCGCAGCTGCAGGCGGGCCACGCGTTCGTCGGCATGTGGCGGCGATTCGGTTTGGACGTGGACCTTTCCGCGCTGACCTACCCGGGCGAATACCGCGAGGTCCCCGACCATCTATCGGTCCGCGGCTGGCAGACCGTCGAACGCAATGTCGTCGAGCTGTTCGCAACCATGGGGATGGGGCGGCGGGTGCAGCCCCGCGACGTGGCGATCACCCCCAGCTATGTCACCGCGACACGGGTTTAGCCGACTGGAATGCAACCGCGTGACGATGCGTTGCACAGTTGGATGATGTCCGGATCCATTCACTTCGCGCCGGTTCGTCTGGATGACGAGCTGGCGCGGCCGTTACTGGCCGAGCTGGCCGTGGAATACGCGCAGCGGTACGGCCTCACCGAGCCAACCGGTGCTGGCCTGGTTGACCGACGGCCCGGTCGACGAGTTCGCGCCCCCGGACGGCGGCATGCTGATCGGTACGTTGGACGGCAAACCGGTCACCGGCGGCGCGTTCTGCAGATTCGACGCCGACACCGCCGAACTGAAGCGAATCTGGACCGACCGCGAGCATCGCCGCCGCGGATACGCCAGGGTGCTGCTGGCCGAGTTGGAGGCCGAGATCGCAAACCGCGGCTACCGAAAGGTCTACCTGATGACGGGGGATCGCCAGCCCGAGGCGGAAGAGCTCTATGCCGCCACCGGATACACCCGGCTGCCCGGGCCGCTGCCCGCCAACGGTCCGGTGTTTCCGATTGCTTTCGAAAAAGCGCTGGCATGACCGATCCGCTGCATCTGGCCGTCGCGCTCGACGGATACGGCTGGAACCCCCAGGCCTGGCGCGCCACGCTGGCGTCCGATCCGGACACGCCGTCGCCGCTGCGCGGCCGCTACTGGGCCGGCCTGGCGGCCACCGCCGAGCGGGGCCTGCTCGACTTCCTCACCATCGACGACACCCTGATGCCGCAGCCGGGCAGGCGCGAGCGGATCGACCCGAAGCGGCTGGCCGGGCGCGGCGACGCGGTACTGGTTGCCGCGCGAATTGCCCCGGCAACCAGGCACATCGGGCTGATTCCGGTGGCCACGGTCACCCACACCGAGCCGTTCCACATCTCCAAAGCCATTGCCACCCTTGATTATGTGTCGCATGGCCGGGCCGGCGTGCAGGCCCGGGTCAGTTCGACCGCGCACGAGGCCGCGCTGTTCGGTCGTCGCGAAGCGTCGGTGGACCCGGGCGAGTTGTTCGGCGAGGCTGTCGATTACGTCGAGGTGGTGCGCCGGTTGTGGGACAGCTGGGAGGATGACGCGGTGATCCGCGATGTCAGCACCGGGCGCTATGTCGACCGCGACAAGCTGCACTACATCGACTTCACCGGAAAGTATTTCTCGGTCAAGGGACCGTCGATCACACCGCGGCCGCCGCAAGGCCAACCGGTGGTGGCCGCGCTGGCGCACTCGGCGCCCATCTATGAGTTCGCCGCCGCCAGCGCCGACGTCGTCTTCGTCACGCCCACCGACGACGCTTCGGTGCGCAGCATCCTCGCCGAGGTGCGAGCGGCCGGTGGCGGCCACCTGAAAGTCTTTGCGGACGTGGTGGTTTCGTTTGAAGGTGCTAGCGACTTCAGGTCCGATGCGCTCGTCTTCTCCGGTAGCGCAACGGAATTGGTGGACATGCTGGTGGAATGGCAACGACTGGGCGTCGACGGGGCGCGGCTGCGGCCGGCCGTGAACGGCGCCGACCTGCCGGTGATCGTCGACGAGGTGGTGCCGGCCCTGCAGCGGGCCGGGCGATTCCGGACCGGATACCCAGAAGGCGAAACGCTGCGTGCGCGCCTCGGCCTGCCGGTGGCGCCCAATCGCTACGCGGCGGTGCACCGATGACGCCGCCGGTCCCGCTGTCGATCCTGGACCTGGCGCCGATCAGCGCCGGCAGCGACGCCGCCACCGCGTTGCGCAACACCATCGAGCTCGCCCAGCACGCCGAGCGGTGGGGCTACCGCCGGTTCTGGATCGCCGAGCATCACTTCGTCGCCGTCGCCAGCGCGTCCCCCGCGGTGCTGATCGGTCAGATCGCGGCCGCTACCAACAGCATTCGCGTGGGCGCGGGCGCCGTCCAGCTCAGTCACACCACGGCCGCCGCGGTGGTGGAGAGCTTCGGCATGCTCGACGCGTTCCACCCTGGCCGCATCGACCTGGGGCTGGGCCGATCCGGTCAGCGCAGGATCAGCAAGCCGAGATCGCCCCGAGCCCAAGCCCGAACCCTCGCGCGAATGGCGCGAAGTCGACGGCGTGGTGATCCCGCCACCGTTCGACCTGCGCGCACTGCTGGGCAGTGGCCGGGTGCAGGCGACCATGTCGATCCTGCAGCAGCCCGAGGCCGTCGCACCCGACTTCACCGAACAGGTCGGCGACATCGTCGCGATGCTGTCCGGGACCTACGAAGTCGACGGCTTCGACGTACACGCTGTGCCTGGCGAAGGCGCCGCCTTGACACCGTGGATCTTCGGCAGCAGCAAGGGGCGCAGCGCTCAGGTGGCCGGGGCGATGGGGCTGCCGTTCGTGGCCAGCTATCACCTCACCCCGACGACCGCGCTGGAGGCCATCGACGCCTACCGGGACGCCTTCGTGCCGTCGACGTACCTGCAGCGGCCGCACGTCGTGGTCTCGGCCGACATCGTCGTCGCCGACGACACCGCCACCGCCCGGCATTTGGCGTCCAGCTACGGCCACTGGGTGTATTCCATCCGGGCCGACGGCGGCGCCGTGCCGTATCCGGACCCCGACGGTCTCGCTCCGCTGACCGACGAGCAGTTGGCAGTCGTAACCGACCGCCTGGCAACACAGTTCGTCGGTAACCCGGACGAGGTCGCCGACCGGCTGGCAACCCTGCAACGGGCCACCGCGGCCGACGAACTCGTCATCACCTCGGTGACGTACCACCAGCAGGACCGGCTACGCTCGCACGAGTTGATCGCCAAGCGGTGGGGGCTCAACCCATGAGGTCACGGGAAAGCAAGCGTCGCAAGCCAATTCACCTGGCAGCCCACTTCCCGGGCGTCAACAACACCACGGTGTGGACCGACCCGGCCAGCGGCAGCCAGCTGGAGTTCGACTCGTTCGTGCACATGGCCCGCACCGCCGAACGCGGGTTGTTCGACTTCTTCTTCCTGGCCGAAGGACTGCGACTGCGCGAACATCGCGGCCGCATCCACGACCTCGACGTGGTGGGTCGCCCGGACACGTTCACCGTGCTGGCGGCCCTGGCCGCCGTCACCGACCGGATCGGGCTGACCGGGACCATCAACACCACGTTCAACGAACCCTTCGAAGTGGCAAGGCAATTCGCGACACTCGACCACTTGACCGACGGCCGCGCCGGCTGGAACATCGTCACCTCGTCGGATGCTTTCACCGGCGCCAACTTCCGCCGCGGCGGCTTTCTCGACCATGCCGACCGGTACCTGCGGGCCGAGGAGTTCCTCACCGTGACCCGCGCAATTCTGGGACAGCTGGGCGCCCGACGCTGTGACGGCCGATGTCGATGCCGGCGTCTACGTCGATCCGGACCGGATCCGCAGTGTCGAATACTCAAGACCGCAGTTCGACGTGCGCGGGTTCGCGACGCTGCCCGCCGGCCCGCAGGGCCACCCGGTGCTGCTGCAGGCCGGCGACTCCGATGAGGGCCGCGCGTTCGGCGCGCGGCACGCCGACGCGTTGTTCACCCTGCACGGTTCACTGGAAGACGGGCAGCGCTACTACGCCGACGTCAAGGGCCGGGCCCGATCGTCCGGTCGAGATCCCGATCAGCTCAAGGTTTTTCCGGCGGCCACGTTCGTAGTCGGTGACACCGCCGACGAGGCCGGGGAGAAAGCGCGGCACATCCGCCATCAGCAGGTCAGCGAGGCGACCGCGATCGCGATGCTCGAGCAGGTTTGGGGCCGTGAGTTGTCGGACCACGACCCGGACGGTCCGCTACCCGATTTCGACCCGATCGTGGACAGCGACATCACCCAGGGACGGGTACGGCACGGCGATCCCGTCGCGGTGGCGCGTCGCTGGCGCGAACGCGCGCAGGCCGAAAACCTGTCGATCCGCGAGCTCGTCATCGCCGTCACCAGCCGGGAGCAGTTCGTCGGCACTCCCGCGCACATCGCCGACGAGATCGACCGCTACATCCAGGCCGACGCCTGCGACGGGTTCATCTTGGTGCCGCACCTGACACCGCACGGCCTGGACGAATTCGTCGACCGGGTGGTGCCGCTGCTGCAGGAGCGTGGCGCGTATCGCAGCGAGTACACCGGCGAGACGTTGCGCGAGCACCTGGGGCTGGGTGGTCAGTAGCTGACGTAGGCCTGTTGTTGGCGTCGTGCAGCGCTCCGACGTAGTCGAGCCGTTCCAGCGCCGTCATGCGGTAGGGACCTTTGACCCCGTCAGGCAGTGACCTTTGGCACAGCACTGTTGGCCATCCGGCGCTACCACGAGCTTCCCGCACCGGCAGAGGATGGTGTCGTGGGGCGGGCAACGACGAGTTCCCTTGCCGGGAAGCCAACCGTAAGCGCGGCCGAGTCGCAGAGCCGTGACTATCCGATCATCCGACGGCACCCGAACCGAGCTTGTACCCGACTCTGCTCGCACCGGAAGGGGACAAGCAATGACCACGAATGTCGGCCTGGACCGCGACAGCCTCGACATGATGCTTTCCTCGCTGCACGATTTCGTCGCCGAGGCGCTGCCGGACGACCGCCGGTTGGAACTCGACCACGAGGATATCTGTCCAGAGGAAACGGTCCGCGCGATGTGCGGCGAGGACCTCGGAGTGCACCTGGTGTTCATCCCGGAGGAGTACGGCGGGTTCGGGGGCGGGGCCTTCGACTCCTACCGCGTCTGCGAAGGGCTCGCCCGCCTGGACATCGGAATCGCGACCTCGGTGCTGGCCACCTTCCTGGGTAGCGACCCAATCCTGGTCGGGGGGACACCCGAGCAGCGGAAGGAGTGGCTGGGACGTATCGCGGAACAAGGAATTTTGTTCGCCTACGCCGCCACCGAGCCGGAGGCCGGAAGCGACCTGGCCGCGTTGACGACGACGGCCGCACCGGTTCACACCGACGGTCAGGTGACCGCCTACCGACTCAACGGGCGTAAGCAGTGGATCAGCAACGGCTCGATTGCCGATGTCTACTCCGTTCTGGCGCGAGCCCCGGGCGGCCCCTCCTGGTTCGTCGTGGAGAAAGGCACCCCCGGCTTCTCGACGGCGCCCCCGGAAGACAAGCACGGCATCCGGTTGTCCGACACCGCCGCCCTTTTCCTCGACGACGTCGTGATGAGCCGATCGCCGTGGTGGGTGTGAGCGCGATCATGCCCGACGCGCCCGACGCCACCGCGTTCTGGGCCAACATCAAGGCGGGCCGCTACAGCATCAGTGACATACCGCCGGATCGGTGGGACCCCGAGCTCTACTACGACCCTGACCCGCACACGCCCGACAAGACGTACTCCCGCATCGGCGGGTGGGTTCGCGACTTCGAGTGGGAGCCGCTGGCCTGGAGGCTGCCGATTCCCCCAGCGGTCAGCACCCAGATGGATGACGGGCAGAAGTGGGCGGTGGCGGGCGCCCGTTCGGCCCTGCTCGACGCCGGCTGGCCGGACTGGACCGTCGACCCCGAACAAGTCGCCGTCATCCTCGGTAACGCCATCGGCGGCGACAAGCAGCACCGCAGCAACCTGCGGATCCAGTTTCCCTTGTTCGCCCGCGAGCTGGGGGCCGCGGGGTCGTTCGCGGCGCTGCCCGAGCCGGTGCGCCAAGCAATAATCGCCGAGACCCACGCGTCTTTCGTCGCGGGGTTCCAGGAGATCACCGAGGACACCATGCCGGGCGAGCTGGCGAACGTGACAGCCGGGCGGGTGGCGAATCTGTTCAACTTCCGCGGCCCCAACTTCACCACCGATGCGGCGTGCGCCTCGGGGCTGGCGGCGATGTCGGCCGCCATGCGCGGGTTGCAGGCCGGCGACTTCGATGCCGCCGTCACCGGCGGCGTGGACCGGAACATGGACGCCGCCGCGTTCGTGAAGTTCTGCAAGATCGGCGCGCTGTCGGCGACCGGCACCCGCCCGTTCGACGCCGGTGCCGACGGTTTCGTGATGGGCGAGGGCGCTGCGTTGTTCGTGCTCAAACGGCTGTCCGACGCCGAGCAAGCCGGTGATCGGATCTATGCGGTGCTGCTCGGCGTCGCGGGCCCAGCGACGGCCGCGGTAAGGGCATGACCGCGCCCAACCCGGCGGGCAGCGGCTGGCCCTGGAGCGCGCGTGGGCGGTGTCCGGTCTGGACCCGGCGCTGGCCACCTGCATCGAGGCGCACGGCACCTCGACACGCGTGGGTGATGCCACCGAGCTGGCCAGCTTGACCGATGTATTCCGCAAGGCCGGTGCGCCGAACGGTTCGATCGCACTGGGGTCGGTCAAGTCCAACATCGGCCATCTCAAGGGCGCGGCGGGTGCCGCGGGCTTGTTCAAGACGGTGCTCAGCCTGCACGAAAAGGTGTTGACGCCGAGCCTGCATTTCGATCAGCCCAACCCGAACGCGGACTGGGACGATATGCCGTTCCGGGTCAACACCGAACTACGCGAGTGGCCGGCGCCCCCAGGTGGCGTGCGCTGCGCGGGGGTGAGCGCGTTCGGGTTCGGCGGCACCAACTTCCACGCGGTCGTCGAGGAGTACGTGCCCGGTCGGTATCGCGGCCCTCAGGACAGAAGGTCGTATGCGGGCGCGACGATCGCCGCCGACACCTCGGTCGGTGCGGGTCCGGCGGCGCCGAAGGCGCCGCTGCGCGGGGCGGCCGTGGTGGGCGGCGTCGACGACGCCGACGTGGCGGCGCGGCTGGAGCAACTGGGTGCAGAGGCGGCGGCCGGCCGGACTCCCGCGCTAGCCGCACCGGATCCGGCACTGGCGAGCGCGGCTGTTCGGGTCGCCATCGACTACGCCGACGCCGCCGAGCTGGCGGCCAAGTCGGCCAAGGCGGTGCAGGCGCTGCGGGGCGGCAACCCGGCCATGTGGCGGATACTGCGCGCGCAGGGGGTCTTCGTCGGTCGCGGCGCACCGGGAAAGGTCGCGTTCCTCTACACCGGCCAGGGCTCGCAGTACGTGAACATGCTGCGCGACCTGCGCCAGCGCGAGCCGATAGTCGCCGCGACGTTCGACGAGGCCGACCGGGTCATGGCACCGTTGCTCGGCAAGCCGCTGACTGCTTTCATCTTCGCCGACGGCACCGATGAAACCATCCCAACGGCTGGAGCAACAGCTCATGCAGACCGAGATCACGCAACCGGCGGTGCTGGCCACCGATCTGGCCCTGACCCGGATGCTCGACGCGTACGGCGTTCGCCCGGACATGGTCATGGGCCACAGCTTGGGCGAGTACGGCGCCCTGGTGGCCGCGGGCGCGCTGTCGTTCGACGCCGCCCTCGAGGCGGTCAGCGCCCGGGGCCAGGGGATGGCGAGCCTGTCGGTTGCCGACAACGGCGCCATGGCGGCTGTGTTCGCCCCACTGGCCGAGATCGACCGGATCGTGGCCGAGACCGACGGGTACGTCGTGGTTGCGAACATCAATAGCAACGGCCAGGCCGTCATCGGCGGTGCCACCGATGCCGTGGACCGCGCCGTCGCGGCTTTCCGCGCCGGCGGCATGAACGCCAACCGAATCCCGGTCAGCCACGCTTTCCACACCGCGATCGTGGCGCCGGTGAGCGACCCGCTGAAGGCCGCACTGCGCCGGCTCGACATGCGGCCGCCGCGTCGGCCCATCGTGTCGAACGTGACCGGTGAGTTCTATCCGGCGGACAGGAAAAATCCCGGATGCGGGAGCGGGGGGAGCGGCCGACGCCGGTCTTGATCGAGCGGGAGTTGGCCCGTTTCGAGCGGTTACAGGCCGCTCTGGCCGCGGTGGCGGCGGTCGAGCAGGCGGGCGGGTCGGCGCACTACCACAGCGTCGACCTCACCGACGCGGCCGCGGTGGACCACGTGATGGACCAGGTGCGCGATGTCAGCGGGCACATCGATGTGCTGCTGCATGCTGCCGGGGTCGAGATCAGCCACGCGTTACCCGACAAGGAGCCCTCCGAGTTCGACCTGGTGCTCGGGGTCAAGGGCGACGGGCTGTTCAACGTGTTGCATGCCGTCAAAGACCTCCCACTGGGCACCGTCGTGGCATTCAGCTCGGTGGCCGGCCGCTTCGGCAACGCCGGACAGACCGACTACAGCGCCGCCAACGACCTGCAGTGCAAGATCTTGAGCAACCTGCGCCGCACCCGTGCCGGGGTGCACGCGCTGGCGATCGACTGGACCGCGTGGGGCAGCATCGGCAGGCCACCCGCGAATCGATTCCCAAGATCAGGCGCAGCCCGCGTCGAGATACCGCCCGGAGGCGGGCGGCAGGCTGCGACCGAAGTGGGCACCGGCCTGACCGACGGCGAGGTCGTCGTGGCGGGGGCGCTGGGCGCACTCGCGGGCGAGCTGCACGGCACCGGCGGCATCGACCCGGGCTCGCTGACGGCGCACGGGCCGATGATCGGCGAGGTGGTCCGCGCCGCTGTTCACGACGGGTTGGTGCTGGCCATCACGCTGGATCCGGCCACCAGGCCGTTCCTGGACCACCACCGCATCGACGGCACGCCCGTGCTGCCCGGCGTGATGGGCATGGAGGCCTTCGCCGAGGCCGCCCGGCTGCTCGCTCCCGACCTGCACGTGGCCGCTATCGAGAACGTGAACTTCCGTGCGCCGCTGAAGTTCTATCGGGACGAGCCGCGAACGCTGACGGTCACGGCCCTGCTGCGCCGCGGGGAGCGACGCCGTATGTGCCCAGCGCCACGACGCCCAGGCCCATCCACATCCAGCCGCGGTACTCGCGCACGCCCTACCACACCAGCCAGGCGCCGCCGACGAACTGGCTGGGGCAACATGTCCCCGGCCCGCAGGCGCAGCGTCGGACCCGAGTCCTGGGCCGGCGACCCGCCACGTCGAGGTCCAGGTGATCGCGGACGGCTACGGCACCGTGTGGGCGGTGGGCATCCGGGACTGCACCCTGCAGCGCCGCCACCAAAAGGTTCTGCGAGGTGCCGGCGTCGGTGCTCGACGCCGGAACAGGCGGCGGCGATGCCGCGGTACGACTGGCCGCCGCGGCGGGCTACCGCAACGCGGGCACGGTGGAGTTCCTTGTCGACCCCGATACCGGGAGCTTTCTGTTCATGGAAGTCAACACCCGGCTGCAGGTCGAGCACCCGGTCACCGAGGCGACCACTGGGCTGGACCTGGTGAAGCTACAGCTGCACGTGGCGCGTGGCGGGCGGTTGATCGGCGCGCCGCCGCACGTGTCTGGGCACGCGATCGAGGCGCGGATATGCGCGGAGGATCCCGAGAACGCCTTCACCCCCGCGCCCGGCCGGTTGGCCCGCCTACGCCTGCCTGGGGGCACCGGAGTCCGCGTAGACGCCGGTGTGCGCGAAGGCGACCGGATTCCCCCCGACTTCGACTCGATGATCGCCAAGATCGTGGCCTGGGGAAGCGATCGTGCCGAGGCCATCGCCCGACTGCGTCGGGCGTTGTTCGACACCACGATCGTGGTCGAAGGCGGCACCACCAACCGCTCCTTCCTGCTGACCCTGCTCGATCGGCCGGAGGTGCGTGCCGGGCACTTCGACAACCACTGGCTGGACCGGCTGACCGGCGAGGCGGCGCACCTGCCCCAAGCCGATCCGGTGGCCTTGTTGGTCGCCGCCGTGGAGTCGTATGACCTCGACGAAGCCGCCGAGCGGGCGGCCTTCCATGCCCGCGCGGCGGGCGGCGGTGCGGCGATGGCCACCGAGGTGGGTCACCGATGCCGCCTGCGTTACCGGGGTCAGCGGTACTACCTCGACGTCTATCGCAGCGGTGCCAGTACTTACCGTGTCACCGGCGCCGGCACCGCCGACGTCACGGTGTCCCACCATGACGGATACGAGCGGCGGGTGGTCGTCGGTGACCGGGTGCACCGGGTGATCTTGGTGGTCGAAGGTGCCACCCTGCGCGTCGACATCGACGGCGCCGCACACGCCGTGTACCGCGACGACGGCGGCCTGGTGCGCAGCCTGGGTCCGGCATTTGTGGTGTCGGTCCTGGTTCAACCCGGTGATCAGGTCGCCGAAGGGGACCGGTTGGCGGTGCTGGAGAGCATGAAGATGGAGACCACCCTCACGGCACCCTTCGCCGGCACCGTCGTGTCGATTGAAACCCCCGCGAACGTTCAGGTGGAAGCGGGAGCGCCGGTGCTGCGCGTCGCGACGTCCGACGCCGGTCAGGGCCACGCCGGGGCCGCGGTGGACTTCAACGCGCTGAGCACCGCCGAGCCGCCGGCAACGCCACCCTGCGAGCGCGTGTACGGCGCGCTGCGCTCCTACCTGCTCGGCTACGACCTGGATCCGGACTCGGTCCAGGCAATGCTCACCCGGCAGCGGCGGTTGGGTGAGATCGCTCCGCCCGCCGACACCGCCCTGCTGCGCTGTGAGGACAGCCTGCTGGATCTGTTCGCCGACGTCGGTTCGCTGTACCGGCCCCGCGGCGAGATGGACCCGGAAGAGGCGCTCGTCGGCGGCAGCACCCAGGAGTACCTGCTGTCATTCCTGCAGTGGCTGGACGCCGACCGGGCGGGCTTGCCCGACTCGTACCGGCGGCGCCTGGAGCAGGCGCTGTTGCGCTATGGGGTGCGCGGGCTGGACCGCACCCCGGAGCTCGAAGAGGCCGTCGTTTGGATGTTTCGCTCCTTCCGCCGGGCCGGCGAGCTGGTAGGAGCGGTGACCACGATCCTCGAGCGGCGGCTGCACCACCATGCCGAGTTGGCGCGGGGGGCCACCCCCGAGATGCGAGCCGAGATGCGGGCCCGGCTGGACCGCTTGGCGGCCATCCAGGGGCGCCAGCGCATCGTCGCGGACCTGGCCCGCGACGTGCGGTTTCACTACTTCGACGAGCCGCTGCTGGTGGTGACCGTCGCGCAGGAGTACGAACGGGCGCACCGGGACCTGGATGGGCTGGGCGACGATCCCGACGGCGCCGACCGATCCGCCCGGATCGACCGCCTTGTCGCCTGCCCGCAGCCGCTGCGTCCCGAGCTGCTTCGACGCTGGCGCAGCAGCACCGACGCGCGGCTGCGTCGGATGCTGCTGGAGGTCTACACCCGCCGGTTTTACCGGATCAGGCGGCTGCGCAACCTGCACTTCGCCGAACATGACGGCCGGCTGCTGGGTGCCGCTGACTACGACGTCGAGGACAAGGCCATCCACCTGGTCACCGCATACGCGCCGCTGGCCGAATTACCCGAGCTGTCCCGCGCGGTCTCCGGGCACTTGAGCACAACCGATGCCGCCCGACAGGTCGTGGTGGATGTCGCGCTGTGGCGCCCAGACGGGAAATCCGACATCGACACCGTCCTGGGCGAGGCCGAAAAACTCCTGGCCGGATGCGACTTCGGGCGCCTGTTACACCGACTCGACCTGACCATCACGACCCTCGAAGGCGCCACGGCGGAGCGCTTCCGCACCCATCACGTGACCTACCGCCAGCAAGACGGCCAATTCGTCGAGGACCCGCTGTATCGCAACCTGCACCCGATGCTCGCCAAGCGCCTGGACTTGTGGCGCCTGGCGAACTTCACGCTGCAGCGGCTGCGCTCGGAGGAAGACGTCTACGTATTCCACGGCGTTGCCCACGACAATCCCGCCGACCATCGGTTGTTCGCCCTCGCCGAAGTGCGCGACCTGACCCCGGCCCGGGACGCCGGCGGCGCGCTGCGATACCCGCTGCTGGAGCTGATGGGTTTGCGCGCCCTCTCGGCGATGCAGGAAGCGCTGACCACATTCGACGGGCGCAACCGGCCAGCCGCCAACCGGATCGTGCTTTATGTGCGGCCACCTTGGGAGGTGCCGCGCGCCGCGTGGGACGAACTGGCCCAGTCACTGGCGCCGCTGGCCGTCGGCGCCGGCCTGGACAAGGTGGTGCTGCGCGTGCACTTCGCCGACGGCCGCGAGGCGGTGCTCGAGGTGGAGGGGCTCGGCGGGGGCGTGACGGTGCGGGACCGCCGACCGGAAGATCAGGCGATTAAGCCGTTGACGGCCTACCGGCAGAAGCTGTTGCGCGCCAACCGGTTCGGCGCCCCGTACCCGTACGAGATCGTGCGGATGCTTACCCCTCCCGCCGGGGCGGTGACGCGGTTTCCCGCCGGGCAGTTCATCGAGCACGACCTGGACGAGCACGGGACCCTGGTGCCGGTGTCGCGCCCGTACGGCACGAACACCGCCAACATCGTGGTCGGTCTGCTTCGCAACTACACCGAAAAGGCGCCCGAGGGGATGACGCGGGTGGCGTTGTTCGGCGACCCGACCCGCGGACTGGGCAACCTGGCCGAGCCGGAATGCCGGCGCATCATCGCGGCGCTGGACACCGCCGAGCGGATGCGGGTACCCCTCGAGTGGTTCGCTCTGTCGTCGGGAGCGAAGATCGCGATGGACAGCGGCACCGAGAACATGGACTGGATTGCCGCGGTGCTGCGCCGCCTGATCGAGTTCACCCAGGGCGGCGGCGAGGTCAACGTCGTGGTCACCGGGGTGAACGTGGGCGCCCAGCCGTACTGGAACGCCGAAGCGACGATGCTGATGCACACCCGGGGCATCCTGGTGATGACTCCCGCCAGCGCGATGGTGCTGACCGGTAAGCAGGCACTGGACTTCTCCGGCGGGGTGTCAGCCGAGGACAACTTCGGTATCGGTGGCTTCGACCGGATCATGGGACCCAATGGCCAGGGACAGTACTGGGCGCCCACCTTCGCCGACGCGTGCGACATACTGCTGCGCCACTACGACGTACACCTACGTGGTGCCCGGTGAGCGCTGGCCGCGTCGGCGCACCACGACCGACCCGGCAGACCGCGACGTGCGCTCGGCGCCGCACGCCGGCTACGACATGACAACGGTGGGAGAGATCTTCTCCGCCGAGCACAACGCCGAGCGCAAGAAGCCGTTCGACATGCGCTCGGTGATGCGGGCCGTCGCCGACGCCGACTCGGCACCGCTGGAGCGCTGGGGCCAATGGCGAGCCGCCGAAACCGCGATCGTGTGGGACGCCCACATCGGCGGCATCCCGCTGTGCCTGATCGGAATCGAATCGCACAACGTGGCGCGGCACGGGTTCGTGCCGGCCGGCGGTCCCTCCTCGTGGTCGTCGGGCACGCTGTTCCCGCAGGCGTCACGCAAGCTCGCACGCGCGATCAACGCCGCCAGCGGCAACCGCCCGGTGGTGTTGTTGGCCAACCTCTCCGGCTTCGACGGCTCGCCGGAGTCGATGCGCCGCTGGCAACTGGAGTACGGGGCCGAGATCGGCCGCGCGGTGACCAACTGCAGCGGCCCGATCGTGTTCGTGGTGGTTTCCCGCTACCACGGCGGTGCCTTCGTGGTGTTCTCCACCAGGCTCAACGAGCGACTGGAGATCGCCGCCGTCGAGGGCTCTTTCGCGTCGGTGATCGGCGGTGCGCCGGCCGCTGCCACCGTCTTCGCCCGAGACGTGCAGGCGCGCACCGATGCCGATCAGCGGGTACGCGAGGCGGCCCAGGCGGCCAGGGACGCGACCGGGTCGGACGCCGGCGCGGTGCGTGCCCGACTGGCCGAGATCAGGGTGTCGGTTCACGCTGAAAAGCTCAGTGAGGTGGCCGACGAGTTCGACGGGATACACGTCACAAGGGATCTCCCTACTGTGCCCGCGCGATGGCCGCGTCCGTCGCCTCGCGGATCGGACCGCGCCACACCGGGCCGTGACCGGGCAGCAGGACCTCCGTCTCCAACAGCGACAGCGCGCTCAGGCTGCGGATGCAGTTCTGCTGGCTGTGGCTGAATACCGCCGGCAGCAGCTGCGGCCCCCCGCGACGCAGCAGCGGATGGCCGGTGATCAGCGCGTCGCCGCTGGCCAGCACGCCGTCGACCAGATACGAGCAATGCCCGCTGGTGTGCCCGGGGGTGTAAATGGCGATCGGATGGCCCGGCAGTCCGGCCGCCGCCTCGGCGGTCAACGGCTGGGTGGTCGGAATGCCGTCGCGGATCAGGCCGCCGCTGCGCACCACATGAACGCCCCACACCGCCCAGCGCGGCCGCCAGATGCGCAGCGCGATATCCAATATCGACACCTGTTCCAGGTACTCCCGTTTGGCGTGACCCACCTCCTCGGGGTGGCAGTACACCGGGGTGCCGTACTCGCCGGCGAACCAGATCGCCGAGCCCAGGTGGTCGATGTGCGCGTGGGTCAGCAGGATGGCGCGCACGGCGCTGGGACCGTAGCCCAGCTTTTGCAGCGAGGCGAGCACGTCCTCGCGGTCGCCGGGGTAGCCGGCGTCGATCAGCATGACGCCGGAGTCGTCGGTGACCAGCACCCAGTTGACGGCATCGCCCTCAGCGAGGTGCACGCGTTCGGTGACAGCTGTTAGTGCCGGTGCCATGCGCGAGAGTCTAGAAGCCGGGCGCGGCGGGTCGCGACCGAGAGTGTAGGAGCCGTGAGTCGAGGAGTAGAAATAACTCGTGGCTGAACTGAAACTCGGATACAAAGCGTCCGCTGAACAATTCGCACCGCGTGAGCTCGTCGAACTTGCCGTCGCTGCCGAAGCTCACGGCATGGACAGCGCTACCGTCAGTGACCATTTCCAGCCGTGGCGTCACAAGGGCGGCCACGCTCCGTTCTCGCTGGCCTGGATGACCGCCGTCGGCGAACGCACCAAACGGATCCAGCTGGGAACCTCGGTGCTCACCCCGACCTTCCGGTACAACCCCGCCGTCATCGCACAGGCATTCGCCACCATGGCCTGCCTGTACCCGAACCGGATCTTCCTGGGCGTCGGCACCGGGGAGGCGCTGAACGAAATCGCCACCGGATACGAGGGCGACTGGCCGGAGTTCAAGGAGCGCTTCGCCCGGCTGCGGGAATCGGTGCGACTGATGCGGGAGCTGTGGCGCGGCGACCGGGTCGACTTCAACGGCGACTACTACCACCTCAAAGGGGCCTCGATCTACGACGTGCCCGAGGGTGGGGTGCCCATCTACATCGCGGCCGGTGGTGGCGTGGTGGCCAAATATGCCGGGCGCGCCGGCGACGGCTTCATCTGCACGTCCGGCAAGGGCGAGGAGCTGTACACCGAGAAGCTGATGCCCGCAGTGCTGGAGGGCGTGGCGGCCGCCGACCGCAATCCCGACGAAATCGACAAGATGATCGAGATCAAGATGTCCTACGACCCCGACCCCGAACTGGCCCGGGAGAACACCCGGTTCTGGGCGCCGCTGTCGCTGAGCGCCGAGCAGAAACACAGCATCGACGATCCGATCGAGATGGAGAAGGCCGCCGACGCACTGCCGATCGAGCAGATCACCAAGCGCTGGATCGTGGCCTCAGACCCCGACGAGGCCGTCGACAAGGTCGGTCAGTACGTGACGTGGGGCCTGAATCACTTGGTGTTCCACGCACCCGGTCACGACCAGCGCCGGTTCCTGGAGCTGTTCGAAAAGGATCTGGCGCCCAGGTTGCGGCGACTTGGCTGAAACCGCTCGGACCGGTTCGGGGATCTACATCGCGGCGCCCGAGCCGGAGACCGGCAAGTCGACGATCGCGTTGGGGTTGCTCAACCGGTTGACCGCCACGGTCGCCAAAGTCGGTGTGTTCCGGCCGATTACGCGGCTCGGGGAGGATCGCGACTACATCCTGGAATTGCTGCTGACGCGCGCAACCGCGGGCCTGTCCTATGAGCGGTGCGTCGGCGTCACCTACCAGGAGATCCATGCCGACACCGACGCCGCGATCGCGAGCATCGTCGACGCCTATCACGCCATGGCGCAGGCCTGCGACGCGGTGGTGATCGTCGGCAGCGACTACACGGATGTCACCACCCCCGCTGAACTCTCGGTCAACGCACGCATCGCGGTCAACCTCGGTGCGCCCGTGCTGCTGGCGGTGCGCGCCAAAGGCCGGACCGCCGAGCAGGTCGCCAGTGTCGTCGAGGTCTGTCTGGCCGAGCTGTCGGCCCAGCGCGCCCACACCGCGGCGGTGGTCGCCAGCCGATGCGAGCCGGCGGAGATGGCGACTGTCGCCGAAGCGCTACACCGGTTCGCCCCACCCAGCTATGTGCTGCCGGACGAGCCGCTGCTATCGGCGCCGACGGTGGCCGAACTGCGACAGGCCGTGCACGGGACAGTGGTCAGCGGCGACGCCGAGCTGGTCGAACGCGAGGTGATGAGCGTGTTGGTGGCCGGGATGACCGCCGACCATGTGCTGGAACGACTGCTCGACGGTATGGCGGTGATCACCCCCGGCGACCGCTCGGACGTCGTGTTGGCCGCCGCCAGTGCCCATGCGGCCGAGGGCTTTCCGTCACTGTCCTGCATTGTGCTCAACGGCGGGTTCGACCTGCATCCGTCGATCGCGGCGCTGGTTGCCGGCCTGCGGCTACGGCTACCGATCATCACCAACGATCTGGGCAGCTACGACACGGCCAGCGCGGCCGCCGCGGCTCGGGGCCGGATCACGGCAGCCTCGCAGCACAAGATCGACACCGCGGTGGGGCTGATGGAGCGTCACGTCGATATCACAGATCTGCTTGCCCAGCTGTCCATTCTGATCCCGACGGTGACGACGCCGCAGATGTTCACCCACCAGCTCACGCAGCGGGCACGTATCGATCGCAAGCGCATCGTCCTTCCCGAAGGGGCCGACGATCGGATCCTCAAGGCCGCGGGCCGGGTGTTGAAGCGCTGCGTAGCCGACCTGACGATTCTGGGCAATGAAGGCCAAATCCGCTTGCGCTCTGCGGAACTCGGAGTCGACCTGCGCGACGTGACGATCATCGACCCGTACAACGAGGACCTGTGCAACCAGTTCGCCGAGCAGTATGCCGAATTGCGCAAGGCTAAAGGGATCACCGTGGAGCAGGCCCACGAGATAGTGCACGACGTCTCGTATTTCGGCACCATGCTGGTGTACAACGGCATGGTCGACGGCATGGTATCCGGCGCCGCGCACACCACGGCGCACACGGTGCGCCCGGCGTTCGAAATCATCGGGACTGTTCCGGGCGTCTCCACGGTGTCCTCCATTTTCCTGATGTGCCTGCCCGATCGGGTGCTGGCGTACGGCGACTGTGCGATCGTGCCGAACCCCACGCCGGAACAGCTCGCCGACATCGCGATCTGCTCAGCACGCACCGCCGCACAGTTCGGCATCGAGCCGCGGGTGGCCATGCTGTCCTATTCGACCGGCGAATCCGGCACCGGGGCCGACGTCGACAAGGTCAGGGCCGCAACGGAGCTGGTGCGGACCCGGGACCCGCAGCTGCTGGTCGAAGGTCCGATCCAATACGATGCGGCGGTCGATCCCACGGTCGCGGCCACCAAGATGCCCGATTCGCCCCTGGCCGGACGCGCCACGGTGCTGATCTTCCCGGACCTCAACACCGGCAACAACACGTACAAGGCGGTGCAGCGCTCCTCGGGGGCCATCGCGATCGGTCCGGTGCTGCAAGGTTTACGCAAACCGGTCAACGACCTGTCTCGGGGAGCGCTGGTCGAAGACATCGTCAACACCGTTGCCATCACCGCGATTCAGGCGCAGGTCAGTCCATGAGTAAACGCCTTGTGCTGGTGATCAACTCGGGCTCGTCGTCCCTGAAGTTCCAACTGGTCGACCCCGATTCCGGCACATCGCTGGCGGCCGGGATGGTGGAGCAAATCGGAGAGGGTTCGTCATCGGTGCCCGATCATGCTGCGGCACTGCATCGCGCGTTCGACATGCTGGCGCAGGACGGCATTGACCTGAAAAGCTGCGGGCTGGTGGCGGTCGGGCATCGGGTCGTACACGGCGGCAAGGACTTTCACCGGCCGACGGTGCTGGACGACGACGTGGTCGGCAAGCTCAAAGACCTGTCGGCGCTGGCCCCGTTGCACAATCCGCCCGCGGTGCTGGGAATCGAGGTGGCGCGCGCATTGCTGCCCGACGTTCCGCACGTCGCGGTTTTCGATACGGCCTTCTTCCATCAATTGCCGGCCGCGTCCGCGACCTACGCGATCGATCACGACCTGGCACAGAAGTGGCAGATCCGCCGCTACGGTTTTCACGGCACCTCGCACCGCTACGTCAGCGAGCAGGCGGCCGCCTTCCTGGACCGGCCACTGAACAGCCTGAATCAGATTGTGCTGCATCTGGGTAACGGCGCGTCGGCGTCGGCGATCGCCGGGGGCCGCCCGGTCGACACGTCCATGGGCCTGACCCCGTTGGAAGGCCTGGTGATGGGCACGCGCAGCGGTGACATCGACCCGAGCGTCTTCAGTTACCTGTGGCGGACCGCGGGGATGAGCGTCGATGACATCGAGTCGATGCTCAACCATCGATCCGGGATGTGCGGGCTGGCCGGCGAACGCGATTTCCGGCGGCTGCATCAGTTGATCGAATCGGGTGACAGCTCTGCGCAATTGGCGTACGACGTGTTCATTCACCGGTTGCGCAAGTACATCGGCGCCTACCTGGCCGTGCTGGGGCACACCGACGTGGTGACATTCACGGCGGGGGTCGGCGAGAACGACGCGGCGGTGCGCCGCGACGCGTTGTCCGGTCTGGCCGAACTGGGTCTCGAGATCGACGAGGACCGTAACGCGGGGAAGGGCCCGCGGCGGATTTCGCCGGCTGATTCACGCATTGTCGTGCTGGTGATCCCCACCAACGAAGAACTGGCGATCGCGCGCGATTGCGTGGACGTGTTATAGGAAGCCGAGGCTGGTCCGGCCGGTTCCGACCGACGGCGTCGGGTCTGTCCCGACGGTGCGCGCCAGCAATTCGTGGTAGATGTCGCGAAAGTCTGTGGTGGCCTTGAGGTCTCCGTTGTCGAGGTTCGTGAGGCTGGGCTCCTCGCCGTAGAAGCCGCCCTTGACGGGCGCGCCTGCGACGAAAACCGGGCCGGCGGTGCCGTGGTCGGTGCCCTGCGACGCATTGGCGGCGACCCGCCGTCCGAACTCCGAATAAGCAAGCAGCACGACGTTGCGGCCGCAGGGGTCCGCGGCCATCTCCTGCAGGAACCCGGTGACGGCTTCGTCGAACGTCTGCAGCAGCCGTTGCTGGGTTTCGCGTTCGTCGGCGTGCGTGTCGAAACCGCCCAGCTGCACCGTATAGACCCGGGTCGGGACACGGGCCCGCACCGCGCCGGCCACCAGGCCCAGCCGGGTGGCCAGGACGTTCTCTTCCGAGTCGGTCGAGGTGACCGATGCGAACGTGGCGTCGGTGGTGCGGGCGGCGCGGTAAGCCTTGGCCACCGCTGCCATCGCCGGGGTGTCACCGGGGTCGTCACGACCCAGTGCGTCCATGATGCTGTCGAACTGGGCGGCCTTGGCGGCTGCTTCCGTCGTCGAAAGCGTCGCGGCCGTGTACTTTTCGCCGACAGCGAGCAGCGGCAGGACGGCGCCGACGCTGACCGCTCGCAGCGGGTCGTCGCCGGTCGCGTCGAGCCAGCGGCCAATCCAGCCCGTCGAAACCGGCTCGTTCGGCGACGCGGTCTGCCAGATGTCCATGGACCGGAAGTGGCTGTGGTCGGGTTTGGGATAGCCGACGCCGCGCACGACGGCGAGTTGCCGCTGGTTCCATAGTTGGGCCAGACCCCGCATGGCCGGGTTGAGTCCAAGTTGGTCGTCCAGGTGCAAAACCTCGCTCGGGGCGTAGGCGAGGTCGGGCCGGGCATCGTGATATGCGTTGTCGGCATACGGAATTACGGTGCTGATGCCGTCGTTGCCGCCGTAGAGCGTGACGATCACCAGCACGCCGGCGTCTTCGGCCAGTGGTCGGTCGTGTGCGGCGCCGAGCAGGTCGTGCCAATTGATCGCCACGGTGCCCGAGAGCAGTCCGGCCGCTCCGACGCCGGCGCCCGCGATCAGGAATTTGCGGCGATTCATGACGTCAGGTATTCGGGTGTGTTGACGGCGGCGGCGACCAGTAGCGGCGGCTTGTGCAGCAGGGGTTCCAGCGCGTCGGCGGTCCGGTCCGTCCACGCTCCGACGCCGATCAGGTAGCCGACCGCGTCGAGCCGGTCTCCGGGTGCGGCACTTTCGATGCTCGACAGATCGGCCTTGCGCGCCAGGCGAATCGCAGCGCTCAGCCGCACTCCGGCAGACGCGGTGGATAGCCATACCTGGCCTCGCGGCCAGCCGTTGACGTCGGGCGGAAAGAATGGCCGTTGGCCCAGCGTTTTCAGCGTCGCGTCGACCAGCTTCGACTCTGCGGGGCCATCCAGGGGCACCTGCAGGGCGCGGATCACGCCGACCATCCATTCGACCGGGGTGTTGACGACAGTCCCTCGCCCGCCGGTGAATTCGGCGTCGGTGAGGATGGCGCGGGTCAGCGCGCGCAAGTCGCGGCTCGGCCCGTATGCGGCGACGATGCGCTCGAGTGCGGCCGGTGAGGGTGGCTCGTCGGAAGCCAGTTGCCGCCACATGCGGCCTGCCACATACGCCGCCGAGTCGGGTTGGGCCAGCACGCTGTCGCAGAAACCGGCGGCGTCGAAATTGCCGGTGACCCCGAACAGCGTCTTGGCGGTGAAGTCATGGCGTCTGGGCAGCAGCGAAGCTTGGCCGTCGGCGCCGATGACCCAGCCGGTCAGCGCGCGAGCGCCGGCGCGCACGTCGTCCTCGGTGTAGCCGTTGCCGTGCCCGAGCGCGAATAGCTCCATGAACTCCCGCGCGAGGTTCTCATTGGCGGCCCTGGCGGTATTGAGCTGCCCATCCAGCCAGCGCAGCGTCGCCGCGTCGGTGAGCATCGTGTACGCCAGCGTGCGGAAGTCGCCCAACGCCAATGTGCGCAGCTTCTGGTTTTGCGCCGCCATGTACGCCGCGACTCGGACCTTTTGGGCCGAGGTAGCAAAGTGGTTGTGCCACAACAGTGTTAGCTTCTCGTGCAGTGGCTGCTGGACGGCGACCATGCGGCGCAGCCACCAGCCACACAACGCCGCTTCCTGCTCGGACAGCTCGCGGCGGTACTGCTGCCTGGCTGCTGGGGTCGCGGCCCGGCCGGGCGGCCGCAGCGGGGCCAGCGCGGGCAGCGGCGTCGCGACCGCGCCCGGGTCGGCATCGGGGTTCGCGGCCAGCGCGGAGTCGAGGTAGACCGGCCAGTCCTGGCCGACGGCCGCGTCGACCTGGGCGCCAGTCACGCCGAACCCGGCCCGACGCAGGACGCGGGCCGTGGTGATCCATCGCGCGGATTGCCCGGCCATGCATCAACTGTGGGGTATCTACCTAAAATTTCGCTGAGTGTGCGCCTGTGGATCGACGAAACCGCGGTTCACGTGTGTCGTGCGATTCTTCGCGGCATGGATTTGGGTGAACCGTTCATCGGCAGCGAGGCACTGGAGGTTGGCGCGCTGAGCAGGCATCAACTGCGGACCCAATACCGCTCCGTGCTACCGAACGTCTACCTGGCGAAGCGTGTCCAGCCATCCCTCGAGCAGCGCATCGTCGCGGCCTGGCTGTGGTCGCATCGCCGGGCCACTATTGTCGGTGCGGCGGCCGCTGCGCTGCACGGCGCCAAGTGGATCCCCGATGATGTCCCGGTCGAGCTGATGTATGCCAACGCTCGTGCACCGCAGGGCGTGCGAACCCGACGCGACGTGCTGTTGGCCGGCGAAGCGCAATTCATCGGCGGCCGCGCGGTCACCACACCAGAACGCACCGCCTTCGACATCGGGCGGCGAGGGGCGGTTCGTTCGGCAGTTGCCCGGCTCGATTCCCTGGCTCGCGCAACGGGTTTCAAAGTCGACCACGTATTGGGGCTCGCCAAGCGTCACTCCGGCTCGCCCGGACTGCGTCGATTGGAGACCGCGCTGGCGCTGGTGGACCCGGGTGCACAATCGCCCCGGGAGAGCTACTTGCGGCTGCTGCTGATCGACGGGGGACTGCCTCGGCCGCAGACCCAAATCCCGGTACTAGGTGCTGACGGCATCCCCGTCGCGTACCTGGACCTGGGCTGGGAGGAGTACATGGTCGCAGTGGAATACGACGGTGACCACCATCGAACGGATCGCCACCAATACGTCAAAGACGTTCGGCGGCTCGAGATGCTGGAGCGGATGGGGTGGATCATCGTCCGGGTCGTGGCCGAAGACCGGCCCGCCGACATTCTGCGCCGGGTGCGAGAGGCGTTGGCCTCCCGGCGTTCGAGTGTGCACTGACGGCGTCGGGTGTGCGCTGAGGGCGGGAATTTCGCGAAATCTCCGCCCTGGACGCACAGTGGAAGCCGTGACCGCACACTCGAGGCGGCGGCCAGACGCGGCGGCGCGACTGGTGCGACGTGCTGGTCGGTCTACTAGCCGCGTCGAGTGTGCACTGACGGCGTTGGGTGTGCGCTGAGGGCGGGAATTTCGCGAAATCTGCATCCTGGACGCACAGTCAAAGCCGTGATCGCACACCCGACGCAGCGGCCAGCAGGCACGAGCCTAAAACGTGCTGGTGGGTCGCACCTTGTTGGCCATGTCCACCAGCGTGTAGCGGTGTCGCTGGGTGGGCGCCACCCGGGCCAGGCTGCGCAGCGACGCCTCGACGCCCAGCCGCAGCCCGTGCATGGTGAACGGGAAACCGAGGATGTGGTTGGTGCTGGCCTCGTTGTCCTTCAGCCAGTCCATGGCGCCGCCCAGCACCAGGGCGCGGATCTGCAGCACCCGCGGTTCGGTGGGCGGCAGCGCCTCCACCCGCCGTGCCGCGTCGCGGATCTGCTCCTCGGTGATTTCCCGCTGGGTCCGTCCGGACAGCAGCGTCACCGCGCTGGTCAGACGCGCGGTGGTGAAGTGCCGCGATGTCGCGGGCACCTCGTCGAGAGTGCGTACCGCGCGGGCCCGATCGCCTTGTGCCGACAGGGATCTGGCCAATCCGAAGGCCGCCGAGATCACGCCGTCGTCGGTGGTCCACACCGCCTCGTAGAACTTGTGCTCATCGGCGTTGCTGGCCAGTTCGGCGGTGGCGGCCAGCGCCATCTTGGGCGCCAATTCGCCGGGGAAGGTGTCCAGCACTTCGGTGAAATGCGTGATGGCGGAGTCGTAGTCACCCCTCAGCAGCTCGGCGACGCCCCGGTACCAGATCAGCCGCCAGCGCCAGCCCACCCGCTCGGCCAGGTCGTCGAGCTTGCGGGTGGCCTTGGCCACGTCGCCCAGGTCCAGCAACGCCCGGACCTCCATCAGCGGCAGCTCGACCGACTCGGACACGTCGATGCCCTCCGCGTCCAGTGCGCCGTGACGGGCCGCGCGCAGCGAGTCCAGCGTCTGCACCGGCTCGGAGAGCACCGTGGCCTGCAGCACCGGGGCGGCGACATCGGCCGGATCGACCAGCGGCACCTGCAGCGCGGTCACGATCTCCTTGGCGGTCAGTTTCTCCGAGTGCACCTGGCCGTCCAGGTACACGTCGGTGTGCGCGACCAGCAGGTTCACCCCGAACGTCGCCCGAGAACGGCTGAAGACCGTCGACAGCCCGGGTTTGGGGACCCCGGTGTCCTGCGCGACCACCTGGCGCAGCACGCCCATCAACTGCCCGGACATCTCCTCGGCGCTGCTGAAGCGCCGCCGCGGGTCGGGGTCGGTGGCCCGCGCCAGCAACCGGCGGAACGAGTCGTGTTTGGTCAGCACCGGGTCGTCTTGGGGCAGCCCGTCGGCGTAACGGCCGTTGTGGGTGGGCATGTTCAGCGTCAGCGCCGCCAGCGTGCGTCCCACGGTGTAGATGTCGGTGGCCACCGTCGGGCCGGTCCGCACGATCTCGGGCGCTTGGAAACCGGGAGTGCCGTAGAGGTAACCGAATGAATTGACCCGCGACACCGCGCCCAAGTCGATCAGCTTGAGCTGCTCTTCGGTGAGCATGATGTTCTCCGGCTTCAGGTCGTTGTAGACCAGGCCGATGGCATGCAGATAGCTCAGCGCCGGCATCATCTCCAGCAGGTAGGCGATTGCCTCGGAGACCGGCAGCATGTCGCCCTTGGCGCGTTTGAGCGATTGTCCGCCAACGTATTCCATGACGATGTAGCCGACCGGATCGCCGTGGCTGTCCTTGTGCTCGACGAAGTTGAAGATCTGCACGATCGACGGGTGCACGACCTCGGCGAGGAACTGCCGTTCGGCCATCGCGATCGCCTGCGCCTCGGCGTCACCGGAGTGGACCAGGCCTTTGAGCACCACCGGACGGCCGTTGACGTTGTGGTCGAGTGCCAGGTAGACCCAGCCCAGTCCGCCGTGCGCGATGCAGCCCTTGACCTCGTATTGGCCGGCGATGGTGTCGCCCGGACTCAGCTGGGGCAGGAACGAGTACGGGCTGCCGCAGAACGGGCACCAGCCCTCTGACGCCCCCTTACCGTTCTCGTCGGTCCGGCCCACCGGCCGTCCGCAGTTCCAGCAGAACCGCTTGGACTCGGGCACCGCGGGATTGGTCATCAGCGCCGCGAGCGGGTCGATGTCGGCCACCCGCGGGATCTCCACCAGACCGCCGCCGAGCTTGCGGACGGCAGGCAGCACCCGCGTCGTCAGCCGGTCTTGAGGCTCGCTGTCCAACGCGGCGATGGTGATGTGCGGCGCGTCATCGTCATCGTCGTCGTCGAAGTCGGGGCGGTAGAGCGCCTGGGTGGCCAGCGGGCGTGACACCGAATCGGACAGTGTGTTCGCCGGCTGGGTGAGTGGTCCGACGTCTTCGGAGTCGGGTTCCGGCCGTTCGGTTTCCAGCTCTTTCTTGACAGGCTTGGCCATCAGTCCGAGTACCTCGGCGTGGGCGGGGCGGGTGCCGGACCGAGCACGGATAGCCACTTGCGGTACAGCGTGTTCCACGTCCCATCGGTGCGGATGCGTTCCAGCGTTCCGTTGACGAATCGGACCAGGCCGGTGTTGTCCAGGTTGACCCCGACGCCGTAGGGCTGAGTGGCCATGTTCGGCCCGACGATGTGCAGGTAGGGGTCTTCTTCGACCAGCCCGGCCAGGATCGAGTCGTCGGTGCTGACCGCGTCGATCTCGCGCTGCTGCAACGCCACCAGGCAGTCGGCCCAGTTGATCACCGACACGATCGACGGCGGCGGCGCGATCTCCCGGATGCGGCGCAGCGACGTGGTGCCCCGCGCCACGCAGACACGCTTACCGGACAGGTCGGCCACTTTCGCGATCGGCGAGTCACGCGGGGTGAGGATGCGCTGGTTGGCGTCGAGGTAGACGGTGGAGAAGTTCACCAGCTTGCGCCGCTCGCAGGTGATCGTCATGGTCTTGACGACCACATCGACCTGCGACTTCTGCAGCGCGGTGATGCGCTCGTCGGACGACAGGATCCGGTACTCGACGTGGGACGGGCCGCCGAAGATGTCGCGCGCGATCTCGCTGGCGATGTCGACGTCGAACCCGGTGATCTCGCCGGTGATGGGGTCGCGGAAGCTGAACAGGTTGCTGCCGATGTCGAGCCCGACGATCAGCCTGCCGCGGGCGCGGATGGCGGCCACCGCCGCGTCGGCGTCGGCCTTGTTGGGGAAGGGCCGCAGGCTGGCGGTCGGATTGCAGTCCTGGCTGGTGGTGTCCGGCGGCAGCGGGGGTTCCGGCGACACCTCCTCCATGCCGAGCGGTGTGGGTGGCGGCAGCGTCGGCACGGTGGCCACCTTGAGCGGTTCGGCGTGGTCACAACCGGCCACCAGGAAGGCCGCCAGGAAGGCCGCGGCGAGCAGTGCACACACTCGACGGGTCACGGTCAGGCGCGACATCACCGGTACTCCTTCAACCTTGGCCACAGACCGAGGGCGACCGCGACGGCGGCGCCCAGGCTGAGCACCACGCCGCCCACCTGGGCGCCGGCCAATCCGCGATGCGCGTTGAGGACGTCGTTGCGCAGGTGGGTGCGGCTTTGATCCATCGCCTTGGTCAGTGCCTCGTCGAGCTTGTCGAATGCCGGGGTGGAGTCGTCCTCGCCCTGACCCAGCGCGACCTGGGTGGCGGCCCGATAGTTGCCGACCGAGATGTAGGAGTTGATCCGGTCGTTGGCCTGCTGCCAGCGCACCAGCAGCTGGTCGGCGCCTTGCAAATCGGGCTTGTCGACGGCGTCCTGGCGGGCCATGTAGGAGGCGAGCTGGCGGTGCATGGTGTCGATGCGCTGGTAGAAGGACTGTTTGCGGACCTCTTCGTCGCCGCGCCGGATCAGCGACAGCGTTTCGTCGGCACGCGCTTGTTGGGCGGTGATCGCCAGGTTGGTGACGGTCTTGAGGGACTCGGCCGCAGTGTCTTTCGCGCTTCGGCTGGCAGCCGTCGAAATCGCCAGCGCAGTCCCAACCCACACCACCATGACGAGGATACCGAGCGCGCCGACGACCAGCCCGGGATTGATTCGTCGCCGGGTGCGCCGGGCCAGCCAGCGATGCGAGAACGCGCCGAAGACCGCGGTGGTGGTGACAACGAGGATCACCGGCGCCGGTATCTGGGTCGATGCGGTGGTTTCGCTGTCCACCCGCGTGGACGTGGCCTGGTAGAGCTGCTGGGCGTCGGGCAGGATCGTCGACTGCATCAGCCCCGACGCCTCGGACAGATAGGACGACCCGACCGGGTTACCCGCGCGGTTGTTGGTGCGCGCGATCTCGATCAAGCCGGTATAGACCGCCAATTCGGCGTTGATCCGGCCCAGCAACTGGATCATCGGCTCGTCGGTCAGTCCGCTGGATGCGCGGGTGACGGCCACCGAGGCGTCGGTGATGGCCTGCTCGTAGCGCAGCCGGACGGCGCGGGGCTCGGCTTGGGCGATGAACGCGGTGGCCGCCGCGGCGTCGGCCACCGACAGCGTGGTGTAGAGGCGTCCGGCCGCGAACGACAGCGGCTCGGTGTGCTCCAGCACGGTGGTCAGCACTTGCTGACGGTGGTTGATGGTCGTCGAGGTGGCGAACGCGCTGGCCACGCCGAGGGCAGCCAGGACAATGCCGATGGTCAGGATGCGGCCGGGTGTCGTTGAGACGAACCACCGGCGGGGGTGGGTGGGTTCTGCGGGCGAGCGAGATCCCATCGGTTCGGTCGACGGGTGCGCCAGCTCAACCGTCACGTCTGCTCGGACCTCATCTTTCGACCATCCCACGAATCTCTATAAGCGAATTCTAAGAGAATGTTCCGGCGTATGGGGGGAGGCTGACCTAATTGCTCGCCTTGCCTGCATATCCTGGATTTCGTGCGGGGCGACGGCGACGGATGGGTGGTATCCGACAACGGCGCCCATTACTGGGGACGATACGGCGCAGCCGGCTTGCTGCTGCGGGCCCCGCAGCCGGACGGCACCCCGGCGGTGCTGTTGCAGCATCGGGCGGTGTGGAGTCATCAGGGCGGCACCTGGGGTCTGCCGGGCGGCGCCCGGGACAGCCACGAGTCGCCCGAGGAGACCGCGGTCCGGGAGGCGAACGAGGAGGCCGGCCTGACCGCCGAGCGGCTCACTGTGCGGGCGACGGTGGTCACCGCCGAGTTTTCCGGCATCGGCGGTATGCACTGGAGCTACACCACCGTCGTCGCCGATGCCCGGGAGTTGCTGCACACCGTGCCCAACCGGGAAAGCGCCGAGTTGCGCTGGGTCGGCGAGGACGAGGTGGCCGAACTGCCGCTGCATCCCGGATTCGCCGACAGTTGGCAACGGCTGCGCACGGCCCCGGCGACCGTGCCGCTGGACCACGGCGACGAACGCCGGCAGCGCCTGCCGCGCACCCTGGTGATCGAGACCGGAGTTTTCATCTGGTGCATGCCGGGTGACGCGGACCAGGCGCCGTCGGCGCTGAGTCCCCGGATCAGTTCGCTGCTGCAAGAGCTGACCTGAGCTCGAGGGCCGCGGCCTGGGGGTCCTGAGCTGCGGTGATCGCCCGTACGACCACGATGCGGCGGGCACCGGCTTCCAGTACATCGGGCAGGCGCTGCGCGTCGATGCCGCCGATCGCGAACCACGGCTTGACGGTGCCGATCTGTGCGGCCGCCCGTACCAGCTGCAGGCCCGGCGCAGCGCGGCCCGGCTTGGTCGGGGTGGGCCAGCAGGGGCCGACGCAGAAATAGTCAGGCGCCCCCGGCTCTGACGAACTCGCCGCGGCGGCCTGGTCGGCGTCGTGGCTGGACAGGCCGATCACCACGTCCGGACCGACGATCTCTCGCGCCACGCCCAGCGGCAGATCGCCCTGACCGAGGTGCAGCACGTCGGCGCCCGCGGCGCGGGCGATATCGGCGCGGTCGTTGACCGCGAACAGGGCCCCGTGCCGGCGGGCCGCGTCGGCCAGGATTTCGCATGCGGCCAGCTCGTCGCGCACCTCCAGCGGGCCGAATCGCTGCTCACCGGCCGAACCCTTGTCGCGCAGCTGGATGATGTCCACTCCGCCGGCCAGCGCGGCGTCGGCGAACTGAGCCAAATCGCCGCGTTCGCGGCGGGCGTCGGTGCACAGATACAGCCTTGCTTCAACTAGAAGGGCCAGCCGGGATGCGGATCCGTGCACACTGCGACGCTAGCGCGCTAGCGTGGACCCCGAAGAGCACGGGAGTCCCAGCGAGCGGGACTGAGAGTGGGCGCGCCTGCCCTTACCGTCGAACCTGATCCGGGTCATGCCGGCGAAGGGAGGCCCAGGATGCCGGCTTCAGAGCTGGCTGTCATCGGCGGCGGCGTCATCGGGCTATCGGTGGCGCGCCGGGCCGCGCAGGCCGGATGGTCGGTGCGGGTGCACCGGGCCGCCGAACCCGGCGCGTCCTGGGTGGCCGCCGGCATGTTGGCCCCGCACAGCGAAGGCTGGCCCGGCGAGGAACGATTGCTGCGGCTGGGAATCGAGTCGCTGCGGCTGTGGCGCGAGGGCGGGTTCGCCGACGGGCTGGGCCCGCAGGTGATCACCGCGCGCGAGTCGCTGGTGGTGGCCGTTGACCGGGCCGATGCGGCCGATCTGCGCACCGTCGCGGACTGGTTGTCCGCGCAGGGCCACCCGGTGGTGTGGGAGTCAGCGGCCCGCGAGGTGGAACCCCTGCTGGCGCAAGGCATCCGGCACGGCTTCCGGGCGCCCACCGAACTGGCCGTGGACAACCGGGCGGTGCTCGACGCACTGTGCCGGGACTGCGAGCGGCTCGGGGTGCGATGGGCCCCGCCGGTGACCGACCTGGCCGACGTTTATCGGACGCCGGGCGCCACGGCGGTGATCGCCAACGGCATCGACGCTCCGGCCTTGTGGCCCGGCCTGCCGGTTCGCCCGGTGAAGGGCGAGGTGTTGCGCCTGCGCTGGCGCAAGGGCTGTATGCCGTTGCTGCAGAGGGTGATTCGTGCCCGTGTACACGGACGGCAGGTTTACCTGGTGCCCCGTGCAGACGGTGTGGTGGTGGGCGCCACCCAATACGAACACGGCCGCGACACGGCGCCGGTCGTCTCCGGGGTGCGTGACCTGCTGGACGATGCGTGCGCGGTGGTACCGGCGCTGGGGGAGTACGAGCTGGCCGAGTGTGCCGCCGGGCTGCGCCCGATGACACCGGATAACCTGCCAATTGTGCAACGGATGGACGCGCGCACCCTGGTCGCCACCGGTCATGGCCGGTCGGGCTTTCTGCTGGCGCCGTGGACCGCCGAACAGATTGTGTCCGAGCTTGTTCCGATCGGAGCCCGCCGATGATCGTGCTGGTCAACGAGAAACGGATCGAGATCGACGAGCAGACCACGGTCGCGGCGCTGCTGGAGTCGATGGGCTTCCCGGACCGGGGCATCGCGGTGGCGCTCGACTGGTCGGTGCTGCCCCGCTCGGATTGGGAGACAAAACTTTTCGACGGAGCACGAATCGAAGTTGTGACGGCGGTGCAAGGTGGGTGACATGGGTGAGGCCAAACTGACGATCGCGGACCGCAGCTTCGCCTCGCGGCTGATCATGGGCACCGGCGGCGCGTCCAACTTGGCGGTGCTGGAGGAGGCGCTGATCGCGTCGCGCACCGAGCTGACCACCGTCGCGATCCGCCGGGTGGACGCCGAGGGTGGCACGGGCATGCTCGACCTGCTCAACCGGCTCGGTATCACGCCACTGCCCAACACCGCGGGGTGCCGCGGTGCCGCGGAGGCCGTACTGACCGCGCGGCTGGCCCGCGAGGCGCTGCACACCGATTGGGTCAAACTCGAGGTGATCGCCGACGAACGCACCCTGCTGCCCGACGGCGTCGAATTAGTTCGGGCCGCAGAGCAATTGGTGGACGACGGGTTCGTGGTCCTGCCCTACACCAATGACGACCCGGCGCTGGCGCGCCGGCTCGAAGACGTCGGCTGCGCGGCCGTCATGCCGTTGGGCTCGCCGATCGGCACCGGACTGGGCATCACCAACCCGCACAACATCGAGATGATCGTCGCCCGGGCAGGTGTCCCGGTGGTGCTCGATGCCGGGATCGGCACCGCCAGTGATGCCGCGCTGGCGATGGAATTGGGTTGCGACGCTGTGTTGTTGGCCACCGCGGTGACCCGGGCCGCCGACCCGCCGGCGATGGCCGCCGCGATGGCCGCCGCCGTCACCGCCGGCTACCTGGCGCGCCGGGCGGGGCGGATCCCGAAGCGCTTCTGGGCGCAGGCTTCCAGCCCCACTCCGGAATGAAACGGTATGTCGCGCTGGGTAGTTCGATGGCCGCCGGCCCCGGTATCCGGCCTCGCGCGGCGGGCGCGCCGTGGGCGGCGGGACGTTCGGCCGGCAACTATCCGCACCTGGTCGCCGAACGGCTGGACCTCGACCTGTGCGACGTCACGTATTCCGGTGCCACGACCGCCAACGTGCTCGCCGATGCGCAGCACGGCGCGCCACCCCAAGTCACCGCGCTGGTCGGCTCCGAAGCCTTGGTCACCATCACCATCGGCGGCAACGACGTCGGCTACGTTCCGTTGCTGATGGCCGGGTCGCTACCGGGTGGTGCACGCCGACTACCGCTGCTGGGCAACCGGATATCCAAACTGCTGGATCGCGACGCGCGTGACCGGGCCCTGGCCGAGGTGTTCGATTCGCTGTGCGCGGTCGGCAGCGCGGTGCGCGAACGCGCTCCACACGCCCGGGTTTTCTTCGTCGACTACCTCACGCTGCTGCCGCCGGCCGGTGTGCCGGCGCCGCCCCTGTCGGAGGACGATGCCGGCCTGGGCCGGCATGTGGCGACCGCCCTGGAACGACTCACGGCGCAAGCCGCGGCGGCTACGCAGTGCGAGGTCGTGCACGCCGCCGAGGACAGTCGCGACCATCACGCGTGGTCGGCCGAACCGTGGACGATGAAGCCTTCGAGATTCGGTGTGTCGCTACCGGGTCGGCCGATGGCGCTGCACCCCAACGCCGCCGGGATGCGTGCGGTGGCGGCGTTGGTCACAGCTGCGTTGTGAAGGTCAGCCGTTGTTGACCCACCACTTGTACAGCGCCGCGATGTTGCCATCGGACGCGCGGATGATGCTCAGCACGCCCTTGGCGTTGGTTGACCAAAGGACCTCGGCCTGACCCTCGGCGGTGCCGCAGACCACCTGTCCGGACGGTTCGGCGCCGCTGTTCTGGCGCCATGTGGTGGGCGACTTGACCTCCCCGCAATTGCCTTGGGTTATCGATCCGGCGGTGGCGTTGAATGCGTTGGTCAGATCGCCCGCGCTGCCGAAGAGTAAGTACGAGGCCGAGGCCGGACCGCTGTCGTCTCCGTTCTGTCCGCAGTCGATTGCGGCCAGCACGCCATCCGCCTGCGCCGGTTTGCAATTGCTCCCGTTGTAGCCCTTGGACAGTGCGGCGGAGAGGACGTTGGTGGGGGTGGGTTGGTTGGGGTCTGCCGACGCGGCGGCGGCGCCCAGGCAGGCGAAACCGCCCACCAGCACCGCAGCCGATCCGGCCCGCAGCGCCCTGGCGAGATGAGGCATCGATGACTCCTAGATGTTGTCGGTCCGATCGCGCGGCTGCCCGATCGTGATGCCTTGGCTGCTGCCCTTCGCTGATATCACAGCCACGCGAATTCGCCGATGCACCAACGAGATTGCCAAGCGCGCCGGTTCTCCCGCGCTTTTGAAGGCGGCGTAGGTCAGCCGTTGGCCTGCCACCACTTGTAGAGCGACTGGACGTCGCCGTTGGCTGCCCGGACAAAGGACACGATGTTCTTGGCGTCGGTGGTCCAAGTGACCTCGGCCTGGCCCTGGTAGGTCCCGCAGGCCACCTGGCCGGCGGAGTCGGTGGAGCTGCCCTGGTGCCATACGGTGGGCGACTGGGCGTCCCCGCATTTGGTCAGGGTGTCGGCGCCACTGAGTTTGGTGAATGCGCTGGCCGTGTCAGCGGTGTTGGGCAACAGGAAGTACTTGGCCGCGGCCGGACCACTTGAGTCCGAGTTCTGTCCGCACTGC
Source organism: uncultured Actinomycetota bacterium (assembly GCA_963735655.1). GTDB lineage: Bacteria > Actinomycetota > Actinomycetes > Mycobacteriales > Mycobacteriaceae > Mycobacterium. The sequence goes on from CAVTLW010000030.1 coordinate 133,412, forward strand.
AGTACCGCTATGGCGGTGGGGAGTAAATCCTGCACCTCGGAAACCGCCTGAGGTGAGCAATTGCTCTTCGTGTATCCCTTCGACAGCGCACCCGCCAGGGTGTCGGTGGGGTCCGCGTTCGCGGTGCCGGCGCCCAGGCAGGCGAAGCTACCCATGAGGGCCGCAGCTGTCGCGGCCTGTAGCGCTTTGGTGAGGTGAGACATCTTTGACTCCTTGAGGTTGTCGGACCGATAGCGCTGCTGCGCAATCGTAAAGCTCCCGCTGCTGCCGCGGCCAGGTGAATTAACCCATGCACCAACGGGATTGGTCAGCCGTTGGCCTGCCACCACTTGTAGAGCGATGCGGTGTCACCGTTGGATGCGCGGATCAGGCTCATCACGTTCTTGGCGGTGTTGGTCCAGATGACCTCTGCCTGCCCCTGATAAGTCCCGCAGGCCACCTGGCCGGCTGAGTCGGTGGAGCTGCCCTGGTGCCATACGGTGGGCGACTGGGCGTCCCCGCAGTTGGTCAGCGTGTCGGAACCGATGCTGTTCGTGAATGAGCTGGCGAGATCACTGGAGTTGCCGAAGAGCAAGTACTTGCCGAACACGGGCCCACTGGAGTCGGAGTTCTGTCCGCACTGGAGGATGGCCAGCACACCACTTGGACCCGTCTGGGCGGAGCAGTTGCTGGTGTTGTAGCCCTTCGACAGCGCGCCCGCAAGGGTGTCGGTGGGGTCTGCGTTCGCGGTGGCGGTGCCCACGCAGGCAAAGCTACCCATCAACGCTGCAGCCATCGCGGCTCGCAGCGTGGTGGTGAGGTGAGACATCCTCGACTCCTTAGTTGTCGGACCGACGGTCCGTTCGTCGGACCGGCGGTGCGGCAGCACTGACATCCAGGAGCCTATTTTGTGTCGCTCGCCGGAACCAGGGGTTTGCCAATACGAATCGTAGAGCTATGACCTGACGATGCAACACATTCCGCTGGAAATTGTCTGTCAGGGCATCAATCCAGGCCCGCAAAAATGGTGAAACCGTAAGGCAATCAACCTTTTTGGACATCCAGAGCGCCGACTTTGGCGGGTACCCAGGGAGCGGAATCCCTTTGCCGCGGAGCCTTCTAGGCTGCGGGGGGCCTGGCGCAACGTCGTGTCATACCGCATTCGCGTCGCTGTGGCAAAGCCCAAGAAGGCGATTTTCCGCTGGGTGATGCCGTTGCGGCGGCGCTCCGGTAGGGTAAGCACCGCTTCACGCCAGCTAACTCGTCTCGACTGGAGAACTGCATGACACAGCCAGCACCCCCCGGGTATCCGCCGCAGCAGCCGCCGGCCGGGCAAGCGCCGAGCAACCACTTGGCGTTGTCGATTATCGCGTTGCTGCTCTGCACAATCCCCGGGATTTTCGCGGTCGTGAAGTCCAGCCAGGTCAATGGGTTGTGGGCGCAGGGTCAGTACGCCGAGGCGCAGGCGAGCGCCGACACCGCCAAAAAGGTGGCGACCTGGTCGATCATCGCCGCCGTTGTCCTATACGTCGTCGTCATCATCATCAATGTGGTCCTCGTCGGCGCCAGTGATTCCAACGCGGCAATGCTTGCCGCGGTGTACTAAGCCCCGGCCGCTTTCGTGGTGACCCGCCAAGGGTGGGTGTCGCAGGGCCTGGGTGCGCCACTGCTGGTGGGCGCGACCTCGGCGTTGGTGTGTACCGCCATCTGGGTGGGTGATCCGACTACCCCGAACGGACCGTTGCCGGTCTGCCCGACCAAGGCACTGTTGGGTATCGACTGCCCGGGGTGTGGCAGCTTGCGGATGCTCTACAGCCTCATGCACGGCAATCTGTTGGCGGCGGCCAGGTTTAACGCTCTGGCCCTGGCGGCGGTGGGGCTGCTGGTGTGGGCTTATCTGGCGTGGACCTACGGCCGTATTGCGGGCCGTCGGGTCAGCAGCTGGCAACACCATCGGTGGTCGGCTGTGGTGACACTGGTGCTGGTGGTGGGGTGGTTTGTGTTGCGCAACATTCCGTTTGCGCCATTCAACGCGCTGTATGTCTGATGGTCCCGACCCCTCTGTCACCGCGGGTCTACGCTGGGCGCGATGGTGAACAAATCGAGGTCGGTCCCGGCGGTGCTGGCCGTGCTCGCGGTCATCGCGTTGGTGACGGGCGGGTGTAATCGGGGTTCGACGCAGTCGCAGCCATCGGGCGGCAACCCCGCCGCAGCCGATTTCGCCAACACCTTGCACAACAAGGTGACCACCGACGCGATGATGAAACACCTGTCCAAGTTGCAGGACATCGCCGACGCCAACAACGGCACCCGCGCGGTGGGCACCCCCGGCTACGAGGCAAGCGTCGACTATGTGGTCAAGACACTGCGCGACAGCGGTTTTGACGTGCAAACGCCCGAGTTCTCCGCCCGGGTGTTCCATGCGGACAAAGGGTCGGTGACGGCCGGTGGCCAGACCGTGGAGGCGCGCGCCCTGGACTACAGCCTGGGCACCCCGCCGGACGGCGTGACCGGTCCACTGGTGGTGGTGCCGGGCGGCGACAGCCCGGGCTGCAACGCGTCTGACTACGACAAGCTGCCGGTGCAGGGTGCGGTGGTGCTGGTCGAACGTGGCACTTGCCCGTTCGCCCAGAAGGAAAGCGCCGCGGCGCAGCGTGGCGCGGCGGCGATGATCATCGTCGACAACGTCGACGAGCAGCGCATGGGCGGCACGCTCGGGGTGGACACCGACGTCAAGATCCCGGTGGTCAGTGTCACCAAGTCGATCGGAGTGCAGCTGCATGGGCAGTCGGGACCGGCCACCATCAAGCTCAATGCGACCGTTCAGGCTTTCAAGGCGCGCAACATCATTGCCCAGACCAAGACCGGGTCGACCACCGACGTGGTGATGGCCGGTGCGCACCTGGACAGCGTGCCCGAGGGCCCGGGCATCAACGACAACGGCTCCGGCGTGGCCGCGATACTGGAAACCGCGGCGCAGCTGGGGAACTCACCGCAAGTACAGAACGCGGTGCGATTCGCCTTCTGGGGCGCAGAGGAGCTCGGTCTGATCGGATCGCGGAACTATGTCGAGTCGTTGAACATCGACGCGCTCAAGGACATTGCGCTGTACCTGAACTTCGACATGCTGGCTTCGCCGAATCCGGGTTACTTCACTTACGACGGTGACCAATCGCTGCCGCTGGATGCCCGCGGCCAGCCGGTGGTGCCCGAGGGCTCGGCCGGCATCGAGCGAACGTTCGTCGGCTATCTGAAGGCGGCGGGCAAGACCGCCCGGGACACCTCGTTCGACGGCCGCTCCGACTACGACGGGTTCACCTTGGCAGGCATCCCGTCGGGCGGGTTGTTCTCCGGTGCGGAGGGCAAGATGTCCGACGAGCAGGCCAAGCTCTGGGGCGGGACCGCCAACGAGCCTTTCGATCCCAACTATCACAAGAAAACCGACACCCTCGACCACATCGACCGCACCTCGCTGGGGATCCAGGGCGCCGGCGTCGCCTATGCGGTGGGTCTGTACGCGCAGGATCTCACTGGGCGAAACGGGGTTCCGGTCAAGGCGGACCGCACGCGCAACGTGCTCGCCAAGCCATGACCCGCCGGTTCGTCGCGACGCTGTTGCTGGTGGTCGGGCTGCTGGCCGGATGCTCGACGTCGAAGCCCGGGCCGCCGGCCGCGGCGGCGCCCGACCTGAGTCATACCCTGGCCGCCAAGGTGACCGCGGACTCGATGTTCACCCACTTGCGTGCGCTGCAGGCGATCGCCAACGCCAACAAGGGAAATCGGGCGGATGGCACACCCGGCTACGACGCCAGTGTCGACTATGTCGCGAAAGCACTGCGCGACAGGGGTTTTGACGTGTCGACGCAGCCTTTCGACAGGTTGAACACGGTGTCGCAGGGTAAACCGGCACTGACGGTCGCGGGCCGCAGCTATCCGGTCGACCAGGCCTCGCTGCTGGTTCGGACTCCGCCCGGCGGCGTCACCGGACCACCGGTCCGGCCCGCCCAGGCCGCCGGCTGTGCCGCCGGCGACTATCCGTCCGGGCTGCCGCAGGGCGCGATCGCCGTGGTCGACGACAGCCGTTGCTCGGTGGTTGACAAGCAGAACAGCGCCAAGGCCAAGGGCGCGGTGGCGCTGATCGTGATCAGCAACGCCAGCGATCGGGGCGCACCGCCCACCCTGTTCAACCCCGGCTATTACAACCAGCTGACCATGCCGGTCGCGGTGGTCGACGCCAACGGCGGCGCCGCACTGGGGCGGGCCACCGCGCCGGTCCGGCTGGTGCTGGACACCGAGACCGTGAAGGTCACGACACGAAATGTCATGGCACAGACCAAGACCGGTGCCCCCAATGAAGTCGTGATGGTCGGAACACACCTGGACAGCGCGCGGGACAGTCCGGGTATCAACAACAGCGGGTCCGGGGTGGCCGCCGTGCTGGAGACCGCGCTGCAGCTGGGCCCGCTGGCGCCGGTGACCAACGCGGTGCGATTCGTGTTCTGGGGTGCGGGCGAGTCCGGGCTCAACGGCGCCATGGACTATGTCTTCGGTCTGGACAGCGACCAACTCAACAACATTGCGCTGTACCTGAACTTCGACATGCTGGGCTCGCCGAACGCGGGTTTCTTCACCGACGACGGAGACCAGTCCGGCCTGCCCGGGCAAGGTGTGGCAGCCGCAGACGTGCCGGAAGGTTCGGCCGGCATCGAGCGCACCTTGTCCGGCTATCTCAACATGGCCGGGAAGCGGCCGGCCGATATGCCGCTGAACACCCGGACCGACTACCATCCCTTCCTGGTCGCGGGCGTGCCGATCGGGGGTATGAATACCGGCGCTTCGCAGACGAAAACCACTGTGCAATCCCGACTCTGGGGCGGCCAGTCGGGCGCCGCGTTCGACCCCAACTACCTGAGCGCCCGGGACACGGTGGACAACGTCAACCGCGATGCATTGGCAGTGATGGGTTCCGGGGTGGCGTTCGCGGTGGGGTACTACGCGGAGTCGATCGGCGGCGTCAACGGCGTCACACCGCACGACAAGCGCCACCGCACGCGGATGCCGTAGCGTGCTGGTGACAGAGTACGACCCGCGGGTAAAGTGTGTGCTCGCCGTGAACCCGTAGGAGGCCCCGTGACGGACCAACCGCCCAGCTATCCGCCGCCGCCACCGGGTGGTTACGGCTATCCGCCTCCGCCGCAGCCGGGCGGTTACGGCTATCCGCCCCAGGGGTCGGGATACCCGCAGCAAAGTCCCGGTACCAACGGGATGGCCATCGCATCGTTGGTGTGCTCGTTGCTGGGGTGGCTTTGCGGGGGTCTCGGTGCCATCCTGGGCCTGGTTTTCGGCTTCGTCGCGCTGAACCAGATCAAGCAATCGGGTCAAAGCGGCCGTGGTATGGCAATTGCCGGGATCATCATCGGGGTGCTCGTCATCGTCGCGGGCATCGTTCTGGTGTTCCTCGGGCTTGTTTTCGGCTCCACGGACAAGGACAGGTACACCCACACGGATTCGGGTGCGGCCGCTGTGGTGCTCACGGTCGAGCAGCAACCACTTTGGCCGGCCTTAGCGGCCTGAAAGACGGCATAGAAATCGTTGCGGCACATCTACGATTTTCCCCTGGTGGGTCTTCGTTGGGGGTACTGGCCGCAAACCAACCGATCTAAGATGGGTTTTCCTTATTACAAGCCGGTCGGGACGGGGTTGGTTGATGAATAGCCGCGGGCGGAGTCGAGTGGTCGCGTCGCTGAGAGCCGCGATCGCCTGCGGCGCGACGCTACTCGTGGTGGCGGGCTGCTCGACCGTCGTCGGCGGGCGCGCCCTGTCGATCCTCAACGACCCGTTCCGGGTAGGCGGTTTGCCCGCGACCAACGGTGCCAGCGGGCCCCGCCCGAACGGGCCCGCTCCCAACGGAACCGTCGTCAACACCAACAACGGACCGATCGACAAGTTGTCGCTGTTGTCGGTCAACGACATCGAGGAGTACTGGAAGGGGGCCTACAGCCAATCGCTGAAAGGCACCTTCACACCCGTCGCCAAGCTGGTGTCCTACGACTCGAACGACCCGAACAGCCCGATCGTCTGCCACAACGAGACCTACCAGCTCGTCAACGCGTTCTTCACCTCGAGATGCAACCTGATCGCCTGGGATCGCGGGGTGTTCATGCCGGTCGCGCAGCAGTATTTCGGCGATATGTCGGTAACCGGTGTGTTGGCACACGAGTTCGGGCACGCTTTGCAGACGATGGCGAGCTTGGTGACCAGAAAAGACCCGACCATCGTCCGCGAGCAGCAAGCCGATTGCTTCGCCGGCGTCTACCTGTACTGGGTGGCCGACGGCAAGTCGCCGCGCTTCACCATCAGCACGGCGGACGGGCTTGACCACGTGCTCGCCGGGATCATCACCACCCGCGACCCGGTGATGGACTCCGATAGCGATACCGACGACGAGCACGGGTCGGCGCTCGACCGGGTCAGCGCATTCCAGATGGGCTTCCTGACCGGCACCCCGGCCTGCGCTTCGATCAACAAGGCCGAAATCGAGCGGCGCCGCGGCGACTTGCCGAAGAACTTGCGAACGGGCATCGACGGGAATCCGGAGACGGGTGAGGTCCCGATCAACGAAGACACCCTCAACACGCTGATGGAGCTGCTGGGCAAGATCTTCTCGCCCAAGAAACCGCCGACGTTGTCTTACAAGCAAGCCAGTTGCCCGGATGCGAAGCCCAGCCCGCCGGCGTCCTATTGCCCGGCGACCAACACCATCGCGATCGACCTGCCCGGCCTGGCGAAGATGGGAACGCAGGCCGACTCCAGGGAACACACCTTGCCGCAGGGCGACGACACCGCCCTGTCCATCGTGATGTCGCGGTACGCGCTGGCGGTGCAGCATGAACGCGGCCTGCCGATGCAGAGCCCCTGGACCGCGTTGCGTACCGCCTGCCTGACCGGCGTCGTGCACCGCAAGATGGCCGAGCCCATCGACCTGTCCTCAGGTCAACAACTCCTCCTGACCGCCGGTGACCTCGACGAAGCCGTGTCCGGATTGCTCACCAACCGGATGGTGGCCAGTGACGCCGACGGTGTCAGCGTGCCGGCCGGGTTCACTCGGATAGCGGCGTTCCGCGGCGGTGTCCTCGGCGAAATGGACGGGTGCTACTCGCGCTATCCGGGCTAGCCCGGCTCACCCGCGGGCCGCCGACCGGGCTTCCGGGCAGCTGTCGCCGCTCGTGGGGGCACTCACCGAACCGCGCCAGGCGTTGACCGTGCTGATCGACGCTTACGTGGCAACGTCGTTCGCCAACCCGGAGCTGGCCGCCGTCTACTACACCGAGCAGATGAATCTGACGCCGGCCGATCAGATGCTGCTGCACAACGTGCAGCGCTCGACGATCAACTCGTGGGTGCGGCTGCTGACCGCCGCGCGTCCGTCGCTCGCGCGTCCGTCGCTCACGCCGATGCGGGCCAGGTTCTTGGTGCACGCCGCGATGGCTCTGGTGGTCGATCTGGGCAGGATGCAGAGCCCGGAAGAATCGGCGGCCGAGTCGGCCTACACCCAGGCGTGCGTACGAAAGTTGATGGAGCTCACGTTGTTCGGCGCCCCGACGGGCCGAGCAGGCGCAGCGCCGCGTCGACCGCGAGGGCGGCGACGTCGAGGGTCTTCGAGCCCAAGTCGTGTCGGGCGCCGGTGATTTCGACGATCTCGGTTGGTGCGGCGATCAGCGCCGCCGCGTCACGCAATTCCGCCGGCGTGCCGAACGGGTCCGACGTTCCGTGGGTGAACACCGTGGGCACCGTGATGTCGGGCAGGTGCTCGGTGCGGGCACGCTCCGGCTTGCCGGGCGGATGCACCGGATAGGAAAACAGCGTCAGCACATCCACCGTCGCTGGGTTGGCGGCGACCACCATGGACGTCTGCCGACCCCCGTAGGAATGCCCGCCGGCGATGAGCGGGCCGTCGGCAAGACCGCGGCATAACGTGATCGCCTCGGCGATTCCCGCCTGATCGCTCGCCGCGGAGCCGGCTGGCGGTCCCTTGGGCCGGCGCCGGCGGTAGGGCAGGTTGTAGCGCACGGCCAGCCAGCCACGCCGCGCCCACTCGTCGCAAACCTGTTGCAACAGCGCTGATTCCCGGCTGCCGCCGGCGCCGTGGGTAAGCACGACGACTCCTTGGGGGGCCGCATCGGGCTCATGCGCGATGCCCGCGATCTGATCGAGGTTCAAGACAACCGGAACAACGGGGACACCGGGCCGTGGCCGTGCCCGAGTGGATAGGCGGCGCGCAGGCACTCGGTCACCCATTGCTTACCGAAGGCCACCGCGTCGGGCACCGTGAACCCGTGCGCCAGCGCGCAGGCGACGGCCGCGGCCAGCGTGTCACCACCGCCGTGGTCGTTGCCGGTGGGCAGTCGCTGCGCGTCGAACTCGTAGAAGTCCGCGCCGTCATAGAGCAGATCGCAGCTGCGCTCCGACGAGCGCAGGTGTCCGCCCTTGACCAGCGCCCACCGCGGGCCCAGCGCATGCAGGGCTTTGGCAGCCGCGTGCTGCGACTCGGCGTCGACCACCTCGATGCCGACCAGCAGGCGCACCTCGTCGAGGTTGGGAGTGACCAGGGTGGCCAACGGAAACAGTTGATCGCGAAGCGAATCCAGCGCCGCCGGTGCCAGCAGCGGGTCGCCGTGCATGGATGCCGACACCGGGTCGACCACAAGTGGAACGGTCAATGAAAGCCGGCGCCACGTCGCGGCCACCGTTGCGATGATGCTGGGCGACGCCAGCATGCCGGTCTTGGCGGCCTGGATGCCGATGTCGGTGACCACGGCCTCGATCTGTGCGGCCACAACGTCGTCAGGAACCTCGTGAAAGCCCTTGACTCCCAACGTGTTCTGGATGGTCACCGCTGTGATCGCGACGCACGCGTGCACACCCAGCAGCGCAATGGTGCGCATGTCGGCCTGGATGCCCGCGCCGCCACCGGAGTCCGATCCGGCGATGGTCAGCACCCGCAACGGCGTCGTGCCGGGCGGCGGTACTGGCAGAAAATTCACTGTGTGATTGGCAGATAAACCCGATTGCCGTGATCGGCGAACTCGGCCGACTTCTCCGCCATACCTACTTGCAGAGCGGCTTCGATCGCTTCCTCGGTGTCGAGCCCGTGTGCGGCGGCGTAGTCACGCACATCTTGAGTGATGCGCATCGAGCAGAACTTCGGTCCGCACATCGAGCAGAAGTGCGCAGTCTTGGCCGGTTCGGCCGGCAGCGTCTCGTCGTGGTACGACCGCGCGGTGTCCGGGTCCAGGGACAGCGCGAACTGGTCGTTCCACCGGAATTCGAACCGCGCGGTGGACAGTGCGTTGTCACGGTCCTGGGCGTGCGGGTGCCCCTTGGCCAGATCGCCGGCGTGCGCGGCGATCTTGTAGGCGATCACCCCGTCCTTGACGTCCTTGCGGTCCGGCAGGCCGAGGTGCTCCTTGGGCGTGACGTAGCACAGCATCGCGGTGCCGGCCTGGGCGATGATGGCGGCCCCGATCGCCGAGGTGATGTGGTCGTACGCCGGCGCGATATCGGTGGCCAGCGGACCCAGCGTGTAGAACGGGGCCTCCTCGCACAGCTCCTCTTCCAGCCGCACGTTCTCGACGATCTTGTGCATCGGAACATGGCCCGGGCCTTCGATCATCACCTGCACGCCATGGGCTTTCGCGATCTTGGTCAGCTCACCCAGGGTGCGCAGCTCGGCGAACTGAGCGGCGTCGTTGGCGTCGGCGATGGATCCCGGCCGTAGCCCGTCGCCCAGCGAGAAGGTGACGTCGTATTGGGCCAGGATGTCGCAGAGCTCTTCAAAATTGGTGTACAGGAACGACTCCCGATGGTGCGCCAGGCACCAGGCCGCCATGATCGACCCGCCGCGGCTGACGATCCCGGTGACCCGCTTGGCGGTCAGCGGCACGTAGCGCAGCAGCACCCCGGCGTGCACGGTCATATAGTCCACGCCCTGCTCGCACTGCTCGAGCACCGTGTCCCGGTAGATCTCCCAGGTGAGCTCGGTCGGGTCGCCGTTGACCTTCTCCAGCGCCTGATAGATCGGCACGGTGCCGACCGGTACCGGCGAGTTGCGCAGAATCCACTCGCGGGTCTCGTGGATGTTCTTACCGGTGGACAGGTCCATGATGGTGTCCGCGCCCCAGCGGGTGGCCCACACCATCTTGTCGACCTCCTCGGCGATCGAGGACGTCACGGCCGAGTTGCCGATATTGGCATTGACCTTGACCGCGAATGCCTTGCCGATGATCATCGGCTCGCTCTCGGGGTGGTTGTGATTGGCCGGAATGATGGCGCGGCCGCGGGCGACCTCGTCGCGGACCAGCTCGGCGGGCATGCCCTCGCGGACGGCGATGAACGCCATCTCCGCGGTGATCTCGCCGGCCCGGGCGCGCTGCAGCTGGGTGCCGCGGTCGCGGATCACTCCCGGCCGGGGCGGCAACCCGGCGGCCAGATCGATGGCCGCTTCGGTGTCCGTGTAGGGCCCGGAGGTGTCATAGAGGTCGAAGTGGTCTCCGGTGGACAGATGCACCCGGCGGAACGGCACTCGCGCCCCCCCGTCCAGTTCGCGGTAGATCTTGCTGCTGCCCGCGATGGGTCCGGTGGTGACGGAAGGTTCGACAGTGACGGTCATTTCATCTCCCTACGCCGGCATTACCCGGTCAGGTTCCTACGGTCGACGGCCCCGAGCCGTCCTCTCAGCGCACCGGGCGTGCGCTCCCGCGTTGTTGGTTTCTTGCTAGACCCCACCACGCTAGCGCAGCGCCGCGCCTCTGTGCAGTTCCCTAGTGGCCGGTGCGCCGACGTAGTGGGATGATGCAAAACGTGCAGCAGTCAGCCCAGGAAGGTATGTCGAGCCCCCGCGGCGATGAGCCGAAGGGCGCCGCCATGTCCGTCGGGTCCGGCAAGTACCTCAATGTGGGCACTTTTCGGTTCTGGTTCGTGGGTCAACGTTGGGAATGGTCCGACGAAGTAGCCAGGATGCACGGTTACGAGCCCGGATCCGTCGTGCCGACGACCAAACTGTTGTTGTCCCACAAACATCCCGAAGACCGCCCGCACGTCCAGGACCTGCTGGACTACGCGTTGCGATCGGGTGAGTCGTTCTCGAGCCGGCACCGGTTCGTCGATACCGCGGGCAACGTGCACGACGCGATCGTGGTGGCCGACCGCATGCTCGATGACAACGGCGCGGTGTTGGGCACCGAGGGCCACTACATCGACCTGACCGACACCTTCGACGAAACCAGGCATGAAACTCGCCAGGAGGTGCTGGACGAGGCGCTGCCGGACCTGTTCGAGAGCCGCGCGGCGATCGAGCAGGCCAAAGGCGTGCTGATGGCCATCTACCGGGTGAGCCCCGATCAAGCCTTTCGCGTCCTGCAATGGCGGTCGCAGGAGACGAATACCAAGGTGCGGGCATTGGCCGGGCAGATAGTCAGCGAAGTGACCGCGATGCCACCGGTGTCGAGCACCGTGCAAGGTCAGTTCGACCATTTGTTGCTGACGGCGCACGAACGCATCCCTGCCCAATCCGCCCGGTAGACGTCGCATTCGGTGCGGCGGATTTGGGTATCACCTCAGCTACGGCTGGATTTTGACGATCCGAATTCTTCAGAAGGGCGGTGATGGCGATGGAACTGTTGACGGTCGAGCACGAGGCAGGGGCGGAGGCGGTGGTCGTGCGCGCCAAAGGAGATGTCGACTCCAGTACCGTCGGCGACCTCAGTGTCCATCTGACCGCGGCGCTGGAACTCGCCGCGACCCACCCGACCCGACTGGTCATCGTCGACTTGCAGCCGGTGACCTTCTTCGGGAGCGCCGGTTTGAACGCGGTGCTCGACTGCCACGAGCAAGGGAAGGCCGCCGGAACGTCGGTCCGGTTGGTGGCCGACCACGGGCCGGTGCTGCAACCGATCGAAGTCACCGAGCTGGACCGCATTCTCGACGTCTACCCGACGTTCACCGATGCGCTGAGATGAGCGAGGGTCTGCCGGCCGACCTGGCGGCCGCCGTGTCGTTGGGCGGAGAAATGGGTCGCCGGTTCGCCGAGTTCGACTGGGCAGCTCATCCGCTGGGTAGGCCCCGAGATTGGTCGGCCGAGATGCGGACAATCGTGGCGACGACGCTCACGTCTCGGTTCCCGTACCTGCTTTGGCTAGGTCCACACGACCTGTTCATGGTGTACAACGACGCCTACATTCCGATCCTGGGCAACCGGCACCCGGACGCGCTCGGCCAGCGCAGCGAGGGTGTGTGGTGGGACATCTGGGAATCGATCGGTCCGTTGATCGCCAGCGTCATCGCCACCCGCAAGGCCGTCTGGGTCGACGACCTACTCCTGCCGGTGATCACCGGCGGGCGGCGCGGCGAACGGTATTTCACGTTCAGCTACAGCCCGCTGATGGGCGATACCGGAGACGTGTACGGAGTGATGGCGACGGTCTCCGAGACCACCGGACAGGTGCTGAGCCAGCGTCGCATCCACCTGCTCAATGCGGTGGCGGCGGCGGTGATGGACACCCACACCATCGACGAAGCGGTGGCCGCCGCGGTCGGGGTGTGCACGCAGCGGATACATGACTGGTTGACAGTCCTCGCCGTCGACCCGACGCGCGCCGACGACATCTTGCTGGCGACCGGAGAGGCGGTGACCAACGCCATCGAACACGGCAGCGGCAGCGATGCCCGCAAGACCGTGTCCATCGAGGCCTTCGTGCACCGGGACACGGTGACCTTCTCCGTCAGCGACTCCGGCCGGTGGGCCGGGGATTCCTCGGCCAGCCTGCGCAGCCAGCGCGGCGGACGCGGGCTGACCCTGATCAGCGGGCTGGCCGACCGCGTCGAGACGGTCCGGACCGCCGGTGGCACGCGGGTCACCTTGCGGTTCGACCACGCGGTCGCCGGTTAGGCCTCTTCCATCGCTTCGCCGAGCTCTTCCAACAGCTTGTTGTGGTGGTTGCTCGCCATCAGGTGTCCGGCCGCGATGACCACCGCGACCGGCCAGTCGATGAGCTCGATAGCCGCCAAGGCCGCCAGACCGCCGTAATAGGCCAGCTGTTCTGGCCGCGGGATGCCCACCGTGCCGAAGACCGGCAGATTTATCGCAAAGGTCTCGCCCTCGCGGACTTTCAGCACCGCTTCGCTCTGCGAAGTGGCCCGACGAGCCTTCTTTTCCGCCATCATTTGCCTTTCGGTAACGTCTGGTTTGCCGCTGAGCAGGATGGTGCGGTCACCGTCTGGAGTATGGCGAGGACCGACTTACCGGCCGATCCCCTGATTTCCCCGATTGCCGCATTGCTGAACGTGCCATTACGGGAGCTTTATGCGCTGCTGTGGCGCGTCGGGGTGCTCGAGGTGCTCGAGGTGCGAGAACCGGCGACGCGACGTCCGGCTGGGGTGCTGGTTTGTCCCGATCCGGCAGCACATGTGTCAGTGCGCCGGTCGCATCAGTCGCGGTCGTACCGCCAAGCAGCCGGCTGAACAGCCGGAACGCTGATCAGGAACCTCAAGAGTTGCTCAGGGGTTCCGGCTAGTTAGTGCTGCGCAACTCGGTCGCGCCGGCCCGACGCCCGGCCGTCTTCTTGGCCCTTGTCGTGGCTGGGGTCTTGCGCGGGGTGGCGGCCTTTTCCGGCGCGGCCTCTTTTTCGGGCTCCGCGGCGGTGGGTACGGTCGTCAGCTTCGCCTTCACCGGCGGGGCGGAAACCTCTGGCTTGTTGGCCATCTTGCGCAGCAGCAGCGCGCCACCGCCGACGGCGAGCAGTATCGGCCAGTCGACGATGCCCGCGACGCCCAGCGCGCCGATCGCTACCGCGGCCGCCGGCGTCGACTTGCTGCCGCTGCTGATTCCGCGCTGCACGCCCTCGGCGGCTCCCTTGACGCCGCCGACAACCCCATTGACGGCCGCGCCGCCTACGGCGCCCGCAGCCGCAGTGGTTGCCGTCGCCGCACGACTTACTGTCCGGCCCACGCCGCGAACCGCTCCGCCGACGACACTCATGATGACTCCCTGGCCTTTATCGCAGCAGCAATAAGAATCTTCTCAGCATGTTTCAACCGAAAGCCTGCCACGTTACGAACACACGTACAACGAGCAACCTCTGAGTGTACGCCGCTCAGGCATTTCGGATATCGACCAGCACGGGCGCATGGTCACTGGGCGCCTTGCCTTTGCGCTCCTCGCGGACGATCGCAGCGTCGGCCACCCGGGCGGCCAACGCCGGCGAGGCCAGGATGAAGTCGATCCTCATGCCCTGCTTCTTCGGGAACCGCAGCTGCGTGTAATCCCAGTACGTGTAGACGCCGGGTCCGGGAGTGAAAGGCCTGTACCACGTCAGCGAATTGCGCGTCGACGATGGCATTGAACGCTTTGCGCTCCGGCTCGGATACGTGGGTGCTGCCCTGATAGAACTCGGTGCTCCAGACGTCGTCATCGGTCGGCGCGATATTCCAGTCACCGACCAGTGCGATCGGCGCCGCGGGATCGTCGCGCAGCCAGCCTGCGGCGGTATCACGCAGCGCGGCAAGCCAATCCAGCTTGTAGGTGTAGTGCGGATCGTCCAGGGTGCGGCCGTTGGGCACATACAGACTCCATACCCGCACGCCACCACACGTTGCGCCCACGGCGCGGGCTTCGGCCGTGGCGGTCACCCCCGGCTTGCTGCTCCAGGTGGGCTGATCGTCGAAGCCGACCTGCACATCCTCGAGGCCGACGCGGGAGGCGATCGCCACGCCGTTCCACTGGTTGAAGCCGACGTGGGCGACCTCGTAGCCGAGTTCGAACAGTGGCAGGGCGGGGAATTGGGTGTCCGAGCATTTGGTTTCCTGCATGGCCAGCACGTCGACATCGGCGCGCGCCAGCCAGTCGGTGACACGGTCCAGGCGGGTGCGGATCGAGTTCACGTTCCAGGTGGCCAGTCGCAGCAGCGGGGCACGGCGATCGCAAGCGCAGCGAAGCCGGGCGAAGCGGGTCGCCGCCATCAACCGGCGAGTCGCCGCCATCAACTGTGCCGTCGGGCATGCCTAGAGGCTATCGGGTGGTATGCCCTGCGCCTGCACGGGGAAATAGCGGGTGCGATGGTGCAGTCGAAAGCCCAGGGACTCGGCCACGGCGGTGGTATGCGTGTCGTGCTCGGCCACCCGGATGTAGTAGCGGGTTGTGCCCTGCGGGGCCCCGACGTCGGTCGCGCGGACTTCGGACAGGCCCACCCATCCGGTGCCGTCGGGCGCATCGCGGAAGAGGATTTTCTCGGTGTATTCGCTCCGCAGCCCCGCCGGTGGCCGCAGCAACCGGTCGGGGATGGCCAGTCGTGGCGTCAGGTCGCGCTGTGTGTACCAGGCGACGATCGCGGGGATCGTTTGCGCTTGCGCTGAAATATCCAGTGGCACAGCTGAATTAGATTCCAGGGCGGTGCCACCGCCGGCAACGCAGTAGCCAGCCGTCCAGCCAGAGGTGTTCGATGCCTTGCCGGCCTTGCCTCGCACTGGCGGATGCCTGCTCGAGTGCCCGGATGTCGGCGGTGCGTACCGGCACGTCGGTGAGCACCCGCAGCGCCACCACGTCAGCGGCCGCGAACTCGACGACCGCGCCCGTCTTCGTCCGCACCCGCACCATCGGATCGAGCGCCAGCAGGTGCCCGACCGCGTCGGTCAGCGGCGGAACCGATCCGGGCGGCCGGCGGTAGCGAACCGTCACCCGCGTCCCGAGATCCGGCCACGAGATCATCAGTGACCGAACGGGTCGGGTCCCTCGCCCGGCAGCCACGACAGGCCTGGGACGCCCCAGCCGTGTGATTTGAGGGACCGTTTGGCCGCGCGCGCGTGCCGGCCGATCAGGCAGTCCAGGTAGAGGAGTCCGTCCAGGTGTCCGGTCTCGTGCTGCAGCATCCGCGCGAACAGGCCGGTGCCCTCGATATCGAACGGCTTGCCGTCGGCGTCGAGTCCGGTGACCCGTGCCCACTTCGCGCGTCCGGTAGGGAAGGACTCGCCGGGAACCGACAGGCAGCCTTCGTCTTCGTTGGACGGGTCGGGCATGGTCTCGGGTATTTCGGAGGTTTCCAGGACCGGGTTGATGACCACGCCGCGGCGACGGGCGGTCAATCCCCGGTCCTCGGAGCAGTCGTAGACGAACAGTCGCAGCCCATAGCCGATCTGGTTGGCGGCCAGGCCGACCCCGTGGGCGGCGTCCATGGTGTCGTACATGGTGGCGATCAACCCGGGCAGATCCGCCGGCAGCGAACCGTCGGCGCCGACCTGTACGGGTGTCGTCGGGGTGTGCAAGACCGGATCGCCCACGATGCGAATGGGTACCACTGCCATGGTCGGCTAGCTTAGGCTGTGCGCCCGTGAGCGAAGGTGCGCGTGGGACACCTGGGACCACGTAGCGGGCAATCCCGAGCAAGTCCGCCGACTCGCGGGTCTGGATTACTGCTTGAGGGTTCGCGGCGTGGTTCAATATTCGCCGATAGATACCCCAGGTAAGCCTATGCAAGTCAAGTCATTCGAGCAGTTTGAGAATTCGCCGGAAGGGTCCAGGGGAGCGATATGGACAGCGCCATGGCGCGGGCAAATCGGTCGGGGGACGACGCTGAGATCGCCGACGGGTTAACCCGCCGCGAACACGACATCCTGGCCTTCGAACGTCAGTGGTGGAAGTTCGCCGGGGTGAAGGAAGACGCCATCAAAGAGTTGTTCTCGATGTCAGCGACGCGCTACTACCAAGTGCTCAATGCACTGGTCGACCGGCCGGAAGCACTGGCCGCCGACCCGATGCTGGTGAAGCGGTTGCGACGGCTGCGGGCCAGTCGGCAGAAGGCGCGGGCGGCGCGTCGTCTCGGCTTCGAGGTGACCTGACACCGGGCCGTCTTCGCACGCGCCTTTGCGGGTTCTGGCCGTGTCCTGGCTACAGTGGGCTCGATGAACGAGCGCGTACCCGACTCCTCGGGGCTTCCCCTCCGGGCCATGGTGATGGTGCTGTTGTTCCTGGGCATCATCTTCCTGCTGCTCGGCTGGCAGGCCCTGGGTTCGTCCGGAAGTTCCGACGACGACTCGGCACCGATGTCCACCGCGACCAGCACCTCGTCACCGAACCCGACAAGCGGCAAACCAGGCGCGAATCAGGCCGAGGTGCGCGTCTACAACATCTCCGGAAAAGACGGCGTGGCCTCGCACACCGCCGACCAGCTGAAGGCGGCCGGATTCAAGGTCACCGACGTCTCGAACCTGTCGCTGCCCGATGTGTCCACTACCACGGTGTACTACACCGATGCGGCCGGCGAGCGCGCCACCGCGGATGCGGTGGGCCAGAAGCTGGGCGCACCCGTCGAGCCGCGCATCTCCGCGCTCGCCGACCAGCCAGCCGGCGTCATTGTCGTGGTGACGGGCTGAGCGCGTTAGGCTCTCGCTATGCCTAAGCCAGCCGGTCACCGCAGAGTCGCAACTGTCACCAAGTCCACACTGTCCGTAGTGTCTGCGGCCGCTTGCGTCGCGCTGGTGGGCGCGTGCTCGTCGCCCCAGCACGCGTCGACAACGCCGGGCACCACGCCGTCGGTGTGGACGGGATCACCTGCGCCGGCGGGAGTCTCGGGTCATGAGGAGATGCCGATGGCGTCGTCGGCGACCCTGACCACGGTTTTGAAGGGACCCGACGGCGCTCAGGTTGCGACGGCGAAGTTCGAGTTCGCCAACGGGTACGCCACCGTCACCCTGCAGACCACCAGCGTCGGTGTGCTGTCGCCGGGCTTTCACGGAGTGCACCTGCACTCGGTGGGCAAGTGCGAGCCCAACTCGGTCGCCCCGACCGGTGGCGCGCCCGGTGACTTCAACTCCGCCGGCGGGCACTTCCATGCGCAGGGGCATGGCGGTCACGCCAGCGGTGACCTGACCTCGCTGCAGGTGCGCGGCGACGGTTCCGGAATGCTGGTGACCACGACGGACGCCTTCACCATGGAAGACCTGCTGGCCGGTTCGAAGACGGCGATCATCATCCATGCGGGCGCGGACAACTTCGGCAATATTCCGGTGGATCGGTACAACCAGCTCAACGGGACACCCGGCCCCGACGACACCACGATGATGACTGGTGACTCCGGCAAGCGGGTGGCATGCGGTGTCATCGGTTCCGGCTAGCTCGCCGATCGGCAGGACCAACACCCATATCGACTTCGCCGGCTCGCCCCGGCCGACCATCGGTGTGGAATGGGAGTTCGCGCTCGTCGACGCGCAGACCCGTGACCTGAGCAACGAGGCCACCGCCGTCATCGCCGAGATCGGCGAAAACCCGCGTGTACACAAGGAATTGCTGCGCAACACCGTCGAAGTCGTCAGCGGCATCTGTGAGTGCGCCGCCGAGGCCATGCAGGATCTGCGCGAAACCCTGGGGCCCGCCCGCAGGATCGTCCGCGACCGCGGCATGGAGCTGTTCTGCGCCGGCACGCACCCGTTCGCGCAGTGGTCGACCCAGCAGCTCACCGACGCGCCCCGCTACGCCGAACTGATCAAGCGCACCCAGTGGTGGGGCCGGCAGATGCTGATCTGGGGAGTCCACGTACACGTCGGGATCTCGTCGGCCGCCAAAGTCATGCCGATCATGACGTCCCTGCTCAATTACTACCCGCATCTGCTGGCGCTGTCGGCGTCGTCACCGTGGTGGGGCGGCGAGGACACCGGCTACGCCAGCAACCGGGCGATGATGTTTCAACAGCTGCCGACGGCCGGGCTGCCGTTCCACTTTCAGACCTGGAAGCAGTTCGAAGGTTTCGTGCACGACCAGAAGAAGACCGGCATCATCGACCATATGGACGAAATCCGTTGGGATATAAGGCCTTCCCCGCACCTGGGCACCCTCGAGGTGCGAATCTGCGACGGCGTGTCCAATCTGCGCGAGCTGGCCGCTCTGGTCGCGTTGACGCATTGCCTGATCGTCGACCTGGACCGCCGGCTGGACGCCGGCGAGACACTGCCGACGATGCCGCCCTGGCACGTCCAGGAAAACAAGTGGCGCGCCGCGCGCTACGGCCTGGACGCGGTGATCATCCTGGACGCCGACAGCAACGAGCGACTGGTGACCGAGGACCTCGTCGACGTGGTGGCCCGGCTGGAGCCGGTCGCCCGGTCGCTGGATTGCCTGGATGAACTGGTGTCGGTGTTCGACATCTGCCGAGGGGGCGCCTCATATCAGCGCCAGCGCCGGGTGGCCGAGGAGCACGACGGCGACCTGCGCGCAGTGGTCGACGCGCTGGTCGGCGAGCTGGACATCTAGTGGCGAAGCCCGACGGCGCAGAACCCGTGGTCCGGGCCATGTTCCCGCTCGAGTCGGCGCAGCTGCCCGACGAAGACCTGCCGCTGCGCATCTTCGAGCCCCGCTACGGCGCACTGGTTCGACACTGCGTCGACAGCGGCGAACCGTTCGGCGTGGTCCTGATCTCCCGCGGTCGTGAGGTCGGTGGCGGCGACGCGCGCTGCGACGTCGGCGTCTTGGCCGGTATCGCCGAACACGCCGACCTGGGCTCGGGCCGGTATGCCCTGCATTGCCGGACCGGCGAGCGGATCCGGGTGGGCGAGTGGCTGCCCGACGATCCCTACCCGCGCGCGACCGTGCGGACGTGGCCGGACGAGCCGGGGGAGCCGGTGACCGACGCTCAGTTCCTTGAGGTCGAAGACCGGGTGATGGCGTTGTTCGAGCGGATCGCTGACGTCCGTGGTGTCGAGCTGCCCGGCCGCGACGTGCTGCTGGCAGTGCCGGACACCGACGATGCCGGAAAAAGGTTGTACGCGTTGGCCGCTCGTATACCGATCGGGGTGGCGGACCGCTATGCCGTGCTGTCGGCTCCGTCGGCCTCAGATCGCCTGGCCGCGCTGCGCGAAGCCGTGGAAGCCCTTACCGAGATGGTCGAATTCCAGCTGTCCGAATAGCGTGCCCGTAGGGTGTGCGTCTGCGGCGTTGAGTGTGCATGCAGGGCGGGAAAACCGCCGGCAAGACTCCGCCCTGGATGCACACTGAAATCCCTACGTGCACACCCGATGTTCGAGCGGTGGACCCGCCGTCGCTGCGATTCGGTTGAGCATCCGCCGCACCACGATCCGGTGCGCGCCGGTTCCGATCACCAGCGCGCGGTAGACCTTGCCGTGGAGCCCCGGAAACGCGGCCCAGGTCAGCGCGCGCACCCGGACGCCCTCGCTGACGGGATCCAGCTCGAACACCAGGCGGTAGACGGCGAACAGGTGCCGGCCCTTCAGTGCCAGCCGGCGCGGCGGCGTCGCCTCGTCCAGTGTGAAGCCGATCGGCACCGTCGCTGGGTCAGCGGGGTCGCGGCACATCACCCGCAGCAGTGCCGACCACGTTTCTGCCGCAGAGGCGTCGACCGCGATAGCATGTTCGTCGATATAGAGTAATCGTTCCATATAGAAGGACCATACTAGATCGTGGCGCCTCCCCGGAAGCATGAGACCGATGTGATTTTGGACGCGACCCGTGCACTGGTGCTGGCGCAGGGGCCGCGCGCGGCGAGCGTCGCGGCGATCGCCAAGGCCAGCGGCGCGCCGGCCGGCACGCTGTATCACCGTTTCGGCAATCGCGACGGTGTGGTGATCGCCGCCTGGTTACGCGCGCTGGACCGCTTCCAGTCGCGCGCACTCGCCGCTGGGCCAGACGGGAGGGCTGCGAGCGCTCTGGATGCCGCCACGGCGATGGCGGTGGCAGCGGTCAGCTTTGCGCGGGAAATGCCCGACGACGCGCGCTTGCTGCTGACCATCCGGCCGGCCGATCTGCTCGACGGCCAGCCCGACGCGGAGTTCCGAAAGACGTTGGCCGCCATGAACGCACCCCTGTCCGAGCGGGTCGGCGAACTGGCCGAACAGCTCTACGGGAACCGCGACCGACGCGCGGTCGACGCGGTGCACAGAGCCATTGCCGACCTGCCCTACGCCGTGGTGCGGCGGCACGCTTACGACAACCCGATGCCCGACTGGCTGGAGTCCGACGTCGCGGCGGCGGCCGGTGCGCTGCTACGGAGCTTTGGCGAACGCGCGTAAGGACTCCACCTGCGCGGGATCCAGCGAAGGGCGCACGACCTTACATGCGGCGTCCAGGTCGGCCGCGGTGACGTCGGCGGCATCGATGGAGCGCCGCATCGCGGTGAGCGCCGCTTCCCGCAGCAAGGCCACACAGTCAGCGGCGCTGTAGCCGTCGAGCCCGGCGGCCACCTCATCCAGATCGACGTCGGCGCTCAGCGGGATCGACTTGCCCGCGGTGCGCAGGATTTCACAGCGTGCCGCGGCATCGGGCGGTTCGACGAACACCCGCCGTTCCAGCCGTCCCGGACGCAGCAGCGCCGAATCGATCAGATCGGGCCGGTTGGTCGCGCCCAGCACCACGACGTCGCGCAGCGGATCGATGCCGTCGAGCTCGGTCAGCAGCGCGGCCACCACCCGGTCGGTCACGCCCGAGTCGAAGCTCTGGCCGCGTCGGGGCGCCAGTGCGTCCACCTCATCGAGAAACACCAGCGACGGTGCGGAGTCGCGGGCGCGCCGAAACAGCTCGCGCACAGCCTTTTCCGAAGAACCCACCCACTTGTCCATCAGCTCGGAGCCTTTGACGGCGTGCACGCTGAGCCGCCCGGTGCTGGCCAGCGCACGGACCACAAAGGTCTTGCCGCAGCCCGGTGGGCCGTACAGCAGCACCCCGCGCGGCGGGTCGACCCCCAACCGGGCGAAGGTGTCCGGATGCTGCAATGGCCACAGCACCGCCTCGGTCAAGGCCTGCTTGGCCTCGGCCATGTCGCCGACGTCGTCGAGGGTGACGCTGCCCACGGTGATCTCCGCACTGCCGGAGCGGGACAGCGGGCGGATGACGCTGAGCGCGCCTATCAGGTCGTCCTGGTTCAGCGTCGGTGGCTGGCCGTCGGCGCTGGCCCTCGACGCCGCCCGTAGCGCCGCCTCGCGGATCAGGGCGGCCAGGTCGGCGACGACGAAACCCGGTGTGCGCTCGGCAATTTCCTCAAGGTCGAGGTCGCGGGTTGGTACTGACTTCAGCAGCGCGTCCAGCAGCGCCTTGCGGGTGACGCCGTCGGGCAGCGGCACGCTCAGCTCGCGGTCGCAGAGTTCGGGTGCACGCAGCCGGGCATCGATCTGGTCGGGCAGGGCGGACGTGGCGATCAACACCACGCCATCGGTGGCCACCGCGGTCCGCAGCTCGCCGAGGATCAGGCTGGCGACCGGTTCCGCGGTGGCCGGCAGTAAGGCGTCGACGTCGGTGATCAGCAGCACCCCGCCGCCTTGCAATCGATCACCGCGGACCGCCGCGACGGCCGAGGCCACGGCCTTGAGCCGGTCGTCGGCGGCCAGCGCACCGATCTCCGGGCCGTCCAGCTCGACCATCCTGCGGCCCGCGCACACCGCTCGCACCAGCGTCACCTTGCCGACGCCGGCCGGACCTGACACCAAGATGCCCAGGTTGGTGCTGGCGCCCAGGGTTTTCAACAGGTGCGGCTCGTCGAGGGCAAGCTTGAGCCATTCGGTGAGCTTGCCGGCCTGCGCCTGCGCGCCCTTGAGTTCCTCGATCTGGACCTGGGGGGTGGACACTTCGACCGATGCCGGCAGCCGGACTCCGGTCGGGACACCTTCGCCCCACGTCACCAGCGAATTCGGCTGCACACTGACCGGCCCGCCGGGGTCGACGCCCGTCACGGCGAGCAGCTCCGAGGTCCAGCTGATCCCCACGGCTGACGTCAGGGCACGGGTGGCCGCCGACGTCGAGGTGCCGGGGCCCAGGTCGCGGGGCAGCAGCGACACCGCGTCGCCGACCGTCATCACCTTGCCGAGCAGGGCCTGCCGCAGGGTCACCGGCGACAGCGACCTGGTCGCCAGGTTGGAGCCGCTCAGCGTCACCGATCGCGCGCCGTAGACGGTGACCGCGCTGACGATCACCGCGGTGTCCGCACGCAGGCCGGCGTTGGACAGCGTCACGTCGTCGAGCAGTGCGATGCCGACCGGCGTGTCCGCACCGGCCAGGCCGACCACCGCCGCGGTGGTCCGCGACCCGGTCAGCGACACCGCGTCCCATTCCCGGATGCCAAGGGCGGCAACCGCACTCGGGTGCAACCGAACGACGCCGCGGCGCGAGTCGACGGCCGAGGTGTTCAGTCGGGCGGTCAGCGTGAGCTGTGTCAAAGCCGCCCGCCCGGCTTGCGCAGCCCCAGTCGCGCCACCGAACGGCGCGCCACCGAACGGCGGCTGGGCTGCGCCCGGCGGGTCGCGCGCCGGGCGGCACGCCGCTGCTTGGGCTTGTCGTCCCACGCTTCGGGGTGCGCGGCCAGCCAGCGCTGGGTGCGGATCGCGAACGGCACATGGCACAGGTAGGCGATGATGATCACCCAGATCAATATGTAGGGGGCCAGCACCGACGCGGCGGCGCAGATCGCCAGTATCGCCAGCAGTGGCACCACCCAGTTCGGCGGCACCGCCAAGGCGTGCATCTTGCGCATCGGGATCTTGCTGACCATCAGTATCGACGTCCCCGTCACCCAGAGGCAGAGGAACCACACCGAGGTCCACCAGCCCTCGCCGAACTGCAGTTTGAGCCCGATCAGGCCGATCATCGAGATGGCGCCCGCCGGCGCGGGCATCCCGACGAAGAACTCATGCGTATAGGCCGGCTGGGTGCCGTCGTCTTGCAGGGCGTTGTAGCGCGCCAGCCGCAACACCACGCACACCGCGTACAGCAGCACCGCCACCCAGCCGACCGGCCACTTGGACAGCAGCGTCACGTAAAGCACCAGCGCGGGCGTCACCCCGAAGTTCACCGCGTCGGCCAGCGAGTCGATTTCCTCGCCCAGCCGCGACTGGGCGTCCAGCATGCGGGCCACCCGGCCGTCCAGCCCGTCCAGGATCGCGGCGATGGCGATCAGTGCCATCGCGGGGATGGGCTGGTGTTCGAGGGCGAACTTGATCGAGGTCAGTCCGGCGCAGATGGACAGCACGGTCATCGCGCTGGGCAGGATCTGCAGGTGGACCGGCCTGCCCCGGGACTTGGTGGTCATGACAGATCGGCCAATTCGGTCTCGCCGGCCACCGCGCGCTGGCCCAACTGGACGATCGGTTCGGCACCCGGGGGCAGGTAGGTGTCCAACCGGGAACCGAACCGGATCAGGCCGTAGGTGTCACCGATCGACACCTTGTCGCCGACGTGTGCGTCGCACACGATGCGGCGCGCCACCAGACCGGCGATCTGCACGACTATGACCTCTGAGACGCCGGCGCCAGTGTCCGTGCGGATCACCACGCTGGTGCGTTCGTTGTCGGTGCTCGCCGAGGGCAGGTCGGCCGAAAGGAATTGGCCGGGCCGGTGTTGCACGGCGACCACCTCGCCGCTGACGGGGGCTCGTTGGACGTGAGCATCCAATATCGACAGGAAGATGCTGATCCGCGGGCGCGGCGTGTCGCCCAGGCTGAGCTCGGCGGGCGGGGCCGCTTGGTCGATCACGCAGATGAGGCCGTCGGCCGGCGCTACCACCGCACCCGGACGGGTGGGTGGCACCCGCGGGGGGTGCCGGAAGAACCCGGCGCAGGCACCCGCCGCCAGCAGGCCTGCCCCGCGTAGCCACCGGTTGCGGTAGCCGAGCGCGGCGACTGCCAGGCCGGCGGAGATGAACGGCCGGCCGGCGGGGTGGATCGGTGGAACGCTGGACCGGACTAACTCCAGCATGTGCTGGGGGCCACTAGGGCGGGGGCGTCGTGCCACGCGGTCATCTTACGGAGCGCCGGCCTACGGCGTGCCAGAGTGGATCGCAGGGGGTGTATCCAATTTCGAATCTGCGCCGCGCAAAGCTGGGTGTCACCGCCGCATTCGTCGCCCACGCCGTGGTGTTTTCCTCATGGGCTGCCCACATTCCCCACGTCAAGGAAGAGCTGGGCTTGTCGGATGCGGCGCTGGGAAGGGGGGGGCGGCTCGGTCGTGGCCACGGTCCTCAGCTACTGGGCACTGCCCTGACGCTGGCGACCGCCAATCCCATCGTCAGCATGATCGGATTCGCCAGTCTGGGAGCCGGCGTGGCCTTGCTCGTGCCGACCGCATTCAGCGCGGCCTATTCGGCGAGCAGCGCGGGATCGGCGATCTCCATCGTGGCCGCGACCGGATGGCTGGGCTACCTGCTGAGCCCGCCGCTGATCGGTCACCTTGCCGGGTCGATCGGCCTCACGGCGGCGCTGGTCACCATTCCGGTGGTGATGTCGATCGCGGGGATCGCCATCCGTTTCACCGGCGCGTTCGATGCGGCCGACGAATTCCATCGGGCCGGGTCCTAGCTCAGATCCCAGACCTGTAGCTCGGTTCCGGCGGCCACCTCCTCGACGTCCTCCGGGATGTCGAGGAGCCCGTTCGCCGACGCCAGCCAGCGCAGATGATGCGACGCCGGCGGGCCGTAACTGGTCACCGTGCCTGCCCCCTCTTTTGAGGCGTCGAAGATCGCGCGCCGGAACTGGCGCTTGCCGCGCGGTGAGGTCAGTCCCTCGGTCAGCACCGCGGTCCGGCGCGGGCGGTGCGGATCCGGCAGGCCCATCGCGGCGCGCAGCGCCGGACGGATGAACACCTCGAAGGACACCAGCGCGCTCACCGGGTTGCCGGGCAGCGTCACGATCGGCGTGCCCGCCACCCGTCCGATGCCCTGCGGCATGCCCGGCTGCATCGCCACCTTGACGAACTCCACGCCCTGGTCGCCTTGGCGGCCGAAGGCGTCCTTGACGACCTCGTAGGCGCCGGCGCTGACACCGCCGCTGGTGACGATCAGGTCCGCGATTGTCCTGGCGGCGTATTCATCGAGCACGGCGCCCGAACTGGGCGACGTCGTCTTCGGCGGTGGGGGAGGCGATCACGTCGGCGCCCGCCTCGCGGAATGCCGCGGCCAGCATGATCGAGTTCGACTCGTAGATCTGCCCGGGCCGTAGCGGGCTACCCGGCTGCACGAGTTCCGATCCGGTGGAGATCACCAGCACCCGCTGCCGCGGAATCACCGGCAGCTCGGCCAGGCCGAGCGCAGCGGCCAGTCCCAGCACCGACGGCGTCACCCGCTGGCCCCGGCGCAGCACGGTGGTGCCGGCGGCGACGTCTTCGCCGGCCCGGCGGATGTGCTTGCCGGCGCGTGGGCTGCTCCCGGATCGCCACCGACGTGCACCGCCGCCGTCGGTGGCCTCGACCGGCACGATGGCCGTCGCACCGCCTGGGTAGCGGCGCGCCGGTCATGATCCGGTGCGCGGTGCCGGGTTTGAGCGTCAACTCGTCGGTGCGGCCGGCGGGAATGTCCTCGGCGACCGGCAACACGATCGGGTGCTCGGGCGTCGCGCCGACGGCATCGTCGGCGCGCACGGCGTAGCCGTCCATCGCGGAGTTGTCGAACACCGGCAGCGACAGCGGCGCGATCACGTCGTCGGCCAGGACCAGGCCCAGGGCCTCGGTCAGCGGAACCTTGACCGCCGGGCGGGGCCGGATCAGCTCCGTGACGGCGCGTTGGTGTTCCTCGACGGATCGCATGTTCGCCTCAGACGGGGAAGCTGACGCCGGTGAGTTGCTCGGAGACGGTCCACAGCCGGCTTTGCAGTTCCTGGTCATGGGACTGCGCACTGGATTTGACCAGCTTCGGGTGGCCGCGCTGTTCGGCGAAACCGTCGGGGCCGTAGTACTCGCCGCCCTGGACGGCGGGGTCGGTGGCGGCCCGCAGCGTCGGCAAGGCGCCCATCTCCGCGCTCTGGAACAGCACCGGACCCAGAATGTCGGCCACGGGCTTGAGGATGGAAGGGATGTTGCGGGCCAACTCGGTGTTCGAGCCGCCGGGGTGCGCCGCGACGGCGATCGTCGATTTCTCCGCGTCTTGCTTGCACGCTCAGGCGGCGCTGCAGTTCGTAGGTGAACAGCAGGTTGGCCAGCTTGGCTTGGCCGTAGGCGCCGATCCGGTCGTAGCTGCGTTCCCACTGCAGATCGTCGAAGTGGATCGCGGCGCGGATCCGGTGGCCCTGCTGCTGATCGTCACCACCCGCGACCCGGGTACCGGCAGCAGGTGCTCGAGCAGCAGCCCGGTCAGCGCGAAGTGGCCCAGATGGTTGGTGCCGAACTGCATTTCGAAGCCGTCCTTGGTGACCTGCTTCGGCGTCCACATCACTCCGGCGTTGTTGATCAGCAGGTCGATGCGCGGGTAGGCCGAGCGCAGTGCCTTGGCGGCGCTGCGCACCGAGTCCAGCGAGCTCAGGTCGAGTTCTTGTAGCGTGACGTCTGCCTGCGGGCTGCCGGCGACGATGCGCGCCAGCGCCTCATTGCCCTTCTCCAGGTTGCGCACCGCGAGCACCACATGTGCGCCGGCCTCGGCGAGTGCGGCAGCGGTGTAGTACCCGAGGCCGGTGTTGGCGCCGGTGACGATCGCGACGCGGCCGCTCTGATCCGGGATGTCGGACTGCAACCACTTCTTCGTGCCATTAGGGGTCATGGGGCACAACTTACTCATCCGGATCAGGTCGTGATCTACCCGCAGCTCCGCTGGCCATTCAGATCGGAAGCGACCGCACGTAGAGTCGAGAACGTGATTACCGGTCTGGCGCACACCGGCGTGTGCGTACCCGACTGTGACGCCGCGGTGGCGTTCTACCGCGACGTATTGGGCCTGCGTGTGCTCTCGCCGCCGTACGTCATGGCGGGTAACGCGATTCGCGACGACATGGGTGAACTCGTGTCCGATCCCACCATGAAAGCCGCCATCGTCGGATTGCCGGGCGACGGCGACCGGGTCCTCGAGGTGATCGAGTACGTCAACGTCGACGGCTCCGGGCAGCGGGCTGCCGCGGCCCTGACCGATCACGGACTGTCCCACGTCGGGCTGATCTGCGAAGACCTCGACGCCACCCGCGCCGAACTCGAGAGCAAAGGGGTGCGGTTCCTGGTCAGCGGGATCGCCGACGTCGCGCGGGTGCGAACCACCTGGTTCGTCGACCCATGGGGCGTGGTCTTCATCCTGGTGGAGAAGAGCCGGCCCGAGCGACCGTACTTCGCGCAATGGGGCTGACGCGGCCGCGAGTCGGTGTCATCGGCGCCGGTGCCGGCGGCATCGCGATGGGAATCCAACTCGCCGCCGGCGGTTACGACTTCACCATCTTCGACCGCGCGGACGGTTTCGGCGGGACCTGGCGGCACAACACCTTCCCGGGCGCGGCCTGTGATGTGCCGTCGCACCTGTACTCGTACTCGTTCGCGCTGAACCCGCGCTGGAGCAAGACATACGCCAACCAGCCCGAGATCCTGGCCTACCTGGAGAAGGTCGCCGCCGACCATGGGCTGGGCGCACACCTGCGGGCGCACACCGCGATCACCGCCGTGCGATGGTCGGACGACTCGAGGCGCTGGACGCTGACTGCCGACGATGGCCGGCAGTACGACTTCGAGGTCGTGGTGAGTGCGGTCGGGATGCTTGACGTGCCCAACATTCCCAATATTGCTGGTGCGCAACGGTTTCGGGGCCGGCAGTTCCACTCGGCCCGCTGGGACCATAGCAAGCCGACGGCCGGGGAGCGAGTCGCCTCCATCGGCACGGGCGCCAGCGCGGTCCAATACGTCCCCGCGATCGCGCGAGACACCGCGCACCTCACGGTGTTTCAGCGCACCCCGATCTGGATCGCGCCCCGGTTCGACTTCCCGTTCACCTCCGAGCAGCACGAGGAGTTCGAACGCCACCCCGAGGCAGCGCAAAAGCTGCGCGACGAGGCGTTCGACGCCTACGAGTCATCCAGCTTCGACGTCGACGCCGTACAGACCCGCGAGGCCACCGAACTCGCCCGAAGTTACCTGGCGCGCAAAGTGACCGACCCTGAACTGCGGGCCAAGCTGACGCCCGACTACCCGGCCGGCTGCAAGCGGCCGTTGATGTCGCGCGAGTGGTATCCGACCTTCGCGCTGCCGAATGTTTGCCTGGAGACCACCGCCATCGCGGAGCTGACCGAACGGGGTGTGCGCACCGTCGACGGCGTCGAACACCGCGTCGACACCGTCATCTACGGCACCGGCTTCAAGGCCGCCGACTACCTGGACAGCATCGACGTGTACGGCACCGACGGGCGGCACCTGCGCGACGACTGGCGTGACGGTGCCGAGGCCTACCTCGGCACCCTGGTCGCCGGGTATCCGAATTTCTTTACGCTGTATGGCCCCAACACAAATGGGGTCAACTCGATCATCTACATCCACGAGATCCAGACCACCTTCGTCCGGCAGATCCTCGACATGATGGGCCGGCAGGGTGCCCGCACCGTCGAGGTGACGGCCGACGCGCAGCGCCGCTACAACGACGAGATGCAGGCCGCGATGGTGGGCAAGGTGTGGTTGGCCTGCACCAACTACTTCCGTCATCCCAGCGGCAAGGTCGTCACCCAACTGCCTTACAGCGGCAAGGCGTTCTTCGAACGCACCCGCGCGCTGGTCGACGGTGACTACCGGTTCGGCTAGAACTGGGCGCGCAGCCAGGCGATGATCATCGGCACCACCTCGGCGGCCTTGCTCATCGCGACGTGGCCGGTGCCCTCGATCAGGTGCACTTCGGTGTTCGGGCGACCTTCGAACACCAGGGTGTCGGACTGCGGGACGAAGTAATCGTCGGCGCCGTTGATCACCAGCATCGACGAATTACGTTGCTGGGCAAGCAGGTTGGTGCGGTTCAGGTCTTCCAGACCGGCGGTGAGCTCATCGACGGTGGGCGAGTGGTCCCAGTGCATGGCGTTGCCCAGGATGTCGTGCATGCCGAAGGGCAGGTTCTTGGCATTGTCGGCGCCGAACGCTTCGGCGACCGGGCCACCGAGATCGACCGCGGCGTCGACGATCCCGGCCAGACCGGACATCGCGGAGAAGTTTCCGCCGAACGACACCCCGAAGTGCGCGACCCTGCCGTCGCCGAGTGATCGCGCGTAGTCGGCGATGCCGCGGATCACCTCGTCGGCGTGGTGGTCGAGCGGGATCGCCGTCTCACCGGTTCCGGGGTGGTCGAAGGCCAGTGTGGTCACCCCGGCGTTCATGGTGAACCCCACCCACCACGGGTGAATGTCCATCTTCCAGGTGTCCACCCCACCGCTGGCGATCAGCACCGGCCGGGCCGCGTATTCGCCGTCGGTGGAATACAGGTGGACGGCCACCTCGACGGTGCCGCCCCGGTAGGGCACCGAGATGACGCGGCGCTCGAAGTGCACCGGAAAGTCCTTGGACGCCAACTCGAATTGCTCGAGCTGGTTTTGCAGGGCCCGTGCCCGCGCGTCGTCGGTCAGGCAGGGGAATTTCGCGCAGCCGTAGACCATCGACGCGAGATAGTGGTCGCCGCGGTCGGCGTATTCCTTGGCCAGCTGCGACCATTCATAGACCCAGCCGCCCGGGGCGTCGGCCCACATGTCGGTGGTTGCCGCCGCGACGCGGTTGATGCCGTCGAGCGGGATACCGAACTTCTCGAACTGGTGGGTGCGGTCGGTGAACATGTCCGCGGCGGTGACGTCATAGGTGTACATGGGTTTTCAGCTCCTGACCTTGGCGAAGTAGTCGGCGACGGTGGTGGTGTCGTCGAGGGCGGCGACGGCGCCGATGTAGCCGTCCGGTCGGATCACGACCCGACCACCGTTCTTGAGTCCGAACCGCTGTGCCACAACACCTTTCGGATCGGCGACGACGGCTTCGTAGCCCGCGACCGGGGCGTCGTCAGAGGTGACCAGAACCTGCGTCTGACCGGGGCCGCCGGCGGCAGGGGCCACCCGCTCGGCGGCCCGAACGTCACAGGTGAGTACGACGTGGCCGGTGTTGTCCGGGCCGCACGCGTCGCGCAGTTGCTTGTGCAGCTCCGGGTCTGCGATGTGTGGGAGGTGTTCGACCACCAGCCACTTTGGCGTGCCGGGGGCGCGAACCCACGGCGATCGGGCTCTTCCGGTAGTTGATGTTGACCTCTTCGGCGTTTTCGGCCATGATCCGTCCCGCGGGTCGGGACATGCGAGAGGATCCGGATCACCGTGTCGCGGATCCGGCGCGGCAGACCGGACAGCGTGCCGGCCTTGGTGAGTCGATCGGTGAACGTGATGACCTGTTCCGCGACCGGGAGGCGCTCGGCCTCGTAGCTGTCCAGTAGGGCGTCGCCAGCGTCGCCGTTGACCACGGCGGCGAGCTTCCAGGCCAGGTTGAACGCGTCCTGGATGCCGGTGTTCATGCCCTGACCGCCGGCCGGGCTGTGGATGTGGGCGGCGTCGCCGGCCAGGAAGACCCGGCCCCAGCGTAAGGCGGGTACCCGCGCGTGGTGGATCTCGAAGCTGGTCAGCCAGTGCGAGTGCACTATCCGGATGCCGCCGATCCGCCGGTCGATGACGGCCTGGAGTTCGTCCTGGGTCGGATGCAGGTTCAGCGGGGTGCCGGGCGCGTCGCGCACCTGGGCGAGCAACCGCATCCGGCCATCGCGCATCGGCAACACCACCACCGGCCCGTCGGGGGAGAAGAACGTGTGCATGGAATCCAGGTCCAGACAGTGCTCGCAGACGACATCGCCGAGCAGGAAGCGCTCGCCGACGAAGGAACCGGCGAGCTTGGTGCCGACCATCTTGCGCACCGTGCTGTGCCCGCCGTCGGCCCCGATCACCCAGGAGGCGCTGACCTGCTCGGTGGATCCGTCTTCGCGCCGAAGGGTCAAGTGCACCGCGTCGGCGTCCTGGTTCAACGCGACCAGCTCGACGCCGCGATCGACGGAGACGCCCAGTGTCTGAAGGTGCTTGTCCAGCACCCGCTCGGTCTCGGTCTGCGCCGTGGTCAGCGTGAACGGGAACGCGCTGTCGACGCCGCCGAGCGGGACCCGGAACAGCTTGCGGTGCCCGGCATATAGCTGCATCGCCGTGGCCTTGATCCCGGTGCTCAGCAGTTCGTCGACGATGCCCATCCGGTCGAACATGTCGAGGCTGCGGGCGTGCACCGCGATCGCGCGGGACTGGTCGGTCGGTTGCGCCAGCTTGTCGATCACCCGCACACGCACGCCGCGGCGGGCGAGTTCGGCGCCGGCCACCAGACCGACGGGTCCGCCTCCGACGACCAGGACATCGGTGTCGTTGTGGGAAAGGGCCATCTCTCTACACTCCATTTTCTCGTCATCTTCACGCCTTGTTGAAACTCTGTGCATGACGGTACCCGTGGGAGAGTCTCAACGCAAGAGGAAATTCACGGAGTGATGAAACTTTTTCCGGAAGGACGGTTGCCGGGTCGCTAGCGCCGATAGAACACGTCGCCCTGCACGGTGATCGTCGACTGGTTCACCCACACGACGTTGAAGTAGACCGGCGCCGGCCGGCGAGTCTGGCTGCTCATGATCGTCAGGATGCCGCCGCGCGAGGACGGGTTCCATGTGCACGGGCCCGAGGTGGTCGGTACGCCCGCGCCATTGGCCAGCGAGCATCCGCTTTGGCTCACCAGGAGCTGTTCGGAGCCGTCCTGGGTGGCCCAAAAGCCCACCGGGGCAGACGGCTTCCGCGTGGGCGATTCCGGCGGAAGCGGCGAGCAGAGCCGGCGGCCAACCCCGCCGCCGCGAGGTACTTCTTGGCCTTGGCGTTCTTGAGGCGCATCATGATGTGTCCTTGATCAGTGGGGTTGAGTACGGATCGAAGATGTTGACGAACGCCGCTCGCCGGATTCTCGTTGTTTCCTTGGCGCGGTTAGAGCACAACGCAAGTCGAAAGGCGGACGGTGAGCGCGCTTCAGGGCAAAGTCGTGTTGGTCACCGGCGCTTCGTCCGGCCTGGGAGCGGAAACGGCGCGCCTGCTCGCCCGGCGCGGAGCAACGGTCTACGGCATCGCGCGAGACGCCGACCGGCTCGCCGAGGTGTTCGCCGACATCGAGGGCGGTGCGCACGCCTTGGCGGATGTGGTTTCCGCGCAGGCTTGCCGCGATGCAGTCGAGCAGTGCGTCGCTCGGTTCGGCGGACTCGATGTGCTGATCAACGTAGCCGGGCACCACCAGATGCGCCGGACCGAGTCGATGAGTGACGAGGACTGGGAGCAGGATCTCGCGGTCAACCTGAACGGGCCGTTCTTTCTGTGCCGGGCCGCGCTGCCGCACCTGCTGGCCCGGGGCGGCAATATCGTCAACGTCGCCTCCATCGCCGGCGTCGAGGGTCAGGCGTACTCGGCCGGCTACTGCTCGGCCAAGCATGGGTTGATCGGGTTGACCCGTGCGCTGGCCGTGGAGTACACCGCAGATCGCTTGCGGGTCAACGCAATATGTCCCGGCGGAATGCTGACCCCGCAGATCGGGCACTTCAGCGCGCCGGAAAACCCCAACTACGACCTGATCCTGCGATCGGCTTCACCGCGCGGCATGATGGCGCCCCACGATGTCGCCACCGTGATCGCGTTTCTCGCCAGCGACGATGCCGCGGCCATCCACGGCGCCGTCTACCGGGTCGACAACGGCAAGGGCGCCGGCTAGCTCGCCCAGCACCGGCAGCAGCAGCCGCGACGACGACCGGATGGTGTTGACGCTGCTGGTGCCGACGTTGGCGTGACGGAAGTTCATGATCACCGGCATCTCGGGATTCCAATCGTCGCTGGACAGCGTCAACCGGATACGGTGTCCGCGCCGGAACCGGCGGGCGTTGGGGACCAACGGGATTCGATAGACGACGTCTTGGCCGATCGGCACGCCCACCGCGGTGCGGCACGGTAGGACGGGATAACCCGGGCGGCTGGCGTCCTCGTCGACCTCGCGCATGCTGGCCCGCAGAAACCCGCCGCTGAGATGGTCGACGAGCGAACCGTCTTCGGCGATGTCGGACACCACCGCGATCCACGCGGTGTCCAGCGCCGTTGCCGAGGCGACCAGTCGCAGTTCGATGTCGCCGGCCACGTCGAGGTCTTCGTCCAACGGTGCGCTGGTCCAGGTCAGAATCGCCGGCGGATCGATCTCGCTGGGCTTGGGCCGGTTGAGTCCTGTTCCCAGGGTTAGGTATTCGCGTTGGCCGGGTTCGCCTTCGGCGGTGGCCAGGGCGCCGTCGGCGCGCAGCGCGTATTCGCGATGTGAGCCCTCGGGCGGTGGCCACGACTCCACCGATTTCCATTCGTCGGCTTCCGGCAGGAAGTAGCGGAATGCGGGACCGTCGAGGATGCCGGTGTCCTGCCCTTTGAGCCAATGGTCGTACCACGCAAGGGCTTCGATGTGCATGCTCTCCCATGGCCAGGTGAGGCCGAATTTGCCCAGCATCGCGACCCGGACGCACGGACTCTTGGCCAGGTTGGGCAGCGCCGAGAAGGTCGACGGCAGATGAAGTGGCGCGTTTTCCCAATCGCAGCCCAAATAGACTGGGATGTCGATGTTTTCGAGCAGCGGTGTCAGATCGCGGTCGTCCCAGAAGTCATCCCTTAGCGGGTGCTTGACGACGGCGTCGAGCCACAGCTCATCCCACGGCCGAGGTGGGTGGGGCAGCTTCATCAGCAGGTTGAGCATTCCCTTGGCCGATTCACCGTTCATGGTGGCGAACTTCTTATGCAGCCTGGGTTGGTTCATAATGCGGCGGAGTCCGGCGAAAGGTGCACTGCGGTAGAACTTGTCGCTCTTGGATGCCGTCAGCCCGAGCATCGACAGGAACGAACTGACAAAGGCCGTGCTGGCCAGGCCGTGGTGCGATGCGGCGTCGTAGAGATCGGTGGTGGCCGCGAACGGGAAGATGGCCTTGAGGTGGGGCGGCCGTTCGACGGCGGCCTCGAGTTGGGTCATGGCGAAGTAGCTGATGCCCAACATGCCGACATTGCCGTCGCACCAACCTTGTTCGGCGACCCACTCGATCATGTCGTACATGTCGCGGCGTTCTTGACTATCGAAGAAGCTGAAAGTCCCGCCGGAGCCACCGGTTCCGCGCAGATTGACGATGACGTGAACGTAGCCGCGCGGCACCCAGAAGTCGGTGGCGCCGGCCTCGATGAATCCCGCCGGTATGCCGACGTCCTGTAATTGCCGGGCGTACGGGGACGCGGCCACCAACGCGGGAAACGATCCGTCGGCGTCCGGCCGGAAGATGTCGGCCACCAGCTCGATTCCGTCGCGCATCGGGATCTTGACGTTGAGGTGCCGACGCGTGGCATACCGGGGTTCGCTCAGATTGCGGAACTCACGGCCCGATGTCTGTGGCCCGTTCAGTTGGCGTTGGCCGTGCGCGATCCCGGCGACGTGCTTCGAGCTGGTGCTCACGGGGCTCCCAAAAGTTTCATATTGCGTTGAGACTAGTCTCATCGTAGAGTGAGACTAGTGGGACCGCAAGATAGATTCAACAATTCGTGAGATTCCAGTTTCTGGGGAGGACGCGATGACAGCATCGGCCGTAGTCGCCGTGTCTGCGCCGACCACGAAGGGTCAGCGCCCCGGGTAACGCATCGCAGGGGATGAAACTCATGCCGAAGAGATCGATAACGCCCGGCCCGCGGGACGAGCGCGGGGTGCTGGCCGCTCGAATCGTTGCGGCCGCCCGCGATGAGTTCGCCGCTCACGGCTGGGCCGGAACCACCATCCGGGCGGTCGCGCGCGCGGCCGGCGTTGACCCCGCTCTCGTCTACCACTACTTCGGATCGAAGGAAGGCCTGCTCGACGCCGCGACCAACCCGCCACAGCAATGGCTGGAAAACGTCGCCAAGGTCTGGACCACCCCGATCGAGCAACTCGGCGCCGCGCTGATCACGTTGTTGCTGGCCAGCTGGGCTGACGATGAGATAGGGCCGACGCTGCGGGCCATCCTGCAAACCGCCGCGCACGAGCCGTCCACGCACGAGAAGCTGCGGCGCGTCGTCGAGGGCAGCCTGATGGGCGTCTCGGAGCTCGGCACCGATGAACGCGACCGTCTGGTCCGCAGCGGGCTCATCTCATCACAAATGATGGGTTTCGCGCTGATGCGCTACGTCTGGAAAATCGAGCCCATCGCATCCATGGCGGACGAGGAGGCGATCGCCGCGATCACCCCCAACCTGCAGCACTACGTCAACGGTGACCTCACTACTCGATGAAGTAGTTGTCGTGGCGGATGAACCACTGCCGGCGTTCGGCGTCGGACATGTCGGCCAGCGCGGAGAAACCTGCGAAATAGGCCTCGCGTGGTGCGCCGGGAGCGAACAGCATCAGGATCGATGCGGGTTCGTCGGCCTCGTTGCGGAAACCGTGGATGCCGCCGGGCGGGACGTAGAGGAAGTCGCCCTGGTGACCGTCGATCCATGCGTTGCCGTCGTAGAGCTTCATCGTCCCTGAGAGCACGAAGAAAGCCTCGGACATGGTGCGGTGAAAATGCGGTCCAGGCCCGCCGCCGCGCGGATCGATGTCGACCCGGTACAGCCCGTAGTCTCCGTTGGTGGCCCGTTGATTGGCCAGGTAGTGGTACTTGGTCCCGAACGACTCGTGGTCCGGGGGCGAGTCTGCTCGCTTGAGCCGGGCGCTGACCTCGGGCTGGTCTTTCGTGTAACGGGGTTTGGGGTAGGGCGGCACAACGAGGGACATCAACCCAGTCTGCCTGTGCGGACCGCCGGGGATCCCGGCCCGAGACCCGGCGCCGCCACTGCATCGTCGCCAGGCGTTCTTGCACTCGGCATAGGCGAGTGCTAAGAATGACATTGGCACTCGCGACCAGTGAGTGCTAGGTCGGGACGGTGAGACCAAGTCCTTAGACAGCTATGGTCGTCCGTCGCGGGCACTGTGCCCGGCCAGAACTTGTCATCCCCAATCCGGAGGAATCACCTCGCAATGTCCAAGATAATTGCGTATGACGAAGAGGCCCGTCGCGGCCTCGAGCGGGGCCTGAACGCCCTCGCCGACGCGGTAAAGGTGACGCTGGGCCCCAAGGGCCGCAACGTCGTCCTGGAGAAGAAGTGGGGTGCCCCCACGATCACCAACGATGGTGTTTCCATCGCCAAGGAGATCGACCTGGAGGACCCGTACGAGAAGATCGGCGCCGAGCTGGTCAAGGAAGTTGCCAAGAAGACCGACGATGTCGCCGGTGACGGCACCACGACGGCCACCGTGCTGGCTCAGGCGCTGGTCAAGGAAGGTCTGCGCAACGTCGCAGCCGGTGCCAACCCGTTGGCTCTCAAGCGCGGCATCGAGAAGGCGGTCGAGAAGATCACCGAGACGCTGCTCAAGTCGGCCAAGGACGTCGAGACCAAGGAGCAGATCGCTGCCACCGCTGGCATCTCCGCCGGCGACCAGTCGATCGGCGACCTGATCGCCGAGGCGATGGACAAGGTCGGCAACGAAGGCGTCATCACCGTCGAGGAGTCCAACACCTTCGGCCTGCAGCTCGAGCTCACCGAGGGCATGCGGTTCGACAAGGGCTACATCTCGGGCTACTTCGTCACCGACGCCGAGCGTCAGGAAGCGGTCCTGGAAGACCCCTACATCCTGCTGGTCAGCTCCAAGGTGTCGACCGTCAAGGACCTGCTGCCGCTGCTGGAGAAGGTCATTCAGGGCGGCAAGCCGCTGCTGATCATCGCCGAGGACGTCGAGGGCGAGGCGCTGTCCACCCTGGTCGTCAACAAGATCCGTGGCACCTTCAAGTCGGTGGCGGTCAAGGCCCCCGGCTTCGGTGACCGTCGCAAGGCGATGCTGCAGGACATGGCCATCCTCACCGGTGGTCAGGTCGTCAGCGAGGAGGTCGGCCTGTCACTCGAGACCGCCGACATCTCGCTGCTGGGCAAGGCCCGCAAGGTCGTCATCACCAAGGACGAGACCACCATCGTCGAGGGCGCCGGTGACCCCGACGCCATCGCCGGCCGGGTGTCCCAGATCCGCGCCGAGATCGAGAACAGCGACTCCGACTACGACCGCGAGAAGCTGCAGGAGCGCTTGGCCAAGCTGGCCGGCGGTGTTGCGGTGATCAAGGCCGGTGCTGCCACCGAGGTGGAGCTCAAGGAGCGCAAGCACCGCATCGAGGACGCGGTCCGCAACGCCAAGGCGGCCGTCGAGGAGGGCATCGTCGCCGGTGGTGGCGTGGCTCTGCTGCAGGCGGCCCCGGCGCTGGACGAGCTCAAGCTCTCCGGTGACGAGGCGACCGGCGCCAACATCGTCAGGGTGGCGCTGGAGGCTCCGCTGAAGCAGATCGCCTTCAACTCCGGACTGGAGCCCGGGGTGGTGGCCGAAAAGGTGCGCAACCTGCCATCGGGTCACGGTCTGAACGCGCAGACGAATGAGTATGAGGACCTGCTCAAGGCCGGCGTTGCCGACCCGGTCAAGGTGACCCGTTCGGCGCTGCAGAACGCGGCGTCGATCGCGGCGCTGTTCCTGACCACCGAGGCCGTCGTCGCCGACAAGCCGGAGAAGGCGGCCGCTCCCGCGGGCGACCCGACCGGTGGCATGGGCGGTATGGACTTCTAAGTCCGAGTCTCAGAACGAAAAAGCCCGGCTCCCACAAGGAGCCGGGCTTTTTCGGGCGTCGAGCGTCTGGTTGATGCACGCCTTTCCGCCGCGGCCGTGCCATGAGTCCACACTCGGCGCCCGTAGGGTTGGGACGTGCCTCTTCCGACTCCATCGCCCACCAGCACCGCCGTTGTGACGGGGGCATCGTCGGGCATCGGCGCCGACATCGCCCGCGAATTGGCCGACCGCGGCCACGGCGTGACGCTCGTCGCCCGTCGCGAAGACCGGCTGCGTGAGCTCGCCGACGAACTCGCGGGCCGTGGCTTGAATGTCGAGGTCATCGCCTGCGACATCGCGGATTCCGACGCTCGTGCCGGCCTGCTCGACGAGGTCGGCCGGCGCGGTCTGACCGCCGACATCCTCGTCAACAACGCCGGCATCGGCACCATCGGGTCGGTGACGAAAACGCTGGTCGAGGACGAGATCGCCCAGGTGCGGGTCAACGTCGAGGCCGTCATCGATCTGACCACCCGCGCGGTCCAGCAGATGGTGCCCCGCGGAAGAGGTGCGATCCTCAACGTCGGATCCACCGCGGGCTATCACCCGTTCCCGGGGCAACTCGGCTACGCCGCCACCAAGGCGTTCGTGAAGTCATACACCGAAGGGCTGCGTGCTGAGCTCGCGGGCACCGGTGTCACCGTCGCGCTGCTGGTGCCCGGTCCGGTGCGCACCGAGTTTCTGAAGAACGCGGGCATGGATGAGCGGGCGTTCGCCGACGCGTTCCCGAAGTTCCTGTGGATGTCGTCGCGCGAGGTCGCGCGCACCGGGGTGGACGCGCTCGACAAAGACCGCGGGACGGTGATCGCCGGGCTGCCGAGCCAACTCAGCACCCGGCTGTTTCAGTTCATGCCGCGACGACTGCTGATGCCGCTTCTGAAAAGTCAGCATCCGGGTCTTAAAAGAGACCGATCAGCGAGCTGACGCCGGCCAGGGCCGCATCCAGCCCTCCACCGGCAGCGCCAGTGCGTTGCACAGCGTGCAGATCGTGCGATACCAGCCGACGGCTGTCAGCAATTCGATCCGCTGCTCGTCGTCGAGTTCGTGACCCAGTGCTATCCAGGTCGCCTCCGACCATGAGCCGGTGCGCTCCAGTTCGTCCACCGCCTCGATCAGCGTCCGCTCCGCCGGGTTCCACCGCGCGTCGGCGGCGGCGGCATTCCTGCCGCCGGTGACCAGCGTGTCGCACTCGTCGTCGCTGACACCCGCGATGGGCCCCCAGAACGCCGCCTGCCCGCCCCACTCGTACTCGCAACCGACCAGCGCGCAGGTGCGAAGGATCGCGATCGTGCGGGTCCGGGGCGGCAAAAGCGCGTCGACGTAAAGGGATTCACCCAGCTTGCGCAGCCGGTTGGCCAGCGCCGGATGGCGCTGCAGGCAACGCACCAGCAGCAGCGGCTCGTAGGTGCGGTCTGGGTGGCCCCAACTGTTGATGCCGGTGGCGTCTTCGTGGCTCCACGGCGGGGCGAGGGGCGCGACGCGGCTCACTGGGAGAACACCACGCAGTCGTGCAGGCAGCCCTTGGCATTGGAAGGAACCCCGGCCGGGGAGTCCGCCTCGCGGTGCAGCAGCGCACGGGTGGGTACGACGCCCAATCGCGCCGTGTCGTCATCGGCATCAGCCACCTGGGCGAGGCCGTCGACGATCAGCGAGTAGCCGCCCGGCACTGGCGGGGGCCACAGCAGCGTGACATCGCTGCGCCGGCCGAGGTTTTTGCGGGTCCGGCCGCCAATGCGCCCGACGTCGAGGACGGCCCCGCGCAATACCGGTTCGACGGTCACCGTGTGCGCGTGGTAGCCGTCATCGACGGTGATCAGGTAGGCGAACGGGTAGTCCGGCAATGCGGCGGCCAGTCGCTCGAGGTCGACCTTCTTGGCGGTCTTTGCGCCCATGGCTTCGAGGATAGGCGGCAGCTAGTCGGTCGGGACCGGCTCCCTGAGGCCTGGCTCGCCCTCGCTGCCCTCGCGGTCGATGAAGAAGCTCGACTTCGGGATGCCCGGGTTGCCCGCGCTGCCGGCGGCCGAGCCGGCCAGGCCGGGCTCACGCGCGGGCGCGTTGCGCACACCATGGTCGTTGCCGTTGCTGCCCGAGTAGAACCCCGTGTACCCGGCGCCGGCGTTGCGCAGCGCCGCGTTGGCGGCGGAGTCACCGGCCCCGTTGGCGCCCACACCTGAGTCGAAGCCGGTAGGAGCGGCGATGGGCGCGGCGGCCGCGGTTGGTGTGTAGGCGCTCGCGCCGGCCACGGCCGGGTTCAGGCCGCCGGTGTGCGCCATGGCCGAATTGAGCAGGCCCGAACTCATGGTTGCCGTGCTCAAGCCGCCCGTGGCGTAGCCGGCCGAGCTGGCCAGGGAGGCCGCGGAATCAGGGGCAACCTGGCCCCCCATTCCGGCATCCATCCCTGAGTGCCAGAAGCCGGTGTTCATACCCCCGGCGTTGCCGAAGCCGGTGTTGATGTTCCCCGAGTTCCCGAGGCCGGTGTTGAGGGCGCCCGAGTTGCCGATGCCCATGTTTCCGCTGCCGGAGTTGAAGAAGCCGACGTTGCCGGTGCCCGAGTTCCCGAAGCCGACGTTGCCGCTACCGGAGTTGAAGCCGCCGAAGCCGATCTGGTGGTCGCCGGTCAGCCCGAAGCCGATGTTGCCGGTACCCGTGTTGCCGAAGCCGACGTTGCCGCTGCCCAGGTTGCCCATACCGACGTTGTTGCTGCCGGTGTTGCCACTGCCGACGTTGCCGCTGCCGGTGTTGCCGGAGCCCATGTTGTTGTTGCCGGTGTTTCCGACGCCCGCGTTGTTGTTGCCGACGTTTCCGTTGCCGTAGTTTCCGTTGCCGCTGTTGTTGAAGCCGAGGCTGATGTCGCCGTTCTTGCTGATGTTGATGCCCAACGCCTGCAGCACACCTTGCCAGGGGGCCAGTTGGGCCGCGGCCTGCGACGCGTCGGCGTGGTAGGCCGCCATCGCGGCCACGTCCAGCGCCCACATCTGCTCGTATGCGGCCTCGATGTCCATGATCGCCGGGGTGTTGAAGCCCAGGAAGTTCGTGTTCGCCAGCACCTGCACCAGGCCGCGATTGGCGGCCACCATCGCAGGTTGGATGGTTGCTGCCATCGCCGATTCGAACGCCGCCGCGGTGGCCATGGCCTGCCCGGACGCCTGGTACGCCTGCGCGGCCGCCGCGCTGAGCCACCCCTGGTACTGCGACGCCACGATCATCATCGCGGCCGCCGACGGACCCATGAAAGCGCTGCTGGTCAGGTCAGTTGTGACATTGCCGAAAGATGCCGCAGAGTCGGCCAAGTCCGCGGCCAGCCCGTCCCAGGCTGCGGCCGCGGCAAGCAGCGGCCCCGCACCAGGGCCTGCAAACATGAGTGCCGAATTGATCTCAGGCGGCAACCACGCAAAATGCGGGCTTGTCACCAATCAAACTTAACTGTCTTGCGCCGTCGTCGTGGCGAAACGGCGGACAGGGTCCGATCAGGTCACAAGGTTTTGTCAGCCGACTGGCGCGGGCTGCCGTCCGCGGACCAGTTTTCCAGGACGAGCAGCTGTGGGAACGCCGTTCTCCGCGATTACCTCACCGGAAACGACAGTCGCGACATAACCCTCGGCTGTCTGGTCCAGCCTACGCCCACCGGCCGGCAGGTCATGGCTGATCACCGGCTTGTGCAGGCGCAACGCGGCGTGGTCGATGACGTTGAGGTCGGCTTTATAGCCGACGGCGATGCGCCCGCGGTCGGCCAGGCCGGCGACGCGGGCCGGCACCGAGGTCAGTTCCCGGATGGCGTCGGGCACGCTGAACCGGCCCGATGCCCGGTCCCGGGCCCAATGTGCCAGCAGAAACGTCGGGTAGCTGGCGTCGCAGATCATCCCGTAATGGGCACCGCCGTCGCCGAGACCGAGCACCACGTCCTCGCGATGCAGCAGCTCACCGACGATGTCCAGCGAGTTGTCCTGCAGGTTGCTGGTGGCGACCAACAGCATGGCGCGGCCGTCGTCGTCGAGCAGCCGGTCGTAGGCCTCCTCCATCGGGTCGACCCCGCGGGCCCGGGCCCGGGCGCCGATGCTGTCCGCCGGGTTCGGCTCGTAATTGGGGTTGTCGTCCAGCGGGAAGATCCAGTCCCACATCTGGGCGACGTAGAGGATCGGGTGCCCGTGGCCGGGCTTGTCGGCCAGGATGCGGGCGCGCACCTCGGGTTTGCGCATCTCGGCGACGCGCTCGGCCAGTGGCAGGTGCGCGATCTCGCGGTAGCTGGGGTAGAGCACGAACGGATTGGCGGTGAGCTGCAGCCCGATGATGAGCCCGATCGGGCGCGGCAGCAGCTGAGCGGTGATGTCCCCGCCGGCCGAGTTGGCCTTCTCGATCATCGTGATGGCGTCGGGCCAGGTGGGGTCGCCGGCATTGGCGACGATCAGCGTGAACGTGACCGGCAGCCCGACGTCTTCGGCGACATCGAAAACCGTCTGCAGCACGGGCTGATAGCCGCCGACCGGGATGTCCGGTACGAATTGCAGCAGGCCGCCGCCGCCGTCGACGACGCCCTTGGCGATCTCTTCGATCTCCTCGCGGGCGGCGTCGTAACTGGGGATCGGCGAACCGCTCTCGGTCTTGTGGATCGTCAGCCGCGACGACGCGAAACCGAGAGCACCGATCTCGATCGCCTCTTTGGCCAGCGCCCGCATCGTGGCGAGGTCCTCGGCGGTGGCCGGCTCGCGGTTGGCGCCGCGCTGACCCATCACGTACACCCGCAGCGGCGAATGCGGCAGATACGCGGCCACGTCGATGTCACGTTTGCCGGTGTCCAGCGCATCCAGGTATTCGGGGAAGGTCTCCCAGGTCCACGGCAGCCCGTCGGTCATGACGACGCCGGGGATGTCCTCGACGCCGGCCATCACGTCGACCAGTACGTCGTGGTCTTCTTGGCGACAGGGCGCGAAGCCGACCCCGCAGTTGCCCATCACCACGGTGGTCACGCCGTGCGCCGACGACGGCGTCAGCCGCTCCGACCAGATGGCCTGGCCGTCGTAGTGGGTGTGCAGGTCGACGAAGCCCGGAGTGACCAGGAGCCCGCCGGCGTCGATCTCGCGCGCGGCGCTGTCACCGTTGACGGAACCCACCGCTTTGATGACGCCGTCTTTGACCGCGACGTCGCCAACGTAGGGCTCACCTCCCAGGCCGTCGACGATGGTGCCATTGCGGATGAGGAGGTCATAGATCACCTAATCAATCTACGACCGCGCCAGGGGTCGTGCCAGGATCTTTTCCGTGATCGACCACATCGGTATCAACTGCGCCGACTACCCCACGTCGCAGGTGTTCTACGACACCGTGCCGGCAGTCCTGGGTTTCTCTCGGCAGCTGGACTTCGGCCAGGCCATCGGGTGCGGCCGCGACGGCAAGCCGGCGTTCTGGATCGCCGAAGGTGCGGGAATGCGGACCGAATCGGGAAATTCACCTCGCGTTCCAGGCGGCCGACGACGACGCGGTGCGGGCTTTCCACGACGCCCATTGAGTTTCGAGGTGGGCTTGGGCTATGCGTCGCTGCACGCGCCGCGGCTGTGGCCGGAATATCACCCCGGCTATTTCGGCGCCTTCGTGCGCGATCCCGACGGCAACAACGTCGAAGCGGTCTGTCACCACGCGTAGGGTCGGGGTGTATGTCAGACAATTCCGGTCCGAGCCGCCCAAGAGTTGTTGCGCGACTTGTTCACCCGCTTGATCGAACATGCCGACGAGCTCACCGACGGTCTGACCGACGAGGTGTCCAACTACCAGCCCACCCCGGCCGCCAACAGCATCGCGTGGTTGATCTGGCACAGCGCCCGGGTGCAGGACATTCAGGTCGCTCATATCGCCGGCGTCGAGGAGGTGTGGACCCGCGACGGCTGGGTGGACCGCTTCGGGCTGGATCTTCCGCGCCGCGACACCGGCTACGGGCATGGTCCGGCCGAGGTGGCGAAGGTGCGCGCGCCC
This sequence comes from uncultured Actinomycetota bacterium, assembly GCA_963735655.1. Taxonomy (GTDB): domain Bacteria; phylum Actinomycetota; class Actinomycetes; order Mycobacteriales; family Mycobacteriaceae; genus Mycobacterium. The sequence goes on from CAVTLW010000030.1 coordinate 177,801, forward strand.
GCCGACCTGCTGGCCGGCTATTACCACGCCGTGCACACGTTCACCCTCGAGTACACCGCCGGCGTGACCGCAGACGAGCTGGCCCGAGTCGTGGACACCAACTGGGATCCACCGGTCACCGCCAGTGCGCGGTTGGTGAGCATCATCGACGATTGTGCGCAACACCTTGGCCAGGCCGCCTACCTGCGGGGAATTCAGTAGGTTCTAGACGTGCGGTTCGCGGCGACACTGATGTTGTGGCTGGTCGCCACCGTCGCGTTGGTGGTGGCGGTCCCGGCCGGGTGGACGCAGCTCAACATCGTCAACGAGAACGGCTACGCCGCGATGGCGGAGCAGGCCGCACACGATCCCGCGCTGCAGTCCGCGGCGGCGTCCGAACTCACCACCCGCACGATGACCCTGATCGCCGAGCACGGGGGACGCCGCTACCCGGTGGACAGCGCGCAGGTGCACGATGCCGCCGCCGCGTTCACCGCCAGCGCGTCTTTTCCGCCGCTGTTCGGTGCGGCGAACCGGGCGGCGCACGGCTGGTTGTTCTCCGATCCACGGTCGGGCAGTGACCAATGGGTGATCGACCTGGCCCCGATGCTCAAAGACAGCTCGTTTCAGCAGATCATCAACACCTATCACGTGAAGGTGCCCGCGACGCTGACCGTTCCGCTGACGGTTTCGGCGGGGCAACCGTTGCACCAGGGACAGCTGCACCGCCTGGCCACCTGGGGTCCGTGGGTGGCGATCGGCGCGGCAGCCGTCGCCGGCGTGTGCGGGCTGCTGACCCTGGCGGCGGCACGGCGCCGCGGCAAGGCGCTCAGCGGCCTCGGCGTCTCGGCGTTGCTGGTCGGCGGAGCTGGATGGGCGGCCATCGAGGCCGGCGGCCGCTACATCAATGACGCCCTGAATCGCACCACCGGAGACATCCGCCGGATCGCCGACGTGATGGTCGGTCAGGCCGAAGGCAGCCTGCACCTATGGCTGAACCTGACGCTGATCGCCGGCATCGCGCTGGTGGTGCTGGGCGTGCTCGTCGCGGTGCTGGGCGGCCTGTTCAAGCGGACCCAGCCCTCACCTACTTGAGGGGCAACTCGGCCAGCATTGGGGTGGTTGGTTGTGCTGATCCCTTGCCGGGTTCGACGGTGAAGGCCAGCATTCGGCAGGTGTCGAGGTTGGTCAGGGTTGCGGTGGTTGTGGGTTGCACGGCCGCGGCGTCCATGGTTCCTGCGGATCGGGGGCCGTTGGTCCCGATCAGCCACATCTGGTAGACGGTTCCCGGGGATGGTGGTGGGACGTTGTTCATCACCAGCACACCGGCGTTGCGGTCGCGGGAGAACATCACGGTGGCTTGTCCGGGGCCCAGTGGGCGAGAGACCGATGTCATGTCCGGGGCTGAGATGACTTGTTCGGCGACTGTCGGGGTTGGGTGTGGTCGCGCCATCACGCCGAGGCCGAAACCGGCCAGCCCGATGGCGATGGCCGCCGCGGCAGCCAACATGGTTGTGCGCCAGCGTGACTGGCGACTTGTATCCGGCTCTACGGCTGCCAATATGGCGGTGCGCAGATGCGGCGGCGGTGTGGCTGCCGTCGCCGCCGAGACCACGGCCATGGTCTGGTACACGGCCCGCACCTCGTGGTAGAACGCGGCCGCGACCGGCGTTGGGGCGGCGGCGACCTGGCGATCGATGTCGGCGCGCTCGGTCTGGTCCACCGCGTGCAGGGCATAGGGGGTGGCCAACTCGAGCAGCCCGAAGTCGGTGGGTTCGGTCATGGCACGTCCAGACAGTTACGCAAGCCGCGCAGCGCGTCGCGGATGCGTGATTTGATGGTCGATAAGTTGGTGGCCAGCCGCTGGGACACTTCGGCGTAGGTCAGCCCGTCGTAGTAGGCCATTTCGATGCACTGGCGCTGCGTGTCGGTCAACCCGCCCAGGCAATCGATGACCCGGCGACGCTCGTCGCCGGCGATCGCCGAGTCGGCGACGTTGTCGATCGCCGGGTCGACGTTGGCCGCGCCGTAGCGTGATTCTCGGCGGCTGCCCGCCTGTTCGGCGCGGACCCGGTCGATGGCGCGCCGGTGCGCCATGGTCAGCAGCCAGGCCAGCGCCGAACCCTTGGCCGGGCTGTACTGCGAGGCGCTGCGCCACACCTCCAGATAGATCTCCTGGGTGGTTTCCTCGCTATAGCCGCCATCACGCAACACCCGGATCACCAGCCCGTACACCCGGGTGTTGGTGTGGTCGTAGAACTCGGCGAACGCCTGGCGGTCGCCACGCGCGATCCGGCGCAGCAAGGCATCCAGGTCGCTGCTCAGCCGTAGGGGTCCGGTCATCGATCGGTAGCCTATGCTGCGTCCCGTCGATTGTCACCGCAGTACCCGACTTCGGCGGGCGGGGAACGAAAAATGCTGTCCGCTGCTGGTATTCGGCGAAGCCCGGACGGCCCCGCATGTACTTCTCGGTCAACCGGGCCCCGCTCACGTCCCGCAGGAAGTAAGACATCAGCAGCGGCGAGCACACCGTGAGCAGCGGCACCCAGCCGTTGACGGTGATCAACCACAACCCCCACCAGACGCAGGCATCGCCGAAATAGTTGGGGTGACGCGTCCAGGCCCACAGACCGCGGTCCATGATCACGCCCCGATTGGCCGGGTCGGATTTGAATACCCGCAGCTGGCGATCGCCGAGGGCTTCGAAGGTGACACCCACCAGCCAGACCGCAAGTCCGAGCGCGGCAATCGGCAGCAACGGCTTTGGGGTGGGACCGGTCACCGCCGACAGCTGCAGCGGGAACGAGACGAACAGCGTCATGAAGCCCTGCAGCACAAAGACCTTGCGGACCACCTGCCAGCTCGAGGCATTTCGCAGTAGATCGGCATAGCGCGGATCTTCGCCCTTGCCGGCGGTCTTGCGGTAGATGTGCCAGCTCAGCCGCACCGCCCCAGATCGCCACCAGCGCCAGCAGCAGCCACCGACGGGTCGGGTCGCCATGGCCGAGCGTCGCGGCGACTGCCGCGACGGCGACAAAGCCCACACCCCACGCCACGTCGACGACGTTGTAGCGGCCCAGCCGCCGGCCGATCACGAACGTGATCGAGTGCACCAGCACCAGTGCCAGGGCCGAAAAACCCGATACCGCAAGTATGTTCATCCCGAATCCCGTGCGAAGGTCCATTGGTAGACATCGAGATAGCCGGCCCGGAACCCGGCCTCCGAGTACGCCAGGTACAGCTCCCACATCCGGCGGAACACCTCGTCGAAACCCAAGCGCTCCAACTCAACTGCGCGCTGGGTGAACCGTTCCCGCCACAGCCGCAGGGTTTCGGCGTAATGCGGACGCAGCGACGTCATGTCCACGGTGCGTAAACCGGTTTGGCCCTCGGTGATCGCGGCGATCGCCTGGATGGAGGGCAGCAGCCCGCCGGGGAAGATGTACTTCTGCATCCAGGTGTGCGTGTCGCGGCTGGCCAGCATCCGGGCGTGCGGCATGGTGATCGCCTGGATCGCTACCCGGCCGCCTGGCCTGACCAGCCGATCGAGTGTGGCGAAGTACTGCGGCCACGAGCGATATCCCACCGCCTCGATCATCTCGACGGACACTACCGCGTCATAGCAGCCGTCGACATCGCGGTAATCGCACAACTCGATCTCAACCAGATCGGAAAGGCCGGCGGCTTCAACGCGTTGCTGCGCCAACCGTTGCTGCTCGACCGACAGAGTCACCGAGCGAACGGAAACTCCGCGGGCGGCCGCCCGGATGCACAGTCCACCCCATCCGGTGCCGATCTCGAGGATGCGGCTGCCGCGCCCGACTTCGACCATGTCGAGCAGCCGGTCGACTTTGCGCATTTGTGCGCCGGACAGATCAGACGCGGTTGCGGGCAGCCGCTCGAACAATGCCGACGAGTAGGCCATCGTCTCGTCGAGGAACTCGGCGAACAGGTCGTTGGACAGGTCGTAGTGCTCAGCGATGTTGCGCCGGGCCCGTTCGCGGCTGGTGTCGCGCGAGCGTGGCTGGGCGGACAGCGCGATCGGGCGCAGCCACTGCAACGAACGCGGCACCAGATCCGCCACCGACCGGGCGAGCACCGTCAACGCCCCGGTGAGGTCCTGCGATGACCATTCGCCGGCCATGTAGGACTCGCCGAAACCGATCAGGCCGTGGCGACCGACGCGGCGGGCCATGGCGTCCGGCCGGTGGATCACCAGCGTCGGAAAGGTCTGGTCGGCCGCGCCGACCACCGTTCCGTCCGGGTAGACCAGGCGCAACGGTAGGCGAGCGGCCGCCCGGCGCAGCAGCCGGTCGGCGACGGCCCCCGACGCCGCGGCGGCCGGGCCGCCCGGCACCTTCGCCACCGCCGGCCAGCGCTTTGAATCGATTGCCGCCGAATGGGTTTCGAAGTCTGTCTGCGCCACCGTCATCGCGGCACCACTGGAACTCGACGTAACCACAGTTTGACCCCTTGTATCCGGATGCGAGCGGCGACGACCAACGGCGCCAACGGTGAAATGAATTGCATGATCGCGACTTGTCGTGACGTCGCCGGCCGGCGCTCGCCGCGCAGGTTGGCGGTGAACTTGGGTGATGCCGGCCGGCTTTCGTGATGCAGCGACACCGTGACGTCGACCTCGCGGTCGGGCCTTGGCGCCTGTACCAGGTAGTAGCCGTCCACCTGATTGAACGGTGAGACGTAGAACTTCTTGGCCGTCACCACGGGCAGGTCGGCGGGCGGCAACAGGTAGGCGTGGCGTTCGCCGTAGGTGTTGTGCACTTCGGCGATCACGTGACGCACCCGGCCGTCGCGGTCGTGGCACCAAAAGACGCTCAGCGGGTTGAAGACGTAGCCGAAGACGCGTGGCTGCAGCAGTGCGGTGACGCGCCCGTCCGGCACGGCGACGTCGCGGTCGGCGAAGAAGGCGTTCAGCCGATCCCGCAGCGAACCATCGAGCGGGCCGGACGCCGGGCCGGTGAAGTGGTCGTCGGCGCGAAATCGGGCGAAAGGTCGCAGCCACCAAGGCATCCGGGGCAGGTCGTCGACGTCGACATACCAGCTGTAGCTTCGGTATTCGAACGAGTGGTGCACCGGAGCCTGCCGCGAGTGGGTGATCGTGGTGCGGTAGATCGCCGGCGTCAGCACGTCACCACCTCCGAATGCGGCGTCGATGACGGTATCGTCGGCCAGTCGGCGCCGAGGCGGCGGGCCGCGCGCAGTCCCGACGCGGCGCCGTCCTCGTGGAATCCCCAGCCGTGGTAGGCACCCGCGAACACCACGCTGTCGTCGTCGATCTGCGGCAAGAGTTCTTGTGCCCCAACCGATTCCGGCGTGTAGAGCGGATGGCTGTAGGTCATCTCGGCAAGCACCGAGCCAGGATCAACCCGGTCATGGCCGCCGAGGGTCACCAGGAATCGCCGGTTGCCGTCGATGCGCATCAGCCTGCTGACGTCGTAGCTGACCACCACGGGGCCGTTGCCGGGCGACACCAGATAGTTCCAGGATGCCCGGACCCGGGGGTGCCGGGGCAGCACCGATTCGTCGGTGTGCAGTTGGGCGCGGTTGGTGGAGTAGGGGATTGCCCCCAGGACGGCCCGCTCGCGCGGAGTCGGCTCGTCGAGCAACAGCAGCGCTTGATCGGGATGCACGGCCACCACGGCGGCGTCGAAGAACCGTGGCGCGTCGCTGCCCGCGTGCACCATGACGCCGCCGCCGGGCAGCCGCCGCAGCGAATGCACCGGCGTTCGGGTCGACACCTCGTCCAGCCGGGACGCGATGGCCCGCACGTAAGTTGCCGAGCCGCCCGTCACCGTGCGCCATCTGGGTGAGCCGAACACCGTCAACATCCCGTGATGGCTCAGGAAGACGAACAGGTACCGGGCCGGATAGCGCAAGGCGTCCTCGCCGGCACACGACCACACCGCCGCCACCAGCGGGGTGATGAAGTAGTCGACGAAGTAGGCGGAGAAGCCGTGCCGGTTCAGAAAGCTTTCCAGCGTCTCGAGCTCGTCGGCGGCCTCGTCGCGCAGCAGCCGCGTCGCGGCGCGGTGGAACCGCAGGACCTCGGCGAGCATGCCCAGATAGCGTGGCCGCAGCGCCTGCCGGCAGGCGAACAGCCCCCGAACCCCCCGCGCCCCGGCGTATTCGAGTCCGATGTCGTCGGCCCGCACCGACATCGACATGTCCGATTCCTGGGTGGCCACACCGAGGTCGTCGAACAACCGGCACAGCGTCGGATAGGTCCGGTCGTTGTGCACCAGGAACGCGGAGTCGACGCCGATAAGGCCACCGGATCCATCGGGGGAGTCCAGAAAGTGGGTGTGGGCGTGGCCGCCGAGCCGATCGTCGGCCTCGTACAAGGTGACTCGGTCACGTCCGGACAGGATGTAAGCCGCGGTGAGACCGGCTACTCCGCTGCCGATGACGGCGACCGCCCGGCCCGGTGGGGCGTCTGATTGATGCACACCAGCTATTCGTAGCCGCCCGCTGCGCGGACGGGGCTTGGCCCTCAGTGGCGATCGCATGCGCGGCAGCTCCGGGTGCGGCGGGTCGCCACCATCAGGCCGAGTCGGTGTACGCCAGCGAGCGATCCACCGGATCCGATTCGACGGGCTTTGGCGGAGTCCTGAGAGGACGCTCGCGCACGCGCAGCGGCCACCAGAACCAGCGCCCCAACAGCGCGGCGATGGACGGCGTCATGAACGAGCGCACGATCAGCGTGTCGAACAGCAGACCCAGGCCGATGGTGGTGCCCACCTGACCGATAACCCGCAGGTCGCTGACGGCCATGGAGGCCATTGTGATCGCGAACACCAGGCCCGCGTTCGTCACAACCTTGCCGGTGCCGCCCATCGAGCGGATGATGCCGGTTTTCAGCCCCGCGCCTATCTCCTGCTTGAACCTGGACACCAACAGCAGGTTGTAGTCAGACCCCACCGCCAACAGCACGATGACGGACATGGCAAGCACCAGCCAGTGCAGTTCCTTGCCAATGATGTGCTGCCACAACAGCACTGACAATCCGAAGGACGCACCCAGGGAAAGCGCCACCGTGCCCACAATCACCGCCGCGGCAATGAACGCCCGCGTGATGATCAGCATGATGATGAAAATGAGGCACAGCGAAGCAATGCCCGCGATCAGTAGATCCCACTGTGCGCCCTCGGAGATGTCCTTGAAGACAGCCCCCATTCCGGCCACGTAGATCTTCGCGTCCTCCAGCGGCGTGCCCTTGAGCGACTCCTCGGCCGCGGTCCGTATCTGATCGATACTCGCGATGCCTTCGGCCGACGCGGGGTCACCCCGATGCAGAATGATGAAGCGAGCCGCGTGCCCGTCCGAGGACAGGAACGAATTCATGGCGCGTTTGAAGTCCGCGTTCTTGAAGACCTCCGGTGGCAGGTAGAACGAGTCGTCGTTCTTGGCGGCGTCGAAGGCCTTCCCCATGGCCGTCGCGTTGTCGCTCATCTCGTTCATCTGGTCGAAGATGCCCGACATGGTGCTGTGCATGCTCAGCATCATGATCCGCATGTTGTCCATGGACTCGATCATCGGCGGGAACGTCGCGATCATCTCCGGCATCAGCGCGTCGAGCTTTCCGATGTCGCCGACCAGGGTGTTCAACTTCTCGGCGATCTGGTCCACGCCGTCCAGCGAGTCCCATATCGATCTGATGCTCCAGCAGACCGGAATGTCGAAGCAGTGTCTGTCCCAGTAGAAATAATTGCGAATCGGCCGGAAGAAATCGTCAAAATTGGCGAGGTGATCGCGCAGGTCGTTCGTGACCGCCTGCATCTCCTGGGTGTCCAGGTACATCTGGTGGGTCGTGCCGGCGAGCTGCGACATCAGGCCGTACATCCGCCGCATCAGCTCTTCGGTCTTTTCCATCTCCTCGGCCTGCTTGAGCATGTTGTTCATCTGGTCGCGCTGGTACTTCATGGTCTGCACTTGACCGGCGTTCTGCATGCTGATTTGGAACGGTATCGACGTGTGGTCCATTGCCGTTCCGTCTGGCCTGGTTATCGCCTGGACCCGGGAAATGCCGGGAACACGGAAGATGCCCTTGGCGAGTTTGTCCAACACCAGAAAGTCCGCCGGATTGCGCATATCGTGATCCGACTCGATCATCAATATCTCGGGCTTCATTCTGGCCTGGGAGAAATGGCGATCCGCGGCCGCGTAGCCCTCGTTGGCGGGTATGAAACTCGGTAGATAAGCCCGGTCGTTGTAGTTGGTCTTGTATCCGGGCAGCGCGAGCAGGCCAACCAGGGCGACGGCCAAGGTGGCGGCGAGGATCGGCAGCGGCCAGCGCACCACCATGGTGCCGACGCGTCGCCAGCCGCGAACTTTGAGCAGCCGCTTGGGGTCGAACAGGCCGAACCGGCTGCCGACGACCAGAATTGCCGGGGCCAGCGTCATCGCGACCGCGACGGCGGCCAGCATCCCCGCCGCGCAGGGGATCCCCAACGTGTAGAAGTAGGGCATCCGGGCGAAGCTGAGGCAGAACGTCGCCCCGGCGATGGTCAATCCGGAGCCCAGGATCACGTGGGCGACGCCGCGATACATGGTGTAGAAGGCTGTTTCCCGGTCCTCGCCGGCCTGCCGTGCTTCCTGATATCGCCCGATGATGAAGATGCCGTAGTCCGTACCGGCCGCGATCGCCAGCGAAGTGAGCAGGCTGACGGCAAAGGTGGACAGACCGATGGCGCCGCTATGGCCGAGCAGTGCGACGACTCCGCGCGCCGCGGTCAGCTCCAGCCCCACCGTGAGCAGCAGCAGTACCACGGTGATGATCGACCGGTAGACCAGTAGCAACATCGCGAGAATCACGGCGACCGTGGTCACGGTGATTCTGATCATGGATTTGTCGCCGCTGTGGTGCATATCCGCGACGAGCGCCGACGGCCCGGTGACGTAGGTTTTCAGCCCCACCGGTGTCGGCATTTGCGCGACGATCTTGCGCACCGTTTCGACGGATTCGTTGGCCAGCGGCTCGCCCTGGTTACCGCCGAGAGTCACCTGAACGTAGGCGGCCTTGCCGTCGTTGCTTTGCGCGCCCGCCGCCGTGAGCGGATCGCCCCAGAAATCCTGGACGCTCAGCACGTGCTTGTGGTCTGCTCGCAGCCGGCGAATCAGCTCGTCGTAGTACCTGTGGGCGTCGTCTCCGAGGGGCTTGTCGCTCTCCAGGACGATCATCGCCATACTGTCGGAGTTGCCCTCGTTGAACACCTGGCCGATGCGCTTCATCGCCGCGAAGGATGGCGCTTCCTTGGGGCTCAGCGAGACCGAACGCTCCTGCCCGACCTCTTCCAGCGAGGGGATGAGCAGGGTCAGGGCGGCGCAGACTGCCAGCCAGAAAAGGATGATGGGCACCGCGAGGGCGTGAATCATCCGCGCGATGAACGGCTTTTCGGTTTCGGTGTGGGCGGTGTCCGGGTCGTTGGCGAATGTGGTACTCACTCGGACTTCACCACGCAGAAGGTGTAGGCGTTGACCTCGTTGGAGATCCGCTCGGCTTTGACGACGTCGTCCACGGTGATCCGGCAGCCAATGCTGTCGCTATCACCTTGAGCGATAAGGTTTCCCATCACCGCCGCCTGGCTCGTCGTCATGTGCAGTGTCCACGGCAGCCGTGCTCCGTCAACCCGTTGCGGATCGGAGTTGACGTCGAAGTAGCTGATATCCGCGACCGTTCCGGGTGGGCCGAACACTTCGTACGTCAGCCGCTTGGGGTTGAAAGGCTTGGTGTTGGACAGGTTGCTGTCGGAATAGGACTCGCGTTTATCGGAGGCGAAGAAGCTGCGGACCCGGTACACGGTGAATCCCCCGACGAACACCACCGCCAAGATGACCAGCGGAATCCAGGTCCGTCCCAGCACCTTGAAAATCTCAGGTCCCCTTCACCGATTGGCATCTATATACGGGCGGACGCTACGTCGCGGGCTGGCTCAGGTGCAACCGCATGTGGCCACGAGCACAGCTAAGCCTTGCCTAAGTAAATCACGGACCAGCGGTCCAAATCGGATTGTTTACTCCTTCCCCTCGCGCCCTGGAGTGTAACGCATATCACGTGCGTAACGGCAGGCCAAAGAATGGTTCCACCAGTGCAAATCACATGGCGTGCGTTATACAAATCACATCATGTGCGTTATCCTCTGCGAGTGGCGCAACTCGCATTCCGGCGCGCCCGCACAGAGGAAAACAAACGCCAACGTGCGGCGGCACTCGTGGAAGCGGCGCGCTCGCTGGCCGTCGAGACCGGTGTCGCCTCGGTGACGCTGACCGCGGTTGCCAGTCGTGCCGGAATCCACTACTCCGCGGTTCGCCGATATTTCACCTCCCATAAGGAGGTGCTGCTGCACTTGGCCGCCGAAGGTTGGGTGCGTTGGTCGAACTCGGTGTGCGACGACCTGAGCGAAGGCGAGATGTCGCCGGAGCGGGTGGCCGAGACGCTGGCCAACGGGCTGGCCGCCGATCCGCTGTTCTGCGACCTGCTGGCCAACCTCCATCTGCACCTCGAGCATGAGGTCGAAATCGAACGGGTCGTGGAGATCAGGCGGACCATCGCTGCCGCCGCGGTCGCTCTCGCGGATGCGATCGAGCGTGCGCTGCCCGTGCTCGGGCGTTCGGGCGCATTCGATACGTTGATCGCCGCCTACTCGTTGGCCGCCGCCTTCTGGCAGATCGCCAATCCCCCGGAGCGGCTCTCCGACGTCTACGCGGAGGAGCCCGAGGTCCTCCCGCAAGAGTGGAACATCGACTTCGCATCCGCACTCACGCGAGTGCTCACCGCCACCTGCATCGGCCTCGTGTCCGGGTCTTCTTCAGTGAGTGAAGTGGGGTGAAGATGACGTCGACCATGGCGCGCGCATCCGCGCCGGTGTGGCTAAGATACTTAGCGCACCAAAGCATCTTGCTGGATAGCTATGGCGGCGAGCGGGTTTTCCGGGTTTTCCGAACGGGCGGCGGGTCGCCCGATAGGCGAAAGGTGATCAGGTGCCGAAGATCGCGGTCGCCGACACGGCGAAGAGGATGTGGATCGTACTGGTCATAGCGGTGGTGATCGCGGTGGCGGCGTTCTGCGTCCTTCGGCTCCGCTCCTTCTTCGGCAATCACGACACTTCGGGGATCGGCAACAGCAGCCTGGATGACATCAAGCCGTTCAACCCCAAGCACGTGGTCTACAAGGTCTACGGGTCTGGTGCTACCGCGAATATCAACTACCTGGACATCAACGCCCAGCCGCGGCGGATAGACAACGTGCCGCTGCCCTGGACGCTCTCGGTCACCACGACGCTGCCGTCGGTGAGCGTCAATGTGGTCGCCCAGACCGACGGAGACCAGATCGGCTGCCAGATCATCGTGAACGACGTAGTCAAAGACGAAAGGTCGATCACCGGAGTGAACGCTGAAACCTTCTGCATAGTGAAGTCCGCATGACCGACTACCAGGCCGCAGGGCTCCCACACATGCCGTTCTTTGCGCGGACGGTCCACAAGTTCGCGGTGCTAATCGTCCTGGGCTGGATCGGGCTGGTCGTATGCCTCAGCATGTTCGTGCCCGACCTGGAAACAGTCGGCAAAGCACACACGGTGCCGATGAGCCCGAAAGAGGCGGCGTCGATGCAGGCGACGCAACGTGTCGGCAAGGTATTCAACGAATTCGACAGCGACAGCAACGTCATGATCGTGCTGGAGGGCGACAAGCCGCTCGGCGACGACGCGCACCACTATTACGACCAACTGGTCAAGGAAGCTAGAGGCGGACACGACGCACGTAGAGCACGTGCAGGACTTCTGGGGGGATCCGCTGACGGCGGCCGGCTCGCAGAGCTCGGACGGAAAGGCCGCATACGTCCAGATTTACCTCAAGGGCAATCAGGGTGAGAGCAAGGCCAATGACTCCGTCAAGGCGGTCCGCAAGATTGTCGACGACACGCCGGCGCCGCCTGGAATCAAGGCCTATGTCACCGGCGCGGCGGCCCTGACAGCCGATCAGTCGGCCGCCGGTGATAAGGGCGTCATCCTGGTCACGATCCTCACTTTCTGCGTGATCATCGTGATGCTGCTGTGGGTCTACCGTTCGATCGTCACCGTCATAGTCACCCTGCTGATGGTGTTGCTCGAACTGTTCGCGGCGCGACAGTTTGTCGCGTTCCTGGCTGATAACGAGATCATCGGCCTATCGACCTTCGCGGTGAATCTGCTGGTGTTGATGGTGATCGCGGCGAGTACCGACTACGCGATCTTTGTGCTGGGCCGGTATCAGGAGGCGCGGTCGGTCGGTGAGGATCGAGAACAGGCCTTCTACACCATGTTTCATGGCACCGCGCACGTGGTCCTGGGCTCCGGACTGACCATTGCCGGTGCGATGTATTGCCTGAGCTTCACTCGGCTTCCGTATTTCCAGAGCCTTGGCGTCCCGTGCGCGGTGGGGACGCTTGTCGCCGTTCTTGCGGCGCTCACGCTGGGCCCGGCGATTTTGACGGTGGGAAGTCGGTTCGGCCTGTTCGACCCGAAGCGGAAGATGCGGACACGGGGTTGGCGTCGCGTGGGCACCGCCATTGTTCGGTGGCCTGGGCCGATCCTGGCCGTGTCGATCGCCATCGCGCTCATCGGCTTGCTCGCGCTGCCCGGGTACCGGACGAATTACGACAACCGCCAGTATCTGCCCGACAGCACGAAGGCGGTCGTCGGGTATGAGGCCGCGGAGCGGCACTTCTCCAACGCCCGGATGAATCCGGAATTGCTCATGATCGAGACCGATCACGACATGCGCAATCCGGCGAACATGTTGGTGCTGGACAGGATCGCCAGGAACGTCTTCCATATCCCAGGCGTTGCGCGCGTCCAAACGATAACGAGGCCGCTGGGAGCTCCGATCGAGCACACCTCGATCCCGTTCCAGATCAGCATGAACAGCATCACGCAGGTCGAGAACCAGGAGTATATGAAGAAGCGGATGGCCGACATGCTCGAGCAGGCCGACGCTATGCAGACCACGATCGACACGATGAATCACATGTACTCGATCATGCAAAGGCTGGCTGCCGTCACTCACCACATGGACGGCCTCACGCATGAAATGTTGGACGTGACAGCGCAATTGCGCGACAACATCGCCAATTTCGATGACTTCTTCCGGCCGCTTCGTGCCTATTTCTATTTCGACAGGCACTGCTACGACATCCCGTCCTGCTATGCGATCAGATCCATCTTCGACGCGCTCGACGGTCTGGATCAGATCACTGAAAAGTTCTCGTACCTGTCGAACGACATCGCCCAGTTGGATGCGTTGATGCAGGAGATGCTGGCGACGTTCCCGTCGATGATCGCGACCATGACGACGATGAAGACGATGATGCTGACGATGCACAGCTCGATGAATTCGATGTATGACCAGATGGACGTCATGAGCCAGAACTCGACCGCGATGGGTCAGGCGTTCGACGCGGCCAAGAACGACGACTCGTTCTACATTCCGCCGGAGGTCTTCGACAACCCCGATTTCAAGCGCGGTTTGAAGATGTTCCTGTCGCCCGACGGCCACGCCGCCCGTTTCATCATCTCCCATGACGTCCCTCCGGCGACGCCCGAAGGCATTTCGCACGTCGAGCCGATCAAGCTTGCGGCCAAGGAAGCCATCAAGGGAACGCCGCTGGAGGGATCCAAGATCTGGCTCGGCGGCACGGCCGCGGTCTACAAGGACATGCGCGACGGGTCGAAGTACGACCTGATGATCGCCGGAATATCCGCGGCCTGCCTCATTTTGATCATCATGCTGATCATCACCCGAAGTCTGGTCGCCGCGATCACCATCGTGGGGACGGTGCTGATTTCCTTAGGGGCCTCATTCGGGCTTTCGGTGCTGCTGTGGCAGGACATTCTGGGCAAAGAACTGCACTGGATGGTGCTGGCGATGTCGGTCATTCTGCTGTTGGCGGTGGGATCCGACTACAACCTGCTGTTGGTCAGCCGGTTCAAGGAGGAGATCCATGCCGGAATCAAGACCGGAATCATCCGGTCGATGGCCGGCACCGGCGCGGTGGTGACATCCGCGGGCCTGGTATTCGCCGCCACGATGGCGACGTTTGCGATCAGCCCGCTGCGGGTCATGGGGCAGGTCGGTACCACTATCGCTCTGGGTCTGTTGTTCGACACCTTGATTGTGCGTTCGTTCATGATGCCGTCCGTGGCCGCGCTGATGGGTCGCTGGTTCTGGTGGCCGACGAAGGTGCGCACGCGCCCCGCCAGCCAGATGCTTCGGCCGTACGGGCCGCGTCCGGCGGTTCGCGCCCTGCTGCTGCCCAGCGAGGACGCGCCGGCCAAAACGGCGGCAAGAACGACGAGTCGCCCGATGAGGCGGAGAAGACCGATCGGTTCCCGGCGAGCGCGCCGCACTACTGACGAACATTCAAAGGAGTCGGCCATTTGGGCCCTCGAACACCTACTACGACTGGTTCATGCATCACGCCTACTTCGTGATGTACGCGATCGCGATGGCGACCATGTTCCTGGAGACCTTCAAGGAGTTCCCCCACGGCACCCGCCGGCCAGCTTCACCATCGACCAGGCGGTGTAGAAACTGCACCAGTTCCTCGCGAAGGATTAGTGCTCGAGTCTTGCCGGGACCGACCCAGAAACCCTTGCCGGGGCTGTCCTTTCGGTACGCACCGATGGTCGGGTTGATGCGCTCCGCGACGATGCGCTGCGGACTGTCTTGCCGAATAGGCTACTGAAGAGATGAATTCGGCTGTCCCCCTATTGGGGGACAGCCGAGGTCGGGGGAGACTGCGCGTCTCTGCGTTGCGGTTATGCCGTCCAGTCCCAGACGGACATGTCGCCCTTCGGGTATCCGTTGCAGACCTCGGTGGCCTTCGCGACGACACCCTTGTTGTTGAAGAAGATCTTCGCCCAGTTTCCCCAGTGGGTCGCCATCTGCTCGTAGTAGACGTTGGTGGCGGTGTCCTCGGAGTACTGGCGGCGGTCGGCGGAGCTCAGCGAGTAGAACCAGTGGATCCGGTCGATCGTGGCCTGCTGGATGTCGACCGGCCGGTTGTGGAAGTCGATCATGTACCGCTGGTAGTAGATCGGGCTGGTGTCCCTGGCGGCCGCCAGATACTGCTCCGCGTCGCAGGTGGTGGCGATTTGCCGGCGGGGGATCGGGAAGTCGTCCGTGGAGTCGGCTACGGCGGTCTTGGGGAAGGCCGTCGCGGCGAGGATGAGAGAAACGAAAACGGCGCCTGCACGCAGGCTGTTACTCAGCCGAGACATAGCGTCCACCGTAGCACTTTTGCAGACCCGGATGTGAGTTCGGGACCGTATTAGTAGTCCATCTCACTAGCCATCGCTATCAGCGACGATGACGTGCGATGGGTCCGGCCGCAGCTCCGGTGGGGCCTGGCTGTAATCGCCGAACGGGCCGTCGCGGCGCTCGACGGCGGCGCGTACGCCCTGGGTCTCGGCGGTGTGGATGAAGTCGAGCGCATCGGGGGTGTTGCGCATCAGCCCGTCGAGGATGCCGCCCAGCATCTGGGTGGAGGCCAGGCCCATGTTCTCGTAGGCCTGGTTGACGATCATCTTCTGCGCCCGCAGCTGCGACAGCGGGATCTGGGCCAGTTCGGCGGCGATCTCGGCGACCCGCGCCTCGAGTCGTTCGAACGGCACCGCCTCGTTGATCAGCTCGACATCGGCGGCTTGCACGCCGGTCAGCGGCCGGCCGGTCAGCGAGTGCCACTTGACCTTGGCCAGGCTCAGCCGATAGAGCCACATGCCGGTCAGGTACGCCCCCCACATCCGGCTGTACGGGGTGCCGATCACGGCGTCTTCGCTGGCGATCACGATGTCGGCGCACAGCGCGTAGTCGCTGCCCCCGCCCACACACCAGCCGTGCACCTGGGCGATCACCGGTTTGGACGCCCGCCAGATGGCCATGAACTTCTGCGTCGGCCCGGTCTCGCGGGCGGAGATCATGGCGAAGTCTTTGCCCGGGTCCCACTTTCCATCGGTCATCATGACCTCGCCCCAATGCTGAAAGCCACCACCGAAGTCGTAGCCGGCGCAGAACGCACGTCCGGCGCCCCGCAACACGATGACCTTGACGTTCTGGTCGCGCTCGGCCAGCCCGATCGCCGCCTCGATCTCGTCGGGCATCGGCGGGACGATGGTGTTGAGTTGTTCAGGTCGGTTGAGCGTGATGGTGGCTACCGGCCCCGCCGTCTTGTACAGCAGGGTCTCGAAGTCGGGCGTCGGCTCGGGTCTTGGCATGAGCCAAGCGAAGTCGTTCGGCGGCCGTCTGTAAAGCGAGACTCGCGCTAACTCTGCGCTGCCGCGCCGTGCCGGGATCGACGCTTGAGCACCCAGCGGACCGCCAGGGCAAGTCCGATGACGGCGATGGCTGCCAGCAGGTGGTTTTGGTAGCGCTCGATCTTGTCGTAGATCGCCGTGATGTGGTCGCCGGCCCAATAGCCGACAAAGACCCACACGCCCACCCACGCGATCGCGCCCAATGCGTTGTAGAGCAGGAAGCGCAACCAGGCCATCTGCACGATCCCGGCGACGATCCCGTTGGCCTGGCGCAGCTCGGCGCTCAGGCGCCCGAGCCGCCCAGCGTGTGGTGCAGGAACGAGTAACTCAGGGCTGTCACGAACGCGGCCTGCTCGTTGTCGGCCGCGCCGCCGTGGCCGCCCTCGATGTTCTCGTAGTACCAGACCCGATGGCCCACGGCCTGCAGCGCCGCCGCCATCTTGCGGGCATGGCCCGGGTGCACCCGGTCGTCGCGCGTCGAGGTGGTGAACAGCACCGGCGGGTACTTCCGGGTGGCCGAAATATTCTGGTACGGCGAGTATTCGGAGATGAACGCCCAGTCGTCGGGATTGTCGGGATCGCCGTATTCGGCGACCCATGAGGCGCCGGCCAGCAACAGGTGGTAACGCTTCATGTCCAGCAGTGGGACATCGCAGACCAGCGCGCCGAATTTCTCTGGATATTTGGTCAGCATGATGCCCATCAGCAGCCCGCCGTTGCTGCCGCCCCGGGCGCCGAGTTGCTCGACGGTGGTGATGCCGCGGTTCACCAAATCGGTGGCGACCGCGGCGAAGTCTTCGTCCACCTTGTACCGGTTCTCGCGCATGGCCCCGGTGTGCCAGGCCGGCCCGTACTCGCCGCCGCCGCGGATGTTGGCCATCGCGTAGGTGCCCCCGCGGGCCAGCCACAGCCGGCCCAGCACGCCGGCGTACCCCGGTGTGTTGGACGACTCGAATCCGCCGTAGCCGCCCAGCAGGGTGGGGCCGGGACCGCTGATGCCGTCGGGGCGCACCAAAAAGTAGGGAATCGACGTGCCGTCTTCCGAGGTGACGAAATGCTGTGTCACCGTGATGTTTTCGGCATCGAAGAAGGCCGGTGCGGACTTGACCTGATCGAGGGGTCCGGTGCCGGTGCCGCGCATCAGCCGCGACGGCGCGTCGAACCCGCTGGAGTCGAGGAAGTACTCGTCGCCGGTGTCGTCGGCGGCGACGATCACGGTGTTGGTGGCGGCCGGAATGCCGGCCAGAGGTTCACGCTGCCAGGTCCCTAATGTGACGATTTCGACGCGACTGGCCACGTCGGCCAGTGTGACGAGCAGCAGCCGGTCGCGGGTGAAGGCGAACTGGTGCAGTGCGGTGTGCTCGTCGGGCTCGAAGACAACCGTCAATTCGGCTGTGCCGGAGAGAAATTCATCGTATTGAGCGGCCAGCAGCGAGCCGGCGCGATAGGTCATGTCAGCTCTGGACCAATCGCTGCGCAACTCGATCAGCAACCATTCGCGGTGGGTCGACAAGCCGGCGTCGGTGGGCGCGTCGATGCGGATCAGCTCCGAGCCGCGTAGTTCGTAGACCTCGTCGTTCCAGAAGTCGACGGCCCGCACCAACAAGGTGCGCTCGAAACCGGGGGTGCGATCGACTGAGGCCACCACACGGACGTCGGCGCGGGTGCCCTCGAAGATCGTTTCCGCCTCGGTCAACGGTGTGCCCCGGCGCCAGCGCTTGATGATTCGCGGGTAGCCGGACTCGGTGAGCGAGTCAGGGCCGAAGTCGGTGCCCACCAGCACCGTGTCCGGGTCGGCCCAGCCGGCCACCGACTTCGCCTCGGGCAGCTGGAACCCGTCGGCGACGAATTCGCGTGTCAGCATGTCGAATTCACGCAGCAGCGACGCGTCCGAGCCACCTGGGGAGAGCCAGACCAGGGCGCGGGTGAAGTCGGGTTCGATGACATTGGCACCGGCCCAGACCCATTTCTCGCCGTCCGCGCGACCGAGTTCATCGACGTCGATCAGCACATCCCAGTCGGGGGAGTCGGTGCGATAGCTGTCCAGCGTGGTACGCCGCCACAGCCCGCGCGGGTTGGCCGCGTCGCGCCAGAAGTTGTAGAGGTATTCGCCGCGGCGGCCCACGTACGGGATCCGGGCATCGGTGTCGTACACCTCGAGCGCCTCGATGCGCATCCGCTCGAATTCGTCGTCGCACAGCTGTGCCAGCGTCGGTTCGTTGCGGGCGCGCACCCAATCCAGCGCCTCGTCGCCGGTGACCTCTTCGAGCCACAGGTACGGATCGTCGTCGGACGGTTGAGCCTCAGATGTCATGGACGCCATTGTCGTCCCCGACGGTAGTGTGAGTTGTATTACAACCGGGCTGGTGGGCAGAGGAGCCGAGCTGATGACTGTCTTCGCACGTCCGGGTTCCGCCGGGGCCCTGATGTCGTATGAATCCCGGTACGGCAACTTCATCGGGGGTGAATGGGTCGCACCAGTCCAGGGCCGCTATTTCGAGGACCTGACGCCGGTGACCGGCCAGGCGTTCTGCGAGATTCCGCGCTCCGACGAAGCCGACATCGACAAGGCGCTGGACGCCGCGCATGCGGCGGCCCCGGCGTGGGGCAAGACCGCCCCCGCCGAGCGGGCCGCGATCCTGAACAAGATCGCCGACCGCATCGACGCCAACACCGCCGCGCTGGCGGTGGCCGAGGTCTGGGACAACGGCAAACCGATCCGGGAGGCACTGGCCGCCGACATCCCGCTGGCGGCCGATCATTTCCGGTATTTCGCGGCGGCGATCCGGGCCCAGGAGGGTGCGCTGTCCCAGATCGACGAGGACACCGTCGCCTACCACTTCCACGAGCCGCTCGGCGTCGTCGGCCAGATCATCCCGTGGAACTTCCCGATCCTGATGGGTGCCTGGAAGCTGGCGCCGGCACTGGCGGCCGGCAACGCGGTGGTGCTCAAGCCCGCCGAACAGACCCCGGCCTCGATCCTGTACCTGATGTCGCTGATCGGTGATCTGTTGCCGCCAGGCGTGGTCAACATCGTCAACGGGTTCGGCGCCGAGGCGGGCAAGCCGCTGGCATCCAGCGACCGCATTGCCAAGATCGCGTTCACCGGCGAAACCACCACCGGGCGACTCATCATGCAGTACGCCTCGCAGAATCTGATCCCGGTCACCCTGGAACTCGGCGGCAAGAGTCCCAACATCTTCTTCTCCGATGTGATGGCGTCCAACGACGACTTCCAGGACAAGGCGCTGGAGGGCTTCACCTTGTTCGCGCTCAACCAGGGTGAGGTGTGCACCTGCCCGTCGCGCAGCCTGATCCAGGCCGACATCTACGACGAGTTCCTGGAGCTGGCCGCGATCCGGACCAAGGCGGTCCGGCAGGGCGATCCGCTGGACATCGCGACCATGCTGGGTTCCCAGGCGTCCAACGACCAGTTGGAAAAGGTGTTGTCCTACATCGAGATTGGCAAGAGTGAGGGCGCCAAGATCGTCACCGGGGGCGAGCGCGCCGAACTCGGCGGCGACCTGTCCGGCGGCTTCTACGTGCAGCCGACGATCTTCAGCGGCAACAACAAGATGCGGATCTTCCAGGAAGAGATCTTCGGGCCGGTGGTGACGGTGACGTCGTTCCGTGACTACGACGACGCGATGGGCATCGCCAACGACACCCTCTACGGCCTGGGTGCGGGTGTGTGGAGCCGGGACGGCAACACCGCCTACCGGGCCGGGCGGGAGATCAAGGCCGGCCGGGTGTGGGTCAACTGCTACCACGTGTACCCGCCGCACGCGGCCTTCGGTGGCTACAAGCAGTCCGGTTTCGGCCGGGAGGGTCACAAGATGGCGCTCGAGCATTACCAGCAGACCAAGAACCTGTTGGTGTCCTACTCCGACAAGGCGCTCGGGTTGTTCTGATGACCAGGTCGGCCCCGCAAGGGTCCCCAGTGGGGGTGGTCATCACCGCGGACGCCGCCGAACTGCTGGGACGGCTGCAGGACAGCCACGGTCCGGTGATGTTCCACCAATCCGGTGGCTGCTGCGACGGGTCCTCGCCCATGTGTTACCCACAGGGGGATTTCCTGGTCGGTGACCGCGACGTCTTGCTCGGCATCCTCGACGTCTGCGCCGATGGGGTGCCGGTGTGGATCTCCGGTCCGCAGTATCAGGCCTGGAAGCACACCCAGCTGATCATCGATGTGGTGCCCGGGCGCGGCGGCGGCTTCAGTCTCGAAGCGCCCGAGGGTATGCGGTTTCTGAGCCGCGGCCGGGTCTTCAGCGAGGACGAGACGGCGCTGTTGCGGGACGCACCAGTGATCACCGGGGCCACCTACGAACGGGGCGAACGCCCGTCGGCGCGGGGCTCGATCGTGGCGGACAACGCGCCGGGAGCGTGCCGGGTCCCTCGGCGGTAATCGAAGTAAGGTCGTAGACCGTGATCCCGCTTCCCCGATCATGGCTGCTGACCAGCGCAATGTTGGTTGGTAACGCGGTCGGCCTGCTTGCGGGCGTGGCGGCCACCGTGTTGGTTCACACCCAGATGCGGACCGACGCGGTGCTGGCTCTGGTGGTCGGGCTCCCCAGCGTGCTCGGGTTGTCCATCATCTTCTTCTCCGGGCGTCGCTGGGTGACGATGCTGGGTGCGTTCATCCTGGCGCTGGCGCCGGGCTGGTTCTGCGTGCTGATCGCCTACCAGGTGGCGTCCGGTGGCTGATGATCGTGCGTCGAACCCGGGCACTGAGCCGTTCGTGCCCGATTTCCGGGATTTCGACGACACGGGCTCCCAACCCTCGCTCGTCATACCCGAACTGGAACAGAAGACGACAAGCTTCGGAAAAGAAAGCCGAGAAAGACGAGTTAGCCGAGAATGACGGCGCCTCGCCGCCGGATACTCCCGCGGCAGAGGGATCTGCCACCCCGGTCGCGGTGCCCGGGCGCTACCAGTACGTGAAGTGGTGGAAGTTGCTGCTGGTGCTCTTCGGCGCGTGGTTCGCCGCGGCGGAGGTCGGGCTGAGCCTGTTCTATTGGTGGTTCCACACGATTGACAAGACGGCGCCCGTGTACGTCGTCCTGGTCTACATCGTCGCGTGCACCGTGGCCGGCTTGATGCTGTCGATGGTCGAAGGGCGTCCGACGATCACGGCGTTGTCGCTCGGGGTGATGTCGGGACCGTTCGCCTCGCTCGCGGCGGCCGCACCGCTTTACGGCTATTACTCCTGCGCGCGGATCGGGAATTGTCTGTTCGGCTTCATTCCCTATTGAGCTCACCGGGTACCTGGCCGTTAGGGTAGTGGCCGTGACTCACTTTGACGTCGTCGTTATCGGGGCTGGTCCCGGTGGATATGTCGCTGCCATTCGTGCCGCGCAGCTTGGTCTGAATACCGCGGTCGTCGAGCCGAAGTACTGGGGTGGAGTCTGCCTCAACGTCGGCTGCATTCCGTCGAAGGCGTTGCTGCGCAATGCCGAACTCGCATACATCTTCACCAAGGAAGCCAAGACTTTTGGCATCAGCGGCGAGGCGACCTTCGACTACGGCGTCGCTTTTGATCGCAGCCGCAAGGTGGCCGAGGGCCGCGTCGCCGGCGTGCACTTTCTGATGAAGAAGAACAAGATCACCGAGATCAACGGCTACGGCAGATTCACCGACGCCAACACGCTGGCGGTCGAACTCGACGGAGGCGGCCGAGCTGAGAACCCTGTGACGGTCACGTTCGACAACGCCATCATCGCCACCGGGAGCAGCACCCGGCTGGTCCCGGGCACCTCGCTGTCGGAGAACGTGGTCACCTACGAGGAACTGATCCTGTCCCGCGAACTGCCGGAGTCGATCGTCATCGCGGGGGCGGGCGCCATCGGCATGGAGTTCGGTTACGTGCTGAAGAACTACGGCGTCGACGTGACCATCGTGGAGTTCCTGCCGCGCGCGCTGCCCAACGAGGATGCCGAGGCGTCCAAGGAGGTCGAGAAGCAGTTCAAGAAGCTGGGCGTCAAGATTCTCACCGGAACCAAGGTCGAGTCCATAGACGACAGTCGGCTCTGCAGGAGGCGGAGTCGTCGTGGCCGTCAGCAAGGACGGCAAGTCTGAGGAACTCAAGGCCGAAAAGGTGTTGCAGGCCATCGGTTTTGCTCCCAATGTCGAGGGCTACGGACTGGACAAGGCCGGGGTCGCGCTGACCGACCGCAGGGCGATCGGCATTACCGACTACATGCAGACCAACGTCGGACACATTTACGCCATCGGTGACGTCACCGGCAAGCTGCAGCTGGCCCACGTCGCCGAGGCGCAGGGCGTGGTGGCGGCCGAAACTATTGCCGGCGCAGAGACTTTGGCCCTCGGCGACTACCGAATGCTGCCGCGCGCGACATTCTGCCAGCCGAATGTCGCCAGCTTCGGGCTCACCGAGGAGCAGGCCCGCGAGGAGGGTTACGACGTCAAGGTGGCCAAGTTCCCCTTCACGGCCAACGCCAAAGCCCACGGAGTGGGCGACCCGAGCGGCTTCGTCAAGCTCGTCGCCGACGCCAAATACGGTGAGCTGCTGGGCGGCCACCTGGTCGGCCACGACGTCTCCGAGCTGCTGCCGGAGCTCACGCTGGCGCAGAAATGGGACTTGACCGCGACCGAACTCGCGCGCAACGTGCATACCCATCCGACGATGTCCGAGGCGCTGCAGGAGTGCTTCCACGGCCTTATCGGCCACATGATCAACTTCTGATGGGGAGCACGGTGACCCGGGAAGGCCTAGGGGGTGCCATCGGTGGCTTGGTCGCCGGCTACCTGTTGTGGCTGGTGGCCATCACGGTCGGCGACGACGTCGCAACGGTGAGCGTGTGGAGTCTGATCGTGCTGGCGGCGTCCGCCGTGCTGGCGGTCTGCGCCGTGCTGTGGGGGTTGATGCAGCGCCGTCGCGGCAAGCGGCTATGGGCGGCGTTTGCTTTCGGCCTGCCGATTCTTCCCGTGGTGCTGTCGCTGGCCGTGCTGGCCGACATCTATTTCAGCTAGCGCGGATTGTCCAACGGGACGTTCAGCGCGGTGATCGTCGCCGCTAACCCGTCGTATTGGGTTGCGAGCAAGCAGAATTCGATGAGCCGGTGCCGGTCGAGATGCTTCGCCAGTTGCTGGAAGGTCCCCTCGCTGATCGAGCGGTCCTTGATCAACTCGTCCGTCGCGTTCAGCAGCGCCTGCTGACGGGAGCTCAGTATCTTTCGCGGCCCGTCGCCGTCCGGGACGTCGGGCCAGGCGAAGATCGTGGCCTGCGTCTCGGCGTCCAGGCCTTCCTCGCGCGCCATCCGGCGGTGATGCTGCAACTCGTATTCGCACGAGCGCAGATGCGCCACCCGCAGGATGACCAGTTCGGTGTCGGCCCGCGGCAGCCGCCCCTGCAGCAGCCGGCCACCGTACAGCGACCACGCCCAGAACAGCCCCTGACGCTGGCCGAGCGTGGTGAACAGGTGCATCTCGGGTGCCCGCACCGAGCGCGCGGCCAGCTTTGCCAGTACCCAGTTGACCGGTCCCAACTGACGGAACTTGCCCGACGGGATGCGGCCGGCTTGCTCGGGTGGGCCGGTCATGCTTGCTTCACCAGGTACGGCGACACCGTGCTGCGATGTTCGTCGAGATCCAGTGCGCGCCCGAGCGCGGGGAATGCCCGCTGGGGACAGTTGTCGCGTTCGCAGACCCGGCAACCCGCACCGATCGGTGTCGCTAGACTCCCTGCGTCACCCGACAAGTCGAGTCCTTCCGAGTAGACGAGGCGATGCGCGTGGCGAAGTTCGCAGCCCAGCCCGATCGCGAAGGTCTTACCCGGCTGACCATACCGGTGCGCGCGCCGCTCCACGGTGCGGGCCACCCACATGTAGTTGCGGCCGTCGGGCATCTGGGCGATCTGCACCAGGATCTTGCCCGGGTTGGCGAACGTCTCGTAGACGTTCCACAACGGACAGGTGCCGCCGCTGGAGGAGAAGTGAAAACCGGTGGCCGACTGGCGTTTTGACATGTTGCCGGCGCGGTCGACGCGGATGAACGAGAACGGCACGCCGCGCATCGACGGCCGTTGCAGTGTCGAGAGCCGGTGTGCGATGGTCTCGTAGCTCACCGAGTAGAACGCCGAGAGCCGCTCGACGTCGTAGCGGAAATTCTCGGCCACGTCGTGGAATTGGCGGTAGGGCAGCACCGCGGCCGCCGCGAAGTAATTGGCCAGCCCGAGCCGCGCCAGCTTGCGCGACTCGTCGCTGGTGAACTTGCCCTCTTCGACCATGCTGTCGATCAGCTCGCCGAACTCGAGATAGGCCAACTCGGCGGCCATCTTGAAGATCTGCTGGCCCGG
Source organism: uncultured Actinomycetota bacterium (assembly GCA_963735655.1). Classification (GTDB taxonomy): domain Bacteria; phylum Actinomycetota; class Actinomycetes; order Mycobacteriales; family Mycobacteriaceae; genus Mycobacterium. The sequence continues at coordinate 202,404 of CAVTLW010000030.1, forward strand.
CGAGAGATGGTTGCTGATCTCCAGGGTGTTGGTCTTGGGGTCGTAGCGGTGCAGCACGGTGTCACCGAGATCGATCCGCCGGTTGATGCGGACGTCGTGTACCTCGGTGAGGCGCCGGGTCAACTCGTGGGCCAGGTCGCCGTGATGCATCCGCATCTGGATCGTCAGGTCCTCGGCCGCCGTGTCCAGCTCGTGCAGGTAGTTCTGGCGCTGGTAGAAGTAATCGCGCACCTCTTCGTGTGGCATGGTGATGGACCCGCTGCCGCTGCCGTCGGAGAACCGCTCCTCGGTGGCCGCGGCCAGCTGCGCGGTGGTGATCTGGTAGCGCCGATGCAGGTTGACCACCGCGCGGGCCAGGCTGGGATGCGCACTGACCATTTCGGCGACTTCGGGTGGGTCGATGTCGATGTCCAGGTCGCGGTCCAGCGTGACCTCGCGCAGCTCGGCGACCAACCGGGTGTCGTCCTGGGGTGCGAAGAAGGTGGCGTCCACCCCGAATACCTCGGTGATCCGAAGCAGGACGGCGACCGTCAGCGGGCGGACATCGTGCTCGATCTGGTTGAGGTAGCTCGGCGAGATCTCCAGCATCTGGGCCAGTGCGGCCTGACTGAATCCACGTTCGCTACGCAGCTGGCGAACGCGTGAGCCGACGTATGTCTTGGACACCCGATGAAGCCTACCGGCCAGTGCGAAGACGTGCTTCGCAGAGTTGGCACGGTGGCCCGATGGTCCGCGAGATTGTTGTTCGTTTGGTTTTTCGGGAACGTCGTTGGCATGATTCGCATCGGGAGGCCCGGGGCAAACCCGGGCGCGTACGAGGAGGAAACGGGGAGCCCAGCCGTGACCCTGGACAAAAAGTTAATGCCGGTGCCCGAAAGTCACCCCGACGGTCACCCCGATGTATTCGACCGTGAATGGCCGCTGCGGGTGGGCGACATCGACCGCACCGGCCGACTGCGGTTGGACGCGGCCTGCCGCCACATCCAGGACATCGGCCAGGATCAGCTGCGCGAGATGGGCTTCGAGGAGACCCACCCGCTGTGGATCGTCCGGCGCACCATGGTCGATTTGATCCGTCCGATCGAGTTCCAGGACATGCTGCGCTGTCGCAGATGGTGTTCGGGCGCCTCGAACAGGTGGTGCGAAATGCGGGTTCGTGTCGACGGGCGCAAAGGCGGGCTGATCGAATCCGAGGCCTTCTGGATCCACGTCAACAAGGAAACCGAGACGCCGTCGCGCATCGCCGATGACTTCCTGGCCGGTCTGCACAAGACCACCTCGGAGAAGCGACTGCGCTGGAAGGGCTACCTGAAGCCGGGCCGCCGGGAGGACGCGACGGAAATCCACGAGTTCCCGGTTCGCGTCACCGACATCGACTTGTTCGACCACATGAACAACTCGGTGTATTGGAGCGTGATCGAGGACTACCTGGCGTCTCACACCGAGCTGCTCGAGGGCCCGCTGCGGATCACGATCGAGCACGAGTCAGCGGTTGCGCTGGGCGACAAGCTGGAGGTCATCTCGCACGTTCACCCTGCCGGTTCGACGGACAAGTTCGGTGCCGGCCTGGCGGATCGGCCTGTTACAACGCTCACATATGCCGTCGGGGACGAGACAAAAGCGGTCGCCTCACTGTTCGCTCTGTAGCAGTACGCTTGTCCTACAAAACCATCCGTTGACCTGCGAACTTTGGGTTACCGGCCGGTAGTTTCTGAAACGGTTCAGTTGTTCCCTGACTTCGCAAAGTTAGCAAAAAAGCGCGAGGCTGTTGCCGAAATTGGCAAGTGAAACAGGTGGACCCACCCGGCGACCTGTGCCATCGTCGACTTAGCACACCAGTGAAGCTGCGCTGTCAGGACCGCCCGGATTGCCCGGACCGCCCGGTACGGCGTCAGAAATTTCAGCAATGTATGACCGCTAAGGAGTAAAGAATGTCTGACGTTGGCAGGCCGAAGAGCCCCAGGGAGATCCAGCACGACTGGGACACCAATCCCCGCTGGAAAGGCATCACTCGCACCTACAAGGCCGAGGACGTCGTCGCCCTGCAGGGCAGTGTCGTCGAGGAAGCCACCCTGGCCCGCCGCGGCGCTGAGGTGCTGTGGAGCCAGCTGCATGACCTCGAATTCGTCAACGCGCTGGGCGCGCTCACCGGCAACATGGCCGTGCAGCAGGTGCGGGCCGGCCTGAAGGCCATCTACCTGTCCGGGTGGCAGGTCGCCGGAGACGCGAACCTGTCCGGCCACACCTACCCCGACCAGAGCCTCTACCCGGCCAACTCGGTGCCGCAGGTGGTGCGCCGGATCAACAACGCGCTGCTGCGCGCCGACGAGATCGCCAGGGTCGAGGGCGACACGTCCGTCGAGAACTGGCTCGCCCCGATCGTCGCCGACGGTGAGGCCGGCTTCGGTGGCGCGCTCAACGTCTACGAGCTGCAGAAGGCCATGATCGCGGCCGGTGTCGCCGGCTCGCACTGGGAGGACCAGCTGGCCTCGGAGAAGAAGTGCGGCCACCTGGGTGGCAAGGTGCTGATCCCGACCCAGCAGCACATCCGCACCCTGACCTCGGCTCGCCTGGCCGCTGACGTCGCCGACGTGCCGACCGTCGTCATCGCCCGCACCGACGCCGAGGCAGCCACCCTGATCACCTCCGATGTCGACGAGCGCGACCGTCCGTTCATCACCGGTGAGCGCACCGCGGAAGGCTTCTACCGGGTGAAGAACGGCCTGGAGCCCTGTATCGCACGCGCCAAGGCGTACGCGCCGTACTCCGACCTGATCTGGATGGAGACCGGCACGCCGGACCTCGAGCTGGCCCGCAAATTCGCCGAGGGTGTCAAGAGCGAGTTCCCGGACCAGATGCTGGCCTACAACTGCTCGCCGTCGTTCAACTGGCGCAAGCACCTCGACGACGCAACCATCGCGAGGTTCCAGAAGGAGCTCGGCGCGATGGGCTTCAAGTTCCAGTTCATTACGCTGGCCGGCTTCCACGCGCTGAACTACTCGATGTTCGATCTGGCCTACGGCTACGCCCGCAACCAGATGAGCGCCTACGTCGAGTTGCAGGAGCGGGAGTTCGCCGCCGAGGAGCGTGGGTACACCGCGACCAAGCACCAGCGCGAGGTCGGTGCCGGTTACTTCGACCGCATCGCCACCACGGTCGACCCCACTTCGTCGACCACCGCGCTGGCCGGTTCAACCGAAGAGGGTCAGTTTCACTGAGAGCCTGACCCTCTGCCGAGCAGTCGCAGAATCGCACTCCTGAGATCCAGATCGTGCGAGTCTGTGTCTGCTCGCCGGTAGGAAAGGTTGACAGCTTAGGCCCCGCCCAGCGACCCTGGGCGGGGCCTATTGCGGTGCACGACAATACGACTGGAGAACAATGTGAGTGACGTAGCGATCCAACGGGTCGGCGTTGTCGGCGCCGGACAGATGGGTTCCGGTATCGCCGAGGTGTCCGTTCGCGCCGGTGTGGCGGTGACGGTGTTCGAGACCACCGAGGCGCTGATCACCGCGGGCCGCAACCGCATAACGAAGTCGCTGGAGCGCGGCGTCAGCGCCGGGAAGGTGACAGAGCGGGAGCGCGACCGCGCACTCGCGCAGCTGACCTTCACCACCGATCTCAACGACCTGGCCGACCGGCAGTTGGTGATCGAGGCGATCGTCGAGGACGAGGCTGTCAAACGCGAGATTTTCGCTGAACTCGACCGGGTCATCACCGACCCTGACGCGGTGCTGGCGTCGAACACCTCGAGCATCCCGATCATGAAGATCGCCGCAGCCACCAAGAACCCGCAGCGGGTACTCGGCCTGCACTTCTTCAACCCGGTACCGGTGCTGCCGTTGGTTGAGCTGGTCAGCACGCTGGTCACCGACGAGGCCGCGGCGGCTCGCACCGAAGAGTTTGCCAGCGCGGTTCTTGGCAAACAGGTGGTGCGCTGCTCCGACCGGTCCGGCTTCGTCGTCAATGCGTTGTTGGTGCCCTACCTGCTATCCGCGATCCGGATGGTCGAGGCCGGCTTCGCTACAGTTGACGACATCGACAAGGCCGTCGTCGCTGGGTTGTCACACCCGATGGGTCCGCTGCGCCTCTCCGATCTAGTCGGCCTGGACACCCTCAAGCTGATCGCGGACAAGTTGTACGAGGAATTCAAGGAGCCGCATTACGGGCCACCGCCGCTTCTGCTTCGCATGGTGGAGGCGGGGCAGCTGGGCAAGAAATCGGGTCAGGGGTTCTATACCTACTGATTCAAACCGCCACGCAGATGTGAGGGACGGCTCACGCACGACGGGTGCGTGAGATCATGGGAGGCTGCGGGATCGGGTACGATTCTCGCCGATCATCAGGACGAGAGGTATCTGGCAAGCATGAGCGAGTTAAAGCCCTATTACGAAGAGTCGCAGTCGATTTATGACGTGTCGGACGAATTTTTCGCGCTATTTCTAGACCCAACGATGGCGTATACGTGCGCGTACTTCGAGCGCGATGACATGACGCTGGAAGAGGCGTCGATAGCGAAGTTCGATCTGGCGCTGGGCAAACTCAACCTCGAACCCGGCATGACATTGCTCGACATCGGTTGCGGCTGGGGCGGCTGCCTGCAACTCGCCCTCGAGAAATACGACGTCAACGTCATCGGAATTACGCTCAGCCGCAATCAATCCGCCTACGCAAGGGCCAAGTTGGCCAAAATCCCGACCGAGCGCAGCGTCGAGGTGCGTTTGCAGGGCTGGGAAGAGTTCACCGACAAGGTCGACCGGATCGTCACCATCGGCGCTTTCGAAGCATTCAAGAGTGAGCGTTACCCGGCGTTCTTCGAGCGCGCCTACGACATCTTGCCCGACGACGGCCGCATGTTGCTGCACACGATTACGACCTACACCCAAGCGCAACAGCTCGAGCGCGGCGTCTCGATCACGATGCGCGACATCCGGTTCATGAAATTCATTGGGACAGTTATTTTCCCGGGCGGACAGTTGCCGGCTGAGGAAGACATCCACAAGTTGGCGAAAGACAGCGGTTTCACGCTGGAACGGGTCCAACTGCTGGCTGAACACTACGAGCGCACACTGCACATCTGGGCCGCAAACCTGGAGGCCAATAGGGACAAGGCCATCGAAATCCAGTCCGAAGAGGTTTACGACCGCTACATGCACTACCTGACTGGTTGCGAGAACTTCTTCCGTAAGGGCATCAGCAACGTGGGGCAGTTCACCCTGGCGAAGTAGCCGACGCCGGGCGCGGCTGGTGTGCGGCTTGGTTTACTTTTCCAGCGTGAACTGGGCGATGTCGGTGTAGCCCTGCCGGAACAGGTCCGCGCAGCCCGTCAGGTACTTCATGTAGCTTTCGTAAACCTTCTCCGACTGGATCGCGACGGCCTGCTTCTTGTTGGCTTCCAGCGCCGCGGCCCACATGTCCAGGGTCCTGGCGTAGTGCAGCCGCAACGAATGGATCCGGGTCACCTTGAAGCCGGCCTTTTCGGAGTGCTCCTGGACCGTCGGGATCGCCGGCAGCCAGCCGCCAGGGAAGATCTCGGCCAAGATGAATTTGACGAAGTGCACGATTTCGTGGGTCAGCGGCAGGCCCTTGTCCCGGGCCTCCTTGAAGGTCGGGCGCACGATCGTGTGCAGCAGCATCACGCCGTCGGGCGGCAACAATTCGTAGGCCGATTCGAAAAACGTGTGGTAGCGCTGGTGGCCGAAGTGCTCGAAGGCGCCGATCGAGACGATGCGGTCGACGGGCTGGTTGAACTTCTCCCAGCCCTCCAGCAGCACCTGCCTGGAGCGGGGGGTGTCCATCTCGTCGAACAATTTCTGGACGTGAGCGGCCTGGTTCTGCGACAGCGTCAGACCTATGACGTTGACGTCGTACTTCTCGATGGCACGCCGCATGGTGGCCCCCCAGCCGCAGCCGATGTCCAGCAAAGTCATGCCGGGCTCGAGGCCGAGTTTGCCCAGCGCCAGGTCGATCTTGGCGATCTGCGCCTCCGCCAGCGTCATCTCGTCGCGTTCGAAGTAAGCGCAGCTGTACGTCTGGCTGGGGTCCAGGAACAACCGGAAGAAGTCATCCGAGAGGTCGTAGTGCGCTTGCACATTCTCAAATTGCGGCGTGAGCTGCACGGGCATGACGAATTGGGCCTTTCTGTGTCTCGGAAGCGCTAGGCAGTCGCAAATCGCGACGTACCGTGTGTCACCTCGGATGCATCCCATGCATGCTAACCGCTACAAGCCGTTATGACCGCTTCCTGGTAGGTTCGCTTCACAGCCAGGTCGTCGGAATTGCCAATGCGCGCAGCACGGCGCCGACCCCGAGACCCAGAACCAGCAGTGCACCGGCCTGACGCACGTGCACCCACGCCAGCGCGGCGTACCACAGCGGCCACACCGGAAACTCTGGTGGCGGTTCTTCGGGCGGTGGGCGGCGGAAGTACGGCCAGATTTTTGCCAGCCGGGGTAGCGCCAGAATGACCAGCAACGCAGGCCACGGCATGGCTCCGCACCGCGACGTCGACGGCGACCAGTACGTAGAACCCGGCCATCATGGCCAGCGTCACGACGCGGGCGCGCGCCTCCCCGAGCAGGACCGGCAGCGTCTTGATGCCGAGCGGTTCGTCATACGGAATCTTGTCGATGTGCTTGCCCATCAGGACCGTGGTGCACAGCAGTCCGTAGGGCAGCGAGGCCAGCACGACGTCCCAGCCCACCGACCCCACCGCGGAGTAGTACGTTCCGCACACCATCAGCGGGCCCCACACGACGAACACATCCGGCTCGCCGAGACCACGTTTCTTCAGGCGCAGCGGGGGAGCCGTGTAAGCGACGCTCAACGCGAAACCGCTGAGCGCAAAGGCCACTACGGGCCAGCCCCGGGCCAGCGCCAGCATTACCAGGATCGCCAGGTCGGCGAGATTCACCGTGAGAATGGCCAGCCCCAGTGTGCGGCGGCTGACCAGGCCGGAGAGCACCGGGTGCGGTGCATAGAGGGCACGCGGGTAGCTGTCGCTGTCGGTGCCTACCTGGGTGTCGTACAGGTCGTTCATCAAGTTGTTGGAGATATGCGCCAACGTGATTCCCGCGACGGCCAGCACCAGCCAGCGCCAATCCAGGCCGGGCTCACCGATTGCCAGCAGGGCTGCGACCAGACCGGCGAACAGGGTCATCGGCAGCACGGCCGCACGGGTGACGACGAGCCAGCGGGTGACGGCGTCGATCGGCCCGTCCGGTGGCGGGTTGGTGGTCCGCAGTGCGTATGCCCACGACTTCAGCCGTGAGCCCACGCTCAACTCAGGCATTCCTGCAGCCTAGACCGCCTCAGTCGAATCGCGGCGGGGCAATCGGCGAAGGATGTGGCTGGTCCCGGAACTTTTCCACGGAGCCACCGGCCTCGACGATCCCGCACAGTGCGCTCCAGCTCAGCATGGTCAGGTAGTCGATCAACTCGTCGGTGCTCATCCGTGGGTTCGACATCCACGAGTGGGTGGCCAATTGCACGCCCCCGACGATCAGGTAGGCCCACGGCTCCACGCCGCCGGTGTCGACACCGGCCTGCTGCATGCGGCGGCGCAGCATCACCGCGATCATGCGGGCGATGATCCGCTCGGAGTCGGCGATCACCTTGCTCTTGCTGCCCGAGCTGTTCGCCATCACGAAGCCATACGGCTCGGGCTCGGCCGCCATGGTTTCGACGTAAACCCGGATGACCTCGCGGGTCAGGTCATAGCCGTCGAGATCAGACGTCAGCGCAGCGGCCATGTTGGGAATCAACGTGGTCTGCGTGAAGCGCATCATCACGGCCGTCGTCAGGTCGTTCTTGTCGACGAAGTAGCGGTACAGCACGGTCTTGGATACGCCGATCTCGGCTGCGATCTCGTCCATGCTCAGAAAGCGGCTTTGGCGGCGGATCGCTTCGATGGTGCCGTCAACCAGCTCGTTGCGGCGGTTCACCTTGTGCTGGTGCCAGCGTCGCTTGCGGCCATCGGTCTTGACCACCCGCGCGGGGGTTTGCTGTGCCACTGTCGCCGCTTCCATTCACTAGACGCCTAGATACTACGGCTTGTGGATGTCGATTTCGCGCTGCGGCAGCATGCGCGTGAGGCTTCCGAACAGTATGGGTAACACTAACCGGTGGCTGCGATAGCGGATGATGGTGTGGTGGCACACCGAGCCGACCTGCCGGGCTCTCCGGCGCCGGACCCGAGCACGCTGTCGAAGCAGGCGCGCCGGGCCGGCGCGTCGTTGGCCGAGTCGTTCGCCGGAGCCGACCCGCAGGCGGATGCGCAGCGGCGGGTGGGGCTGCGCCGGATGAAAGTGGTGGCACTGAGTTTTCTGGTCGGTGCCACCGTGGCGTTTCTGGTCTGTCGGTGGGCGCAGGCCGAGGGGGTCACCGCCGCGTGGGTGGGATATGTGGGCGCCGCGGCCGAGGCCGGCATGGTGGGTGCGCTGGCGGACTGGTTCGCCGTCACGGCGCTGTTCAAGCATCCGCTGGGCATCCCGATCCCGCACACTGCGATCATCAAGCGGAAGAAAGACCAGCTCGGCGAGGGTCTGGGAACGTTCGTGCGGGAGAACTTCCTGTCGGCCGAGGTGGTGGAGACAAAACTGCGCGACGCGCAGGTGCCCAGCCGGCTGGGTAAGTGGCTGTCCGAGCCGGTACACGCGCAGCGGGTGGCGTCCGAAGCGGCGACGGTGCTGCGGGTGCTGGTCGAGTTGCTGCGGGACGAGGACGTCCAGAGCGTGATCGACCGGATGATCGTGCGCCGCGTCGCCGAACCGCAGTGGGGTCCGCCGGTGGGCCGGGTGCTGGCCACCCTGCTGGCCGAGAACCGCCAGGAGGCGTTGATCCAGTTGCTGGCCGACCGGGCATTTCAGTGGTCACTGAACGCCGGGGTGGTCATCCAGCGGGTGGTGGAGCGCGACTCGCCCACCTGGTCGCCACGATTTGTCGACCATATGGTCGGCGACCGCATCCACCGGGAACTGATGGACTTCACCGACAAGGTGCGCCGCAACCCCGACCACGAATTGCGCCGTTCGGCGACCCGATTCCTGTTCGATTTCTCCGACGACCTGCAGCACGATCCGGCCACGATTGCGCGCGCCGACGCGATCAAAGACGAACTGATGGCGCGCGACGAGATCGCCAACGCCGCCGCGACGGCGTGGAAGACGCTCAAACGGCTGGTGCTCGAGGGTGTCGACGACCCGTCGAGCACGCTGCGCACCCGCATTGCCGACACAGTGATCCGAATCGGGGAGTCCCTGCGCGACGACGCCGACCTGCGCGACAAAGTGGACAGCTGGATGGTGCGGGCGGCCGAGCACCTGGTCTCGCAATACGGGGTGGAGATCACCGCGATCATCACCGAGACGATCGAGCGCTGGGACGCCGAGGAGGCCAGCCGGCGGATCGAACTGCACGTCGGCCGCGACCTGCAATTCATCCGGATCAATGGCACCGTGGTAGGTGCGCTGGCCGGGCTGGTGATCTACGGCGTCGCGCAGTTCCTGTTCTGAGTGGTGCTAACAAGCGCTTGCAAAAGCAAGCACTTGTCCGTAGGCTGTTGCCTGTGACCATCGCCGTCGAGCTAACGAGGGGTGCACCAGTGACGGAAGACAAGCTTTCCGCCAAGGTGTCCACGGCTGCGTCGGATATGGCATCTGATATCGGCAGTTTCATCAGATCGCAGCGCGAGACGGCGCACGTCTCGGTGCGGCAGCTTGCTGAGCGGTCCGGTGTCAGCAACCCCTACCTCAGCCAGGTCGAGCGCGGATTGCGCAAGCCGTCCGCCGACGTCCTGAACCAGATCGCGAAGGCGTTGCGGCTCTCCGCTGAGGTGCTCTACGTGCGCGCGGGGATTCTCGAAGCCAGCGAGACCAGTCAGGTGCGCGACGCGATCGTCACCGACACCGCGATCACCGAGCGGCAGAAGCAAGTTTTGCTCGACATCTACGCGTCGTTTACCCAGCAAAACGAAGCTAACCGTGCGGAGTATCCGACCACCGAGACGCCACCGGCCTGCCTGCCATCTGGGAATGACGGTGGTGAGGTCTAGACCGACGGGCATTCGGTTACCCAACAGGCTGACACGTTTCCAGCACCGACAGCGCCGTCGGTCGCAGCTGGGCCTGACTTCCGCGGCCGAGGCACAGCCCACGCGGTATGTCGTCGCCGGCAAATCCCACTAACGAGACCATCCACCGACCCGAGCAATCAGGAGGTTCACCGCAAGTCGCGTGTCAGTCAATCCGCGGGTCTTGACTCTCCTCCCCGAGGAGCCGACGCTTGCCCCAAACTTCCAAACCACAGACCGCTGAAACACGGATAAAGAAAATGATTGGTGAAAGGAAAAATGATGGCTGAAAACTCGAACATCGAAGATCTGCGCGCTCCGCTGCTTGCTGCGCTTGGCGCGGCCGACTTGGCCCTGGCCACTGTCAACGACCTGCTCAGCAGCTTGCGTGACCGTGCTGAAGAGACCCGCACCGAGACCCGCAGCCGGGTCGAGGAGCGCCGTGCTCGCCTGACCAAGCTGCAGGAAGACCTGCCCGAGCAGATCACCGAGCTGCGCGAGCGGTTCACCAGTGACGAGCTGCGCAAGGCCGCCGAGGGCTACCTGGAGGCCGCCACCAGCCGGTACAACGACCTGGTCGAGCGCGGCGAGGCGGCGCTGGACCGGATTCGCAGCCAGTCGGCCTTCGAGGACGCGTCTCAGCGCGCCCAGGCGTCGGTGGACCAGGCTGTCGAGTTGACCCAGGAGGCGCTGGGCACCGTGGCGTCGCAGACCCGCGCGGTCGGCGAGCGCGCAGCCAAGCTGGTCGGCATCGAGCTGCCGAAGAAGGACGCCACGGCCAAGAAGGCTCCGGCCAAGAAGGCCGCCCCGGCCAAGAAGGCTGTGGCCAAGAAGGCCGCTCCGGCCAAGAAGGCGCCTGTCAAGAAGGTCACCCAGAAGTAAGACCGGCCTTCGGACCGCGAAACACTCGACTCCGAGTCGCCCACCTGGTGGGCGGCTCGGAGTCGACGTTTCGGACGGTCCACGCCTACTCTTGAGGCGTGAACCACGTCGTGAACAACGTCATGTTCGCCCTGGTGCTCGCCGTCCTGGTGGTGGCGGTGTACGCGTTTGTGCACGCTGCGCTGCAACGATCCGACGCCTACACCGCGGCCGAGAAGTTGACTAAGCCGGTGTGGTTGATCATCTTGGGCGTGGCTGTCGCGATGACCTCGATCCTGTACCCGGTCTTCGGCGTGCTCGGAATGGTGATCGCCTCTTGTGCGGCGGGTGTGTACCTGGTTGATGTGCGGCCCAAACTCCTCGAAATTCAGGGCAAGTCGCGCTAGCCGGATGAAAGCCCTCGTCGCCGTCACGGCGGCTGCGCTCGCCGTGCTGGGTGCCGCTCCCGCCGTCGCCAATCCCGGCACCGATCCCGGTGCCGGTGTGTCGAGCCCAGCGAGTTCCTCGTATTCGCCGCCGTTTGTCGACCACACCGAATGGACGCAGTGGGGACGCCTGACCAGCCTGCGGGTCTACCCGACTCCGTCCGCGCGGGCGGCTTCCCGGCAGCCCGGGACGGCCGGGGCCGCTGAAACGGCGGCCGACGAGGCCTGGACCGAGGTGCTCGCGCAGTCGCCCGATGCCGACACCCCGGGTATGCGCGCCCAGTTCATCTGCCACTGGCAGTTCGCCGAAATCGCCCAGCCCGGCAAGACCAGCTGGAACCTCGAGCCGTGGCGGCCGGTCGTCGACGACTCCGAGATGGTTGCTTCCGGCTGCAATCCCGGCGGCTCCGAAGAACCGTTCTAGTGGTGAGCCAACCCAGCCGGGCGCAGCTGGCCGCCCTGGTGGACCACACGCTGCTCAAACCCGAGGCCACCGCGGCTGACGTCGCCGCGCTGGTCGCCGAAGCGGCCGACCTCGGCGTCTACGCCGTATGTGTGTCGCCGTCGCTGGTGGCGGCCGCAGTGGCGGGTGGCTTGGCGGCCGGCTCCGGCGAGGTCCGGGTCGCGGCGGTGGCCGGCTTCCCGTCCGGCAAGCACCTGTCCGCCGTCAAGGCCCACGAGGCCGCTGCCGCGGTGACGTCCGGTGCCGGCGAGATCGACATGGTCATCGACGTCGGGGCGGCGCTGTGTGGAGACCTCGACGCGGTGCGTGACGACATCTCGGCGGTGCGTGTTGCGGTGGCCGGGGTGGTGCTGAAGGTGATTGTCGAGTCGGCGCTGCTGTTGAGCCTGGGGAGCGCTCAGACGCTGGCGAATGTGTGCCGGGTCGCCGAAGAAGCCGGAGCCGACTTCGTCAAGACCTCGACCGGTTTTCACCCCGCGGGCGGGGCATCGGTGCGTGCCGTCGCGCTGATGGCCGAGACGGTCGGCGGTCGGCTTGGCGTCAAGGCCAGCGGCGGGATCCGCACCGCCGCCGACGCGCTGGCAATGCTGGACGCGGGCGCCACCCGGCTGGGCCTCTCGGGCACCCGGGCGGTATTGGACGGACTCGGCCGGGCCTGACTACAGGTTGGCGAAGCAGGGGTTCTGATCGCCGACGGGGATGGTGGCGTTCTGGGTCGAGAAGTGGCTCTCCACGCCGGTTGCGGTGACCTGCACGCTGTCGGCGTGGATGCTCAGCGGGTAATTCTTGGTCAGGTTCCCGATGAAGTCGTTCAGCGTGGACTGCACGGTCTCTTTCGGCAGCGAGAAGCCGAGCGTGTTGAAGTTGACGATCTGCAGCTCGAGCCCGTTACCGGACACCACCGGCTTGGCCGTGATGTCGTTCAACAGGCCCTTCAGTTCGATGGTGCCGTCGGCGGGGTGACTGACCACGCTGCTCGTGACGAACGCGCCCAGAACCGGAATCGCCTGCTGCACCGACTCCTTGATGCCCTCAGACGTCCAGGTGACGTCGGCGTTCAGAGCGCCGATGGTGCCCGCAGAGGTGGGCGTCGAGTTGAGCTGGACGTTGTCGATGCTGATCTTGATCTTCATGCCCTTGGCGTCACGGATCTGATTTCCCGCGGTTTCCACCGTGATGTTGGTGAAGTGCTTGGTGGCGACCTGCCACAGCACTAACGGCGCGACACCGAAATGCGCGGTCGCCTGATCCTTCACCTCGCAGGCCACCGCTTCGGCGACCTTGCTGTTGGCTTCATGACGCACCCACAGCTCGCCTCCGATCAACCCGGCAACGACCAGCGCAACGACGATGACCAGGACCAGCACGATGGAGAGCGGATCGCGCAGGATGCGGCGTTTCTTTTTCGCCGGTGCGGAGTCCTCTTCTGGGGTAGCCAGCGTCGTCGTGGGACCCATGGGCGGGTTTGGCGGAGGTGGGTATCCGCGTCGCCCGACACCGGCCTGGGCTGCGGCCAGGTGTTCGGTTTGTGCTTCTTGTGGCACCTCGGCGGCCTGAGTCGGAGGGTGGCCGCCCGGCAACTCGCCAGGATGCAGTCGCTGAGTTGATCCCTCAGGCGATCCCGGAGGCTGGGCGAGCGGGCCTTGATTGGCGGGACGCCCCCACGTCGACGGGTCGTCCGGCGGTCCTTGCGGATTCGTCACCCACGCGATTCTGCCCTATCTACCTGAGCAAAGCTTGAGTGGTTGCGCAGGACTGCGATGGTGTCCCGCGCCGTGGTCACGCGGTCGAGATCGATGTCGGCGACCACCAGCTGCGGGCCGGCACCGGCCGAAGCGACCACCTCTCCCAGCGGCGACGCCACCAGGCTGCCACCCACACCGAGTGGCGCGCCCGCGCTGGACGAACCGGAAAGCGGCGCCGGGGTCGGCTTGACCGGCCGCGGCGACGTAGCTCATCGAGTCCAGCGCGCGGGCCCGTGCCAGCAACGTCCACTGGTCGAGTTTGCCGGGGCCGGAACCCCAGGACGCGCAGACGGTGATCAGCTGCGCGCCGCGCTGGGCCAGCTCGGTGTAGAGCGCCGGAAAGCGAACGTCGTAGCAGAGCGACAACCCCACCTGGACACCGTCGACCGAGATCACGACCGGTTCGTGGCCGGGTGCGACGGTGCGCGATTCGGCGAAGCCGAACGCGTCGTACAGGTGGATCTTGTGATAGTGGGCGTCGGGCTGGTTCGGCGTGCCGGGTCCCACCGCGATCAGTGTGTTCGTCACCCGCCCGTCACCGGCGGGGGTGAACATCCCCGCGATCACGGTGATGCCGGCGTCTGCCGCGATCCGTCGGACCCCGTCCGCCCAGGGCCCGTCGACGGGTTCGGCGATCGGTGCCAGCGGGACACCGAACCGGCACATGGTCGCTTCCGGGAAGACGACCAGCGTTGCGCCGGCGTCGACGGCCTTTGCGGTGTATTCGCGAACCAGCGTCAGATTCGCTGCCGGATCGGTGCCACTGAGTATTTGCGCCAACGCGACTCGCATGGCGCCAGCTTAGGAGTCAGGCGGTTTTCGTGACCCACGTCGTGGTGAAGCGCTGCTCCGCATTGACCAAATCGGTCAACTGGGTGCCGATGATCTTCTCGATCTTGCCGCCGATGATCGGGACGCGGACGTGGACGCTGACCCGGTAGGTCAGCCGGGCGCCGCCCGACCCGGGGATCGGCGACAGCACAGCCGTTCCGGACAAATTCACCGGAGCGTCCGCGATCGATCCCGCGATGACGGCGGTCGCCGTGCCATCGACGACCGGGCCCCACCGCTCCTCGCGCCGGACACACAGGTCTCCCCGGTGCAGCTGTGTGACCAGGGCCGGCAGGTTGTGGCTGAGCATCGACTGCACGGTGACGACCTCGATGGCGCCTTCGATCCCGGACTCGCCAACTACCCGTAGCGACTCCAGCGTCGCGACGTCCACCGGCGAAACGGCCAATCTGGCCAGCCAGTAGTCCGCCGTGCTGAAAGCCCGGTGCACAGTCTCGACGCTGCCCCCGCAATCTGCGGACATGTCGAATGAACGCGGCATAGCTGGTGACGCTACCGTTACGCCCCGTGGGCCGAACGCTCTTTGCCGGTGCGCATGTCGCCGAGTCGGTTCCGTTGGCGCCGCTGACCACGCTGCGGATCGGGCCGATCGCGCGACGCGTGATCACCTGCACCAACACTGAACAGGTGATCGTTGTTTTGCGACAGCTGGACTCCGAAACCGACGACGGGGACCGCCGCCCGTTGTTGGTGTTTGCTGGCGGCTCCAACCTGGTGATCAGTGACGCGCTGACCGACCTGACCGTGGTGCGGTTGGCCAATGAAGCGGCATCACGGTCGACGGGAACGTGCTGCGCGCACAGGCGGGCGCGGTCTGGGACGACGTCGTGCTCGCCTCCATCGAGCACGGGCTCGGTGGCCTGGAATGTCTGTCGGGCATTCCCGGATCCGCCGGGGCCACCCCGGTGCAGAACGTCGGGGCGTACGGCGCAGAGGTGTCCGACACCATCACCCGGGTCCAGCTGCTTGATCGCGCCAGCGGCACCGTGAGCTGGGTGCCCGCCGGCGAACTGCACTTCGGCTACCGCACCAGCGTCCTCAAACGGGCCTTCCAACAGGGCACTGCAGGCGCCGGCGGGCTTCAGCTTCCCGCTGTGGTCCTGGAAGTGGAGTTCGCGCTGGATGCCTCGGGCCGCAGCGCGCCGTTGCGCTACGGCGAGCTGGCGGACGCGCTGGGGGTGACCGGCGGCGCCCGCGCGGATCCGCGGGTGGTCCGCGATGCGGTGTTGAGCCTGCGCGCCCGCAAGGGCATGGTTCTCGACGCGGCCGACCACGACACCTGGAGTGTCGGATCGTTCTTCACCAACCCGGTGGTCGCGCCGGACGTCTACGACCGGCTGGCCGGCGCCACCGACGGGCCGGTGCCCCACTATCCCGCGCCGGACGGCGTCAAGCTGGCCGCCGGCTGGCTGGTCGAGCGGGCGGGATTCGGCAAGGGTTATCCGCAGAACCCGGAAGGTGGCGAAGGCGGTGAAGCCCCCTGCCGGCTGTCCACCAAGCATGCACTTGCTTTGACGAACCGCGGCGGCGCGACCGCCGCTGATGTGGTGGCCCTGGCCCGCCGGATCCGCGACGGGGTCCAGGGTGTGTTTGGCGTCACACTTGAACCCGAACCTGTGCTCGTCGGGTGCGGGTTGTAGCTGCTAATTTCGGGCCGGAATACCCCGCTCTGACCAGGTCGGCGAGCAATCATGGCGGGGTGCAAGCGCTTCCGAGGGCGATCCGGGGCCGGTTTGCCCGGTATCTTTAACTATCGTGAACACCTCCAGCGCCCCCCAAAGAAAGGGGCCGATCAACCGGCGCCTGGCTTTGGCGGCCCTTGGAGCCGGCGTGTTCGCACCCAACGTCCTGGCCGCCTGCGCCGGCAAGTCGATGACGCAACCGACGAAGAAACCGCCGCCTGCGGCGCGTCTGACGTTCCGGCCGGCTGACGCGACCACCGACGTGGTGCCGATCGCGCCGATCAGCGTCGAGGTCAGCGACGGCTGGCTACAACACGTCGCACTGACCAACTCGGCGGGCAAGGTCGTCGCCGGCTCGTTCAATCAGGACCGCACCGTCTACACGACCACCGAACCACTCGGCTACGACTCGACGTACACCTGGCGGGGTTCGGCCGTCGGCCACGACGGCAAGGCCATGCCGGTGGCGGGCAAGTTCACCACGGTCTCGCCCAGTAAGAAGATCGGGGGCTCATTCCAGTTGGCCGACGGCCAGACCGTCGGAGTCGCGGCGCCGATCATCATCCAGTTCGACGCATCGATCAGCGATAAGGCCGCCGTCGAGCGGGCGCTGAACGTCACCACCGACCCGCCTGTCGAGGGCAGCTGGGCATGGCTCCCCGACGAGCGGCACGGCGCACGCGTGCACTGGCGCTCGAAGGAGTACTACCCGGCGGGCACCACCGTCAACGTCGACGCCAAGCTGTACGGGGTGCCGTTCGGCGACGGCGCCTTCGGCGACCAGGACATTTCGTTGCACTTCCAAATCGGTCGGCGTCAGGTGGTCAAGGCCGAGGTCACGTCGCACCGCATCCAGGTCGTCACCGATGCCGGCGTCATCATGGACTTCCCGTGCAGCTACGGCGAAGCCGACAAGGCGCGCAACGTCACCCGCAACGGCATTCACGTCGTGACCGAGAAGTACGCGGACTTCTACATGTCCAACCCGGCCGCTGGCTACAGCAATGCGCACGAACGCTGGGCGGTGCGGATCTCCAACAATGGCGAGTTCATCCACGCCAACCCGTCGAGCGCGGGTGCGCAGGGCAACACCAACGTCACCAACGGTTGCGTCAATCTGTCCACCAGCGACGCCGCGGAGTACTACGCCAGCGCGATCTACGGCGACCCGGTCGAGGTGACCGGCAGCTCGATCCAGCTGTCCTACTCCGACGGCGACATCTGGGACTGGGCCGTGGACTGGGACACCTGGGTGTCGATGTCGGCGCTGCCGCCTCCTACGGCGCATCCCCCGTCGACCCAGATCCCGGTCACCGCGCCGGTCACGCCGTCCACCGCCCCCAGCTTGTCGGGCACGCCGACGACGTCGACGACTAGCGCTGGTCCTGGTGGTTGAACCGGCGACTCGCTGACGCCTGGTCGCGCGGCCGGATGATGATCTGGTCCAGATTGACGTGCGAAGGCCGCGAGGCCACGAACCCGATCACCTCGGCGACGTCGGCGGCCACCAGCGGGGTCATGCCGGTATAGACGGAGTCGGCGCGTTGCTGGTCGCCATCGAAGCGGACCAGGGAGAATTCGGTTTCGACCGCGCCCGGCGCAATCTCGGTGAGCCGCACCGGTTTTCCCAACAGTTCGCCGCGCAGCGTGCGGTGCAGCGCGCCTTGGGCATGCTTGGCCGCGGTGTACCCGGCACCGCCGTCGTACACCTCCATCGCGGCAATGGAGGTGATGGTGACGATCAGTCCGTCACCGGATTCGATCAGCTTGGGCAACAGCGCGCGGGTCACGCGCAGCGTGCCCAGCACGTTGGTCTCCCACATCCAGCGCCAGTGCTCGATATCGGCGTCGGCGACGGACGCCAGGCCTTTGGCGCCACCGGCGTTGTTGACCAGCACATCTACCCGGGGCAAATCGCGGGCCAATGCCTGCACGGCGGTCTCGTCAGTGATGTCGGTCACAACAGCGGTGCCGCCGATCTCGTCGGCCAGCGCGGTGATCCGGTCTGCCCGGCGGGCCACCGCAACCACGTGAAACCCTTGCGCGGCAAGGGTTTTGGCGGTTGCTTCGCCAATTCCAGAACTGGCACCGGTGACCACCGCGATTCGTCTTTTCGCATCTGCTGATGTCACCCAGACAACTCTAATAAACGTGCTAAATTTTTCGAGTGCACCACAGCGCCTTGTTCAACACGACGACCGCGTGTCTTTTCGCGGCATGTGCGTGTTGTTGTCGCGCACTTTGCCGCGCCTGACCCAGCAAGTCAGCAGGTGTGGCCAAGGGCCGGCCATTGAACTCGGACTGAAGGACTCTCCAGTGCACTCATCTACTCTCACTTCCCATTCGCTCAACCGAACGCCCGGTCACAAGGGCCAGGGGCGGTCGCACCGCCAGGTCATCGCCCCGGCGCTGCATCTGTCCGACTCCGCGGCGGCGGCCGTCTTCCGGGCCGTGCGGCTGCGCGGTCCGGTCGGCCGTGACGTCATCGCCAAGGTGACGTCGCTGAGCATCGCTACGGTGAACCGCCAGGTCATCGCCCTGCTAGAAGCCGGTCTGTTGCGCGAGCGCGCCGATCTGGCGGTCTCCGGAGCCATCGGTCGCCCGCGCGTGCCGGTCGAGGTCAACCACGAACCGTTCGTGACGCTGGGCATCCACATCGGCGCGCGGACCACCAGCATCGTGGCCACCGACCTGTTCGGGCGCACCCTGGACACGGTCGAGACCCCGACACCCCTCAAGGCGCCGGGACCCGCGCTGGCGTCGCTGGCCGACAGCGCCAGCCGCTATCTGAGGCGCTGGCATCGGCGCCGGCCGCTGTGGGTCGGGGTGGCGATCGGTGGTGGCGTCGACAGCGCCACCGGCCACGTCGACCACCCGCGACTGGGCTGGCGGCAGGCGCCGGTCGGCCCCGTGCTGGCCGATGTGCTGGGCCTGCCGGTGTCGGTCGCGTCGCACGTCGACGCCATGGCCGGGGCCGAACTGCTGCTCGGAATGCGCAGGTTCGCCCCGAGTTCGCCGACCAGCCTGTACGTCTACGCCCGCGAAACCGTCGGCTATGCGCTGGTGATCGGCGGACGGGTGCACTGCCCGGCCAGCGGTCCCGGCACCATCGCACCGCTGCCGGCCCACTCGGAACTGCTCGGCGGCACCGGGCAGCTCGAGTCCACCGTCAGCGACGAGGCCGTTTTGGCCGCCGCGCGCCGGCGCAAGATTCTTCCCAGCATCACCCCCGCGTCCCGGATCAACGGGTCCGCCAGCGCAATGACCGACCTGCTGCGGGTGGCCCGGGCGGGCAACCCGCAAGCCAGAGAACTCCTTCTGGAGCGGGCCCGAGTGCTCGGCGAGGCGGTGGCGCTGCTGCGTGACCTGCTAAATCCCGACGAACTGGTGGTCGGCGGTCAGGCATTCACCGAGTACCCGGAGGCGATGGAACGGGTGGAGGTGGCGTTCGGGGCACGCTCGGTGCTGCCACCGCGGGACATCCGCGTCACCGCGTTCGGCAACCGGGTGCAGGAGGCCGGCGCCGGCATCGTGTCGCTGGGTGGGATCTACGCCGACCCGCTGGGCGCGATGCGCCGTTCCGGGGCGCTGGACTCCCGGTTGCCGGATGCCGCACCCGAAGCGCTGGCGTAGCGGCCCTGACGTGCGGCGGACGGACGCGCCGCAGCGTGCTGTAAAGATGAAAGAGTGCGGTACGACAACTCGGCAGTGAGCGGCCCGCGCCGGGTTGCCCTGTTGGCCGTACACACCTCACCACTGGCCCAGCCGGGAACCGGCGACGCGGGCGGCATGAACGTCTATGTGCTGCAGAGCGCGTTGCACCTGGCCCGGCGGGGTATCGAGGTGGAGATCTTCACCCGGGCCACCTCATCAACGGATCCGCCCGTCGTGCGGGTGGCGCCTGGCGTGCTGGTGCGCAACGTGGTGGCGGGGCCGTTCGAAGGCTTGGACAAATACGACCTGCCCACCCAGTTGTGTGCGTTCGCGGCCGGGGTGTTGCGCGCCGAGGCTTCCCACGAACCGGGCTACTACGACATCGTGCACTCGCACTACTGGCTGTCCGGTCAGGTCGGCTGGCTGGCGCGCGACCGCTGGGCGGTGCCGTTGGTGCATACCGCGCACACGCTGGCCGCGGTGAAGAACGCCGCGCTGGCCAACGGTGACATGCCGGAGCCGCCGCTGCGCACGGTCGGCGAGCAGCAAGTCGTCGACGAGGCGGATCGGCTCATCGTCAACACCGATGATGAAGCGCGGCAATTGATTTCGATTCATCACGCTGATCCGTCGCGCATCGATGTGGTCAATCCGGGCGTCGACCTGGAGGTGTTCCGCCCGGGTGCTCGGCAGACGGCGCGGGCCGCGCTGGGACTGCCGCTCGACGCGCAGGTGGTGGCGTTCGTCGGACGGATTCAGCCGCTGAAGGCCCCCGACATCGTGCTGCGCGCGGCCGCCAAGCTTCCGGGCGTGCGCATCGTGGTGGCCGGCGGGCCGTCGGGCAGCGGTTTGGCCTCGCCCGACGGGTTGGCCCGGCTGGCTGAAGAACTGGGCATCGCCGAGCGGGTGACGTTCCTGCCGCCGCAATCGCGTACGGCTCTGGCCACCTTGTTCCGGGCCGCCAATCTTGTTGCGGTGCCGAGCTATTCGGAGTCGTTCGGCCTGGTTGCCATCGAGGCCCAGGCGTGTGGCACGCCGGTGGTGGCGGCGGCGGTCGGAGGGCTGCCGGTCGCGGTACGTGACGGGATCACCGGGACGCTGGTGGCCGGGCACGACGTGGGTCAGTGGGCCGAGGCCATCGATCAGTTGTTGCGACTGGACACCTCGGCGGCGTCGGCGATGAGCCACGCGGCGGCTGAGCATGCGGCGACTTTCTCCTGGGAGAACACCACGGACGCGCTGCTGGCCAGCTACCGGCGTGCGATCGCCGGCTTCACCGCCGAGCGCCAGCGCCGGGTTCGCGACCGCGCGTCGATGCGCAAACCGCGACGCTGGACGCCGCGCCGTGGGGTGGGCGCGTGACTTCCACCTCGCATACCTCGCAGGCCGTGCAACGCGTGATCGAGGATGCGCTGCAGGCCAGCCAACTGACCTACTCGAAACACCTTGGCGCGCGCGGTGGTCTGCCGGGGCTGATCGTGGAGTTGCCCGGCGAGCGCAAGCTCAAGACCAACACCATCCTGACCATCGGCGAGCATTCGGTGCGCGTCGAGGCTTTCGTGTGTCGCAAGCCCGACGAGAACCACGAAGGCGTCTACCGTTTCCTGCTCAAGCGCAACCGTCGGCTCTATGGCGTCGCCTACACGCTGGACAACGTCGGCGACATCTACCTGGTGGGCCGGATGTCGCTGGCGTCGGTCGACGCCGACGAGATGGACCGGGTGCTCGGGCAGGTGCTCGAGGCGGTAGATGCTGACTTTAATACGTTGCTGGAGTTGGGTTTTCGGTCGTCGATCCAAAAAGAGTGGGATTGGCGTGTGTCGCGGGGCGAGTCGCTGAAGAACCTGGAGGCGTTCGCGCATCTGATCGACAGCGAAGACGACGATGCAGAGCGCGAAGCGCGATGAGGAGGAGTCGAGCAAGCATCGACGAAGACGACGATGCAGAGCGCGAAGCGCGATGAGGAGGAGTCGAGCAAGCATCGACGAAGACGACGATGCAGAGCGCGAAGCGCGATGAGGAGGAGTCGAGCAAGCATCGACGAAGACGACGATGCAGAGCGCGAAGCGCGATGAGGAGGAGTCGAGCAAGCATCGACGAAGACGACGATGCAGAGCGCGAAGCGCGATGAGGAGGAGTCGAGCAAGCATCGACGAAGACGACGGGAGTGCGTGAGAGACTTGCCGCCATGGGAGACACTGGCACGCTGGTGCTGTTGCGCCACGGCGAGAGCGACTGGAACGCCCTCAACCTTTTCACCGGCTGGGTCGACGTCGGGCTGACCGAGAAGGGCCGGGCCGAAGCGGTTCGAAGCGGCGAGCTGCTGATCGAACATGATCTATTGCCCGACGTGCTCTACACCTCGCTGTTGCGGCGCGCGATCACCACCGCGCATCTGGCGCTGGACGCTGCCGACCGGCTCTGGCTTCCGGTGCGGCGCAGCTGGCGGCTCAACGAACGCCACTACGGCGCCCTGCAGGGTCTGGACAAGGCGGAGACCAAGGCCCGCTACGGCGAGGAGCAGTTCATGGCCTGGCGGCGCAGCTACGACACGCCGCCACCACCGATCGAGCGGGGCAGCGAGTTCAGTCAGGACGCCGACCCCCGCTACGCCAACATCGGTGGCGGCCCGCTGACCGAATGTCTGTCCGACGTGGTGGACCGTTTCCTGCCGTACTACACCGACGTCATCGTCCCCGATCTGCGGACCGGCAAGACGGTGCTGATCGTGGCGCACGGCAACTCCTTGCGCGCACTGGTCAAGTACCTCGACGCGATGTCCGACGAAGACATCGTCGGGCTGAACATCCCGACCGGCATTCCGCTGCGCTACGACCTCGATGCCGGGCTCAAGCCAGTTGTCGCGGGTGGTACCTACCTCGACCCGGACGCGGCCGCCGCCGGTGCCGCCGCCGTTGCCAGCCAGGGTCGCGGGTAATCCTGCTCGTCGGGGCGCCG
Source organism: uncultured Actinomycetota bacterium (assembly GCA_963735655.1). Classification (GTDB taxonomy): domain Bacteria; phylum Actinomycetota; class Actinomycetes; order Mycobacteriales; family Mycobacteriaceae; genus Mycobacterium. The sequence continues at coordinate 225,131 of CAVTLW010000030.1, forward strand.
CGCCCGATTGTGTGCTGCAACGCTCGTTCCGCCCAACAATGGGTGAACGGCAGCCGAATACCTGTAGGGAACCATGTGACTTGTCCGATTTTGGCCTTGCCCCGCTAGGGTGCCGTTCACCAAATTTGTAGGATTTTTCATGTGAGTGTCTTCTCGGCGCTGTTGCTGGCCGGGGTTTTGTCTGTACTTGCCCTGGCCGTCGGTGTCGCGGCCGGAGCCCGGCTGGCGCCACGGGTCGTGCAGCGCCGGCAGCGGGTGGCCACCGAGTGGGCCGGAATCACCGTCTCGCAGATGCTGCAACGCATCGTCGCGCTGATGCCGATGGGCGCCGCGGTGGTGGACACCCATCGCGACGTGGTGTATCTCAACGACCGGGCCAGGGAGCTGGGCCTGGTGCGCGACCGGCAACTTGACGATCAGGCGTGGAAGGCGGCGCGCCAGGCGCTGGACGGCGACGATGTCGAGTTCGACCTGACGCCCGGCAAGCGGACGGCCCCGGTGCGGTCCGGGCGTTCGGTGCACGGGCACGCCCGGTTGCTGAGCGAAGAGGATCGCCGGTTCGCCGTGGTCTTCGTGCACGACCAATCGGACCATGCACGCATGGAGGCGGCCCGGCGTGACTTCGTGGCCAACGTCAGCCACGAGCTCAAGACTCCGGTTGGCGCCATGGCGCTGCTGGCCGAGGCACTGCTGGCGTCGGCGGATGACTCCGAAACGGTTCGCCGGTTTGCCGAGAAGGTGCTCATCGAGGCCAACCGGCTGGGGGACATGGTCGCCGAACTCATCGAGCTGTCCCGGCTGCAGGGTGCCGAGCGGTTGCCCAATATGACCGACGTTGACGTCGATACCATTGTGTCCGAGGCGATTTCACGCCACAAGGTGGCGGCCGAGAACGCCGATATCGAGGTTCGTACCGATGCGCGTAGCGGCTTGCGGGTGTTGGGTGACGAAACACTGCTGATCACCGCCCTGGCCAACCTCGTTTCCAATGCGATCGCCTATTCGGCACCCGGTTCGCCGGTGTCGATCAGCCGCCGCCGCCGAGGTGACAACGTCGAGATCGCCGTCACCGACCGGGGGATCGGGATACCACTGGAAGATCAGGAGCGGGTGTTCGAACGGTTCTTCCGCGGCGACAAGGCGCGCTCGCGGGCTACCGGCGGCAGTGGTCTGGGGCTGGCCATTGTCAAACACGTCGCGGCAAACCACAACGGCAGCATCGGGGTGTGGAGCAAGCCGGGGACCGGATCGACGTTCACGTTGTCGATTCCGGCCATATCCGGGGAGCAGGACAACAGCGACGAATCAGAGCAACCGCGGGGCCGCGACGTGCGGCCCGGTCGGTCCCAAAGAGAGGAAGAACTGAGTAGATGACCAGCGCTTACGACGATGCAGAGCGAAGCGATGAGGAGGAGTGGCGCAAATGACCCGCGCAAGCGACGATGCAGAGCGAAGCGATGAGAAGGAGCTGCGCAAATGACCAGTGTGCTGATCGTGGAAGACGAGGAGTCGTTGGCCGATCCGCTGGCATTCCTTCTGCGCAAAGAAGGTTTTGAGGCGATGGTCGTCACCGATGGGCCGTCTGCGCTGGCCGAGTTCGACCGGGCCGGGGCAGACATCGTGCTGCTCGACCTGATGCTGCCGGGCATGTCAGGCACTGACGTGTGCAAGCAACTGCGCGCCCGTTCCAGCGTGCCGGTGATCATGGTGACCGCCCGCGACAGTGAGATCGACAAGGTGGTCGGCCTGGAGCTGGGTGCCGACGACTATGTGACCAAGCCGTATTCGGCGCGTGAGTTGATCGCCCGGATCCGCGCGGTGCTGCGCCGTGGTGGCGACGACGATTCCGAGATCAGCGACGGCGTGCTGGAGTCCGGTCCGGTACGGATGGATGTCGAGCGGCACGTCGTCTCGGTGAATGGCGACCCGATCACCTTGCCGCTCAAGGAATTCGACTTGCTGGAATACCTGATGCGCAACAGCGGGCGGGTGCTGACCCGTGGTCAGCTGATCGACCGGGTGTGGGGCGCGGACTACGTCGGGGACACCAAGACGCTCGATGTCCACGTCAAGCGCCTGCGGTCCAAGATCGAAGCCGACCCCGCCAACCCGGTGCACTTGGTGACGGTGCGGGGGCTGGGCTACAAGTTGGAGGGGTAGCCGCCGGGCGGATCGGGAAGCGGGTTGACGGTGTCCGCATCCCCGGTGACCCGTTGATCGCTGGTGACGGGAAATGCTTCCAGCGCATCGCTGTTGAGGATCGCCTGGATGCAGAGGGCGCTGGAGCCAACGTACGTGGTCAGCAAGTCGATGTCGGTGGCCACGCACCATTGCCGATCGCCTGCCCACCATAAGTTCGCGGTACGACCGGGTATCCCGAACGGCTCGGCCGCATCGTCGATCGAGCCGTTGATCACATACATCGGACGTTTCGGTAGTTCGAGCAGGTCGGCATTCGCTATCGCTGCCTCGCCGTACCCGTTCCACAAGGCGTACATCGCCTTGTCGCTCTGTGAGTAGTGCCGCAAAATGCGACTGAGCGCCTGGGCGGTTGGCACGGGAAGCCGGCCCGTATCCGGCCGCTGGTCCCAAAGGCCCGGCTGAGTGCGCAAATCCCAAGAACCGACCAGGGATCCCCATTCCATGGCGGGATGTGCGCTCCGATTATTGGCCTCTGCCAACGTTTTCCACGAAACTGGATGACCTATCTCATACGCCGGGTGGAACACTCGCGCATAGGCCTCGAACACCGGCGGCACCAACGAAGCAACGTCGTACTCAAACGGATGTATCGCGTCGGTTATCCATCGGTGGGCAGCGTCCATGACGGGTCCAGTCTGGCCTACCGAGCGGCGACGACCTGGTCGGCCACCGCCAGCGCCAGCGCCATGATCGACAGCTGCGGGTTCACCTCCGGGCAACTGGGCAGGATCGACCCGTCGGCAACCCAGACACCGTCGACGCCCCGCAGCCGACCCGTCTCGTCGACCGGGCAGAACTGCTCGTCGGCGCCGGCGGCCGCGGTGCCCGTCGGGTGAAACGCCGCCAGGTGCATGCCGCGCGGATCGCTCCGGTTCACCAACTCGCGCAGCGCCTCCAGGGATGTCACCGCGCCCGCACCGGCAAGACCGGTGAGCACCTCGACCGCACCGGCGGCGAATAACAGCCGGCCAATCGCCTCCAGCGCGACCCGCAATTTGGCGATGTCGGCCCGCGCCATGTCGTAGCGGACCACCGTCTCGCCCCGCAGCGACCGCACTGATCCCACACCTTGGTCGGCCACCATTGCGCCGAAGGTCGCGACCTGCGGCGCCCGGTCGAGCCAGCCGAGCAACTCGGCGCCGTAACCGGGGAACACCATCGAACCCATGCCCGGCGGTGTCGACGTCGCTTCGATCAGCACGCCGTCCGACTCGTGAAACTCATCGACGGACGCACTCTGCAACACACCGCGCCAGGCGAAGACGTCGTCGTCGAAGCGCCCGGCGACTATCGTCGCCGGATGCAGCGCGAGGTTGCGGCCCAGCCGAGGATGCTTGCCAATTCCGCTGCGCCGCAACAGCCCTGGCGTTTCGGTCGCACCGGCGGCAACCACAACGGTGTCGGCGAGCACGTCGATCGCGGTGCCGTCGGGCCGCCGGGCACGCACGCCGCGGGCGCGCCCATGCTGATGCAGCACCCGCTCTACGCGTGCGTCGGAGACGATCAACGCGCCGGCCGCGCACGCCTGCGGCAGCGCGTTGAGGTGCACGCCGAATTTGGCGTTGTTCGGACAGCCGATCGCGCACTGGCAGCAGCCTTCACAGCCCGGCGCGTTGCGCGGGATGGGCGCCGAGCGCCAGCCCAGCTCGCCGGCCGCGTCGAGCAGCAGACGCCCGTTGCGGCCCATGACCTCCAGCGGTACCGGCGCGACACGCAGCGTGCGCTCGACGTCGTCGAGGTGACCGGACAGCCGGTCGGGGTCGGCGAGGCCGAGGCCGAACTCGTCGCGCCAGCGCCGCTGCACGTCGAGCGGCGGCCGGAAGCAGGTGCCCGAGTTGACGACGGTGGTGCCACCGACCGCCCGTCCGATCGGCAACACCAGCGAGGGGCGGCCCAACGCGACCGTGGCACCGGCGCCGCGGTACAGGCCGGCGTAGCGGTCGATCGGGTGGGTGGTACGGAACTCCTGGACCGTCCAGCGCCGTCCCTCCTCGAGCACGACGACGTCCAAGCCCGCCCGCGCCAGGGTGCGCGCGGTCATCGCGCCGCCGGCCCCGGACCCGACGATCACAACGTCGGCGGTGATCACCGAACGGCTGTCGGTCGACGAGAAAAGGTTCAATGCGGCGTCCGGGCGGGCCGGGTCGTGTGCCTGGGCGCGCGCGAGCAGTTCCTGCGCATAGGCGTCGGCGCCGTTGGCGAGCAACACGAGTGCCTTCAGTGCCTCCACGGCCGCGCCGGCGTCCAGGCTGACCGCGGCCACGCGATGCAGCACCCGAGCGCGCGCGTCGGGGCTCAGCCGGGACAGCGACCGGCCGGTGGTGAGGTAGCTCGCCGCCGCCATCGATATCAGCCCGGCGCGCACCGCCAATCGTGACGTCGACGGCAGCCGTCCGACGTAGCGGTCGACCCGCTCGACGAACTGCGCCGGTGTCGGGCCGCCGTGCTCCTCGGGCAACAGCGCGGTGCCGAACGACGCGGTTGCTCGATCGGCTAGCCGGCCCATATCAGGCGTCCGAGGTGCCGGCCCAGCTTGATGAAGAACGGGTACGTCGCGAAGATGCCCCCGGCCGCTGCGTGCAACGGCCACTCCGCTTTTCCTGTTTGGGGAACGGTGTCGACGCTGAAAACGCCGCTGTTCCACATGAAGTCGCGGCCGTTGGCCGCGCGGAACGGCCGCCACAGCAGCCCCAGTCCCGGCACGTTGTTGTACAGCCCGAACGATCCGGCGAAGAAGATGCCGAGGATGGCGGCTTCGGCGATGTCACGACGGTCCACGGGCAGGCGGCGTTCCAGGAGCATTCCGGAGGCAACCAGCAGCGGCGGGTCGAGCAGGAAGCTCATGACGGGATCCTTTCGTTGATGGCGGGAGCTTGATCGCCGCGCAGGCCGACTTCGGCATGCCCGGTGCCCAGGATTGACCAGCTGTGCTCGATCACCCGGGCGCCGCCGTGGCGACGGCTGATTTCGATGTGGATGTCGGCTTGTTCGGTGTTGGTGCACACCGCCGCGCCCCCGTCGGGATCGGTGTATCCCAGGCTCACGCACCGGTCCGGGGGCTGGTCGACCCGGATCAACACGTCGCGATCGCCGATGCGTCCCTCCAGCTGCCAGTGCTGCAAGCCGAGCGTTGTCCGCATTCGCAGCGACGGCAAAGGGCTTGCGGGCCAGTCTTTTCCGTCGATGCGGAAGCGGACGAACGCCATCGGCGCAAGCCGTCGCAGCCCGGGCTTGTGGGACACCGCGGTGACCGCCTCGCACACGTCGCCGTCGCCGAGGTCGGCATGGATCCATCCCCAGCGCTTGGCGTTGCCGTGCCCGTAGATGTGGGCGACGCCGCCGCGCCAGCCGTCGATGCGATGGGTTTCCTCGCCGATGGTCAGTGCGCCGGTGAAATCGGCGGTCGGCGCCAGCACCACCTGCGCCCCCGGTAGCAGCTCGCGATCCCAGGCCACGCGCGGAAACGTCCACAGCGGCGCCCCACTGTCCTTCCAGGACAGGTGCCATGCGAAGGATCGCGCGCGTCCGCACAGTTCTTCGGGTCCGGCCCGCACGCCCGCGACGTCGAACCAGGCGGGTCCGGTCGCGGGTTGGACGGGCTCGGGTCCGAACCGCTCGGTGCACGGCGGCCCGTCGGAGGGGAACCAGGTCACCCATCCGTGTGCATAGGGTGCATCGCCGGTCGTCGGCGCCACCGTCTCGCAATGAATCCACAGGCCGGCGCGCGTCACCGGATCCGACAGGGTGGCATACCAGACTTCCAGGCGTCCGGCTTTACCCCGCCAGCGCGGGCTCACCGCCGACCGCGTTACCTCGTCCACTGCTGCTCCTGTCCAGTTCCCCGGCGTTGACGGTGTGTTCCGAGAGAAAACCGGCGCTTCGGCGCCCTGGATGCACACGCGATGCATCTACTATATTGGTTGAGCCAATGAACCAGTCAAGTGCGATACAGCCGCCGGATCGCCAGCGCGTCGACGAACAGATCGCCGCGTCGATCGCCGACGCCATCCTCGACGGCGCATTCCCGCCGGGTTCTACGCTGCCGCCGGAGCGGGACCTGGCCGAACAGCTGGGCGTCAATCGGACGTCGTTGCGGCAGGGTCTGGCGAGGTTGCAGCAAATGGGCCTGGTCGAGGCGAGACAGGGCAGCGGCACCGTGGTGCGTGACCCCGAGGGCCTCACCCATCCCGCGGTGGTCGAGGCGCTGGTCCGCAAGCTGGGCCCGGAATTTCTGGTCGAATTGTTCGAGATCCGCGCGGCGTTAGGCCCGTTGATCGGCCGCCTGGCAGCCGAGCGGAGCGCGCCCGAGGATGCCGACGCGTTGCGCGCCGCGCTGGCCGCGGTGGCCGAGGCGGACAGTGCCGCGGGGCGACAGGCCGCCGACCTCGCTTACTTCCATGTGCTGATCCACAGCACCCGCAATCGCGCGCTGGGCTTGCTGTATCGCTGGGTCGAGCACGCTTTCGGCGGCCGCGAGCACGAGCTGACCGGGGCCTATGGCGACGCCGAGGCGGTGGTCGCCGATCTGCGGGCGATCACCGAGGCGGTGCTGGCGCACGATGCGGCGGCGGCCGCCGCCGGCGTCGAGGCGTATCTGTACGCCAGCGCGCTGCGCATGGTTGCGGCCTACCGCGACGCCCAGGCGCCCGACCAGCGCGCTACGTGGCCGCCCGAGTCGCGGGATGCACGGCGATAAGCCCTAACTTGTTGCGGCGCTTACACATTGCCGCCAACTCCCCGTAGGCCTTCGCGCCCAGCAGTTCGGTGAGCTCGTCGGCCAGGCTCTGAAAGACCTGCTCGGCGCCGACATGGGCGGCGGGATCGCCGGTGCAATACCAGTGCAGGTCGGCCCCACCCGAGCCCCAGCCACGGCGGTCGTATTCGGTGAGCGTGGTCTTGAGGATTTCCGTACCGTCGGGGCGGGTCACCCACTCCTGGCTGCGCCGGATCGGTAACTGCCAGCAGACATCGGGTTTCATCGTCAGCGGCGGCACGTCCAGCTTGAGGGCCTTGCTGTGCAGCGCACAGCCGGCGCCGGCGGCAAATCCGGGCCGGTTCAAGAAGATGCATGCGTCCTTGTGCTTGCGGGTGCGGTATTGAGGTTGGCCGTCGTGCTCGTCGAGTTCCAGATAGCCCTTGCGCCCCAGGCCTTTTCCGCGGAATTGCCAGTCGTCGTCGGTCAGCTGCTGCACCGCGTCGTCCAACCGGGCGCGGTCGTCGTCGTCGGACAGGAAAGCGCCGTGCGAGCAGCACCCGTCGTCTGGCCGGCCCGCCACAGTGCCGCGGCAGGCCGGGGTGCCGAACACACACGTCCACCGCGACAGCAACCAGGTGAGGTCGGCCGCGATCAGGTGCTCGGGGTTGTCCGGGTCGTAGAATTCCACCCACTCACGGGCGAAATCCAATTCGACCTCTTGCCCATCCTGCGGGCCTGAATTTGCCACGCGTTCAACGTTAGACCACGATTCCGCAACGAGACCCGAGCGCGACCAGGGCACGCGCCGCGGGTCGCTCAGCAACGGCAAGTCACGCACGACTAGGTTATTTTTCGTGCGATTGGGTGTTCTCGACGTGGGCAGCAACACGGTCCATCTGCTGGTGGTCGATGCCCATCGTGGTGGGCATCCGATGCCGATGAGTTCGACGAAAGCCACCCTGCGTCTCGCCGAGGCCACCGACAGCTCGGGCAAGATCACCAAGCGCGGTGCCGACAAGCTGATCTCGACGATCGACGAGTTCGCCAAGATCGCGGTCAGCTCCGGCTGTGCCGAGCTGATGGCCTTCGCCACGTCCGCGGTCCGCGACGCCGAGAATTCCGAGGACGTGCTGGCCCGGGTGCGCAAGGAGACCGGGGTCGAACTGCAGGCGCTGACGCGGCGTCGACGAGTCGCGATTGACCTTCCTGGCGGTGCGGCGGTGGTACGGGTGGAGCGCGGGGCGAATCATCAACCTCGACATCGGCGGCGGTTCGCTGGAAATGTCCAGCGGCGTCGACGAGGAGCCCGAGGTCGCGCTGTCACTGCCGTTGGGCGCCGGACGGTTGACCCGGGAGTGGCTGCCCGAGGATCCGCCCGGCCGGCGCCGGGTGGGGATGCTGCGCGATTGGCTGGATTCGGAACTGGCGGACGCCAGCGCGACCGTCCTCGAAGCCGGCAGCCCGGATCTCGCGGTCGCGACATCGAAGACATTCCGCTCGTTGGCACGGCTGACCGGCGCGGCACCGTTCGGCCGACGGACCACGGGTGAAGAGGACCCTGACGGCAAACGGCCTGCGGCAGCTCATCGCTTTCATCTCTAGGATGACGGCGGATGACCGTGCAGAACTGGAGGGAGTCAGCGCCGACCGGGCGCCGCAGATCGTGGCGGGCGCCCTGGTGGCGGAGGCAAGCATGCGAGCGCTGTCGATAGAAACGCTGGATATCTGCCCGTGGGCGCTACGGGAAGGTCTCATCTTGCGCAAACTCGATAGCGAAGCCGACGGAACTGCCCTTGTTGAGACTTCGGTGCGGGATGCTAGACGTCAGGACGGAGATCGGAACGCGGCTAACCGATCGAGAGGCAAATAGGGCATGACTGGACCACACTCCGAGACCGAGAGTCCCGACACCCAGCAGGTCTCGGTCGCCGAACTGCTGGCCCGGAACGGAACCACCGGCGGCCGGTCGGCCGGCCGGCGGCACAGCAGGCGCCGTGGCGACAGCGACGCGGTCACCGTCGCCGAACTGACCGGTGCGATCCCGATCATCCGTGATGCTCATCGTGACGAGCCCGGGCCGGCCAATCAGCGGGTGGCGGTTGTCGAGCCGGCACCCCAGCCCCCGCCTCCCCCGGTCGCCGAACGGGTCCTGCAACCCGCAGCCCGACCAGCCCCACCTGCCGAACCCGTCGCCCAGCAGGACGCTGCGGTCGAGGCCCAAGCCCCGTACTGGGCGGCACCCCAACCGCGCTGGCCCAAGTCGTCACCGCAGGCCCGGCGGCCGTCCGGGCCGGAGCGCAGCGAGTATCCGCGGCCGCTGCGGCACAGCGGCGCAAGCGACGTGGACGGTCCGGGTTCGGGTGCCGAACACATGAGTCCCGACCCGGTCGGGCACTACACCGATATCTCGGCCGAGGTGACGGACAGCGACGTCCGCGAGGCCGAGCCCGCGCGCGAGGATTCGGCGTACGTGCGTTCCTACCTGCAGGCTTCGGAAGGGACGCTGTTCGGCGGGCAGAGCATCGCCGACGAACTGGCTCGACGGCGCGGCGACGAGCAGGCCGCGGAAGGGGCCGCGCAGGCGCTGGCCGCGGCCGAACGGGACGCGACCGGTCTCGCGGGTGATCGCGGCAGTGAAACGCATGCTCCGCGCCGCTCGCGGGGCCGCATGCAGGCGCTCTGGCGCGGCATTGTGACCGTGCTGCAATCGATGCTGTCGGTCGTGTTCGGCGCCGGGCTGTTCATCGCCTTTGACCAGCTGTGGCGATGGAACAGCATCGTCGCGCTGGTGCTGTCGGTGTTGGTCATCCTTGGCCTGGTGGTGGGAGTGCGGGTGGTTCGCAAGACCGAGGACATTGCAAGCACGCTGATTGCGGTTGCGGTGGGGGCGCTGATCACCCTGGGACCGTTAGCCCTGCTGCAATCGAGCTAGGCGCAGCCACCGCCCGTGCGCCCAGCAATCAAAGTCGGCTTGTCGACAGCCTCGGTGTACCCGCTTAGGGCCGAGGCCGCTTTCGAGTACGCCGACCGGCTCGGCTACGACGGCGTCGAGCTGATGATCTGGGGCGAGTCGGTGAGCCAGGACATCGACGCCGTCAAGACGTTGTCGCGGCGCTATCGCGTGCCGGTGCTATCGGTGCATGCGCCATGCCTGTTGATCTCGCAGCGGGTGTGGGGCGCCAACCCGATCCCCAAACTGGAACGCAGCGTGCGCGCTGCCGAGAAACTGGGCGCCCAGACCGTCGTCGTGCATCCACCGTTCCGTTGGCAGCGCCGCTACGCCGACGGATTCACCGAGCAGGTATCCGAGCTGGAAGCCTCCAGCGACATCGCGGTGGCGGTGGAAAACATGTTCCCGTTCCGAGCGGACCGGTTCTTCGGGCTTGACCAGTCCCGGGAACGCATGCGTCGGCGCGGCGGTGGTCCCGGTCCGGCGATCTCGGCGTTCGCGCCGTCCTACGACCCGCTGGACGGCAACCACGCGCACTACACGCTGGATCTGTCGCATACCTCGACCGCGGGCACCGACGCGATCGATATGGCGCGTCGGATGGGTGCGGGTTTGGTGCATCTGCACCTGTGCGACGGCAGCGGCCTGCCGGCCGATGAGCACCTGGTACCCGGGCGCGGCACGCAACCCACCGCCGAGGTCTGCCAGATGCTGGCCGGCAGCGGCTTCGCCGGCCACGTCGTGCTGGAAGTGTCCACCTCAAGCGCGCGGTCGGTGTATGAGCGCGAGGTCATGCTGACCGAATCGCTGCAATTCGCGCGCACCAACTTGTTGCGCTGACCTCCCAGGACTGCCATGACCGCGCTGTTCACTGCCGCAATGACGTTGCGGGAGGTCGACCCTGGCGTATTCGAGGGTGAACTGAACAAGCACTGGACGATCGGGCCCAAGGTGCACGGCGGCGCGATGGTCGCGCTGTGCGCCAAAGCGGCCCGCGCCGCGCACGGGGGAGACGGGCTGGAGCCGGTGGCGGTGTCGGCGAATTTCCTGTCGGCGCCGGATCCCGGTGTCATGCGGGTGGTGACGTCGATCCGCAAGCGCGGCCGCCGGATCAGCGTGGTCGATGTCGAGCTCAACCAGGGCGACCGCACCGCGGTGCACGCCGTGGTCACCCTCGGGCCAGCCCGAGCACGAGGCCGCGCCGCTGCTGTCCGCCAATCCGGTGGTGGACCTGATGGCACCGGCTCCGCCCGACGACGTGGCGCCGATCGGGCCCGGGCATCCGCGGGCCGGCCTGGTGAATCTGCACGAAGGTTGCGACATCCGGCCGGTGCTGTCGACGCAGCGGCCGGTTGAGCAAGGGTCGGCCGGGCGTCCTCCAATAATGCAGATGTGGGCACGCCCGCGCGGCGTGGCTCCTGACGCGCTGTTCGCCCTCATGTGCGGAGATTTGTCGGCGCCGGTGACGTTCGCGGTGGGCCGCACCGGCTGGGCGCCGACCGTTCAGCTCACCGCGTTTCTGCGCGCTTTGCCTGCCGACGGCTGGCTGCGTGTCATCTGCACCTGCGTCGAGATCGGACAGGACTGGTTCGACGAGGATCACATCGTTGTCGACGCGCTGGGCCGCATCGTGGTGCAGTCGCGTCAGCTGGCGATGGTGCCTTCGGTTTCCTAGAAAGCCCAGTAGCGCGGCAAAGCCGCGCCGTCTGCGATGCTTTGCGGCATGGCGAGAATCGCGATCATCGGAGGCGGCAACATCGGCGAGGCGTTGCTGTCGGGGCTCTTGCGGGCCGGGCGGCAGGTCAAAGACCTGGTGGTGGCCGAACGGCTACCGGATCGCGTCAAGTACCTGGCAGACACCTATTCGGTGCTGGTGACTTCGGTCCGCGAGGCGGTGGACAACGCGACCTTCGTCGTCGTCGCGGTCAAGCCGGCCGACGTCGAGTCGGCGATGAGTGACCTGGCCAATGCCGCAGCCGAGAGCGATGGCGCTGACCAGGTGTTCGTCACCGTCGCGGCAGGTATCACGATCACCTATTTCGAGTCCAGGTTGCCGGCCGGAACACCGGTGATCCGCGCGATGCCGAACGCGGCGGCGTTGGTGGGGGCGGGGGTCACCGCGCTGGCCAAGGGCCGCTACGTGACTCCTCAGCAGCTCGAGGAGGTTTCTGCCCTGTTCGACGCGGTGGGTGGCGTGCTGACCGTTCCCGAGACCCAGATGGACGCCGTAACCGCATTGTCGGGTTCGGGTCCGGCATATTTCTTCCTGCTGGTCGAGGCGCTGGTGGATGCCGGTGTCGCGGTGGGCCTGAGCCGTGAGGTGGCGGCCGAGCTGACCGCACAGACAATGGCGGGATCGGCGGCGATGTTGCTCGAGCGGATGGGCCAGGAGCGGCGGCCGGCCGACGGTGAAGCGTTCGGGCCGCGGGTGGACACCTCGGCGTCGCAACTGCGGGCGTCGGTCACCTCACCCGGCGGTACGACCGCCGCTGCGCTGCGCGAACTCGAACGTGGTGGGTTTCGGGCGGCCGTCGACGGGGCGGTCCAGGCCGCCAAAACACGCTCTGAGCAGCTAAGAATTACATCGGAGTAATCCATAAATTTTAAACTGATTGTCCCCCACCAGTACCAGTAACCCCACTAGTCCCGCTATTCTCCTCTTTGTATGCACGTGTTCGGTGCCAGCGGAGGGGAAGCCGCTGGCGTCGCACGTGCCTGACAGGATTGGGTTGCGATGACGTCTACGAACGGGCCATCGGCGCGGGAATCTGCAGGTAAGGGACGGGACACCAGTACCGTCGACGGCCAGCCGGCCAGGACACAATTTCTCACCGTTGCCGAGGTCGCGTCGCTGATGCGGGTCTCGAAGATGACGGTGTACCGGTTGGTCCACAACGGCGAGCTGCCGGCGGTGCGCGTTGGGCGGTCCTTCCGGGTGCATGCCAAAGCCGTTCACGACATGCTGGAGACGTCGTACTTCGACGCCGGCTAGTCGAGCCCAGCCATCCGACAGGTCTGAGCGGACCGTTACGGATTGGGCACCGCGGGTACCCAGTGGGTCACCGGCGCCGTTTGGTGTTCGGTGCGGCCAGCCGGGTAAGGTGTGCGGGTCATTCCTTAAAGCGGTTACGTGTCAGATAGCGGAGTCATGGGTTCAGTAATCAAGAAGCGGCGCAAGCGCATGTCGAAGAAAAAGCACCGCAAGCTGCTGCGTCGCACTCGGGTGCAGCGCAGAAAACTTGGCAAGTAGGCCCACTTAGTCCCCCGTCGGCGCGGACCGTCGTCCGGCCGTAGTGCACCTGTTTTTCCTCGCGGCTAGGCTGTCGGGGTGGATTCGTCAAACAGCCGGGAAGGCGGCGGTACCAGCGACAACGTGCACTACCCCAAAGTGGTGCTGGTCACTGGCGCGTGCCGCTTTCTAGGCGGCTATCTGACGGCCCGCCTCGCGCAGAACCCGCTGATCAACGGCGTCATCGCCGTCGACGCGATCGCACCCAGCAAGGACATGCTCCGGCGCATGGGCCGGGCCGAGTTCGTGCGTGCGGATATTCGTAATCCATTCATCGCCAAGGTGATTCGTAACGGCGACGTCGACACGGTGGTGCACGCCGCCGCGGCGTCGTACGCGCCGCGGTCCGGCGGCAGCGCGGCGTTGAAGGAAATCAACGTGATGGGCGCCATGCAGCTGTTCGCGGCCTGTCAGAAGGCTCCCTCGGTACGTCGCGTCGTGCTCAAGTCGACCTCGGAGGTGTACGGGTCCAGCGCACACGATCCGGTGCTGTTCACCGAGGACAGCAGCAGTCGCAGGCCGTTCCGCGAGGGTTTCGCCAAGGACAGCCTCGATATCGAGGGTTACGTGCGCGGGCTGGGCCGTCGTCGCCCTGACATCGCGGTCACGATTCTGCGGCTGGCCAACATGATTGGACCGGCGATGGACACCACGCTGTCGCGTTATCTGGCAGGGCCTTTGGTGCCCACCATGTTTGGTCGCGATGCCCGACTGCAGTTGCTGCACGAGCAGGATGCGCTGGGTGCGCTGGAGCGCGCGGCCATGGCCGGCAAGGCCGGCACGTTCAACGTCGGCGCCGACGGCATCATGATGCTGTCGCAAGCGATCCGGCGTGCGGGCCGAATTCCATTGCCGGTACCCGGTTTTGGGGTGTGGGCTCTTGATTCGTTGAGGCGAGCTAATAAATACACCGAGATCAATCGCGAGCAATTCGACTACCTGAGTTACGGCCGCGTGATGGACACCACCAGGATGCGCGCTGAGCTCGGCTTTGTGCCCAAGTGGACCACCGCGGAAGCCTTCGATGACTACGTCCGCGGCCGCGGCTTGACTCCCATTCTCGACCCGGATCGGGTACGCTCCTTAGAAGGTCGTGTCGTGGCCTTGGCCCAGCGCTGGGGTAGCCGAAATCCAATTCCATGGGGTGGGGTCAGGTAGATATCGTGGCTGGCGAATCCAAAGCCAATGTTATTCCACTGCACACCAATCGGGGTCGAGTCGCGGCGCGTAAACGTGCGGGGCAGCGGGCGGAAGCGTCGCGTCAGCACCCCTCATTGCTCTCTGATCCGAATGGTCGTGCATCGGCCGAACAGATGGCCGCCGTTGTCCGCGAAATCGATGAACACCGTCGCGCCGCGGGTGCCGCCGGCGCGTCCGGAACAGCCGATGCGCCCCTGAATGATCTCGCTCAGAACGTCGCCGCGGTTGCCGCATTCCTGCACCAACGGCTGACCGGTGACTACAGCGTTGACGAATTCGGATTCGATCCGCACTTCAACAACGCGATCGTCCGGCCTTTGCTGAGGTTCTTTTTCCGGTCCTGGTTCCGGGTCGAAGTCAGCGGCATCGAAAACATTCCGAGCGACGGCCCCGCGTTGTTGGTGGCCAATCACGCCGGGGTGTTGCCGTTCGACGGGTTGATGCTTTCGGTCGCGGTGCACGACGAGCACCCCGCCCAGCGGGATTTGCGACTGCTGGCCGCCGACATGGTTTTCGACCTGCCTGTGGTCGGCCCGGCCGCTCGGAAGGCGGGCCACACCATGGCCTGCACGGCTGACGCGCACCGGTTGCTCGCCTCCGGCGAGCTCACCGCGGTTTTCCCGGAGGGCTACAAGGGGCTGGGCAAGCGCTTCGAGGACCGCTACCGGTTGCAGAGGTTCGGCCGGGGCGGGTTCGTGTCGGCGGCGCTACGGACCAAGGCGCCGATCGTGCCGTGTTCCATCATCGGTTCCGAAGAGATCTACCCGATGATGACCGACGTGAAGTTGCTGGCCCGGCTGTTCGGCCTGCCGTATTTCCCGATCACGCCGTTGTTCCCGCTGGCCGGCCCCGCCGGCCTGGTGCCGCTGCCGTCGAAATGGCGCATCGCTTTCGGCGAGCCGATCTACACCGCCGACTACGCGGCCTCCGACGCCGACGACCCGATGGTCACCTTCGAGTTGACCGACCAGGTGCGCGAGACGATCCAGCAGACGCTGTACCGGCTGCTGGCCGGCCGGCGCAACGTCTTCCTCGGCTAAGCGTTCCGAAAAAGCCCCGAAACGCCAAGCGCCGCCACAAAATTCGCAGCGGCGCTGGCCTCGTCTTCCTTGTCGGTTGTTACTTGACCAACGTGAACTGGCAGACGTTGGTGTAGCCGTCACGGAACAGGTCTGAACAGCCACGCAGGTAGTGCTGGAAAGTGTCGTACTCCTCCTGGCCCTTCAGCTCGATGGCCTCGTCCTTATGCTCTTCCAGCTCGTCGGCCCAGGTATTCAAGGTCTGGACGTAGTTCTTCCCGATGAAGTGGTGGCGCTCGATCTTGAAACCCGCCTGGGTCGAGTAGTAGTTGACCTGCTCGACCAGGGGCAACTTACCGCCCGGGTAGATCTCCCTCAGGATGAAGGCGATGAAGCGCAACAGGGTCATCGTGATCGGCAGGCCCAGCGCCTTGGCCTCCTCGGCGCTGGGCACGACGATCGAGTGCAGCAGCATCCTGCCGTCGTCGGGCAGCAATTCGTAGTACTTCTTGAAGAAGGCGGCGTAGCGCTCGTATCCGGCGTCGCCGGCGCCATCGGCGAAGTGCTCGAACGCGCCGAGCGACACGATCCGGTCAATCGGCTCGTCGAAGAGCTCCCAGCCCTGCAACCGCACCTCTTTGCGGCGCGGGCTGTCCATTTCAGCAAATTTTGCCTCGCAGTGCGCGAGCTGGTTCTCACTGAGCGTTAGGCCAATGACGTTGACGTCGTAGTGCTCGACGGCGTGCCGCATGGTCGAACCCCAGCCAGAGCCGATGTCCAGCAATGTCATGCCGGGCTGCAACCCCAGTTTGTCGAGCGCGAGCTTGCGCTTGGCGAACTGAGCTTCCTCCAGCGTCATGCCCGGACGCTCTTCGAAATAGGCGCAGCTGTAGGTCATCGACGGGTCGAGCCACAGCTTGAAGAACTCGTTGGATCGGTCGTAGTGCGATTGGACGGCTTCCACCGGCGGAGCCAGCACGTCTGGCAGCTCTTTTCGAATCCATGGCTGCGTCATTGGTCGGACCCTTCCTTCTGGGTTCACATCGATGCAATTGCGGCCACGGCGGCCTCGGTATCGGCCTCTTCCTGGGCCGCTGCGCCCAGCATGGTGACCACGCTGGTGACGACGGGTTTGCCCTCGGCGTCTGTGACTTCGCTGCGGATCTCGGCCAGCACCGTGCCGTGGGACTCGATGACAGAGTCCAGGTAGGTGTGGAAATACAACTTGTCGTTGGCCAGGATCGGCCGGTGAAAGCGGAACTTCTGGTCGCGATGAAAGACCCGGGCGAGGTTGATCGGGATCTTGAACTTGGTGAAGATCTCCAGCTGTACACGCCGCCCGGCGATCGCCAGAAACGTCAACGGAGCCACCAGTGCCGGGTACCCGTCTTCGGCGGCAGCAACCTCGTCGTGATGCGCCGGGTGCTCGTCTTGGAGGGCGAGGGCGAACTCGCGAATCTTTTCCCGTCCGACGAGGAAGTAGTCCGTTGCCTGGTAGTTCTTGCCGATGAGTCCTTCGGCTTCGTGCGGGACTGTCATGCCGGTTTACTCCCTGCTCGGATTCGTGCTCAGCGGCGCAGCTTATCAGCGTGATTGGCGCCGCGACGCCAAAGCTGCCAGGGCTCCGCCCGCGGCGCCCAGCGCCAGGGCAGAGGGCACCCCGATCCGGGCGGCCTTGCGGGCCGTCCGGAAGTCCCGGATCTCCCAACCTTTTTCGCGGGCCAGGCTGCGCAGGCGGGCGTCCGGATTGATGGCGACCGCGGTGCCCACCAGCGACAGCATGGGCACGTCGTTGTAGCTGTCGGAGTAGGCGGTACAGCGTTTGAGGTTGAGGCCTTCCCGGATCGCCAGCGACCGGACCGCGTGCGCTTTGCCGGGGCCGTGCAGGATCTCGCCGACCAGCCTGCCGGTGAATATCCCGTCGACCGATTCGGCGACGGTGCCCAGGGCGCCGGTCAGGCCGAGCCGGCGGGCGATGGTGGACGCGAGCTCGTACGGCGTGGCCGTTATCAGCCAGACCTGCTGGCCGGCGTCGAGGTGCATCTGCGTGAGCTCGCGGGTTCCCGCCCAGATCTTGTCGGCGATGATCTCGTCGTAGATCTCCTCGCCGAGTGCCACCAGCTGCTCGACCGAGCGGCCCTCGATGAACGTCAGCGCCTTGCGCCGGCCCGCGGCGACGTCTTCGCTGTTCTCCTTGCCGAGCAGCTGGAATTTGGCCTGCGCGTAGACGAATCCGAGGACGTCGCGATAGGTGAAGTATTCGCGAGCGGCCAGCCCGCGGCCGAAGTGCACGGCTGACGAACCCTGCACCAGCGTGTTGTCCACATCGAAGAACGCGGCGGCGGTCAGGTCGATCGGTGGCTGAGCGCGGCCTTCTTCAGCGGCGGCGGCATGCATATCGCCAAGGGCACGTTCGGCGCTGGCGTTGCCGGCCAGCGACTCCAGGTCAACGCGACTCGTGCGGTGCGCGCTGCCCGCGTCAGAGGAAGCCAGGGAAGCCATTAGCCACACCTCCAAGTTTCGGTTGCCGGTGATCAACACTATCCGGCGAACGTATCGCGGCGGATTACCCACCTGGGCCCGGATGCCCGGGTCGGCCCGTCGTGCGTAAATCGGTTGCCAGAGAGCCGATTTCGTCTAGTGGGGCGCCGGCTGCCACACTGGTGGCCATGAGCCAGCCCCAAAGCCGGCCGCGGGTGGAGTTGCTCACCCGCGACGGGTGCACGATCTGTCAGCGGGTGCAGTCGCGGCTAGCCGATCTGGCCGGCGAGCTGGGCTTCGACCTGTCCACGACGGACGTCGACGCCGCGGCGTCGACGGGCAATCCCGGGCTGCGGGCCGAGTTCGGCGACCGGCTGCCGGTGATCTTGTTGGACGGCCGTGAGCACAGCTATTGGGAAGTCGACGAGGACCGGCTGCGCGCCGATCTAGCAGCCCGTTAGCTCCTCATCGGCGATGCGCGATATTTGGTAGCCCAGCTGATCAACGTCTACCGTGGACACCAAGTTCGGTTACTTGGGGATAGCAAGGGAGCTGACCAGGTGATGCTGCCGTGAGCATCCTGCTCTTCGGGGTTTCGCACCGCAGTGCGCCGGTCACCGTCCTGGAACAACTCAGCCTCGACGAATCCGACCAAGTCAAGATCGTCGACCAGTTACTGCACTCACCGCTGGTGACCGAGGCCATGGTGCTCTCGACCTGCAACAGGGTCGAGGTGTACGCCGTGGTGGACGCCTTCCACGGCGGGCTGGCGATGATCGGGCAGGTGTTGTCCGAACATTCCGGCATGTCGATGGGCGAGCTGACCAAACACGCCTACGTCCGCTACAGCGAAGCCGCTGTCGAGCACCTGTTCGCGGTGGCCAGCGGGCTGGATTCGGCGGTGATCGGCGAGCAGCAGGTGCTCGGTCAGGTGCGGCGCGCCTATGCGGCCGCCGAGACCAACCGCACCGTCGGGCGGATACTGCACGAGCTGGCCCAGCGGGCGCTGTCGGTCGGCAAGCGGGTGCACTCCGAAACGGCCATCGACGCGGCCGGCGCCTCAGTGGTGTCCGTCGCCCTCGACATGGCCGAACACAGACTGGGCACGCTGGCCGGCAAGACCGCGGTGCTGGTCGGCGCGGGCGCGATGGGCGCCTTGTCGGCGGCACACCTGACCCGCGCCGGGATCGGGCGCGTCCAGGTGCTCAACCGGTCGGTGGCACGGGCGCAGCGGCTCGCCCACAAGATTCGTGAATCGGGCGTGCCCAGCGAGGCGCTGCCGCTCGATCGCCTGCCGGACGTGCTCGCGGATGCCGACGTGGTGGTCAGCTGCACGGGTTCGGTGATTCCGGTGGTGTCGCTGGCCGATGTGCACCACGCCCTGGTCGCCGCGCGCCGCTCGACCGCCGATGAAGCCACCCATCCGCTGGTGATGTGCGACTTGGGCATGCCCCGCGACGTCGACCCGGCGGTGGCCGGACTGCCCGGCGTCTGGGTCGTCGACGTGGATCGCGTGCAGCACGAACCCTCCGCGCACGCGGCGGCGGCCGACGTCGATGCGGCCCGCAGCATCGTCGCGACGGAGGTCGCGGGCTATCTGGCGGGGCAGCGGATGGCCGAGGTCACCCCGACGGTGACGGCGCTGCGTCAGCGCGCGGCCGATGTGGTCGAAGCGGAGTTGCTGCGCCTGGACAACCGGCTGCCGGGCCTGGAAAGCACCGAGCGCGAGGAGGTGGCCCGCACCGTGCGGCGGGTGGTGGACAAGCTGCTGCACGCGCCCACCGTGCGGATCAAGCAGCTCGCCAGTGCGCCGGGTGGCGACAGCTACGCCGAAGCGCTACGGGAGCTCTTCGAGCTCGACCAGACCGCTGTCGACGCCGTCGCGACCGCAGGTGAATTGCCTGCGGTAGCAAGCGGATTCGACTTCTCCCAGTCCTCCAATCATTCCGCCGAGTGACCGATTGGCACGCGTGATCCGGATAGGCACTCGGGGCAGCCTGCTGGCCACCACCCAAGCCGCGACCGTGCGAGACGCCTTGATCGCCAATGGCCATCTCGCCGAGTTGGTCACCATCAGCACCGCGGGCGACCGGTCGTCGGCGCCGATCGCTGATCTCGGTGTGGGCGTCTTCACGACCGCGTTGCGCGAGGCCATCGACGATGGCCGCGTCGATGCGGCGGTGCATTCGCACAAGGATCTGCCCACCGCCGAGGACCCCAGGTTCACGGTGGCGGCGATGCCGCCCCGGAACGACCCACGCGACGCGTTGGTGGCCCGCGACGGGTTGGTGCTGGGGGAATTGCCGGTCGGATCGCTGGTGGGCACGTCTTCTCCGCGACGGGCGGCACAGCTTAGAGCATTGGGTCTCGGTTTGGAAATCCGCCCCCTACGAGGCAACCTAGATACCAGGTTGAACAGGGTAAGCAGTGGTGATCTTGACGCCATCGTGGTGGCCCGGGCCGGTCTGGCCCGGCTGGGCCGTCTCGGTGATGTCACCGAGACGCTCGAGCCGGTGCAGATGTTGCCGGCGCCGGCTCAAGGCGCGCTCGCCGTGGAATGCCGCTCCGGCGACAGCCGGTTGGTGGCAGTGCTGGCGGAGCTCGACGACGCCGACACGCGAGCGGCGGTCACCGCGGAGCGCGCCCTGCTCGCCGAACTGGAGGCGGGTTGCTCCGCACCGGTGGGCGCGATCGCGGAAGTGGTCGAGTCCATCGACGAGGAAGGCCGCGTCTTCGAAGAGCTGTCGTTGCGAGGCTGCGTGGCGGCGCTGGACGGATCGGACGTGATCCGTGCGTCCGGCATCGGCACTCCCAGTCGGCCACGAGAGCTCGGGCTTTCGGTCGCCGCGGAGCTGTTCGAGCTGGGGGCCCGGGAGTTGGTGCGGGGAGCGCGGCAAGACCCCGCGCAGAAGTTCAAGTGAGGCGCGAGACATACGTGGGAGCGACAATGACGACGCGAGGGCGTAAGCCGCGGCCGGGCCACATCACATTCGTGGGCTCTGGTCCGGGCGACCCGGGATTGCTGACCACTCGGGCAGCCACAGTGCTGGCGAACGCGGCCCTGGTGTTCACCGATCCCGATGTACCCGAGCCGGTACTGGCGCTGATCGGCAGGGATCTGCCACCGTTCTCCGGTCCGGCGCCCGCCGGTCCGGCCAGCGGGAACGCTGACTCGGCCGGTTCCGACGCGGACCAGTCGGCTGCTCCGGCGGTGATGTCGGGAGGCCCCGACATCCGCCCGGCAGTGGGAGATCCCGCCGAGGTCGCCAAGACGCTGACCGCCGAGGCCCGTTCGGGCGTCGACGTGGTGCGGCTGGTGGCGGGCGATCCGCTGACCTTGGACGCGGTGATCACCGAGGTGAACGCCGTCGCGCGCACCCACCTGCACATCGAGATCGTGCCCGGCCTGTCCGCCAGCAGCGCGGTCCCGACTTACGCGGGGCTGCCGCTGGGTTCGTCGCACACGGTCGCCGACGTGCGCTCCGACCCCAACGAGATCGACTGGGAGGCACTGGCCGCCGCACCTGGACCGCTGATCCTGCAGGCCACCGCGTCGCATCTGGCCGACGCGGCCCGCACCCTGATCGACCACGAGCTGGCCGAGTCCACTCCGTGCGTGGTGACCGCTCAGGGCAGTACCTGTCAGCAGCGTTCGGTGGAAACCACGCTGCAGGGACTGACCGACCCGGCCGTCCTGGGTGTCACCGAACCGGCCGGCCCGATGACCGGGCCGCTGGTGGTGACCATCGGCAAGACGGTCACCAGCCGCGCCAAGTTGAACTGGTGGGAGAGCCGCGCCCTGTACGGCTGGACCGTGCTGGTGCCGCGCACCAAGGACCAGGCCGGCGAGATGAGCGAGCGACTCTCGTCATACGGCGCGCTGCCCGTGGAGGTGCCGACCATCGCCGTCGAGCCACCGCGCAGCCCTGCGCAGATGGAGCGCGCCGTCAAGGGTCTGGTCGACGGCCGGTTCCAGTGGGTCGTCTTCACCTCCACCAACGCGGTGCGTGCGGTGTGGGAGAAGTTCGGCGAATTCGGCCTGGATGCCCGCGCGTTCTCCGGGGTGAAGATCGCCTGCGTCGGCGAGTCGACGGCCGACCGCGTCCGTGCCTTCGGGATCAGTCCCGAACTGGTGCCCTCCGGGGAGCAGTCCTCGATCGGTCTGCTCGACGACTTCCCGCCCTACGACAGCATTTTCGACCCGGTCAACCGGGTCCTGCTGCCGCGCGCGGACATCGCCACCGAGACGCTGGCCGAGGGATTGCGCGAACGCGGTTGGGAGATCGAGGACGTCACCGCCTACCGGACCGTGCGGGCCGCCCCGCCGCCGGCGAGCACCCGGGAGATGATCAAGACCGGCGGGTTCGACGCGGTGTGCTTCACCTCCAGCTCGACGGTGCGCAACCTGGTCGGCATCGCCGGCAAGCCGCACACCCGGACGATCATCGCCTGCATCGGCCCCAAGACGGCCGAAACCGCCGCAGAATTCGGCTTGCGGGTGGACGTCCAGCCGGATACCGCGGCCGTGGGCCCGCTGGTCGACGCGCTGGCCGAACATGCGGCCCGGTTGCGCGCCGAGGGGGCGCTGCCGCCGCCGCGCAAGAAGAGCCGCAGGCGCTAGTGGCGATCGCAAGCGCGGCGCAGCCGGGCGCAGCGGGTCGCCACCAGTCGGCGGTAGTGGCGATCGCAAGCGCGGCGCAGCCGGGCGCAGCGGGTCGCCACCAATCGGCACTAGTGGCCAGCGTGCGTGTTTGTCCACCGACACGCCGTCGTGGCTGGCATTCTGCGCACGCTCGCGGCTACGAATGACCATGGGTGACTACCCCCGGCGACGACCGCGCCGGCTCCGCTCGACCCCTGCGTTGCGCCGCCTGGTGGCGCAAACCTCTTTGGAGCCAAGGCATTTGGTGCTGCCGATGTTCGTCGCCGACGGTATCGACGAGCCACGGCCCATCGCGTCCATGCCGGGCGTGCTGCAGCACACCCGCGAATCGCTGCGCGCCGCGGCCGCCGACGCCGTGGCGGCCGGGGTGGGCGGGCTGATGCTGTTCGGGGTGCCCCGCGAACAGGACAAGGACGCATCCGGCTCGGCCGGCGCGAATCCCGAGGGCATCCTCAACGTCGCACTGCGCGACCTGGCCAAGGACCTCGGTGACGCCACCGTGCTGATGGCGGACACCTGCCTGGACGAGTTCACCGACCATGGCCACTGCGGCGTTCTCGATGACCGGGGCCGGGTGGACAACGACGCCACGGTGGCCGCGTATGTGGACCTGGCTGTGGCGCAAGCGGAATCGGGCGCACATGTGGTGGGACCGAGCGGGATGATGGACGGTCAGGTGGCCGCTATCCGCGACGGTCTGGATGCCGCCGGCCACACCGATGTGGTGATCCTGGCTTACGCGGCGAAGTTCGCCTCGGCGTTCTACGGACCGTTCCGTGAGGCGGTGAGCTCCAGCCTGTCCGGTGACCGGCGTACCTATCAGCAGGAACCGGGCAACGCCCGGGAGGCGGTCCGCGAGATCGAGTTGGACCTCGACGAGGGCGCCGACATCATCATGGTCAAACCGGCGTTGGGGTATCTCGACGTCGTCGCCGCGGCGGCCGAAATCTCGCCGGTGCCGGTGGCGGCGTACCAGGTGTCGGGGGAGTACGCGATGATTTGTGCCGCGGCGGCGAACAACTGGATCGACAAGCGTGCCGCCGCGCTGGAATCGTTGATCAGCATCCGGCGTGCCGGAGCGGATATCGTGCTCACCTACTGGGCCGCCGACGCGGCGGGTTGGCTATTCGAGATGGGGCTCAGATGACATCAGCGAGGGATTCGGACCCGAAGCCGTTGTTCTACGAGCCCGGCGCCAGCTGGTATTGGTTGCTTTCCGGCCCGGCTGCTGCGACGGCGATGATCCTGATCGAACTGTGGAGCGGCGCCGGCGTTGCGCTGGTGGTTCCGGTGATTTTTCTGGTCATGGTGTCGGTCTTCGTGGGATTGCAGGTGAAGGCGGCGCGGATCCACGTCTCGGTCGAGTTGACCGAAGACGCGCTGCGCCAGGGCACCGAGACGATCCTGGTGCGCGAAATCGTGAAGGTGTACCCGGAGCCCGAGAACACGGTCGCGTCTGGACTGCCGCTTCAGAAGTGGCAGGAGGCACGGGCGCTCGGCGAGCTGGTCGGGGTGCCGCGCGGCCGCACCGGCATCGGCCTCAAGCTCACCGGGGGCCGGACCGCGCAGGCCTGGGCGCGTCGCCACCGTCACCTCCGGGCGGCGTTGACCCCGCTGGTCCAGGAGCGCGTCGAGCCCGCCCGGCCGAATGGTTCCGACCTTGACATCGACATTGACGACGACGACACCGGGTCGGAGCTGTGATCGTCCGATTACGGGCCCACTTTCGGGCGGGGGCCGAGCTCGCGCTGGCCTGCACCGCGCTGGTGGCCGCCGGGGTGAGCTGGACGCACACCCGCTCGACGGTGGCCGTCGCGCCCGTCGCCGACGGGCAACCGGCCACCGAATCGTTGATCTATCACCCGCAGCAGCTGGTGCTGACGCTGCTGCTGGTCACCATCGCGGGGTTATGGCGGTGGTCGGGGCGGCCAGATTGAGCCGCTCGGGGGCGCGCTCTAGCGCGTTTTAGGCCGTCCTTCCTGACCAGCGGTAGCACCAGTTGGCGGCGGCTGACGATGGCGTCGGCGAGGTTGCGCAGCGCCTCGTGTACCGATCGGGTAATCGGGAAAGGCGCTGCCGGCCGTCACCGAGCACCTCGACGACCTCCGGGCTCGCGACCAATGTCCACTCCACCCCGGCGGCGCAGCACGCCTCGTCGAACATGCACAGCAGCGAGATGCCGGCCGGAGAAAAGCGTGTGGTGGCACTCATGTCGAGCACAACCGGCTCGGTCCCCAGGATGAAACGCCGGATGTACTTGCTGACCCGATCGACATTGACGGCGTCGACTTCGCCGCGGATCGTCACCACCGTCGCGAGGTGACGACAATGAGCGCGGATCTGGGCGCCGCCGCAATCGAAACGTGTCGTTGTCCCGTCGATCACTT
This sequence comes from uncultured Actinomycetota bacterium, assembly GCA_963735655.1. Lineage (GTDB taxonomy): Bacteria > Actinomycetota > Actinomycetes > Mycobacteriales > Mycobacteriaceae > Mycobacterium. The sequence goes on from CAVTLW010000030.1 coordinate 250,018, forward strand.
CGAGTCGCGATCGCGATTGTCATGAGCGGCCTCACTCCCCCTGGCGTCCTGCAGCTTTGTCGCGGTCGAGTCAACGCCGACCGAACCTGCATACAACGGTGCCTGCAAAAACTAAGGAGACCGAAAACCGCGTCTAACTCTTTGCTAAGAAGCTGGCCCGCGCTTCGGGCGCGGAGGCCACGCGGTTACCTGTTACGCTGCGATGGCTGCCAGTCGCTGGTCGGGGGGCTTGTGACGTGGCGAAACAGCAGAGCCCACACGGAAAGACCCGGAAAGAGCATCGTGCGCTTGAAAGCGATGAGCGACGAGATCAAGGGTGAGATCAAGGCCCTGACGGGACTCCGCATCGTCGCCGCGATGTGGGTGGTGCTGTTTCACTTCCGGCCGATGGTGGCCGATGCCTCGCCCGATTTCCGTGACGCGCTGTCGCCCGTGCTCAACTGCGGCGCGCAGGGTGTCGACCTCTTCTTCATCCTCAGTGGCTTCGTGCTGACCTGGAATTACCTCGACCGCATGGGCCAGTCGTGGTCGCTGCGTGCCACCCTGCACTTCTTGTGGCTGCGATTGGCCCGGGTGTGGCCGGTGTACGTGGTCACGTTGCATCTCGCGGCGTTGCTGGTGATCCTCAGCCTGCACGTCGGCCATGTGCCGCTGCCCGAGGTGGCCGATCTCACCGCGGTCAGCTATATCCGCCAGGTCCTGCTGGTGCAGCTGTGGTTCCAGCCCTACTTCGATCAGTCCAGTTGGGATGGACCGGCGTGGTCGATCAGCGCGGAATGGCTGGCCTACCTGCTGTTCGGTGTGCTCATCATGGTGATCTTCCGGATGGTGCACGCCACCAGGGCACGCGGCCTGATCTTCCTGGCTCTCGCGGCCTCGTTGCCGCCGGTGGTGCTGTTGCTGGCCAGCGGGCAGTTCTACACGCCCTGGAGCTGGCTGCCGCGGATCGTCACGCAGTTCACCGCCGGTGCACTGGCCTGTGCCGCGGTGCGCAGGCTGCGGCTGACCGACCGCGCCCGCCACGTCGCCGGCTACCTTTCCGCGCTCATTGTCGCCGCGATCGTCGGCATCCTCTACTGGTTTGACGCGCATCCGATCAGCGGGGTCCTGGACAGCGGCGGGGTGGTCGACGTGCTGTTCGTTCCGCTGGTGATCGCGCTGGCGATCGGGTTGGGCAGCCTGCCGTGGCTGTTGTCGACGCGGTTGATGGTCTACGGCGGCGAGATCTCGTTCTGCCTGTACATGGTGCACGAGCTGGTGCACACCGGCTGGGGATGGGCCGTGCAACAATTCGAGCTCCAGCTGACCGACTTCCCGTGGAAATGGAACGTCATCGGTCTGCTCGTGATCGCCGTGGTTGTCTCGATCCTGCTGTATCACCTCGTCGAAGAGCCCGCGCGCCGCTGGATGCGCAGGATGGTCGACACCCGGGACGTCAGAGACGCGAACGCGGGAACCGGGCCCGGCGCGTCGGGCAACACCAAACTTCGTCCGATTGACGGTGCGCGGGAAGCGGTTTCGGCGCGCGCGGTATGACCGCGAAATAACATTGCCGCGCTGTAGCGAATTACGCTGTGCCCAGCACTTATTGGCTACCGAGGCAGTAGCGGCCGCTCGGATTGCAAACGGGCCGCAGCGAGTTGGCGCGAGTTCGCGTTCGTTTCCCCATACGATTTCGTAGTGATGAGTCGTCTGGCCACGTTCGTCACCCAGCTGGCTGTGCTGATCGGCGTGCTGATTGGGTTGGCCCCGCACCCACCGGCGCGCCCGGTGCACCCCGTGTCCGGGCTTGGCTACCGCCCACTGACCCTGGATTACCGGATGAACCATGTCGCAGTGATCGGCGACTCCTACACCGCCGGCACCGATGAGGGCGGCCTGGGTTCGCAATCATGGACCGCCCGCGCGTTGCGCAAGCTCGCGGCGCATGGCGTGCGGATCGCCGCCGACGTGGCGGCCGAGGGCAGATCCGGCTACGGCGTGCCCGGCGACCGCGGCAGCGTCTTCGAGGATCTGACTGCCACGGCGGTCAAGCCCGACGATGCGCTGGTGGTGTTCTTCGGTTCCCGCAACGACCAGGGTGTCGAGCCCGGGCTGCTGACCCAAAGGGCTCGCGAGACTTTCGATCTGGCGCGGCACCGGGCACCGACCGCGCGGTTCCTGGTGATCGGACCGCCGTGGCCCACCGCCGATGTTCCCGGCGCCGTGCTGCAGATTCGCGACGTGCTCAATGTCGCGGCCCGCGCCGCGGGAGCTGCCTTCGTGGACCCGATCGGAGACGGCTGGTTCGTCGACAGATCCGACCTGATCAGCGTGGATGGAGTGCATCCCAACGACTTGGGGCACGCGTATCTGGCGGACAAGATCACACCACTGATTCGCATGCAATTACTGAGATGACACAGGCCGTCCCGAATCGCCAGCCGCACAACCGATTCAGTGGAATCGCGGGGCGCGGGCGAACAGGTTTAGGCAGTCAGTCTTCTGCGTGTCGCTCGTAGTCCCATCGCTCGAGGCGGGCTTGCAATTGCACAAGGCCGAGGCCGGCGACCGGGGTGACCGCCGATAGGAAGACCAGCATTAGCGCCGACATCTCAAACCTCCAAAACCCTTTCCTTCGTAACACGTTCGTCGCCGTTGCGAGGTTCATTTGAATATTTCTTCACCAAAACCTCCGACATTCAGCCATCCGCCAGCGCGCGATCTGCCAGCGCGCCGATCACCGGTGCCAGCAATTGCGAGTACTCGGTCGTCACGTGGTTGTCATCGCGGAACACCAGCGTGTTGCCCACGATCACCGGACAGCGATCCGGCGCACAGAACAGGTCGGTCAGATCGGCGTAGTGACCGCCGCCGGCGGTGGTCGCCGCCCGCTCGGCGTCGATGCCAACGCCGTTGACGGCGACCGGCCGGGACGGCGCGCAGGCGCCTGCATCGTCGAGGTGAGCCGACAGGCAGGTGGGCACCGACGACTGCGGATCGGCGGCCGGCCCCAGGACCAGCACCGTCGCCCCGGTACGGCGCAGCTGGGCCACTGTCCGGGTCAGGGTGTCGATCCATGCCGGGTCGTAGGCCACAAAGCCAAAGTCCGCGGCGTAACGCCGGCTCATGCTCAGCACCACCAGCCGCGGGTGTTCGGCCTGTACGCGGTCCATGACCTGGCTGCGCCACTGCTCGCACTCGGTGTACCTGCGCCCCAGATACGGGCTGACGATCGGCAGGTCCTGCAGCGGGCAGGTCACCTTGGCCATCGTCTCGAGGCGCCAATGCCGTTGCTCGGCGACCTGCGCAAACGCGGGGTTCCACATGGCGGCATGGGAATCGCCGACCAGGGCCACCGTCGTCGCCGACGCGGTATCGCCCGTCGCGCACTCGCTTTGCCCGACATCGCGCCAGGAACGCGTACAACCGTTGACGAATACGGCCGCCTTGTCGGCCGGCGCTTGGGCAAGCGACGGGTTCAGATTGGACGGCACGGCATGCAATCCCGCGGACGCCGCAATCGCGTCTCGCACCTGTGCGAACGCCTGCCGAACCGCCTCCTCTTGCGGGCTGAGAAGAGCATTGGCGCCCGTCGGGGGCAGTGCCGCGATCTTGGCCTGCGGGACGGCCACACCATGACCGACCGGCACCGGGATCAGCGTCAGCAGGAGCACGCAGGCGCAGGCGGCGGCGGCGCTGGCGGCGCCGGCCAGGGCCAGGCTGGTCTTCGCCGATCCGCGCAGGACCGCGGCGAATCGGCCGGGATTCTCGACCAGATGCAGGGTGAGCACGGCAAGTCCGGCGGAGACGATCGTCGCGGCCAGCCTGCCCGGCAGTCCGGTCGGATCACCGAGCAGCGGCGGCATGAGCAGCAGCACCGGCCAGTGCCAGAGGTACCACGAGTAGGACACCCGGCCGATCGCCCGCATCGCCGGCGGGCACAGCACGCGGCCGACGCCCATGCCGCCGGTGACGGAGCCCGCGCCGATCACCAGCGCGGTGCCCAGCACGGGCAGCAGCGCCGAAGTCCCCGGATAGGGCGTGTGCGGGCCGAGTTGGGTGCAGGTCAGCAGGATCAGTGCCAGGCCACCCCACCCGGCGACCGCCGCGGGCAACAGCGGCAGCCTGCGCCAGTAGCGCATGGACAGGGCTACCAATCCGCCGGCGGCCAGCTCCCAGGCCCGGGTGGGCAAGGAGAAGAACGCCCACGTCGGCGACGTCCGAGTCCATATCACCGCGGCGGCCAGCGACGCCGCCCCGACCGACCCGAGGACCACCGCGTACGGCGCCGCCGCCTTGACGTCCTTGCGAGCACGTCGTACCAGCCAGGCCGTGCCGATGATCAGCACCGGCCACACCAGATAGAACTGCTCCTCGACGCCCAGTGACCAGTAGTGCTGGAACGGCGAGGGCGGGAGGTCCGAGGTCAGGTAGTCGGTGCCTTGGCTGGCGAACCGGTAGTTGCCGACGTACAGCGCGCTGGCGATGCCGTCCACGAACACGCGCCGCGCCTGCAGCGGCGGCAGCACGACCGCTGCCGCGATCGCCGTGACCAGGCCGACGGTGGCCGCGGCCGGCAGCAGCCGGCGGGCCCGGGCGGCATAGAAGCGGCCCAGCCGGACGGTGTTGGTAGTGGCGGCCTCGCGGTAGAGCAGCCGGGTGATCAGGAAGCCGGAGATGACGAAGAAGACGTCCACGCCGATATAGCCGCCGGCGGTGCCCGGTATACCCGCGTGGTAGAGGACGACCGCGATCACCGCGACTGCGCGCAGGCCCTCGATGTCCGGCCGGAATTCGGTGGAGTGCGCGGAGTCCGTCGCCGCCCCGTTGCGCGGGGCGGGTCGGCGGCGTCCAGCTCGGTCAAGACGCCATCCAGGCCAGTTCACCGGGCAGCTGGGCGCGCCAATAGTCCATGTCGTGGCCGCCGGGGGAGAAGCTGCCCGCCGGCTTCTTCTTCAGCTGGCTGATGAACTGACTCGAGGAGAAAAAGAAGCGGTCGCCGATCCCGCAGTCGACCCTGATGGGTATCGAGTTCAGCGCCGGCAGGCCGAACACCGTGTTGCGTGTCCAGTCGTCGACACCGTCGAACGCGCCGGGGGCGCATCCCCAGTAGGACATGTACAACGCCGGACTGATCGCGCAGATCCCGGCGGTGCGGGCCGGTCCCAGCCGGGCACCCAGTAGCAGCGCGCCGTACCCACCCATGGACCAGCCCAGAAGTCCCACCCGCGAGGTGTCCATGCCCATCGAGCTCAGCATCGGCAGCAACTCTTCGATCACCATGGTGCCGGAGTCCTCGCCGTTGGAGCGCCGGTGCCAATAGCTGTTGCTGCCGCCGTCGACGCCCACCACGGCGAACGGCGGCTTCCCCGCGGCAACCAGCTGGGCCAGCGCGTCCTCGACGCCGCAGTCCAATATCATGTTCGCGTCGCCGTCCTTGCCGTGCAGCGCGATCACCGGGCGCAGCATTTTCGTCTGGCCCGGCGGCATGGCGATGACCCAGTTGGTATTGATGCCGCCGCGCGCGGCCGAGACGAACGAGCCGGTGAGCTTGGTCGGCAACGTCTTTCCCGCCGCCGGCGGATCGAACGGAGCGGGCGCCTGCGGCGCCGCAAGCGGTTTGACCGGATCCAGTATTGCGCTGAGAGCAAACATGCCGGCGGCGCCCGCGCCGGCCCCGGCGGCCATGCGCAGCACCGAACGACGGGTCAGGTCAGCCACGATGCTCAATGATGCCGGGCCAGCACCATTTTGACGCCCCTGCCACGCCGGATCGGAAGACAACCGTAATTGCCACGTGACAGCGGGCTTTCGATCTGCCAGTTTTCAACCCTCGCGCGCCGGGCCGCGATCGCGCACGATGCGACGAAAAGACATCAAGGGAGCTTGAATGAGCCTGGCGTTTCACTGGTTTTTGCCGACCTACGGAGATTCGCGGAACCTGGTCGCGGGGGGACACGGTACGTCGATGTGCAGGGTTTCGCGCTGGGCGGCGAGTGGGGCGGCGCGGTGCTGCTGGCCGTCGAGCACAGCCCCGGCGACCGGCGCGGCCGGTACGGGGCGATTCCGCAGATCGGCCTGGCGCTCGGCTTGGCGCTGGGTACTGGAATATTCGCGTTCCTGCAGGTGGTCCAGGCCCCGGCGGCTTTCCTGTCCTACGGGTGGCGGATCGGCTTCCTGCTGAGCCTGGTGCTGGTGGCGGTCGGCATCCTGGTGCGGTTACGAGTCGACGAGACACCGGCATTCCAGGAACTGCGTGACCTCGAGGCGGGATCCACCGTGCCGATCCGGGACATCTTCCGCGGCGCTCGCGCCAGGCGCAACACGTTCCTCGGGCTGTTGGCCCGTTGGGCCGAGGGGTCGGCGTTCAACACCTGGGGTGTCTTCGCGATCAGTTACGCCACCGGTGCATTGGGCTTGCACAAGGTGCCGGTTCTGGTCGTGGTGACGGTTGCCGCGCTGCTGATGGCGGTGCTGTTGCCCGTGTCGGGAGCGCTGACCGACCGCTTCGGCGCCCGGCGGGTGTACCTGGTGGGGGTGGCGTGCTACGGCCTCGCGGCCTTCCCCGCGTTCGCTCTGTTCGGGACCAAGAACCTGTTGTTGTTCGTGCTGGCGATGGTTGTCGTGTTCGGCGTTGTGCACGCCCTGTTCTACGGCGCCCAGGGCACGCTGTTCTCGTCGCTGTATCCGACCGAAACCCGTTACACCGGATTGTCGTTCGTCTACCAGTTCTCGGGCATTTACGCATCCGGGGTGACCCCGATGATCCTGACCGCGCTGATCGCCGCCGGGGGCGGCACGCCGTGGCTGGGCTGTGCGTATTTGGTTGCCACGGCAGTGCTTAGCGTGGTCGCCACCGCACTGATCCGCGAGCGCGACCTGTATCTGTGAGCTGCCGCCGAGACTGCGCTGAGAGCATGGTCTCGGCTGCGACGCGCGATCCCTGCGCAGGCTCGGCGCCCTCATTGCAGACTCGGTGCTAAGCCGGGCGCTGCCCGGGTGGTGTCCCACGTACCGATGTGTTGTGGTTAACGACCATGGGTGCCACACCGCAGTTGCAGCAAGGACTGTCGCAGCGGCAGCTCACGATGATCGCCATCGGTGGCGTGATCGGCGCCGGGTTGTTCGTCGGATCCGGCGTGGTGATCAAGGACACCGGGCCCGCCGCGTTCGTAACCTACGCGCTGTGCGGGCTGCTGATCGTGCTGGTGATGCGGATGCTGGGCGAGATGGCGACCGCCAACCCGTCGACCGGTTCGTTCGCCGATTACGCGGGCAAGGCCCTGGGCGGCTGGGCGGGGTTTTCGGTGGCCTGGCTGTATTGGTACTTCTGGGTGATCGTGGTCGGGTTCGAGGCGGTCGCCGGCGCGAAGGTCCTCAACTACTGGCTGCCCGCGCCGCTGTGGTTGTGGTCGCTGTGTCTGATGGTTCTGATGACCGCGACCAACCTGTTCTCGGTGTCATCGTTCGGCGAGTTCGAATTCTGGTTCGCCGGAATCAAAGTCGCGACCATCGTGGCCTTTCTCGTCGTGGGCACGCTCTTCGCCCTCGGCCTTCTGCCCGGGCGGCACCTGGATTTCTCCAACCTGACGTCGCACGGCGGATTCTTTCCCAAGGGCGTCGGGGCCGTCTTCGCCGCGATCGTCGTGGTGATCTTCTCCATGGTCGGCGCGGAGGTCGTCACCATCGCCGCGGCCGAAAGCCGCGACCCGGAACTCGCGGTCCAGCGCGCGACGCGGTCTGTCGTCGCGCGGATTTCGATCTTCTTCGTCGGTTCGGTGTTCCTGCTCGTCGTGATCCTGCCGTGGAATTCGGTGGAGCTCGGGTCCTCGCCGTACGTCGCCGCGCTCAAACACATGGGCCTCGGCGGCGCCGATCAGGTGATGAACGCGGTGGTGCTCACCGCGGTGCTGTCGTGCCTGAACTCGGGCCTCTACACCGCGTCGCGCATGCTGTTCGTGCTCGCCGACCGGCGTGAGGCGCCGGCCGCGCTGATCAAGCTCAGCCGCCGCGGGGTCCCCTCCATCGCCATCCTGAGCTCGTCGGCGGTGGGTTTCCTGTGCGTCATCATGGCGGCACTGGCGCCCAACACGGTGTTTCTCTTCCTGCTCAACTCATCTGGCGCCGTCATCCTGTTCGTCTACTGGCTGATCGCGCTGTCGCAAATCATCCTGCGCCGCCGGACGCCCCCGGAGAAGCTGCTGGTGAAGATGTGGTTCTTCCCGGTGCTGTCGATCTTCACTCTGGTCGCGATCACCGCCGTGCTGGTGCAGATGGCCTTCGACCACACCGCGCGCACCCAGCTCTGGCTCAGCCTGGTGTCCTGGGCGGTGGCTGTCGGGCTGTACGTCATCGCCAATCTGGCAGGGCGCCGCAATCGACAGCCCAGCTAGCCCGGTCAGCTTGCGCCCCAAGACCGTTCGACCGACTTGACCACCGCGGTCAGGGTCGCGTTCACCGGAGCCTCGACACCGACGCGCGCACCTTGGCGCGGTACGGCCCCATTGATCACGTCGATTTCGCTGACCCGGCGCGCCTCGTGGTCGAGCAGTGCCGACGGTTTGGCGTTGGGCATTCCGGCGCCGAAAGCCCGCACGTGCGCGACGGGATCGCTGACGGCAACCGCGATTCCGGACGCCTTCGCGACTACCCATGCCTCGGTGGCCGCCGCCCGGCTGACCGGGCCCATCTGCGGGTCGTCCATCACCTGGCCGACGGTCAGCCCGGTCAACGCACACGGCGCGCTGTAGGCGACATTGCAGATCAGCTTCTCCCATTGCATGGCCGCGATGTCGTCGACCGCGGCGGCGTCGAACCCGGCGTCGGTCCAGGCCCGCGCTATCGAGTCGACCGTCGCAATCGGCAACGAGGAGTAGGCGCCGAACCGCATCGCCCGCATGGCGTTGTGGTGCACATGCCCGGGTGCGACGCGCGAGGCGCCGAAGCCGCTGGCGATCCCGACCGCGACTCGCTGGTCTCCCACAATGCCGGCAACGGTCTCCGCCGAGCCGAGTCCGTTCTGGATGGTGAGCACCGCCGTCGTGCTGTCGAGCAGCGGAAGCGCTTGCCGTGCAGCGTTTTTCACGTCAGCGGCCTTGACCGCGAGCACGACCAGGTCCATCGTCTCGGCCGGCGCGGCGGTGCTGGCGCGCAGTGCCACCACCTGATCGGAGCCGGGGCCGGTGACGCGCAGACCGTGCCGGGCGATCTGGTCGATGCCGGCTTGGTCCTGGTCGATGGCCAGCACGTCGTTGCCGGCGGCGGCGAGTTTGGCAGCGTAGATGGAACCCATTGCACCACAACCGATTACCGCGATCTTCATCCGAATGCTCCGCCCGCCGTCAGCTCGTCGATCAACTCGGCCAAACCTGCCTGCTGTTCGAGGCCGAAGCCCGGCGCGTCCGTCGGGGTGATCCGGCCCCCGGCGACGACGCAGGCGTCCGGGTACCCGCCGAAGGGCTGAAACACTCCCGGGTACGACTCGCACCCGCCCAGGCCGAGCCCGGCGGCGATGTGCAGGTTGATCAGGTGCCCGCCGTGCGGGAAGGCGAAGCGTCGATCGAACCCGTTGGCCTCGAGCACCGAGAGCATCCGCGCGTACTCGGTCAATCCGTAGCTCAGCCCGGCGTCCATCTGGAAGATGTCCCGACCACACCGCATGCCGCCATATCGAACCAGGTTGGTCACGTCGGGCACCGAGAAGAGGTTCTCGCCGGTGGCCACCGGGCCGGCGTAGCAGTCCGTCACCGCCCGGTTCAGCTCGAAATCCAGTGGATCGCCGGGCTCTTCGTACCAGCGCAGGCCGTAGGGCGTCAGCGCCGCCGCCCACTGCGTGGCGGCCGGCCGGTCGAACCGGCCGTTCGCGTCCACCGCGACCCGCCCCGAGTCGCCGACGATGTCGATCACCGCCTCGATCCGGGTCAAGTCCTCGTCCACCGGCGCGCCGCCGATCTTCATCTTGACCGCGTCATAGCCCAGATCGAGGTAGCCCCGCATCTCGTCGCGCAAGCCGGCCACACCGCTGCCGGGGTAGTAATAGCCGCCGGCGGCATAGACCGCGATGTGCGGTGCGGGTTCGCGCCGGAAGCGGCGGGCGACGGCAGCGTAGGCGGGCTCGTCGTCGAGTTTGGCGTTGGCGTCCCAGCACGCCAGTTCCAGGGCGGCGGCCGCCGCCGCGCGGTCCCCGTGGCCGCCCGGCTTCTCGTCGCGCAACGCGCACGCCAGCACGGCGGCGGGGTCGATCCGGCCCGAGTCGTCCAGCAGCGTGTCCGGCGGCGCTTCGAGCACCCGCGGGATCAGCCGCTCACGCAGGATCCCGCTCTGGGCGAACCGTCCGATCGAGTCGAAGGCCACCCCGACCACGGGTTTCCCGTTCCGGATCGCGTCGGTGACCAGCGCGACCAGCGAGACCGTGTGGCTACCGAAGTTGACCACCGCATTGGCCGGGCCGCCGCGCGCGCCGCCATCGAGGCGGACCGGCCGCTCGAGGACCGCCCTGATCCGCATCACCCGGCTTTGGTGAGCAGCACCGCTTGCTCGAACGGCAGGTTCGCGAAAATCGGGCGCAACCCGCGGCGCACGTGCGGCGCCGCCTCGGCCTTGGTCATCACCTGCGGGTCCTTGACGCCGAAGGTCTTGCCGTAGCGCTGCATCCCCCCGCCGCCGGCCGCCTTGAGGTTCTTCAGCCAGTCGCGGTTGGGGCCGTAGGTCAGCAGAATCGCCACGCCGGGCTGCCCGTCGACCTCGGCCGTGAACACCGTCAACGGTGTGCGGTACCGCTTTCCGGAGCGGCGTCCGACGTGCTCGAGAATGCCGTGCAACGGAATCCAGCCTGCCCACAAGCGCTGAATGGGGTTGGTGACATAGCGGTTGAACCGGGCCAGCCATTGAGGAAGTTGCATGCCCTCATCCAACCCGTCCAGACCAGCCGGTCTCAAGCAGTGCGAGTGAACAACACCGCCTGCTCGAAGGGCAGCCGCGCGAACACCGGCCGCCAGGCGCCATCCACGTGGGTGGCGGCCTCGTCCTTGGAGACCACTTCCGGGTGGGAGATCGCGAACGTTTTGCCGTTGCGTCGCATCTGCCCGCCGCCGGCCGCCTTGAGGTTCTTCAGCCAGTCGCGATCCGGGCCGTAGGTGAGCGCGACCACCACAGCGGGCTTGCCCCCGACGGTGGCGTAGAACGCATTCACCGGGGTGCGGAACTGCTTGCCCGAACGGCGCCCGACGTGCTCGATGATCGCGAACGGTGGCAGCCGACCGGCCCACATCCGCTGAATGGGATTCGTGACGCGCCGGTTGAACCGGGCGACGGCTTGGGGAAATTCCATCTCCCACTCTTACACCCTGTAGTTGAACGGGCTGCGGCGGCTGGGACACTAGTCGGCATGGGCGGTAGCGATCAGGCGATCACGCACGGCGGGGCCGTGCGCGCCTCCTCGAAGCTGTTCGAGGATGCCTGCCAGGTCATTCCCGGCGGGGTGAACTCCCCGGTGCGCGCCTTCACGGCGGTCGGCGGCACTCCCCGCTTCATCACCGAAGCCCACGGCTGCCGGCTCACCGACGCCGACGGCAACCGGTATGTCGACCTGGTCTGCTCGTGGGGGCCGATGATCCTCGGCCACGCGCATCCGGCCGTGGTCGACGCCGTCGCCAAGGCCGCCGCCAACGGTCTGTCCTTCGGGGCGCCGACACCGGCCGAGACCGAAATGGCCACCGAGATCATCGGACGGGTGGCACCGGTAGAGCGGATCCGGCTGGTCAACTCCGGCACCGAGGCCACCATGAGCGCGGTCCGGCTGGCCCGCGGGTTCACCGGCCGGGCCAAGATCGTCAAGTTCTCCGGCTGCTACCACGGCCACGTGGACGCGTTGCTCGCCGACGCGGGTTCCGGGGTGGCCACCCTGGGACTGCCGTCCTCGCCCGGGGTCACCGGCGCCACCGCCGCCGACACGATCGTGTTGCCCTATAACGACATCGACAGTGTGGCCGCCGTGTTCGCCCGGTTCGGCGAACAGATCGCCGCGGTGATCACCGAGGCCAGCCCGGGCAATATGGGCGTCGTCCCGCCCGCGCCCGGCTACAACGCGGCACTGCGCGCCATCACCGCCGAGCACGGCGCGCTGCTGATCGTCGACGAGGTGATGACAGGGTTCCGGGTCAGCCGAAGTGGTTGGTACGGAATCGATCCCGTCGCCGCGGATCTGTTCACGTTCGGCAAGGTGATGAGCGGTGGGCTGCCGGCCGCCGCGTTCGGCGGCCGGGTCGAGGTGATGCAGCGCCTGGCGCCGCTGGGGCCGGTGTATCAGGCCGGCACGTTGTCGGGTAACCCGGTGGCGATGGCGGCCGGGCTGGCCACGCTGCGCACCGCGGACGACGCCGTCTACGCGACGCTGGACGCCAACGCCGACCGGCTGGCCGGTCTGCTTGCCGAGGCGCTCACGGATGCCGGTGTGCCGCACCAGATTCCACGGGCCGGCAACATGCTGAGCGTGTTCTTCTCGGAAACGCCGGTGACCGACTTCGCGTCGGCGCGGGCCAGCCAGACCTGGCGCTTTCCCGCCTTCTTTCACGCCCTGCTCGACGCCGGTGTCTACCCGCCGTGCAGCGCGTTCGAGGCGTGGTTCGTTTCTGCTGCGCTTGACGACAACGCATTCGAGCGGATCGCCAACGCGCTACCTATCGCAGCTAGGGCCGCCGCCCGGGAGGACAAACCCTGATGGCCGAACAAACCCGGGTGCACGTCGTGCGCCACGGCGAGGTGTTCAACCCCACCGGCGTCCTGTACGGACGGCTGCCCGGATTCCACCTCTCCGAGCGGGGCAGGGCGCAGGCGGCCGCGGTCGCCGATTTCCTGGCCGACCGTGACGTCGTCGCGGTGATCGCCTCGCCGCTGCAGCGCGCGCAGGAAACCGCCACCCCCATCGCGGCCCAGCATGACCTGCCGGTGGACACCGACTCGGATCTGATCGAGTCGGCCAACTACTTCGAGGGCCGCCGGGTGGGCCCGGGCGACGGCGCCTGGCGCGACCCGCGGTTCTGGTGGCAGCTGCGCAACCCGTTCACGCCGTCCTGGGGCGAACCGTTCGTGCAGATCGCCGAGCGGATGTCGACCGCGGCGGACAAGGCGCGCGCCCGCGGCGCCGGCCACGAGGTGGTGTGCGTCAGCCACCAACTGCCGGTGTGGACGTTGCGGCTGCACCTGACCGGGAAGCGGCTCTGGCACGACCCCCGGCGCCGGGACTGCGCGCTGGCATCGGTGACCTCGCTGGTCTACGACGGCGACCGACTGGTCGACGTCGTGTATTCGCAACCGGCGGGCACTTGAGCGCGCGGCGGTGGGCGATCGCCGGGGCGGTGTCGGCGTTGCTGTTGACCGGCCCGCTCGCCGGCTGCAGCGGGCGCGACGCGGTCGCCCAGGGTGGCACCTTCGAGTTCGTCTCGCCTGGGGGGAAAACCGACATCTTCTACGACCCGCCGGCCAGCCGCGGCCGGCCGGGGCCGCTGTCCGGGCCGGACCTGGCCGACCCGGCACGCACGCTCTCGCTGGACAACTTCCCCAACGACGTGATCGTCGTCAACGTGTGGGGACAGTGGTGCGGACCGTGCCGGGCCGAGGTGACCCAACTGCAGCAGGTCTACGACGCCACCCGAAGCGCCGGGGTGTCGTTCCTCGGGATCGATGTCCGCGACAACAGCCGGCAGGCGGCTCAGGACTTCGTCGCCGACCGCCACGTGACCTTCCCGTCGATCTACGACCCGGCGATGCGCACCCTGATCGCGTTCGGCGGTAAATATCCCACCACCGTCATCCCGTCGACCCTGGTGCTGGATCGCCAACACCGGGTCGCCGCGGTGTTCCTGCGTGCACTGCTGGCCCAGGACCTGCAGCCGGTCGTGCAACGGGTGGCCGCCGAGCCGGCCGAGAATCGGCCGGCGGGCTCGCCGGGATCGCCGTGACCGGGTTCGCCCACATCGCCGCCGGGGGGCCGCTGCTGGTGGCACTCGGGGTATGCGTGCTGGCCGGGCTGGTGTCGTTCGCCTCGCCGTGCGTGGTGCCGCTGGTGCCCGGCTATCTGTCCTATCTGGCGGCGGTGGTCGGCGTCGATGAGACGGCGCCCGCAGGTGCCGTTAAGGCACCGCCCGCCGTGCGGTGGCGAGTCGCCGGGTCGGCGGGTCTGTTCGTGGCCGGGTTCACCACGGTGTTCGTGCTCGGCACCGTCGCGGTGCTGGGTATGACCACCACGCTGATCAGTAACCAGCTGGTGCTGCAGCGGGTCGGCGGGGTGCTGACCATCGTCATGGGGCTGGTGTTCGTGGGGCTCATCCCGGCGCTGCAGCGGCAGGCCCGGTTCAGCCCGCGACAGGTCACGACGGTGGCCGGAGCGCCCCTGCTCGGTGCGGTGTTCGCGCTGGGCTGGACGCCGTGTCTGGGGCCGACGCTCACCGGGGTGATCACCGTCGCCTCGGCCACCGACGGTGCCAGCGTGGCGCGCGGCATCGCGCTGGTGATCGCCTACTGCCTGGGACTGGGGATCCCGTTCGTGCTGCTGGCTTTCGGTTCGGCGCGGGCGGTGGCGGGCCTGGGCTGGCTGCGCCGGCACACCAGGACGATTCAGATCTTCGGCGGCGCGCTGCTGATCGCCGTGGGCGCCGCGCTGGTCACCGGGGTGTGGAACGACTTCGTGTCCTGGCTGCGCGACGCGTTCGTCTCCGACGTCAGGTTGCCGATTTGAGCGCGCCCGAGGTGGCGCGAGCAGACGCAAAAGCCCCCAAAACGCGCCGTTTTGGGGGGCTTTTGCGTCTGCTCGCGCAGAACGCGCGCAACACCTGGCGCTCGTTGACGTCGATGGGCACGGCGCTGGTGTTGCTGTTCCTGCTCGCGCTGGGCGCGATACCGGGCGCGTTGCTGCCGCAGCGCAGCCTGAACGCCGCCAAGGTCGACGAATACCTGGCCGCGCATCCGGTGATCGGCCCGTGGCTCGATGCGGTGCAGGCCTTCGACGTGTTCTCCAGCTTCTGGTTCACTGCCATCTACGTCCTGCTGTTCGTCTCCCTGGTCGGTTGTCTGACCCCGCGGATGATCGAACAAGCGCGCAGCCTGCGTGCCACTCCGGTCGCGGCCCCGCGCAATCTGTCCCGGCTGCCCAAGCACACCAGCGCCGAGCTGGACGGCGAACCCGGGGAGCTGAACGCCCTGGCGAATAGGATCGTCCGCCGGTTGCGCGGCTGGCGCACGGCCATCCGGCACGACGGCGACACGGTCGAAATCTCGGCCGAGAAGGGTTACCTGCGCGAGTTCGGCAACATCGTGTTCCATTTCTCGCTGCTGGGCCTGTTGGTGGCGGTGGCCGTCGGCAAACTGTTCGGTTACGAGGGCAACGTGATCGTGATCGCCGACGGTGGTCCCGGCTTCTGCTCGGCATCGCCGGCCGCGTTCGACTCGTTCCGCGCCGGCAACACCGTCGACGGCACGTCGCTGCACCCGATTTGCGTGCGGGTCAACGACTTTCAGGCGCACTATCTACCGTCGGGGCAGGCCACCTCGTTCGCCGCGGACATCGATTACCAGGCCGGCAACGACCTGGCGGCCAACAGCTGGCGCCCCTACCGGCTGGAGGTCAACCACCCGCTGCGCATCGGCGGCGACCGGGTCTATCTGCAGGGCCACGGCTACGCGCCCAGTTTCACGGTGACGTTCCCGGACGGGCAGACCCGCACCTCGACCGTGCAATGGCGGCCCGACAACCCGCAGACCCTGCTGTCGTCGGGTGTGGCGCGCATCGACCCGCCGGCCGGCAGCTATCCGACCGCCGACGAGCGTCGCAAACATGAGATCGCTATCCAGGGCCTGCTGGCGCCCACCGAGCAGCTCGACGGCACCCTGTTGTCGTCGCGTTTCCCCGCGCTCAACGCCCCCGCGGTGGCCATCGACATCTACCGCGGCGACACCGGCCTGGACACCGGGCGGCCGCAGTCGTTGTTCACCCTGGATCCCCGGCTGATCCAGCAGGGCCGGCTGACCAAGGAGAAGCGGGTCAACCTGCGGGCCGGCGAGCAGGTCCGGCTCGACCAGGGGCCGGCGGCGGGCACGGTGATCCGCTTCGACGGGGCGGTGCCGTTCGTCAACCTGCAGGTCTCCCACGACCCCGGTCAGACCTGGGTCCTGGTCTTCGCCGTCACGATGATGGCCGGGCTGTTGGTGTCGCTGGTGGTACGGCGCCGTCGGGTATGGGTTCGTCTGACCCCGGCGCCGGCGGAGACAGGTACGGTGAACGTCGAGCTGGGCGGCCTGGCGCGGACCGACAACTCCGGGTGGGGCGAGGAGTTCGAGCGGCTGACCGAGCGATTGCTTACCGGGCTGGGCGACACCACGCCAGTGCCTGAAAGGAGCACCCAGGTGTCTGAGGTATCTGAGGTAGAGGCCACGTGAACACCACGCACGTCAACATCGGCCTGGCCAGGTACTCCGATTGGGCGTTCACGTCGGCCGTGGTGGCGCTGGTGGTCGCGCTGTTGCTGCTGGCCTTCGAGCTGGCCTACGTCCGCGGCCGCAAGGTGGTCGAGCGCGAGCGGGTGCTCGCCGGTGCCCCCGGGTCGGTCGCGACCGACAGCATGATCCCCGGCATCGTGCTGGACGCCCCGCAGCGGCCCTTCGACGAACGCGTCGGACGAGCCGGGCTGGCCGTGGTCTATCTCGGCATCGGGCTGCTGGTCGCCTGCGTCGTGCTGCGCGGCCTGGCCACCATGCGGGTGCCGTGGGGCAACATGTACGAGTTCATCAATCTGACGTGCTTGTCCGGGCTGGTAGCCGGCGCGATCGTGCTGCGGCGCCCGCAATACCGCCCGCTGTGGGTCTTCCTGCTGCTGCCGGTGCTGATCCTGCTCACGGTGTCGGGCCGCTGGCTCTACGCCAACGCCGCACCCGTGATGCCCGCGCTGCAGTCCTACTGGCTGCCCATTCATGTGTCAGTGGTCAGCCTGGGCTCCGGGGTGTTCCTGGTCGCCGGCATCGCCAGCACCCTGTTCCTGCTGCGGACGTCGAGGCTGGGTGATCCCGTCCCGGAAGGCACCCAGAGCACGCTGGCCCGAATGGTGCAGCGATTACCCGACGCTCAGACCCTGGACCGGATCGCCTACCGCACCACGATCTTCGCGTTCCCGGTGTTCGGTTTCGGGGTGATCTTCGGCGCGATCTGGGCGGAGGAGGCGTGGGGCAGGTACTGGGGCTGGGACCCCAAGGAGACGGTGTCGTTCATCGCGTGGGTGATCTACGCGGCATACCTACATGCCAGGTCAACCGCGGGGTGGCGGGACCGCAAGGCGGCATGGATCAACGTCGCCGGATTCATTGCCATGATCGTCAATTTGTTCTTCGTTAACCTGGTGACGGTCGGCCTGCACTCGTATGCGGGAGTGGGCTGATCGTTCGATAGGACCGACCCGGAGTACTCAAGCAAGGGGGAAGTACACGTGTCCGAACATCCAACAGCGGGAGTGGGGGCGCCCGAAGCCCACGAGTCGGAGGAAGCGCCAACACGGGCCTTCGCCGGATTCCGCACCGAGCGGCGCATTCCCGCACCCGACGCGCAAGGAGCGGGACCTGATGCGGTGGCGCCGACGACAACGCAGGAGCTGCCACCCTGGGATTCTTCGCCGACGACCGGGCCGGTGACCGGCCTGCCCCGGGTCGACCCGGCGGGATTCGGCGGCTACTACCGTGGCCCGGCCGACAGTCACGTCCGGCCCGCAGCGCCGCCGTACCGCCCCGAGCCGGTGCCGTCCACGCCGTATCCCGAACTGTCCACCAGCATGCTGCTACGGCCCGTCAAACCGCCGCCCTCGGAGGGCTGGCGCCGACTGCTGTACCTGGCGTCGGGCCGGCTGATCAACGTGGGGGAGAGCCCCCGGGCGATGCGCTACAACAACCTGGTGGCCCAGGTCAACCGGCCACTACGGGGCTGTTACCGGATCGCGGTTTTGTCGCTGAAGGGCGGTGTGGGCAAGACCACGATCACCGCGGCGCTGGGGTCGACCTTCGCCTCCCTGCGCGGCGACCGGGTGGTGGCCGTGGACGCCAACCCCGACCGCGGAACGCTGGCGCAAAAGGTCCCGTTGCAGACGCCGGACACGGTGCGCCAATTGCTGCGAGACGCCGAGGCAATCCAGCGCTACGCCGACGTCCGCGGCTACACGTCGCAGGGCCCCGACGGGCTGGAAGTGCTGGCGTCGGACAGCGACCCCGCCGTGTCGGAGGCGTTCAGCGGCGACGACTACACCCGCGCCATGGACATCCTGGAGCGCTACTACGGACTGGTGCTCACCGACTGCGGCACCGGACTGCTGCATTCGACGATGGCGTCGATATTGGCCAAGGCCGATGTGCTGATCGTGGTCAGCTCGGGCGCCATCGACGGCGCGCGCAGCGCCTCGGCGACGCTGGACTGGTTGGAGGCACACGGCCATGAAGACCTGGTGCGCAACTCGGTCGCGGTCATCAACGGTGTGCGGGCCCGCTCCGGCAAGGTGGACTTGCACAAGGTGATCGATCACTTCACGCGGCGGTGTCGCGCGGTGCAGCTGGTGCCGTTCGACCCGCACCTCGAAGAGGGCGTCGACATCACTCTGGAGCGGTTGAACCGGCAGACGCGCGAATCCCTCACCGAATTGGCGGCGGTGATCGCCGACGGGTTTCCGGGCCGGCCCCCTACGGCCTGATCTCGAGTCAGCGCGGGTCGTCTTTGCCGTGTCCTAAGCGCCACAAGAACTCTGGGTCGTCGTCGGGGCCGATGACGCGCGTCGACGCCCGGTTGGCCTGCGCTCGCGCGACGCGCCAGCCAACGTATACCAGCGTCCCCAGCATCAGGATCAGGAGCAGGTAGAGCACTCGACACCTCCTTGGAGCGAATATACCCGCGCCGTAGGCTCAACCTGTGTCAGAAGGACCCGGCGGCAACACGACTGCGCAGCGTGGTCTGGTCGATGTAGTGATCTACGCGGCCGCCCGGCTGCTGTTGTTGGCCGTGCTCAGCGGTGCGATTTACGGGGTCGCGCGACTCGTCGGTGTGGATGGATTTCCGCTTGTCGTCGCGATGCTGTTCGCGCTGATCATCGCGATGCCCCTGGGCATTTGGCTGTTGGCCCCGTTACGCCGGCACGCGACCGCCGCGCTGGCGGTATCCGGCGAGCGCCGGCGCCGAGAACGTGACCAGTTGCGGGCCCGGTTGCGCGGCGAGACGCCAGCGGGCGCTCCCGACGGAGCGGACGACGAGGACGCCGCCGAGGTCGCTGACGAACTGCCCGACGAGAAGTGAGACTGCGCACTCAGGCGACGGGCGCCGGAGGCATCCGCACCACCTGCGCGGCATAGCTCAGGCCCGCGCCGTAACCGATCAGCAGAGCCAGATCACCGGGCTTGGCCGCGCCGGTGGACAACAGTTGCGACATCGCCAGTGGAATCGATGCCGCTGACGTATTTCCGGTGTGCTCGATGTCGTTGGCCATCACCGTGTCGGGCCGCAACCCCAGGGTCTTGGCCAGCAGTTCGTTGATCCTCTTGTTGGCTTGGTGGGGGACGAACACGTCGATCTCATCGGGCCGGACGCCGGCCGCCTCCAGTGCGCGCTTACCGACGTCACCCATCTGGAACGCTGCCCAACGGAACACCGCGGGGCCTTCGAGGCGCACGAATGGCCTTGGGCCACTGGGGTTCTGCGCAAACGTGATCCAGTCGATGTCCTGGCGTATCGCATCGGATCCTTCGCCGTCACTGCCCGCGACCGTCGGCCCAATACCTTGGACGGGTGTCTCACCCACGACCACTGCGGCAGCGCCGTCGGCAAAGATGAAGCAGTTCCCGCGGTCGGTCATGTCTATGGTCGGGGACAGCTTCTCCGTGCCGACCACCAGCATCTTGGTGGCGCTTCCGCCCCGGATCATGTCGGCCGCGACGCACAGCGCGTAGCCGAAGCCGGCGCATCCGGCCGACAGGTCGAATCCGAGAATGTCCTTGGCGCCCAACGCCGCCGCGACCATGGGAGCGGCCGGCGGGGTTTGCAGGAAATGGGTATTAGTGGTCAGGATCACGCCGCTGACGTCGGTAGCGTGAAGTCCGGCGTTGGACAGCGCGCGCCGGCAGGCCTCCGTCGCCATCGACGCGGCGGATTCATCGTCGGCGGCGAACCGGCGCGTCTTGATGCCGGTGCGGGTGTAAATCCATTCATCGGTGGAGTCGATGTTCTGGCATATCTCCTCGTTGGTGACCACCCGCTCCGGGCGGTACTCACCGACACTGAGCATCCCGACGTTCTTGGCCCCATCGGTCACGGCGATCTGCACCACTACATTCACCTCCGCGATTCCTTTGGACGGCCGACGCCCGCGTGCTCGCCGGGCCTGATCGACTGTAGGCGTGCCCGCTGTGGGCGCTATGCCCGAGGTCGACGTGTGTCAAGCTTTGTTGACGCCGCGCGAGTGTCAAGTTACATTGACACCATGACTGAACTGGCCGACCTGGCCGATGCCGCAAGCACCGCCGATCCGGCGGTCGGGCTACGCGCGGTGCGCGCGCTGCAGCGCCTGCAGGAGCGACTGGAGGCAGTCCACGTCGCCAACGCGCGCGAGCAGGGCTGGAGTTGGCAGGCCATTGCCGAGGCCCTTGGGGTGAGTCGGCAGGCCGTGCACCAGAAGTACAACCGGAGGAGATGACGCATGTTCGAGCGCTTCACCCGGCACGCCCGCGCCGCCGTCGTACTGGCCCAAGAGGAGGCTCGTGAACTGCACACCCGCGAAATCGGGCCACAGCACCTGCTGCTGGGGCTCTTAGAGGCGTCCGGCAATGACCTGTCGGCAGTGCTGAGTGGGTTCGGCTTGACCGCCGATGTGGTGCGTGCGCGGCTGATCGAGGCGTCCCCGGCAACCGATGAGTCGTTCGGCGAGGACGCGGAAGCGTTGCGCGCCCTCGGCATCGACCTCCATGCCGTCCGCGACAGCGTGGCCCGCACCTTCGGCGCCGACGCGTTCGACAACGCGCTGCCCCGATCGGGTCGGCGCCGTCGCCGGCGGGGGCACATTCCGTTCACCCGACCCGCCAAGAAGTCCCTCGAGCTGGCCGTGCGCGAAGCGTTGGCGCACAAGGACAACCAGATCGGCTGTGAGCACCTCTTGCTCGGCATCATGCGCAGCGGCGACAAGGCGGCGATCGGCCTGATCACCGAACACGTCTATACCGCGCAGGTGCGCTCGTCGATTCTCGAGCTGCTGGCCAAGGCCGCCTAAGCCGCCAGCGCCAGAGCCGCGGCCACCGCGATCGCCCACACCAGCATCGTCAGCCCGGTATCCCGCAGCACCGGGATCAGCGACGGCCCACCCCGGCCGGACCTGACGGGGCCAAGCGCGCGCAGTGCCAGCGGCGTGGCCACCAAACCCACCGCACACCACGGCGTCGCCAGCATCAGCACGAGCGTCAGCAATCCGGCGGTGGCCAGCAGCGCCTGGTACAGCAGCCGGGTGCGGGCATCGCCCAGGCGAACCGCAAGGGTGATCTTGTGCGACACCGTGTCGGTGGGGATGTCGCGCAGGTTGTTGGCCACCAGCACCGACGACGACAGCGCCCCCGTCGACACCGCCAGCACCAGTCCCACCCAGTCCACCCGCAATGCCTGCGTGTACTGGGTGCCGAGCACGGCCACCAGTCCGAAGAACACGAACACCGCGACCTCGCCAAAACCCGCATAGCCGTAAGGCTTCGACCCGCCGGTATACAGCCACGCCCCGGCGATGCAGGCCGCGCCGACCGCAATCAGCCACGGCGCGCTGAACACGGCCAGCGCCAAACCGGCCACCGCGCCGATCGTCAGGCCGGCAATCGCCGCCGCCAGCACCGCCCGCGGCGTCGCCAGCCGCGAGCCCACCAAGCGCACCGGCCCGGCCCGATCGTCGTCGGTGCCGCGAATGCCGTCGGAGTAGTCGTTGGCGTAGTTGACCCCGATGATCAGCGCGACCGAAACCGCCAGCGCCAGCAGCGCTTTCCACCACACGGCGGCATGCAGCCATGCCGCGGCGCCGGTGCCGGCGATAACCGGTGCCACCGCGTTCGGCAACGTCCGCGGCCGCGCACCGGCGATCCACTGCGAAAAACTGGCCACCAGGGCATCCTGCCCTATCCGCCACCTGGGCAAGTACCGCAGCGGCGATGCCGCCGCTCGGGTGGGTCGCCCTAGTTCGAGCTACCCGGCGGCCGGTAGATCTTGGGCTTGTGGATCGGTATCTGCCGGGTGGCGGAGTCGTCGCCGCGGAAGATCCGGGGTGACCCGGCGGGCCCGGACAGCACCGTGGTGTGCGCCTCGCCCGGACCGGCGGTGCTGAATCGGGTGGTGTGCGCCTCCGACGGCACCGCGTGAGCCGGGGGTCGGGGAGCACCCGCCTGGGCGCGGGCCGCAGCGGCACGGCGCTGCCGCCGGCCCATCCTGCGCTGCCGGAGCCGGCCGCGCAGTTGGCCGGTGATGATCGCGGCGCAGAAGATGAACAGCGCCAGCCCACACAGCGCCACATCGAAGATGCTGGTGATCTGCTGGGCAAGGTCGTTGCCGTACACCGGGTTTTGCGAAGGGCCGGCGGACGCGAACCGGGGAGCCAGCATGACGCCGACGATGACGCGGGCGACGGTGAGCGTGAACAGCGCCCCGGACAGCGCCGAGATCAGTCTCGTTGGCAGCGACGTGCCGGCCAGGTTGACGCGCAGCCAGATCGCAAGGACCGCGGTGATCAGATCGAACGCCGCCAGCGTCATGCTGTCGTAGCGCGAGAACGGATAGTTCAACACCACCGCCACACCCAGATCGGTCAGCCTCATCAGCACCGAACCCAGGCACCAGATGGCGATGAGCAGCAAGCCGTGCCGGGCCGCGGACCGCCAGGCGTTTTCGTCGGCCGCGGTGCGCCGCGGCTCGAACAACGTGCGCGGCGCGAAGATGGCCGCGGCCGCAACCCAGGCCAGATAGCCCTCGTATCCCACCCCGGCCGTCGACGTGTTCTGCGCGATGCCGTGGAATGCGTCGATTTCACGGCCGACGGGCAGCAGCCACACGACGACACCGGCCACCATGGTGGAGGCCCCGAGCGCAACCGTCGAGAGCCGGAAATCTTTGGTGGCCTTGAGCAGCCACCGGGACGCGACGAACACGGCGACCGTCGCGACCACTCCGTAGACCACCGCCGTGGTGATGACCGCGATGTTCTGCTTGCCGAAGCCGGACGCACCGGGCGCGGGCTGCAGGGCGAAGCGAATCCGCCAGCTCAGGTTGAAACCGGCGCTGAGCGCCGCCCCGAACATCGACGCGTACCCCAGAACCTTGGCGGTCCTCAGCCATTTGCCGTAAGCTGCCGTCGTCGGTGGAGGTGATGACCGGTTGCGCGCTCAGCAAACAGCCGGCGAGACCAAGCCACCCGCCGGGCCCGACTCCGCCGGGCACGTTGACGGTGCCACCGTCGCGGATCGTCTGGAACGCGTCGAACCCGATGAAGCCGAGCACCAGCAGCAGGTAGGGCACGTTGAGCAGGACACGAAGGCGGGCGGCGCCGGATGACTTTCCAGGGCCCACATGGCTGAGGACCAGCGACAGCAGCGAAAGCAGCGTCGCTGACTCCCAGAATCGCGAACAAGTAGCTCTTGCTGTCCGGGATGCCGATCCCGAAATACAGGTTCCACGGCAAGAACACGGCCGCGATGACAAGGACGCCGGCGAGAATGTCCCGACGCGCGTTCCATCGTCGTGCCCGGTCCTCGACCGCGAGCCGGTCCCTCGGCGGTGGCGGTCCCATGCTCCGCGCTGAGCCGATGGGACCGGTAGGCGTGTCGTCGCTGCTCTGGCTCACGAGGCCCCCCGGGGATCAAAGACGGTTACGCTTGCGAACATAGTCTCCGTTCTGACAACGCGGCAGGGGCTCCGGATAAAGCTCGGACAATGCTCATCGCGCGCATAGGCTTATCTCACGCATAGGAAGCCCGATTACGCTGCGTGGGCAAACTTAATCGTTGCGAACGATGGATACGGCCGACGGTATCGAAGTGTAATGATGTCGGAAGATTTGCTGGTTGTGGGGTTACCGGCCGAAGGAGAACGATGGATCTCGTTTTGGGGGTAGCGGTCACGGGCCGGGTCGCCGGCTTGGCGCTGGCCGCTGGTGGTGGTGACGTGATCGACCAGTATGAGGTCGATTTGGCGGACCACCCGGTCGAGACGTTGACCGACACCGTGATTGGCACCGACCGACTGTTGGCGGGCGACAATCACCGGCTGATCGGTACCACGCTGCTCTGGTCGGATCATGCCAGGGCCGACGAGCTGCGACGGGCCTTGGAAGACTCCGGCGTCCACAACGTCTCGGTGCTGGATGATCAGCAGGCGGCGACGGCGATGGCTCCGGCGGTGGGTCTGTCCGGGGACGCGACGGCGATGGCTCCGGCGGTGGGTCTGTCCGGGGACGCGACGGCCATGGCTCCGGCGGTGGGTCTGTCCGGGGACGCGACGGCCATGGCGCCCGCGGTTGGATCGGGACTGGCGTACTCGATGGCCGACGACTCCGACTTTCTCCGATGGAGTCACGCACCGAAGAAGACGACGACGCCGACACCGGGCCGCTGCGGCCACGCGCGCTGATCGGGACGGAGGTCGTGCTGGGGATCGCCATCGCCGACTCGGTCGCGCGTTTGGCGCTCGCCGGGCCGGGGGCCGGAGGTTCCGTAGCGATCCAGCACGCGGTGATCGACCTGGCGATTCAGCCGTTCGAAACATTGATCCAGGCGGTGGGCGACGCGCAGCACTTACTGGCCGGTGAGAACCGCCAGCTGGTCGGCACCCAGGTGTACTCGCCGGATCCGGCTCAGGCAGAAGCGCTGCGCCAAGCGTTGGTGGCGGCCGGATTACCGCATGTCGCGCTCGTTTCGCAGGCGGAGGCGGTGACGGCGCTGCTGGGGACCATCTTCGGCGTCGGCGCGCTTGCCGGCTCCATCGCGTTGGTGGTCACCGCCGAGGTGGCGACATTGTTGGCGTTGGGCGCCTCCGGCGCGCTGGAGACCGTGGCCGCCGCCGTGCTGGCGGGCGTGGATGCGGCCGCCGCGGCCATGGTGGCGGCCGACATGCTGCTGGACTTTCTGCGCTCCGGGCCGCCCGGGGTTGCCGCAGCGTTTGTGATGGGCACCCTGCACGACCTCGCTCACGTGGCAGATCTACTTCGGACCAGGTCGCCGCTGCGGGTGGAGCTTCTCGACCGGCCCGAGTTCGCGATCGCACGCGGGGTGGCGCAGACCTTTTTGGCGGCCCCCGCGATCGCCCCGGTCGCGGGGCACACCGCGGACGCGATGACGATGGCGGCCATGGCGGCTGTGGCAGCCACGACAGCCGCTCCCGCCATTGCCGGGGACGCGACGGCCTTCATGCCCTCGAACGAAGCCGTCACGGGTTTGGCGCAGGAGCAACCGCAGCTGGCGTACTCGCAGGCCGAGGATGCCGGTCTGTTCCCCGAAGACGACTTGGGCGACGACGAGTACGGCGACGACGATTACGACTACGGCGACGATGAAGCCGAGGCGGGTCCGGTGCGCCGGGGGCGGTCGTTGGTGATCGTCAACGCTGTCGTCGCGTTCGCCGTCATGGGGTTCGCGTCGTTGGCGGTCGCGGTTGCGGTCGCGATCCGGCCGGTTGCAGCCTCGCAGCCGGTGGAAGGACACCAGAACGCTCAGCCCGGCAAGTTCATGCCGCTGTTGCCGACGGCGCAGCAGGCGCCGGTACCGCCGCCCCCGGCCGACGCGCCGACCCTCGGGTTCCAGGGCGGCAGCATTCCGCCCGTTCAAGTTCCGCAGCAAATACCGTCGCCCGGGGTGGGTGGGGAGCCGGTTGCGCCAGCGCCGCAGGTGCCCGGGGTGGTGCCCGCGCCCGTGCCGGTTCCGGTGCCGATCATCGTCCCGTACCCGGGCTGGCAGCCGTATCCGGGCTGGCGGCCCGGCATGCCGACCGATCCGAACGTGCCTCCGACGTGGCCCTACACGCCACCGACGACGCCACCGACGACCCCGCCAACGACGCCGCCGACGACCCCGCCGACGACGCCGCCGACCACCCCGCCGACGACGCCGCCGACCAGGTCACGACGCCGCCGACCACGGTCACGACGCCGCCGACGACAGTGACGACGCCGCCGACGACGGTGACGACGCCGCCGACGACGGTGACGACGCCGCCGAGCACGGTGACGACGCCTCCGACGACCGTCGCTCCGACGACTCAGCCGACGACTGTCGCTCCGACGACGCAGGCGACCACGGTCGCGCCCACGACGGTTGCGCCGACGACCGCTGCGCCGAAACCGACCACCCAGGCTCCGGCTCCGACGCAGGCGCCGACGCAAGCGCCCACGCACGCGCCCGCGCCCACCCAACAGACCGTCGCCCCGAAGCCACCGGTCCAGCAGCCGACCGCGGCCCCCAAGCCGCTGACGCCGGCCAGCCCGCACGCCGGGCACGGCGGAGGATAGTCAGGCCGTCACTGCGCACCCGACGCGCGCATCGCCAGCAAGCGCCCGGCGATCCCGATCGCGAACATGCCCAGCCCCGAAACCACCGCTTGCCACGGCAGGGTGGCGACTAACACCAGGCAACCGGCCAGGCCCAAGACGTTGAGAACGCGGCGCCGCGGCGCGGGCAACGTGTAGGCGGCGGCGTTGGCGATCGCGTAGTAGATCAACACCCCGAACGACGAAAAGCCGATCGCGCCGCGCAGGTCAACGGTCGACACCAAGACGCACACCACCAGCGCGAGCGCGATCTCGGCGTGGTGCGGCACCCGGTGGCGGGGGTGGACGGCGGCCAGCCAGACGGGCAGGTCGCGATGGCGGGCCATCGCCAGCGCGGTGCGGCCGACGCCGGCGATCAGCGCCAACAGCGCCCCGAGGCTGGCGACCGCGCCGCCGACCGCGACGACCGGCACCAGCCATCCGGCTCCGGCCGCGCGAACCGCCTCGGCCAGCGGCGCAGCCGCGCGCGCCAGCCGATCCGGGCCCGCGGCCAGCAGCGCGGCCACGCCGACGACGAGGTAGACCGCCACCGCGATCCCCAGGGCCACCGTGATGGCCCTGGGGATCGCGCGGGCCGGGTCACGGACCTCCTCGCCCATCGTCGCGATGCGCGCATAGCCGGCGAACGCGAAGAACAGCAGTCCCGCCGACTGCAGCACCCCGTAGACCGTGACACCCGACCAGGCCTCGATCAGCTGCGACGGCACCGGCCTCACTTTGCCGATTCCGATGAAAATGCCGATCACCACCGCGGCGAGCGCAATGAGCGTGCATGCCACGAATATCCGGGCCAGGGTCGCGGTCTTGGTGATCCCGCGATAGTTCAGTGCGGCCAGCAGGATCACGGCCGCGACCGCGACGGCGCGCTGCGCCCAGACGGGACCGCCGGCAAGGGTGTAGGAGGCAACGGTCAGCGCCATCGCCGCACACGAGGCGCTCTTGCCGATCACAAAGCCCCAGCCGGCGAGGAAGCCCCACCACGGTCCGAGGCGTTCCCGTCCGTAAATGTAGGTACCGCCGGAGGTCGGGTACACCGCGGCCAGTTGCGCGGAGGCGGTGGCATTGCAGTAGGCGATCGCCGCGGCGAGCACCAACCCGATCAGCAGTCCGGTCCCGGCAGCCCGGGCGGCCGGGCCGAACGCCGCGAATACCCCGGCGCCGATCATTGATCCCAGCCCGATGACCACGGCGTCGGTCGTGCCGAGTCGACGTACCAGTTCCGGTTGCTCTTCCACGGCCGCCTAACTGTCGCCGGTGAACCGGCCGATCAATGCCGTCCGGTCCACCTTGCCGATGCCACGTCGCGGCAGCTCCGTGACGATGTGCAGCTCGCGGGGTGCGGCGGTGGCGTCGAGGCTGCCCGCGACGTGTGCGCGCAGCGCGTCCAGCGTCGGTGCCGGGTAGCCGTCGCGCACCACAACGGCGGCGACCACCCGCTGGCCCAATCGATCGTCGGCCACCCCGAAGACGGCGCAGTCGGCCACCGCTGGGTGAGCGCTCAGCGCCGCCTCGACGGGCTGCGGCAGCACGGTCAGCCCGCCCGTGCTGATCGCTTCATCGGCGCGGCCCAACACCGTCAGCACGCCCGAGCCGGCAGAAGTATCCAAGACGCCGACGTCGTCGGTGCAAAACCAGCCCGGTTCGGCGAACGGATCGGGGTCGACCGGGTTGCGATAGCCCTTGGCCAGCGTCGCGCCGCCGATCACAATCCGGCCTTCGGCCGACACTCGAAGCCGGACGCCGTCCAGTGGAACGCCGTCGTAGACGCAGCCGCCGGCGGTCTCGCTCATTCCGTAGGTGCGGACCACGGTGATGCCTGCAGTTGCGGCGGCGTCCAGGATGGGCCGTGGCGCGGGTCCGCCGCCGAGCAGCACCGCGTCCAGTTCGGCCAGCGCGGCTGTCGCGGCGGGGTCGGTGAGCGCCTTGCCCAACTGGACGGCGACCAGCGACGTGTAGCGCCGGCCCGGGCCCAATCGTCTTACCGCGCCGGGCAATTGGCTGATATCGAAGCCATGGGACACATCCAGCTCGACGGGCACCGAACCGGCCAGCGCGCTGCGCACCAGCACCTGCAGCCCGGCGATGTGATACGGCGGCACGGCCAGCAGCCAGCTGCCCGGTCCGCCGAGCCGATCATGGGTGGCCGACGCGCTGGCCGTCAGCGCGGCGGCGGTGAGCAGCGCACCCTTGGGTGCCCCGGTCGTTCCCGACGTCGTCACCACCAGCGCGACGTCGTCGGCGATGTGTTCGCCCACTCGCAAGGCGGACGCGGATTCGCTGTCGGCGGCCGCTACCGCGACCATCGCGGGGTCGCTGCCGTCCAGCACCCGTTGCAGGGCGGGCAACAACAGCGGTGCCGCGAAACCCGGTGGGACGCGCAGCGCACGCAGGACGGCTATTGATGGTCCTGGTTGTTGTTGCCGCGCGGGGGGCCATCGAGGGGCCAGCCTTTGTTTGCCAATCGCTCCCGCACCCGATTGATGTCCTGCTCGGACGGCAACTCGTCGGTCAGCTTGCTGATCACCACACCGATGTCGATCTTGTCGAACTCACCACGTTGCATCAACTCGCCGGCGATCGCCTTGACCTCGTCGTTGGTCAAGCGACGGGACAGCAGCGCGAGTACCGCGAAGGTATCGGTCGGTGGAACACCCTCCGGGTATCCCGCGCGCAGCCAGGACACGATCGAGGTAAGGAAATTGTTCACGGTGTCACGTCTTCCCCTCTGGACTCGGCCCCCAGGCAAACGCCACGTCTAGGACACGATTGACGTTACTTGGGTTTCGCCCCGAGGAAAGGTGAACCGGTCTGGTGCGCGATGAAGTCGCGGGCGATGTACAGCAGGGCGAAGACAATCACCACGACCACCAGGCCGTAGATCAGCCACGCGACCGCCAGCATCACCGGGTTTCTCTGGCTTGAGCCGCCGTCGGTGCCGGCGTGTCCCGAGCCGACGGCCTGGAAGCGGATGCCCACGGCGAACACCGCCGGCAGTGCGGCGCCGGCCAGCAGGGCGAAGAGCAGGATCTTCAGTGATGCCTGGTAGTTGAACCATTCGCTGAAGTGGCTCACTATGCGTTCCCCGCAATCACGGTGTCGTCGTCGGACTTCGACCGGCGAGTAGCGCCCACGCCGGGGCCGCCACCGGGCGGAGGCGCACCTGCGTCCGTTTCGTCAAGTCCGGCGGTGAGGCTGCCCGCCCACTCTTCGTTGACGTTGCTGTGGTCGACCTTGACCTTGCGCGACTTAATGTAGATGGTTGCCGAGACCGCGACCAGGAGACCGAAGCCGATGATCGCGCCGGGGTATCCACCGATGAGGTGCACGATCCAGTAGGTGACCGCACCGACCAATGCGGCCAGCGGAAGCGTGACCAGCCACGCGACCACCATCCGGCCGGCCACGCCCCAGCGCACCTCACCGCCGGGCTTGCCCAGGCCGCTGCCCATCACCGAACCGGTGCAGACCTGAGTGGTCGACAGTGCATAGCCGAAGTGAGCGGACAGCAGAATGATTGCGGCCGAGGACGATTCGGCTGCCATGCCCTGCGGCGACTTGATCTCGACCAGGCCCTTGCCCAGGGTGCGGATGATGCGCCACCCGCCCAGGTAGGTGCCCGTCGCCATGGCCACCGCGCAGGCCACGATGACCCACAGCGGCGGTGCCGCCGCGGTCTTGCTGACCGCCCCGTAGGACATCAGCGCCAGGAAGATGATGCCCATCGTCTTCTGCGCGTCGTTGGTGCCGTGTGCCAGCGAGACCAGCGACGCCGAGCCGATCTGGCCGCGCCGGAAGCCTGCCTCGGTGCGCGACTCCGACAAACCGCGGGTGATTCGGTAGACCAGCCAGGTGGCCACCGCGCCGACGAGGATGGCCAGCAGCGCCGACACGACGGCCGGGATGATCGCCTTGGACGTGATGCCTTTCCAGAGCACCCCGTGCCCGCCGACGGCGGCGACCGTGGCGCCGATGAGGCCGCCGATCAGTGCATGCGACGAGCTCGAGGGAATGCCGAGCAGCCAGGTCAGCAGGTTCCAGACGACACCGCCCACGAGGCCGGCGAAGACCAGTTCCAGCGTCACGACGTGCCCGTCGATGAGACCCTTGGCGATCGTGGCCGCCACCGCGGTGGACATGAACGCACCGAAGAGGTTCAGCACCGCGGACAGGGCGACGGCCACCTTCGGCGACAGCGCGCCGCTGGCGATCGAGGTCGCCATGGCGTTGCCGGTGTCGTGGAAGCCGTTGGTGAAGTCGAATGCCAATGCCGTTACGACGACAATGATTAGGAGGAACAACTGTATGTTCACGAGCCCTGATTCTTGTTCTACGGGTGTTGCGTTGTCGAATGCTGCGGAGCCTGAAATGCCTGCATAACGCGTATCGTCGCCAGATGTTACCTTCCCGTTAACCTTGGGTTGGCTTACGTTCACCTCGAGTGTCTCCGCGCAGCGGATGACCGGGCGGAACCTCGACGAAAATCAGCGTGATTCCGTCCGGATCGGTCACGTGCATCTCGTGCAGACCCCATGGTTCTTGACGGGCTTCGCGGGCGATCGGGACCCCTCGGCCCCGCAGCTCGGCCTGGGTCGCCTGGATGTCGCGCACCTGCAGCCACAGGGCGCCCGGGAAGGGCCCCTGGGAGTAGTCCGGCCAGCCGTAACCGGCCAGCTCGAGCAGCGACTGACCGGCGAAAAACACTGTGCCCGCTCCATAGTCACGGGCTATCGCCAGCCCGATCTCGTCGCGGTAGAAGCTCAGCGACCGCTGATAGTCCGCTGGCCGCAGCAGCATGCGGCTGGCCAGGATGTCCATGGCTTCGTGTCTAGCACCGGCTTCGGAGAGTCTGGACGCCGGGTCCGGTGAGGTCATCGCAGGCGGCGCCCCGGCCGGTCATGGCCAGCAGCAGCGACAGCAGTGGGCCCTCCACCGGGTCGCCCGTGCCGTGCTGCCAATCGTTGTCGGTGGCGCGCAGGGCGAGCCCGGCGATCCGTTTCTTGGAGCCGACGATCAGGTTCGAGCCTTTGTAGAAGTCGATCACCTGGCGCACCGCGTCGGACGGGTAGGTGTGCGAGATGCCCAACGGGCGGCGGACGTCCTCCCCGTGCACCACCACCTCGCCCAGCCAGGAGATCTTGGGGCCGGGCGGCGCGGAGGTGGAATTCTGCAAGCCCCGGAATTCGTTGAGGGTGGCGGCCGGGTCGGGGCCGAGGTGCTTGCCGACCCCGCCGTCGGTGAACTTGTCGAAGTTGAACCCGGCCTTGGCCATTCCGAGGAAGAACTTGGCCGGACTCATCGACGCGGTCGACGACATGTGCGCGACGATGTCGCGGACCGTCCACTGCGTGCACAGCGACCGGGTGTCCCACTGCGACGCCGTCAGGCCGGCGAGGTCGTCGGCGAGTGCGCCGCGCTCGGCGGCGATGGTGGTCCAGATATCAGACACGGCAGCCTCCTGGGGGTTAGTGCGGATCTTTGAGCTGGCTGTTTCGCTGCGCCATGATCGCGTCCACCCAGCGCGGGCCGACCGTGTTCAGCGCCTTCGCGGCCAACGCCATCCGGGGCGCGATCCGGATCGGCCGGGTGCGGGCGGCGGTGACCATCCACTCGGCGGCTTCTTCCGACGTCAGCGCGGGCAGCCCGTCGTAAGCCTTCGTCGGCTCGATCATCGGCGTGGCCACCAGCGGGTAGTACAGGGTCGTCGAATGCACACCCTTTCGGCCCCACTCCGTTTCGATGATGCGGCTCACCGCCGACAGCGCGGCCTTCGAGGCGTTGTACACCGAGAAGAGCGGCGAGGCTTCCGACAGCACGCCCCACGTCGAAACGTTGATGATGTGGCCATCGCCGCGCTCGAGCATTCCGGGTGCGAGCCCGCGGATCAGCCGCAGCGGTGCGTAGTAGTTGAGCGTCATGGTCCGCTCGACGTCGTGCCAGCGTTCCAGCGACTCGGCGAGTGAACGGCGGATGGACCGGGCGGCGTTGTTGATCAGGATGTCGACCCCGCCGATGCGCGATTGCACGTCGGCGACGAGTGCGTCGACGGCGTCCATGTCCGACAGATCGCAAGGCAACGACATCGCCGCGCCGCCCGCCGTCGTAATCCGGTCGGCGACGGTGTCCAGCAGATCCTGCCGACGCGCGACGACCACCACGGTGGCTCCGTGCCGGGCGAACTGTTCGGCGGCGGCCTCGCCGATGCCCGACGACGCCCCGGTGAGCAGAATGCGCTTGCCGTCGAGGTCGACCGGTTTGATCGCCGGCCGGTTGAGCAGCAGTTGCGGTGAGACCGGTGGACGCATGCTGGCCAGCACGAGCTGGTCGGTCAACCGGCGAAGCGGACTCTTGCTCACGTAGGGAGTC
Organism: uncultured Actinomycetota bacterium; assembly: GCA_963735655.1. Classification (GTDB taxonomy): domain Bacteria; phylum Actinomycetota; class Actinomycetes; order Mycobacteriales; family Mycobacteriaceae; genus Mycobacterium. The sequence continues at coordinate 282,933 of CAVTLW010000030.1, forward strand.
TAGGCGGGCCCGTTTAGAAGTAGCGCGGGAACGGGCTCCAGTCCGGGGCACGCTTCTCCAAGAACGCGTCGCGGCCTTCGACGGCCTCGTCGGTCATGTACGCCAGCCTGGTGGCCTCGCCGGCGAACAGCTGCTGGCCCACCAGGCCGTCGTCGAGCAGGTTGAATGCGAACTTCAGCATCCGTTGCGCCTGAGGCGATTTGGCGTTGATGGCCGCGGCCCACTCCACGCCCACCGCTTCCAACCGGGCATGATCGACGACCTCGTTGACAGCGCCCATGTGGTGCATCTGCTCCGCGGTGTACACCCGGCCCAGGAAGAAGATCTCGCGGGCGAACTTCTGACCCACCTGACGGGCCAGATACGCGCTGCCGTAACCACCGTCGAAGCTGCCGACGTCGGCGTCGGTCTGCTTGAAGCGGGCCTGCTCGCGACTGGCCAGGGTGAGGTCGCAGACCACGTGCAGGCTGTGCCCGCCGCCGGCCGCCCACCCGTTGACCAGACAGATGACCACCTTCGGCATGAACCGGATGAGCCGCTGCACCTCGAGGATGTGCAACCGCCCGGCGCGGGCCACATCGACCGTGTCGGCGGTCTCGCCGGCGGCGTACTGGTAGCCGGAGCGCCCGCGGATGCGCTGATCGCCGCCGGAGCAGAACGCCCAGCCGCCGTCTTTCGGTGCGGGCCCGTTGCCGGTCAGCAGCACCACGCCCACGTCCGGAGCCATCCGGGCATGGTCGAGCACCCGGTACAGCTCGTCGACGGTGTGCGGCCGGAACGCGTTGCGCACCTCGGGCCGGTCGAACGCGACCCGCACCGTGGCGTCGGTGACGTGGCGGTGGTACGTGATGTCGGTCAGGTCGTCGAACCCGTCGACCGGCCGCCACATCTGCGCGTCAAAAGGGTTGTCACTCAAGGTTCTTGGACTCCGTCCTGGTCGATGCTGAGGTTGCCGCAGCTGATCGTTTGCGCCGACGTCACCACGGGGTCTTCCGCGGAGGCGGCCGTCAGGATGTCGTACTGTCCGATGGTCGCACGCGTGCCGTTGATGTCGATCTCGGTGCGGTGCACCGTCCACTCGCCGCGTTGTGCTGGTCGGGCCTGGAGTCCGACCAAATGGCGGCCGACGGAAGGTGGGCCGAGGTCAGAGCAACCGATCCCGGTGCCGTGTCCGGCGAGGTTGCCCAGGTCGAAGACGAACGGCCTTCCGTAGTAGGTGTCGACGACGGTTTGCAGACGGCAGTCCGCGAACACATAGAGGTGTGCGCTGCGGCCGTTGGAAACAATGACCTGGTGACCGCCGTTATCTTGAGCGTCAATAGCCAAGGCGCGCAGCGGTATTGGGCTGGCCGACGAGATCTGCACCGCCGTGTTGGCGCCGCTTGCCGTGGTGATGCCGACGAGTCGTGTGGTGGCGCCGTCGGCGTCTTGCACATCGCCGATCCACAAGGTGTCCGGCTGGCCGTCGCCGTCGAGGTCGCCGAACTGCCGTTCGGCCGCGCCGGCCGGCGGCGGCGAGCCGCCCGGCGAACAACCCGCCGCGGCCCTCGCCGCCGGCGCGGTGCCCGCGCAGGCCGCCATCGATAGCAGCGCAACAAGCAGCAGACGTCGCATGGATCAGATCGGGTCGAACCGGAACACGGCGCATCGTCCGGCCAGCGCCTCGAACTCTTCGGGGTTTCCGTCTTTGACGAGTCCGGAGCGCTTCATGAAACCGACACCGGTGGGCACCTCGGTGGGAAACGCCCGCAGTAGTGGCTTGGCGTCTTCGGGCGACAATTCGACCATCCGCACCCGCTCGGTGCTGCGTCCGCGACGCAGCGTGACTTCGCTTGCGGCGCGGGCGTTTCGAACCCAGTCCGCACCGGGGAAGCCGGCGACGACATAGCGGCTGCCGTCCACCGTCATCGGCGTCACCGGCGTCGAGCGGGGAGTGCCGGTTTTGCGGCCCGGAGCGGTCAACACGACGGGGCTTTCACCGCCGAAGCTGATCCCCAGCTTCGACATCTGGATGAAGACCTTGTTCGCGGGCTTGAGCCACCACGGCGGCTTGATCTTGTCGCTTTCGCCCATGCCTGCGACGTTACCTGTCCAGGGTTCTAGCCGGCCCCTGCGGCTAGCCGCACGCTGGGCCGCGAACGTGCGGCCAGCCGCACGCTCGACGGCGAACTTGACTCGCAAGCCCGTCGAGCAGATGTTCGTCGACGGATTCCGGATGGCAGATCATGTTCGCGGCCGATCCGGACCCCGTCCTCACCGATGCCATCGCGCGCGGTCGGGCGCAGATCGGGGTGCGGGTCGGGGCGGTGATGCGCCCACTGCTCGAACGCTGGCAGGTGGCCGACCTCGACACGGTCCTGCCGCCACTGGCCGAGGTCTTCCTGGCAATCTCCGAAGCAGCGATCCGGATGCTTCTGGACAGCACGCAGGGTTGGACACCCGACGCTCTGGCCGAGGTCATGGGCCGGGCCGCATACCGCGCGATGTGCGCAACCGGCTGAGACTCAGCCGACGGCGCGGCCGGCGCCCTCCCAGAACCGCGCCCGGACGGCTTTCTTGTCCGGCTTGCCCAGGCCGGTCAACGGCAACGCGTCGACGACCTCCACCCGCTTGGGTGACTGCACCGAGCCCTTGCGGTCCTTGACCGCTGCCTGGATCTCGGCTGTCATCGCCTCGATCGCGGCCTCGTCGCGCGCCGCGTCGGCACGCAGCACCACCACCGCGGTGACCGCCTCGCCCCACTTTTCGTCCGGAGTTCCGACCACGCACACCTGCGCCACCGCCGCATGTTCGGCGATCACGTCTTCGACCTCGCGCGGGAAGACGTTGAATCCGCCGGTGACGATCATGTCCTTGACCCGGTCGACGATGTAGTAGAAGCCGTCCTCGTCCTCGCGGGCCATGTCGCCGGTGTGCATCCAGCCGTCTTTAAAAGTCTTCGAGGTCTCGTCAGGTAAATGCCAGTAGCCGCCCGCCAAAAGTGGTCCGCTGACGCAGATTTCGCCCGGCTCGCCCTGCGGCACCGGCTTGCCGTCCTCACCCAGCAGCGCGACACGGGCGAACAGCGTCGGGCGCCCACACGACGTCAGCCGCTTGTCGTCGTGATCGGCCTTGGCCAGGTAGGTGATCGCCATCGGCGCCTCGGATTGCCCGTAGACCTGGGCGAAGATCGGGCCGAACCGCCGGATCGCCTCGGCCAGCCGAACGGGGTTGATCGCTGAAGCGCCGTAGTAGACCGTCTCCAGCGACGACAGGTCGCGGGTGTGCGAATCCGGGTGGTCCATCAACGCATAAAGCATCGACGGCACCAGGAACGTCGCCGTAATACGTTGCTCTTCAATGACTTTGAGTACTTCGGCCGGGTCGAACTTGCCCAGCACCACCATCTCGCCGCCCTTGACCACCGTGGGGGTGAAGAACGCCGCACCGGCGTGCGACAGCGGCGTGCACATCAAGAACCGCGGGTGCTCCGGCCATTCCCACTCCGCGAGCTGGATCTGCGTCATCGCGGCGATGTTGCCGGTGGTGCCGATCACGCCCTTGGGCTTGCCGGTGGTCCCGCCGGTGTAGGTAAGGCCGCCAATGTGATCCGGCGGCAGGTCGGCGACCACCAGCGGCTTCGGGGAGTACTTGGCCGCCTCGGCCGAAAGGTCGACAGCTCGGTCTTTGAGCGCGTCCGGCACCGGGCCGATGGTGAGGATCTTGGTGAGCGAGTCGACCTTCTCCAGCAGCCCCAGCGCCCGCTCGACGAACATCGGGTTCGGGTCGATGATCAGCGCGCTGGCACCGGCGTCGGAGAGCACGTAGGCGTGGTCGTCCAGCGAGCCGAGCGGGTGCAGGGCGGTGCGCCGGTAGCCCTGGGTCTGGCTGGCGCCGAGGATCATCAGGACCTCGGGGCGGTTGAGGGACAGCAGGCCGACCGTGACGCCGGTGCCGGCGCCTAGCGCGTCGAACGCCTGGGTGTACTGGCTGATTCGCTCGGCGAGTTGACCACCGGTCAGGGTGGTGTCGCCGAGGAACAGCACGGGCCTGTTCTTGTGGCGCTTGAGCGCGCCCACCAGCAGGTGGCCGTTATGGGTCGGATTGCGCAGCAGATCGTGCGATGAGCGCTCGCGCGAAGAGTCATCGGCTTGAGTCATCTGGCCAGACTAGAACGTGTTGCAATTCGTCGAAATCGCGCCCTGTCGACAGTGCAAAGGTCACAGCAAAGGTCACTAGTATCCGTGCTCATGACCGCCGCAGACCTCGTCATCACCGGAAACCTGCTCACCGTCGACGAAAAGCGGCCCACCGCGGAGGCACTCGCGGTCGCCGACGGGCGGATCGTCGCCGTCGGTGACCGCTCCGAAATCGCCGGGTTCGTCGGCCCCGACACCGCGACCATCGACGTCGGCGACGGCTGCGTCCTGCCGGGATTCGTCGAGGCCCACGGCCATCCGCTGATGGAGGCCGTCGCCCTGTCGGACCGGCTCGTCGACATCCGGCCCGTCACCATGCCCAACCCCGACGACGTGGTCGCGGCGATCCACCGCGAGGTCGCAGCGCGCGGACTCGGACGGCGCCTACCTCAACGGCTGGGATGCGCTGCTGCAGTCCGGACTGCCGGACCCGACGCTGAGCTGGCTCGACGACGTCGCGCCGGACGGGCCACTGGTGATCATTCACAACTCCGGGCACAAGGCGTTCTTCAACTCGCGCGCCGCCCGCCTCAACGGCTTGACCCGCGACACCCCCGACCCCAAAGGCGCCAAATTCGGCCGCGACGCCGACGGCGAACTCGACGGCACCGCCGAGGAAATCGGCGCGGTGTTCCCGCTGCTGGGCGGCGCCATCCGGCCCAGCGACTACCCGGACATGCTGCGCGCGGAGTGTGCCCGGCTCAACCGGGCCGGGCTGACCACGTGCTCGGAGATGGCCTACGACCCCAACTTCAAACCCATGGTCGAGCAGGTGCGCAACGACCTGACGGTCCGGCTGCGCACCTACGAGATCTCCAACGCGCAGATGAGCACGGCGGCGACTCCGGGCGAGGGCGACGACATGCTGCGCCAGGTCGGCATCAAGATCTGGGTGGACGGGTCGCCGTGGATCGGCAACATCGCGCTGTCGTTTCCCTACCTGGACACCGAAGCCACCCGCTCCATCGGCATTCCGCCCGGCTCCTGCGGATGCGCCAACTACACCGCCGAGCAGCTGACCGAAATCGTCGCCGCCTACTTCCCGTTGGGCTGGCCGATCGCCTGTCACGTGCAGGGCGACGCCGGTGTCGACACCATCCTCGATGTCTACGAGCAGGCATTGCGCCAGCACCCGCGCGACGATCACCGGCTGCGGCTCGAACACGTCGGCGCCATTCGGGACGACCAGCTCAAGCGCGCCGTCGAGCTGGGCGTCACGTGCAGCATCTTCGTCGACCAGATCCACTACTGGGGCGATGTCATCGTCGACGGTCTGTTCGGTGAAGAGCGCGGATCACGTTGGATGCCAGCGGGATCCGCGGTGGCCGCCGGCATGCGCATCTCGCTGCACAACGACCCGCCGGTGACACCCGAGGAACCGCTGCGCAACATCAGTGTGGCCGCGACGCGGATCGCCCCCAGCGGCCGGGTGCTGGCGCCCGAGGAGCGGTTGACGGTCGAGCAGGCGATCCGCGCGCAGACCATCGACGCGGCATGGCAGCTGTTCTCCGACGATGTGGTCGGCTCGCTGGAGGTCGGCAAATACGCGGACCTGGTGGTGCTGTCGGCGGATCCGCGGACGGTGCCGCCCGAGCAGATCGCCGATCTCGAGGTGCGCGCGACCTTCCTGGCGGGACGCCAGGTCTACGGGCAGTGAGACCGAGCCTGCCCGAGCTGCTCGATCGCCTGCATGTGGTGGCGCTGCCGATGCGGGTGCGCTTCCGCGGCATCACCATCCGCGAGCTCGCGTTGTTCGAGGGCCCGGCCGGCTGGGGAGAGTTCGGCGCGTTCGTGGAATACGGCCCGGACGAGGCCGCCCGCTGGCTTGCGTCGGCAATCGAGGCCGCCTATCGCGAGCCGCCGCCAAAGCGCCGCGACCGCATCCCGATCAACGCGACCGTGCCGGCCGTCGCCGCCGGGCAGGTGCCCGAGGTGCTGGCCCGATTTCCCGGTGCCCGCACCGCCAAGGTCAAGGTCGCCGAGCCGGGCCAGACGCTGGCCGACGACGTCGACCGGGTGAATGCGGTGCGCGCATCGGTACCGGTCGTGCGAGTGGACGCCAACGGCGGCTGGAGCGTCGAGGAGGCCGAGCTCGCGGCCGCCGCGCTGACGGCGGACGGTCCGCTGGAGTACCTCGAACAACCCTGCGCCACCGTCACCGAGCTCGCCGAGCTGCGCCGGCGGGTGGATGTGCCGATCGCCGCCGATGAAAGCATCCGCAAGGCCGACGACCCACTGGCCGTGGTGCGGGCCCGGGCCGCCGACATCGCGGTGCTCAAAGTCGCTCCGCTGGGCGGGGTTTGGGCTCTGCTTGACATCGCAGCGCAGATCGACATCCCGATCGTGATCTCCAGCGCGATCGATTCGGCGGTCGGAATCGCGGCCGGGCTGATCGCCGCCGCGGCGCTGCCGGAGCTCCCGCACGCTTGCGGGCTGGGCACCGGCGGGCTGTTCGTCGAGGATGTCGCCGAGGTCGCGGCGCCCGTCGACGGCACCCTGCCGGTTGTGCCGGTGACCCCCGATCCGGCGCGGCTGCAGGCGCTGGCAGCGCCGCCGGACCGGCGCCAGTGGTGGATCGACCGGGTCAAGGCCTGCTACCCGTTGCTTGTACCGTCGTTCGGGTGATCAACCTGGCTTACGACGACAAGGGCACCGGTGAGCCGGTTGTCTTCATCGCCGGCCGTGGCGGCGCGGGACGCACCTGGCACCCTCATCAGGTCCCCGCGTTCCTGGCGGCCGGATACCGCTGCATCACCTTCGACAACCGCGGGATCGGTGCGACCGAAAACGCCCAGGGCTTCACCACGCAAACCATGGTCGCCGACACCGCGGCGCTGATCGAGTCCCTGAACGCCGCGCCGGCGCGGATCGTGTCGGTGTCGATGGGCTCGTTCATCGCGCAGGAACTCATGGTGGTCCGGCCCGACCTGGTCAGCTCCGCGGTGCTGATGGCCACCCGCGGCCGCCTGGACCGCGCCCGCCAGTTCTTCAACGACGCCGAGGCCGAGCTGTATGACACCGGTACCCAGCTGCCGTCCACCTACGATGCGAAAGCCCGCTTGCTGGAAAACTTTTCACGCAAGACGCTCAACGACGATTCGGCCATCGCGGACTGGATCGCGATGTTTTCCATGTGGCCCATCAAGCAGACTGCCGGGGCTGCGCTGCCAGCTGGATGCCGCCCCGCTGACCAACCGGTTGCCCGCCTACCGCAACATCGCCGCGCCGGTGCTGGTGATCGGCTTCTCCGACGACATCGTGACGCCGCCGTACTTGGGACGCGAGGTCGCCGACGCCCTGCCCAACGGGCGCTACCTGCAGATACCCGATGCGGGTCATCTCGGGTTCTTCGAGCGGCCGGAGGCCGTCAACGCCGCGATATTGAAGTTTTTCGCCAGCACCTGAGTCCTTTGACGCCCAACGTGGACTTGTTCCACGCAATCGCCGATTTGGTGCAACAACTCCACATTCGCGCGTGCGGCGACCTATTTCAGCGGCCTGTGACACTCTGTACTGGTGAACCCTTCGACGACACAGGCCCACGTCGTCGTCGACGAGCTGATCCGCGGCGGTGTCCGCGACGTGGTGCTGTGCCCCGGCTCGCGAAACGCACCGCTGGCATTCGCGCTGCAGGACGCGGACCGCTGCGGCCGCATCCGGTTGCACGTCCGCATCGACGAACGCACCGCCGGCTACCTGGCGATCGGGCTGGCAATCGGGGCCGGACGCCCCGGTGTGTGTGGCGATGACGTCGGGCACCGCGGTGGCCAACCTCGGCCCCGCGGTGGTGGAGGCCAACTACGCCCGGGTTCCGCTGATCGTGCTCTCGGCCAACCGGCCCTACGAGATGCTCGGCACCGGCGCCAACCAGACCATGGAACAGCTGGGCTACTTCGGCACCCAGGTTCGCGCCACGATCAGCCTCGGCCTGGCCGAGGACGCACCCGAGCGGATGGATTCCTTCAACGCCACCTGGCGGTCGGCCACCTGCCGAGTGCTGGTGGCCGCCACCGGTGCTCGCACCGCCAACGCGGGCCCGGTGCACTTCGACATCCCGCTGCGTGAACCCCTGGTGCCTGATCGCGAACCGCTCGGTGCGGCATTCCCACCGGGCCGGCCGAACGGCAAGCCGTGGACCTACACGCCGCCGGTCACCTTCGACCAGCCGCTGGACATCGACGTGACGGCCGACACCGTGGTCATCGCCGGCCACGGTGCCGGCCTGCACCCGAATCTGGCCCAATTGCCGACCGTGGCCGAGCCGACGGCGCCGTCCGGATCTTCTGCGTCGTCCGGCTCCCACCCGCTGCACCCGCTGGCACTGTCATTGCTGCGACCCCAGCAGGTGATCATGCTCGGCCGCCCGACGTTGCACCGACCGGTATCGACGCTGCTGGCAGACCCGAAGGTGCCGGTGTACGCGCTGACCACCGGGCCGCGCTGGCCGGACGTGTCGGGCAACTCGCAGGCCACCGGCTCCCGGGCGGTCATCACGGGGACTCCGAACCCGGCGTGGCTGCACCGCTGCGCGGAGGTCAACCGGCGCGCGGTCGCCGCGGTGCGCGGCCAGCTTGCGGCCCACCCGCTGACCACCGGATTGCACGTCGCCGCGGCCGTGGCGGACGCGCTGCGACCCGGCGACCAGCTCGTCCTGGGCGCATCCAACCCGGTGCGTGACGCGGCGCTGGTCGGGCTGAACACCCACGGCATCCGGGTGCGGTCCAACCGCGGCGTCGCCGGCATCGACGGAACGGTGTCCACCGCTATCGGCGCCGCGCTCGCCTTTGAAAGGGACTCTGCCGGACGCACCATCGCGCTGATCGGCGACCTGACCTTCGTGCACGACAGCTCCGGGCTGTTGATCGGGCCCACCGAACCCACACCGCGGCAGCTGACGATCGTGGTGTCCAACGACAACGGCGGCGGCATCTTCGAACTGCTCGAGCAGGGCGACCCGCGGTTCTCCGACGTGTCGTCGCGGATCTTCGGCACCCCGCACGACGTCGACGTGGGCGCACTGTGCCGCGCCTACCACGTGGAAAGCAGGCAGATCGAGGTCGACGAGCTTGCCGACGCTCTCGACGAACCCGGCGCCGGGATGCGAGTCCTCGAAGTCAAGGCCGACCGGTCTTCGTTGCGGCAGCTACATGCCGCCATCAAGGCCGCCCTATGAAATTCTCCGCATTGTGATTTCGCCGAAGTCGTTGCTGCGCATCCTGGTTCACGGCACCAGCGAAGAACTACCGCAAACCCGGTCACGGATCGTGGTGCGCTGGGTGCGCATCGCCATCCTCATCGTCACCACTCTGGTCACGTTGCAGTCGTTGCTGCTGGTGGCCGGCGCCTGGCGCAACGATCTGGCGATCAACCACAACATGGGGGTCGCGCAGGCCGAGGTGCTCAGCGCCGGGGAACGCCGCTCGACCATCGAGTTCGTCACGCCCGAACGGGTGACCTACCGGCCCGAGCTCGGCGTGCTGTATCCGTCCGAGTTGGCTACCGGCATGCGGATCTACGTCGAATACAACAAGCGGGATCCCAACCTGGTCCGTGTGCAACACCGCAACGCCGGGTTGTCGATCATCCCGGCGGGGTCCATCGCGGTGGTGGGATGGCTGGCCGCCGCGATCGCTCTGATCGGCCTGGCGCTGTTGGACAAGCGGCTGAACCGGACCGCCGCCGCAGCGCAGTGACATAACTCACTCGAGGCGCACTTGAGCCTGCATAAGCCGCAGATTTCGTGTCCCGTACGCCCTGCGGCAACCTTTCCGACAGGCTGCGCTGTCACCTTGTGGGTGTGCGCGTTGCAATCGTCGCCGAGTCTTTTCTGCCCTATGTCAATGGCGTCAGCAACTCAGTGGTCCGGGTACTCGAGCACCTGCGTCGAACCGGCCACGAAGCGCTCGTCATCGCGCCGGACACGCCGCCCGGCGAACCCCGCGCGGACCGGCTGCACAACGGTATCCGGGTGCATCGCGTGCCGTCGCGCATGTTCCCGAAGGTGACCACGCTGCCGCTCGGAGTGCCGTTGCCCCGGTTGGTCAGGGTGCTGCGCGGTTTCGATCCGGACGTCCTGCACCTGGCTTCTCCGGCGCTGCTCGGTTATGGCGGGCTGCGCGCGGCTCGTCGTCTGGGCGTGCCGACGGTGGCCGTATACCAAACGGACGTACCGGGTTTCGCGGAAAGCTACGGCATCGGGATGACGTCGCGGGCGGCCTGGGCATGGTTCCGGCACCTGCACAGCCTCGCCGACCGTACTCTGGCACCATCCACCGCGACCATGGAATCACTTGCTGCCCAGCGTATTCCGCGGGTTCACCGGTGGACACGCGGCGTCGACCTGTACCGGTTCGCGCCGTCGGCGCGCGACGATGCGCTGCGGCGGCAATGGTCGCCGGACGGCAAGCCGATCATCGGCTTCGTCGGCCGGCTGGCGCCGGAGAAGCACGTCGACCGACTGGCGGGTCTGGCAGCCGCCGACGCGGTCCAGCTTGTCGTCATCGGTGACGGGGTGGATCGGGCCAAGCTCCAATCGGCAATGCCCACAGCAATTTTCACCGGTGCGCTGTACGGCGACGAGCTCGCCGCGGCGTATGCCAGCATGGATGTTTTCGTGCATCCCGGTGAACACGAGACGTTTTGCCAGGTCGTGCAGGAAGCGCTGGCGTCGGGGTTGCCGGTGATCGCCCCCGACGCCGGCGGACCGCGGGATCTGGTCACCCCTGGCCGCACCGGGTTCTTGCTGCCGGTCGCAGAGTTCGAGGCACAGCTGCCCGCCGCGGTCGCGTGTCTGGTCGACCAGCGACACCGCTATTCGCTGGCGGCCCGGCGCAGTGTGCTCGGCCGCGGCTGGCCGGTGATCTGCGACGAGCTGCTTGGCCATTACGAGGCCGTGCTGTCCCCTTCTGCGCGGACGCGCGATGCCTCGTGGCGCAGGCGACGCGCGTGATCAGGACTCGTTGATGGGTGTGGTCTTCGTGTCCTCGAGGAATTTCGTCAAGAGTCGATCGAATTGCCGGAGCTCGGTCACCGACCAGTCCGACAGCGACCGCGCCAGGTGATCCCGTCGCACCTCGTGTAGCGCTCCTGCGGCCCGGTCGCCGTCCGCCGTCGTGTCGATGACGGAAACCCGTCCGTCGCTTGGATCGGTGCGTCGCGTGACTAGTCCGGCATCGACGAGGGCTTGCACCCGGCGAGTGGTCATTCCGACATCCATGTGCGCCATCGCTGCCAACCGGCCCATCGGCAGCGGTCCTTCGTCGGTCAAGACGCGAAGCAGGATGTATGACGGCTGCGATAGTTCGGTATCGGCGGCCGACGCCTGTCGAGCGAACGCAGAACGACTGACGCTGAGTCGCACGATTCGCGCGAGTGTGGAACTGATGGAGTCCACCGAATCGAGCTTGCGCTGAGCCGTCACCGAAGACTCCCGACGCACGCTTGGATCGGCCGATCGTCGGCGCCGTCGGCAATGGGGGGAAGCACAAGCCCGTCGGCGATGCCGTCAAACTTCGTTCGGAGGATCTCCGGAAGTTCTTCGTATCGTCCGCAGGTCACCAGTTCGTCGAGCACGACATCGGTTAGTGCCGTGGGCATTTCGTTCCATCGCTGCGCTTTCGCCAGCGTGCGCAGCCGATCGGCCAGTTCGGTCCAGCCCCGCCGTTTGAGTGCCGGTGCATATGCCGGTGTTGACAGTAGGAAAGCCAGCATGCGGCGTTGGCGTTCGCGTTCCTGCGCCACCGCCGCGTCGGTATTGCCGGTCGCTATCGCCGTTGAAGCGACGACGAGCGGTCGTTCGTCGCGCCCGCAGTCCCGCGCTCCACGACGCAGCGCGGGGCACACGACATCGCGGAGATAGGCCGGGTCGGAGTTGGTGGAATGTGTCACCACGCCGTGCGCGGTCGCACCGGCCAGTTCGCACATGCCGGCATTCACTGCGCCCAGCCAAATATGAGGTGGTTCAATGTCTTTCGGTCCCGGATTGAAATACGGCTGCAGACGGGTAACCCGGTAGGCGTCACCCTCGTAGTGCACACCACCCCCGGTGCGGAACGCCCCGAACAGCGCCTGCACGACGGCGACGTACTCGGCCATCCGGGCGCGTGGCTCGGTCCAGGGCATGCCGAATCGGTCTTCGATGTTCTGCCTGATCTGAGTTCCGAGCCCCAGTTCAAATCGCCCGTCGGACAGGATCGCCAGGTCCCAGGCCGCGTAGGCCACCAGCGTCGGACTGCGCACGAAGGCCAATGTCACCGCGGTGCGCACCGTGATGGCGGTGGTGTGCTCCAAGGCCAGCAACGCCGCCGCCATCGAGTCGTGAATGGTTTCGGCGATGTGCAAACCGTCGAATCCCAGCCTTTCGATGCGGCGCGCGTAGCCGGGGACCGCGGCCAACGGGAGTTCCGGGGCCATCGCGGCGAAGACCTGCATGCGGATGACCGTAGCGACATATCCTTGACATAGTCAAATAATTGGCGATAGTTTGACCCTTCATGGCGGGAGCGCGTTTCTACTTTGACTGGCCCAACTACCGGACGATGCTTCGGCTGTTGCGCCGGGACCCGCCGGCATCAAAACGCTGGAATCGCTACTTCGGATTCCTTATCGGTGTGCCGGCGATCGCGGCGATCCACGCGGTGTGCTTCGCGCTCGATCCGATACTGTGCCCATCGCTGCGCCGCACGCAGGTGATTGCGCCGACGTTCTGCGTTGGGCACGCCCGTAGCGGCACCACCTACCTGCATCGGCTGATGGCCGCGGACCCGCAGTTCAGCTACGCCTTGATGTACGAGCTGTTCTTCCCGTCGCTGTTGGAGAAGCGCTTGTTGCGCTTGCTGTTTCGCCTTGACTCCGCGATCTTCGGAAAGCGGCTGCGGCACCGCCTCGACGAGATCGAGGAGCGCCGGTTCGCGCCGACCGACGACATGCACAAGACCGGGTTCTTCGTCCCGGAAGAGGACGACGCGTTTCTGACGTGGTCATTGTGTTCGGGGTTCTGGATCCTCATGTTCCCGTTCATGGGGGAGCTCGACTTCTACTACGTCGACCAGTGGCCGCAACGCAAGCGCCGACGGGCGATGAGCTTCTACAAAGAATGTGTCCGGCGCCAGATCGCGGCCAACGGCGGAGGGACGCATTTAAGCAAGAACCCCACCTTCTGCGGTCGCGTCGAGGCACTGATCGAAACCTTTCCAGACGCGAGGTTCGTTGTGCCCCTGCGCAATCCCTACGAGACGATCCCGAGCCTGCTCAAGATGTTGCAGACCGAGTGGGGCCTGCGTGGCCGTGACGGACGCTTGATCGCGAAATCGCTTCGAGTGCTTGCCGATCAATCGATCGACTCCTACCAGCGTCCACTCGACGTCTTGGCCAAACACCCCGACGTCCGAGCAAGCGTTGTCGACTATCGCGAACTGATATCGCAACCCGAGAACACCATGCGACGGATCTACCATGAGTTGGAGCTCGATCTGAATCCGGTGGCGGCCCAGGCATTCGCCGCGGCGCGTGGCGGGCACGAATCGGCTCACCGCTACAGCCTCGGGGAATTCGGCCTCGACGCCGGTGAAATCCATACCCGTCTGGCCGGCCTGTTCGACGAATACCAGTGGGACACCGAAGGAGAAGAAACGCATGTCCACTGAACCGAGCCAGGCCGACCTCCGCGCGGCGTGGACTGACATGGTCGACGCGTTGAACCGCGCCCGCGACGCCGTCGACTCCGCCGAGTTGCACGCGCCGCCGGTCACCGCACAAGGACTCGCGGAAGGGTACCGATACCTGCTCGGCTTCGTTTTCAGCGGCATCGAACGCGCCTTCTTCGAAGATCCCGAGTACCCCTATTTTCGGCGGGCCATCCAGCCCCTGGACAAAGCGACCATCGACAACGCAGACGCGCTGTACCTGTCGGCGTCGATCGACGGTGCGAAGAGCTACCGGGTTCGCGGCCGGCTCGTTCCAAAAGCGCCGCAGTACATCATCTTTGAAGCACACAGTGTCTACGCCGGAGACACCGGCAGCCTCGCCGAACTCGCGCCGGGGGGGCGTGTGGTCACCGGGTTGCTGGACACTTCCGACCTCGCCGTCGACGACGACGGGCGATTCGAGATCCTGCTGGCTCCCCAACGGCCGACCGACTACTCGGGAAACTTCATCGCCACCGCCACCGCCGACGGAAGCAAGACCGCGTGTTTCCTGATCGCCCGCATGCTCTTTCACGATTGGGAACATGAAATGTCGCCCGATCTGCACATCGCGCAGATCGGCAACGAGGGTGGACATCCAGCGCCGTCTGATCCCGCCACCGCGGCGCGGCGCATGCGACGCGTCGGAACGATCGTCGAGAACCAGATGAAGTTCTGGAACGAGTTCTACGACGTCGTTCTGGAGGCGCACGGCGACAAGAATGGCGATGGCTTCACGCTCATGCCACGCAACGCCCTCAACGAACCCGCACTCGCGAACCTGGCCATGGGCGGCGGCCAAAGCACCAACGTCTACTCCGGTGGTGTCTACGACCTGAAAGCCGACGAAGCCCTCGTCATCGAAGTCGTCGTCCCCGTGCAGCCGGCCTACATGGGTTTCCACCTGTCCAATCTCTGGGGCGAATCACTCGACTACGCCAACCACACCAGCAGTCTGAACGGATTTCAGTCCGAACCAGACCCCGACGGCGTGTTCCGTTACGTCGTCGCCGAAACCGATCCCGGTGTGCCGAACTGGCTTGACACCGCAGGCCACCGCGGCGGGTTCCTGACCCTGCGGTGGACCTACTCTGCATCCCCGGCCGATTTGCCGAAGGCAGCCGTCGCCAAGGTGCCGCTCGCGCTCGTGCGCGAACACCTCCCCGCGACCACCCGCACCGTGTCCCCCGAGGAACGCCGCGAGCGGATCAGAGTCCGTCAGGAACACGTCCAGCGAAGGTACCGGCAATACTGACCAGGTAGCGTCTCCTGGGTGAGTCGCGCCGCCCTGGACAAGGATCCACGCGATGTGGCGTCGATGTTCGACGGCGTCGCCCGCCGCTATGACCTGACCAACACCGTGCTGTCGGCTGGCCAGGACCGGTACTGGCGGCAAGCCACCCGATCGGCGTTGGAGATCGGGCCCGGCCAGAAGGTGCTGGATTTGGCCGCGGGCACTGCGGTGTCGACGGTCGAGCTGACAAAGTCGGGGGCGTGGTGCGTGGCGGCCGATTTTTCGGTCGGGATGCTTGCGGCCGGAGCGGCGCGCAAGGTGCCGAAGGTCGCCGGTGACGCCACCCATCTGCCGTTCGACGATGCCGTATTCGACGCCGTGACCATCAGTTTCGGGCTGCGCAACATCGCCGACCA
This sequence comes from uncultured Actinomycetota bacterium, assembly GCA_963735655.1. Lineage (GTDB taxonomy): Bacteria > Actinomycetota > Actinomycetes > Mycobacteriales > Mycobacteriaceae > Mycobacterium. The sequence continues at coordinate 298,444 of CAVTLW010000030.1, forward strand.
GCAAGCGGCGCTGCGCGAGATGGCACGCGTCACCCGGCCAGGCGGTCGTTTGGTGGTGTGCGAATTCTCCACGCCCACAAATGGGTTGTTTGCCACCGTCTACAAGGAATACCTGATGCAGGCGTTGCCGCGGGTGGCGCGCGCGGTGTCCAGCAACCCCGAGGCCTACGTGTACCTCGCCGAGTCGATCAGGGCCTGGCCCGACCAGCCGACGCTGGCGCACCAGATTTCGCGAGCCGGGTGGTCAGCGGTGCGGTGGCGCAATCTCACCGGCGGCATCGTGGCTTTGCACGCCGCCTACAAGCCGCTGGGCTGACTTACGTGCCGGCCCGCTGCAAGAAGCCGACCGACTCGGGGCAGTAGTGGTCGATCGCAGCGCCCAAGAACTGGAACGCCTGGCCCTGAGAGGTGCCGAGGGGCAGGTTGCGCTGGATGAAAGTGGCCGACTTGTACGCGTCGTGATCCACGCCACGGTCGATCCGCTCGCAGCTGATCTTGCCCAGCCAGGCGTTGAAGTCCTGCGGGCCGTAGATGCCGTAGGTGTGCAGCTGCTGGTTGAAAGGCCAGTCGTAATCATCGGCCTGTGCGGGCGCGGCCATTGCGATAGCAGCGGCTGCCATGGTGGCGCCGGCAGCTATTTTCGTCCCCTTCATTAGCTGGACTATACACCTGACCGGGTGGTCAGCCCAGGTGTGCGGAGAGCAGCCAGCCACCGACCGACTTGAGCCCGTTCGGGCTCGTCACGGAGGTCGGACGGCGAACGGAAAGTCAGGAGCGTCGGCCGGTAATTTCGCGTGCAGGCGGGCCGGCTTGACCTCGTCGATCACCCAGTACTTCGACACCACCGCGCGCAGCTCGTCCTCGGTGACGGCGAAAGGTGGTCCCTCGGGAATTGCCGCCTTGTCGAAGACCAGCACGAAGTAGGACGCACCCGGTGCCGCGGCACGCACGATCGACTGCTGGTAGCCGTCGCGGAGCTCGACCGGCATGGAGTGGAACAGCGTGCTGTCGACCACTGTGTTGAACCGGTCGTTTTAGCCGGTGAACGACGTGATGTCGGCCTGCACGAAGCTGGCGGTGCTGCGGCGATCAGCCCTCCGGCCATCAGTGCGGCGCCCAGGCTGGCGATGAAGGTGGTCCCGGCTGGCGGGCGGTCAGCGCGCCCGAGGCGGTGGCGCTGCAGCGGGCGATACATGACCAGGTCTGGTCGCTGGACCGTGGAACGCGCTACCTGTGTAACACTTCGCCGTCGTCCTCCGATGTTTGTCTGTGACTGGGCAAATTGGAGGCATGGCGTGGGCAGGCGGCGTATCGACGTACGCGGCTTCGCCTGCGCCCACCGCGGAGCCTGGTGGACGCGCGGCACGGATAGGCGGGCCAGCCGGTGAAAAGTTGGAACAATGTGGAAAACCCTTGCAAGTGCCCGCATCGCAGTATGGTCCGACCCCGCCAATTGCTCGCTGGTCAGGGGAATTCCCGGCCCGGGTATGACGTATCGGTGATGACGTGTTGGGAACACAAGTGAAGGTGGTCAATGAATAAAATCTGGCTCGTTCCGATAATGGTATCTAGTGCGATTTTTATTTTCCCGCCCGCGAGGGCCAACGCCGGTTTGTGTGATTATCCAGCTGTCCTCGTCGGAGGAAACGTTTTCCTTGCCCAGGGGGCTTACTGTGATTGGCCTACTGAAATCAATGGAACACATTTGCACTGTGAGGCAGGGGGCGTGGGTGTTGACGTTGGCGCGGCTATTGCCGGGGGTTCCACTCTCGGCCTTGGCGGCTTGGGTGCCGGCGGTGTCAGTTGCACATGGCGGTGCCCCGACAACAGCATGGCACCGGCACCAAATCCCCCTGGCGCTTGGAAATGGTATATGGTTCCTGTTCCGAATGCGTGCAAAGATCATATGGAACCGGCTGGATTTGCGAGTGCACCCGTTCTTCCCGGTGAAGGTACCCCAGTTCCGGCACCACCTCCCGCAGCGGTAGGAGGACCGGTATCACCGCCGTTAGCACCGGAAACAGAGCTTCCTTAATCCATAGGAAAGAAGATGGAAAGTGCGGCAGCGTGTCTGTTGTGTCATTCCTGCCCCGCGATGTTGATGGGATGTTGATGAAAGAGAATATTGGTCACGTCATTGACGAAGTCGAATTCGCAGTCGGGCGGATCGGGTAGGGCGCGGCTGTTCGTTGCCTCTGCCCCGATGGCCTGGGGCCGACGGGACGCCGAGCGCAGGCGGCGCATCCGCGCCGGAATTTGACCTCTGGCCTGCGGCGATCCACCTCAAGCGCAACCTAGGTCTTTCAACAATGCCGGTGCCCTTGAGGACTCGGACTTCACAGAGTCTGCCACCAGGGCAATGTGGTGACTCCATTTGTTCGGAGCCCCGCCGAAATCTGGCCGTAGCTGCACGAATCTTGCACGACACCACATATGCGCTGGTCAGATGGTGCCCCCGGCAGGATTGGAACTGCTGACCGGGTGCAACAGCAAGCGGCCCCCGTCCGATGGGACAGGGGCGTTGGTCGGAACTTGTTTTGACTCGGCCTAACAACCAGGATCAAAGAACAAGCAACAGCGTGCTGATCCGTTTGACCGGCGGATATGTCGGTCGATCCGCCATGTTGTGATCCTGCGGGGGTAGCAACCGGGTGGGTCAACCCACAATGGCGAAGAGATGCCAGTCGCCGGGCACGCCTTTAAGCTCGTGAGCGCCGCGCCCCACGAACTCGAGTCCTGACCCGATCACGAGGTCGCGCAGCGTGCTGGACACGAGCACGTCGTTCGGCCCTGCCAGTGCGCTCACACGCGCGCCGATGTGCACGGCGATCCCGCCGATGTCATCGCCGCGGATCTCGCACTCGCCGGTGTGCAACCCGGCACGAACCTCGATACCGAGGGCCTGCACCGCGTCGCGGATCGCCATGGCGCACCGGATCGCTCGCTGCGGCCCGTCGAACATCGCGAGGAAGCCGTCCCCCGACGTGTTCACCTCACGGCCCCGAAAGCGAGCGAGCTGGGATCGCACGACCGCGTCGTGTGCATCGAGCAGCGCGTGCCAGTCACGATCGCCGATCTGTGCGGCTCGGCGCGTCGAATCAACGATGTCGGTGAACAGCACCGTGGCCAGAACCCGATCATCGGCCACGTCGGCCTGCTCGCCGGTAAGGAACTCGGCGATCACCCGGAACGAATCACGCCACGGTTCCACGTACTGAAGCACGTTGCGCCCCGGCAGCTCAACGTACTTCGCGCCCGATATGTGGTCTGCGACATTCTTGCCATAAGCGGGCGGGATGAGCTGGTCGTCGGCGTGCTGGACGACTAGGGTCGGCACGCGAACGGTTGGCAGCACCGCCTGCACGTCGAACTCGATCACCAGCGGCTGTATCAGCTCAAGAGTCCCTGGGCTCGCCGCGAGCCGTTCGTATCGAGCCCACGCTGCCCGGATCTCCTCGTTCCACGGCATGTCCGGATTCAAGACATGCTGTATCTCGCCCGTGCCCCACATAGCGACCGCGGTAGCGTTCCAGTCCTCGTTACTGAAGCGCCCAACAACAGTGCGTTCTGTCGGATCGGCATGGCCCTCAAGCACAACGAGCGCGGTTGTGCGAGACGGATGTGTCGCGGCGAACAGCACCGCTGTCGGGAGCGCGCCGACGGGGGCGAGGAGCGCCGCTTCGCGACTTCCAAGATCGTCGAGCACCGCGGTGATGCTGTCGGCCCATTGTTCCAGCGTCGGCAACGCACCTGGCGTGACAGGATCGGACACTCCCATGCCCGGCTGATCGAAGAAGATCAGTCGACCAAGCGATGTCATCGCCTCGACCCACCCTCGTAGCGACGGTAGCTCCGGAAAAACCTCGCAGTTGGTGAACCAGTTGGGGACTAACACGATGTCGCGAGGCCCTTCCGCCGACGCGCGATAGGCGACGCGCAGATCCCCGTTCAGCGCATACCGCGTCTCCGAGAACATTGCGGAAGTGTAAGCCGAGGAGCGGGTCGAGTTTCGGTGTCAATGTAACCAGCTGGAACTAAGGTGTACTTTGCCAACTCGCTACCAAAACCGACAAATCACACGCACCCGCATAGGCGCTGACCCGGCGGCTGAGAGGTTCCAGGCGACAAGGGTCATAGCACAGGTAACAGCGTGCTGTCCACGATCGTGCCGAACCGGCCGTCATATCCGGTGAACGCGCTGATGTCGGCCACCTCGAAGCTGGCGTTGGTCAGGCCGCGCCGTGCGGCTTCGCGCCGGGCCAGGTCGATGGCGGTGGGGGACAGGTCCAGTCCCACGGTGGTGTGCCCGCGTTCGGCGAGAGCCAGCGAGATGGCGGCCTCCCCACAGCCGACGTCGAGGATGTCGCCGTGGAATTTGCCCTGCTCGATCAGGACGGCCAGTTCCGGCTGCGGCTCGCCGAGGCTCCACCGGGGCCCGACGCCCTCGCCGAGCTGGGCGGATTCACCACGGTAGACACTTTCGAAGTCGAAATCCACAGATCCAGTCATGCCTCCAGATATATCAACCACGCTGATATATATCAACGAAGTTGATATAGCGTCAGAACGCAAAGTTGTTTCAGCTGAACGGCGGTCGGCGATCGATGAGCCGCGACGCCCGCCCGCCGCCGCGCCATACTCGGGCCACCATGTCGGCGTCGTCGTCGGTCACCAGGTTGGCCATCACCCGCACCGCGATGCGCATCAGTGCGGTGGAACGCATCGCGATCGGTCCGGTCGTGGGCAGGAACCGTTGGAAGGTCAGCAACAGCGCCAGCCGGCGGGCGACCGAGAAGCCACGGGCGTAGTGGTCCTGCAGCAGCGCCGGCCACACCCGCGACAGGTCACGCGAGGCCAGCAGTTCGGCGGCCAGCCGTCCCGTCTCCAGGCCGTAGTCGATGCCTTCGCCGTTGAGCGGGTTGACGCAGGCGGCGGCGTCGCCGATCAGCATCCAGTTGGGGCCGGCCACGCCCGACACCGCGCCGCCCATCGGCAGCAACGCCGACTTCACCGCCCGCGGCGGGCCGGTGAAGTCCCACTCGTCGCGGCGCAGGTCGGTGTAGTACGCGATCAGCGGGCGCAGCGCCAGGTCCGCTTGACGCTTCGTCGTCGACAACGCTCCGACGCCGATGTTCACCTCGCCGTTGCCCAGCGGGAAGATCCACCCGTAGCCGGGCAGCACGGCGCCGTCGGGGGAGCGCAGTTCCAGATGCGACGTCAGCCACGGGTCGTCGGCGCGAGGGGTGGTCAGATAGCCGCGGGCGGCCACGCCGTAGACAGTCTCCTGGTGCCAGCGCCGGCCCAGCTTGCGGCCCAGCGAGGACCGCGCGCCGTCGGCGACGATCAACTGGCGGCATCCCACCTCGGTGCCGTCGGCCAATGTCAGCGATACCACCCGTCGCGATGAGTCATGATGAACGGCAACGGCTTTGGCGCCAAGCAGCATGCGCGCACCGGACTCTTCGGCCACTTTGCGGATGCGGTCGTCCAATTCGAGGCGGGCCACCGCGCTGCTGTACGACGGGAAGGACAGGCCCGGCCAGTCCACTTCCACCTCGCCGCCGAAGCCGCTCATGCGCAGCCCGCGATGGCGGATGCGGGTATCCAGCCAGTCGCCCAGCCCCAGCCGGGTGAGCTCGGCGATCGCGCGGGGCGTCAGCCCGTCGCCGCAGGCCTTATCGCGGGGGAAGCCCGCCGAGTCGACGACCAGGACGTCGCGGCCGGCGCGGGCGGCCCAGGCGGCTGCTGCCGATCCGGCAGGTCCCGCGCCCACGACGACCAGGTCGCCTCTCGTCTCCATGTTCACCAGTATGTTGGTCGGGTGAAGACTCCGGCGACGGTGGTGGCGGGCGTTGATTTCGGCGACGCCGCGTTCGCCGCCAAGGTGCGGGATGACGTCGCGCGGGTCGAGCAGCTCATGGACGCCGAACTGCGCGGCGCGGAAGAGGTGATGACCGACTCGCTGCTGCACCTGTTCCTGGCCGGTGGCAAGCGGTTCCGCCCGCTGTTCACCGTGCTGGCCGCGCAAACCGGGCCAGACCCGGACTCCGGGGACGTGACGATCGCCGGCGCGGTGATCGAGATGATCCACCTGGCGACGCTGTATCACGACGACGTGATGGACGAGGCCGAGGTGCGCCGCGGCGCACCCAGCGCCAACGCGCGCTGGGGCAACAACGTCGCCATCCTGGCGGGCGACTACCTGTTGGCGACGGCGTCGCGGTTGGTGGCGCGGCTGGGACCGGAGGCGGTGCTCATCATCGCCGACACGTTCGCGGCACTGGTCACGGGGCAGATGCGCGAGACCCGCGGTGCTCCCGAGGATGCGGATTCGATCGAGCAATACCTGAAGGTGATCCACGAGAAGACGGGTTCGCTGATCGGCGCGGCCGGCCGGCTAGGCGGGATGTTCTCCGGCGCCGACGCTGACCAGGTCGAACGGCTGAGTCGGCTGGGCGACATCGTGGGCACCGCGTTCCAGATCGGCGACGACATCATCGACATCGACAGCGAGTCCGACGCATCGGGGAAGCTGCCGGGCACCGATATCCGCGAAGGGGTGCACACCCTGCCGATGCTGTATGCCCTGCAGGATCCCGGAGCTGGGGGTGCGCGGCTGCGCACGCTGCTGGCCGGACCCGTGCAGGACGACGCGTTGGTGGTGGAAGCGTTGACGTTGTTGCGGGCATCGCCGGGCATGGCCAAGGCCAAAGAAGTGCTGGCGCAGTATGCCGAGCAGGCGCGTGCCGAGCTGGTCCAGTTGCCCGAGGGCGCCGGCCGGCGCGCGCTCGAGGCACTCGTGGAATTCACGGTCAGCCGACACGGTTAACGGTTCTGGAACCTTGCGGGGGTTCCCAGGCGTTGAATTGGCCATAGAGGCTCTACTGAGCAATCCATGGTGTTCCTAGGAGGACACACAAATGACCTGGCATCCGCATGCCAACCGGTTGAAGACCTTTGCGCTGTTGGTCGGTATGTCGGCGGTGATCGTGTTCGTCGGCCGACTGTTCGGTGCGACGGCGATGTGGTTGGCGGTGCTGTTCGCCGTCGGCATGAACGTCTATGTCTACTTCAACAGCGACAAGCTGGCGCTGCGCGCGATGCATGCGCAGCCCGTTTCCGAGCTGCAGGCACCGGTGATCTATCGGATCGTGCGCGAGCTGGCCACCGCCGCCCACCAGCCGATGCCGCGGCTCTACATCAGCGACACCGCCGCGCCCAACGCCTTCGCCACCGGCCGCAACCCACGTAACGCCGCGGTGTGTTGCACCACCGGGATCCTGCAGATCCTCGACGAACGCGAGTTGCGCGCCGTGCTGGGTCACGAGCTTTCGCACGTCTACAACCGCGACATTCTGATCTCGTGTGTGGCCGGCGCACTGGCCGGGGTGATCACCGCGCTGGCCAACATGGCCATCTGGGCCGGGCTGTTCGGCGGCAACCGCGATGGCGACAATCCCTTTGCGCTGCTGCTGGTTGCGTTTCTCGGCCCGCTCGCCGCGACGGTGGTGCGGATGGCGGTGTCGCGATCGCGGGAGTATCAGGCCGACGAATCGGGCGCTTTGCTTACCGGTGATCCGCTGGCGTTGGCGTCGGCGCTGCGCAAGATCTCCGGCGGCGTGCAGGCGGCCCCGTTGCCGCCCGAACCGCAGTTGGCCAGCCAGGCGCACCTGATGATCGCCAACCCGTTCCGAGCGGGTGAGCGGATCGGCTCGATGTTTTCGACGCACCCGCCGATCGAGGACCGGATCCGCCGGCTGGAAGCCATGGCGCGGGACTAGCCCCAATGTCGCGTAGTTAAGTTCATGGGCCGGTTGTCAACTGGCCGTTAATGGTGACGTCGACGGTGATGTTGTAGCTGTTGCGGTCGACGGGGCCTTTGGCCCGGTGTTTGGAGATGGCGCGTTTGACGATCCGGGGACTGGTTCGGCGGCGGCGGACCGGGAGCAGGTGATCGAGCACGGCGTGGCCGATCTTGCCGATGACGTCGATGGTGGTGTCGGCGATGACGCCGGCAGCCTGGATGACCTGGTCACGGGCGGTATTGAGGGCGACGCTGAAGCCCGCGCGGTCAGCGGTGCTGGTGGTGGTAGCGGTGGCGTCGGACATCGCGATGCGCAGCGCTTGGTAGGTGGTCAGCAGGGCATAGATCTCCTGGGTGATCCCGTCGGGTGTGCGGGCACGCAACACCCGACCGCCGAGGATGGTGGATTTCAGTTCCAGGTAGGACGTTTCGATCTCCCAGCGCCGGTGGTAGAGGGTGACCAGTTCGGTAACGGGGTATCGCCGGTGGTCGGTGAGTGTGGTGATCAGCAGGTAGCGCTCGGTGCGGCGTGGGCCACCGGCGAGTCGTACCGCGATCTGGGCGTCGATCACGCGGACGGTCGTCGTGCCGATCCGCGACAGCCATGAGCCATCACCGCAGTGCTCGATCACGGGCAGTTTGCGGCTGATCTTGCCGCGGAACAGCAGGTCCGCACCCGTGGCGGCGACCTGCCCGATGAGGTCCGCGGCGGCGAAGTTGCGGTCCGCGAGCAGCAGCATACCGTGGCGGAGGCAGCCCAGAAGCTTTGGTGCATAGTTGGTTTCACCTACGCTCATGGTGCCAAAGACCGCATCGAGCACGGTGCGGGTGCCGCACTCGAGCACGGTCAACATCCGCAGCATCGGATATCCGGAGGGGCCGTTGCCGCCGCCGACCCGGCCAAACGCGGCCAGGTTCGCCGGGGTGTCGGGGGTGAACAGCGACGTGCCGTCGATCGCGCAGACCAGCAGCCCCCGCCATCGCGGGGCGCCGGCAGCGGGGCCGCGGACCAGGTCGAACAGTGCCCGCATCGGCTTGACACCGATGCGGCGTCGGGCTTGGGCCAACGCCGAGGACCCGGATCGGCGACGTCGATCCCGTCCAGGCCCGCAATCATCCGAGCCCACACCTGGGCGTAGCCAAGTTCGGCGAACAACGCCGCCGCCAGCAGCAGATACACCACGACACGCGACGGCAACGCCCGAACCCTGGCCTGCACCGTCCGGGTCGATTCCAGCACCGCATCGACCATCTCGAACGGGACGATCTGGGTCAACTCACCGAAATGCCCGGGCGCGAACCGACCCGCCGCAACCACCACCGAACCACGGATGACAGACTGAACAGACAGCGGAACTCCCAGGTGAGACGGGTGTCTTGCGAGGACAACCCATCGATACCGGGAGTTCCGCTGTCCTATCGACATCCAACACGGCGTGTCACATTTGCATCACCAGTCACACCCCTAACTGCGCGACATTGGGACTAGCCCGGGCCGTTCCGAACTCTCTGGTAAAGACTTCCGAGGTTCCCAAGTGCCGGCAACAGGATCAAGTCCACCCCCGCCTTTTGATCTTGAGGCACATTGCGGGTCTCGAAATCCAACTTGGTGAGCCCTTGCTGGATCTGGGTAAACCGCTGATTTCGCTGCGCAGGGGTGAGGCTGTCCCAGGCCGCGTCCAGGTCGGCGATTTGCTGCCGCACGTCTTGCGCATCGGATTGGGGGCTCAGGGGAAAGGACGGCTGGGCCTGCGCTGGACTGGCCGTCAGCAGCGTTCCTGCCACCAGTCCAGCCGCCGCGATCGCTGTGATTCTCATGGGGCTTCTTTCCTGCGAATGTGATCTGTCATGGCCGACAGCACCAGGATGCTTCGCACCGCTTGCCGGAACCCGGTGAAAATCTTGCGTAATTCTTGCGTTCGCTCTGTCTCGACTAATAGGTGACTTTCGAACGCGATATCGCCGGCGCTATCAAGTATTGAAGAGGCCTATCCCTCCGGAGCACCGCGCGGTCCTGACCAGTAGGTGACTTTCGAACGCGATATCGCCGGCGCTATCAAGTTTTGAAGAGGCCTATCCCTCCGGAGCGCCGCGCGGTCCTGACCAGTAGGTGACTTTCGAACGCGATCGCGCACGTGCTATCAAATCCGGTGTGAGCCGCTACACCTACCGCGCGGAATGGTGCCCCGGAACATGACCATTACCCGAAATGCCCAGTGACCTGTACCGAATTACCCTTCCTCACGCGGCGGGCGCCCACCGGGCACGAGGCCATCGCCGCCATCGAGCAGGCTGTCGACGAGCACCTGCAAGACGTGCGGGCCTCCGGCGAGGAGGCGCCCCCGCCGCTGACCGAGCGCAACTTCAGCGGCACATTCGTTGTCCGAACTTCACGGGAGTTGCACACCCGACTGGTCCTGGAAGCTGCCGAGCAACGAGTTTCGATGAACCACTGGGTGGTTCAGAAACTCGCTGATCGGCAATTAGGCAGTGGCCTAAGCGCTTTCGGGTTCGACTAGCCGCGCGGCATCGCCCTTCTGGTGGCATGTTCAGCGGAGACGGCGGGGCCGGTGGGGACGGCGGAGCAGGTGGCCGCGGCGGAGTTGGTGGCAACGGCGGCGCCGGAGGCGACGGCGGCGCCGGCGCACTTCTTGGCGGCGTCGGGGGCAAAGGCGGCAGCGCACAGTTGATCGGTAACGGCGGCAACGGCGGAGGCTCCGGAGAAGCCCCGACCTTGCGGGCGCCCGGTGCCGGTGGGACCGGCGGAACACTATTGGGCGCGGACGGGGCACCGGGGCAGACTTAGCCAGTTGTCCGCGCTAACCGAGCGCGGAGCGCCAATCAGGCAGTGGCTAACCGCTTTCGGGTTCGACTGGCTGCGCGGCGTGGCCCTTCTCGAAGACGCCGTGGATCCGAACTCTGCCACCCGTCGCGCGGTGCTGTTGTTGCCAATCGCTAATCGCTTGATGCGCGGCATGATCCAGATAGCTGACGGCAATGTGGACGGTCACGGATGCGCGGGCGGGCACGGTAGCCAGCTCGCGAGTGAGTCGCGGTAGACAGAGGAAGGTGCACGCCCCCTGGACGACTACGCGCCATTCGTCGCCGACCGGCTCGGCCGCAACCCTGGCCCGTATCACGCGCCAACCGGTCATCGCGATGGCCAGCGCGAGTCCGATCAGCACACCATGCAGCAGGTTGAGAAATACGACGCCGACGACAGTCACCAGATAGATGGCGAAATCGCCATTCTGCAAAGCGGTTTCGACGTGTGCTGGCTGCAGCAGCTGAATGCCGACGACGATGAGCAGGCCGGCCAGCGCCGCCGTGGGGATTTCGTCGATCAAACCGGCGAATGGCAGGGCGAACAACAGAATCCAGCAGCCGTGCATGATCGTCGAGGCGCTGGTTTGCGCGCCCGCCTTGATATTGGCCGCGCTGCGCACGATGACACCGGCGATGGGAAGGCCGCCGATCGCTCCCGACACGATGTTGGAAGCGCCCTGCCCGAACAACTCTCGGTTGAGATCGGTGCGCGGCCCATTGTGCATTCTGTCGGTCGCGACCGCTGTCAATAGGCTCTGGACGCTGGTGATCAGCGTCACTGTGATTATCCCGATGACGACGGCCCCCCAATTCCCGTCGGGTAACGCCGGCAACTGCAGTGCTTCCAGGACCGACCCGTCCAGGTCGATCCTGGACACCTGGAACGGAAACACCAGGGAGACAACGGTCACCAGCACGATGGCTACAAGTGGGCCGGGAACAGCGGCCACCTTGGCCGGGGCCCAGCGCCAGGCGACGATGATCGCGATCACCAGCGCGCCCAGCAGCACCCCCGGTTTGTGCGCGCCGATAACCTGCGCGGGGAGGCCAATGACGTTGTGCCAGGCCGAACTTTTGGACTCACCACCGAGCAGTACGTGTGCCTGTTGAAGCGCGATTGTGATCCCGATGCCGGCCAGCATCGCGTGCACCACGACGGGTGAGATCGCCAGCGCCGCACGGGCAACTCGGCTGAACCCCAACAGAACCTGCATGATGCCCGCCGCCGCCGTGATGAAACATGTTACCGCCCAGCCGAACTCGGAGATGAGATCGGCGACGACGACGGTCAGCCCGGCCGCGGGACCACTGACCTGCAGCGGCGATCCGCCCAGGGCCCCGCCGACGATCCCGCCGACGATCGCGGCGATCAACCCGGCGAGCACCGGTGCGTTCGAGGCGATCGCGATGCCCAGCGACAACGGCAGCGCGACCAGGAAAACCACGAGCGACGCCGGCAAATCGTGCCGCATCACCTCTCGCGCTCGGTCTTTTTCGAAGAGCATGTTCATGTTTGGTGATATCCATCCCATATCGCGCTGTTACTTCGATATAACGGATTCGCGCACAGTCGATTTCGACAACTGCGTTCGAAGGTATTGGGCGACCGGGCGCGGGTCAAGCTGACCAGCGCAGGGCATAGCGAACCCAAATCTATGAATTCACTGCGGAATTGGCAGAAACGTTTAGAACCCCGAGCCGTGGACCTCATGTCCGGGGACTTCGGCGATCAGTCCTTCGTAGGCCTGCTCGACGGTTGAACCGTGGTTGATCACCGCGTCGACCTCGCGGGCGATCGGCATCCTCAGGCCGAACTCGCTGGCGAACTCCATGATCACGCTGGCGGCCTTGACGCCCTCGGCGACCTGGTTCATCGAGGCGATGATCTCGTCGATCGGCTTGCCCGCGCCGAGTTGTTCGCCGACGTGGCGGTTTCGGCTGCGCTGACTGGTGCAGGTGACGATCAGGTCGCCCAGGCCGGCGAGGCCGGGGAAGGTGTCGGCGTTGCCGCCCAATGCCACGCCCAGTTTGGTCATCTCGCGCAGCGAACGCGCGATGATCAGTGCGCGGGTGTTTTCGCCGATACCCATCGCGTAGCCCATCCCGACGGCGATGGCGAAGACGTTCTTCAACGCGCCGGCCATCTCGACCCCGACCACGTCGTCGGTGGTGTAGACGCGAAATCGTCGGGTCCGGAACAGCGCCGCCAACCGGGTTGCCAGATGCTGGTCGGGCATCGCCAGCACCGCCGCGGCGGCGTACCCCTCGGCCACCTCGCGGGCGATGTTCGGCCCGGCCAGGATGCCCGCCGGATGACCGGGCAGCACTTCCTCGACGATCTGCGACATCCGCATATTGGTGCCCTGCTCGAGACCCTTGACCAGCGACACCACCGGCACCCACGGCCGCAGTTCCTTGGCCAGTTCGGTCAGCACTCCCCGGAAACCATGTGAAGGCACACCCATGACGACCACGTCGGCGCAGTTGGCGGCCTCGGCGAAATCGTTGGTGGCGCGCAGGGTGTCGCTCAGTACGACCCCATCGCCGAGATAGCGAGAGTTGCGAGATGGTTCGAGTTGATGTCGTTGGCGGTCTCCTCCGAGCGCACCCACTGCAGAGTCGGTCCGCGGCGCGCGCAGATGGACGCCACGGTGGTTCCCCAGGAACCACCACCGAGGACAACAACGTTGGGTTCGCGCTTCTCAGCTGCCATGGGGATCAGCGTATTGCGGACGTCTGGCGTTTGAGAAGGCCTCGAGAGGGCGTCGAGGAGCAGTTCGCACGGCGCCGGTCCGGTGTCGGATGCCGGACTGCAACCAATTACCTATCAGCATGGGACTTCGGCCCCTACTCCTGGCATGGGACGTGCCGGATGGTTGAGGTCAGGTTCGACACGAGGAGGGATCATGCCCGGATGGACCACCCCGCGGCGGGGGCGATCCGTACGTCGCCGCGGCCGAGTCTTTGCCCTGCTGGCCACGGCTGCTCTGGCGGTGCTGGTCGGGTCGCCGGCCGCATCTGCCGACGGGGGTCGGCCACAGGCCAACCCGGAGGAACTGGCGGCGGCCCGGATACGGCCGGCCGTGATGTACCTCGCGGCCCAAACGTTCGGCCTGGTCCGGCTGCCGACTGGCGAGATACTGTCTCAATTCGGCGCGGGCACGAGCATGCCCTACCAGGCGACCTGGAACTGCACCGGTTTCGTCGTCAATCCCGACGGTTGGGTGGCGACTGCCGGTCACTGCGTCGATCCTGAGAGCGCCAAGCAGTTGATAATCAGAAATGCTGCAAGTGACTACATGGATCAGTTTCCGGACTCGCCGGCGGGCCGGGACCCGGCCGCGGTACTAGCGTGGCTTCAGAAGAACGCACGCGTTGAAGGCATCTCCGACCGGGATCTCGAGATCGGCTTCACGCTGGTGTACGGCACCGGGACAAAGGTCGCCGCGAAGATGCTGGCCAACGTCGTGGATTTCCGGCCCCTCAAAAAGGGCGACGTCGCGCTTCTCAAGGTGGAAAAGCACAACTTGCCGTCGTCCGAGTTGGCTACCGACGCCGACGTCGGCATCGGCACGTCGATTCTTACGGTGGGTTTCCCCATGAGCACCGAACGGGTCACCGGTCTTTCGCTGGACCCGACGAACAAGAGCGGCAAGGTCAGCAAGAAGGCGACCGTGCAAGGCAGTCCGGTATATGAGATCGATGCCGCGATCTCCGAAGGTATGAGCGGTGGCCCGACCATCGATCTCGGCGGCAACGTGATTGGGGTGAACAGCTCCGGTCCGACCGGCGAGCCGCAGGCGTTCAACTTCGTCGCACGCGTGGACAGCCTGGCAGCGCTGCTGACGGACAAGGGTGTCAAGGCGACGCTCGGACCCGCCGACGTGTCCTACCGCAGAGGGCTCGATCGCTACTACGCCGGCCATTACACCGACGCGATCAAAGATTTCGACGAGGCGCTGGCGATGTCACCGGATTATCCCGGAGCGCTCGATCTCAAGACAAGCGCGGTCAACCTGCGTGCGCAGTACGGCGACGTATCGTTATTCCGAAGCTCAAATCTGCTGTGGTACTTGGTAGGTGGTGCTCTACTTGTGTTCGCCGTCGTCGGCTGGACGGTCTTCACGGTGCTCAGAAGCCGTCGGCAACGTCTCGCCGAAGCCGAGCCCGCCGTTGCAGAGGAGCAGGGTGCGCCTGAAGTAGAAGAAACCGGCACGGTCAAACCCATCCGCATAGTTCCCGCTCAGCAGGTGACGCCGTCCGAACCCCACTACTGCGCGAACTGTGGAGCACAGCACCACCATGCCGAAAAGTTCTGCCCCAACTGCGGGAAGAAAGTCTGCGTCGTCGAATCCGCATAGCGGGCTGACTACCCAGCCATGCGTGCCCGGTCGGTGGCGCGACCGAACACCATCGCCTCCTCGATCCGGTCGAACCGGTAGTCGATGGCGTCGGCGAAATAGTTCTGCCGGACATTCCACGGCCGTTTGGTGCCCGACTTGGGCAGCGCATGCAGCGACCGCAGAACATAGTTGGCCTGAATGTCCCACGACGGCTTTTCCGGCATCTTGCTGTCGCCCACATGGGGGCTGGCGTGGGTATACCCGTGAGAGGCCATGTACGCCAACAGTTTTGCCGTCGCTCGTGCCGTTATGTCGGCCCGCAGTGTCCAGGATGCATTGACATAGCCCACACACCAGAACAGGTTGGGCACGTCTTCGAGCATGTGCGCCTTGTAAACGAAGCGTTCGGTGGGATCGATCTCGACGCCGTCCAGGCTGATCTTGGCGCCGCCCAGCGCCTGCAGCTGCAGGCCGGTCGCGGTGACAATGATGTCGGCATCGAGGTGGTCGCCGGATTCCAGCGCGATGCCGGTGGCGTCGAAGTGGTCGATGTGGTCGGTGACCACGTCGGCGCGGCCCTCATTGATCGCGGTGTACAGGTCGCCGTCGGGGATCAGGCACATGCGCTGGTCCCACGGGTTATAGCTGGGCTTGAAGTGGGTGTCGACGTCGTAGCCGTCGGGCAGGTTCTTGATTGCCACGCGCCGCAGCAGCCATTTCACGAACGCCGGCATCTTGCGGGACAGGAACCAGAACACCGCTTCCATTGACGCGTTGTACATCCGGATGGCCCGATGAGAAACCTTGCGAGGCAACACGGTACGAGCCACCGCTGCCACAATGCTGTTCTTGGACGCCGCCATCATGTAGGTCGGCGAGCGCTGCAGCATCGTCACCTTTGCGGCCCCGTCGGTCAGCGACGGGATCAACGTGACCGCGGTGGCCCCGCTGCCGATCACCACGATCTTCTTGCCGGTGTAGTCCAGGTCCTCGGGCCAGAACTGCGGATGGATGACGGTGCCGCCGAACTGATCGAGACCCGGAAAGTCAGGGGTGTAGGCCTCGTTGTAGTTGTAGTAACCGCTGCCGAAGAACACGAACCGGCTGCGGTACTGCTTCTCGACGCCCTCGTGTTCGGCGACGACCGTCCAGGTGTCGGTGGACGAATCCCAATCCGCCGAGCGGACAAGGTTATTGAACTCGATGTTGCGGTCGATGCCGTACTTGTGCGCGGTGGCGGTCAGGTACTCGCGGATGTGTTCGCCGTCGGCGACGCCCTCCTTCCGGGGCCACGGCTCGTAGGGAAAGGACAGCGTGAAGATGCTGCTGTCGGATCGCACGCCCGGATAGCGAAACAGATCCCAAGTGCCGCCGATGCGTTCGCGGCGCTCCAGGATCTTGTAGGTCATGCCCGGATTGCGTTCGGTGATCCGATACGCGGCGCCGAGGCCGGAGATGCCCGCGCCGATGATGACGACGTCGACCACGGGGTCGACATCGCCGGCGTCTTGCTGAGGAGTCACGATTCCAGAGTAGGCACTCGTCACGACGGCTCCATCAGCACGTCGACATGCAGGGGAGCGCACCGGTCGATCAGCCAGATTTGGTCGGCCGGGCTGGCGAAGATGCGCGCGTGGCCGGGGTCCTGGGTGAACGCATCCGAGCAGGTGTCACCGAAGAAGACGTAAGCCTTTGCGTCGTTGCATTGCCGCGACATCCACACCAGCCCGTCCAGTCCGATGTCGTGGGCCGCCTGCGCCCACCGCACCGTGCTGCCGTAGCTCGATGCCGGGCTGGCCGTGAGGTCGGCCGCGGTGACCTTGAGGCGTCGCAGCCCGGTGCCGTGCAGCACCGCGACGCGCAAGCGTCGGGTCACTTCCAGCCGGACCAGCACCTTGGTCGCGTACTGGTCGTAGGGCAGGGTGCCGCCCTCGATCGGGACGTCGTGCAGCAGCGTCTCGGCGATGGCCGCGTCCTCGGTGTCGGCGGCGTACAGGACGGGCACCACCGGCTTCCCGAAGAAGCCGAACCGGGTCGGGGAGCCGAAGCCAGGGTTGAAGTCGGTGGCAGTGCGGGTGGCCGACAGCACCCGGTAGAGCAGGTGTCCCGCGGCCATGGTGGCGGTGGCCGGGTCGAACGGGACCGGCGGTCGATGTCACCAAGAGACGGCCATGGCCTCCGCCGCCACCGCGACGACGCGGTCGGGATCGGTGGCGAGGCGGTCCACGGGACGGTCACCATCGAGGTAGGTGGTCGGCGAGCAGAGCCATTGCACCAGGCCCGCCTCCGACCAGCCGTTCTCGTCGGCGACCTCGATCAGGCGCGCGATGACGGGCAGCGGTTTTCCGTCCGGCCCGAACTGGAACCCGGGGTAGGAGAGGTAGTTGCCCTGGCGGACGGCGACCAGCGTCTTGTTGCGGTGTGCGGTGGTGGCCAGGTTGCGCGGCGCGCTGGAGCGCGATCCCATCCGTTTGCCGGCTTCGGTGCTGGTCAGCATGCCGTACTCGGCCTCGATGCGGGCGTACAGGTTGAGCTCGGCCTGCACGGCCCGCGCGACGGCGGGCTCGGCGTACACCGTGACCGACGCCAGCGCGACGCCGACGGCCTGGGCGGCTTCGCGGACCCGCCGATTCGCGGCGTCCAGCTCGGCGACGGTTGCGGTGGGAGTTCGATTCATGCGCTTCCAAAGCTTAGTGCACGAACCGAACGTCTAGCGGTAGTTGACGAACTGCAGCGCGACTTCGAGGTCGGCTTTGCGCAGCAGCGCTTGGACGGCCTGCAGGTCGTCGCGCTTCTTGCTGGTGACGCGGACCTCGTCGCCCTGGATCTGGGTCTTGACCGTTTTGGGTCCCTCGTCGCGGATGAGCTTGGTGATCTTCTTCGCGTTCTCGCTGTCGATACCCTGCTTGAGGGTGCCGTTGACCTTGTAGGTCTTACCGGAGGCCTGCGGCTCGCCGGCATCGAAGGCCTTCATCGAGATGTCGCGGCGGATCAACTTTTCCTTGAACACGTCTACCGCAGCCTTGACGCGCTCTTCGGTGGACGAGGTCAGCTCGATCGCCTCGTCGCCCTTCCACGCGATCTTGGTGTCGGTGCCGCGGAAGTCGAAGCGGGTCGAGAGCTCCTTGGCGGCCTGGTTGAGCGCGTTGTCAACCTCTTGCCGGTCGACCTTGCTGACGATGTCGAATGATGAGTCCGCCACGGGATCGGCCCTTTCTGTCGGTGCTAGCCGTTTGTGAACTGTCTACCGGTTCGTTGTAACCTGCTAGGCGGCAGGTTGCCCGAGCGGCCAATGGGAGCGGACTGTAAATCCGTCGCGAAAGCTTCACAGGTTCGAATCCTGTACCTGCCACCACAGGTCAGAGGGGTTTTGCCGCTACCACAACGGGTTTGAACACCCCGACCGTCCGCAGTTCGTCCGCAGCAGTATCAAAGGCGTCCGCAACGGCGTCGAGGTCATCAGGGAATAGGTGGCCGTATTTGTCCAGCGTGAGCACTGCGGACTTGTGCCCGAGGAGCTTCTGCACCACCTTGACGTTGGCCCCTTCGCTGAAACTGGTAACCAGCAATCTTCGAACCCTGCGGATGCTCAGCAGCGGGCACCGCTTGCGTGAGGCATTCGTCATGGTTGGTGACTGACGTGCTGGGTGAGCTGGGCGGCGTAGCGGTTCCAGTCGCCGCCGGCGTCGTGGACCCAGTGCACGGCGGTGGTGGGGTGGATGCCGAGCAGGTCGGCGATGACGGCGGCGGGTAGTTGGGCGGCGAGGTGGGTGAGTGCGGCGCGGCGGCCGGGTTGGGCTCGGATCCCGAGTTTGCGGAGGCGCTCGCCGAGTCGGGCGGCGGTGAGGGGTCTGCCGGGTTGCAGTCCGGGGAACAGCCAGCGGGTGGTGGGTGGGGTGCCGACTCCGGTGTAGGGGCGGCCGTCGCGGGCGAGGGCTCCGATGAGTTCGGCGAGCGGTTCGGGGATGTGCAGGTTGTCGGTTCCGAGTCGGAGAAAGACTTGCGGGCCTTGAGTTTTGATCTGGTCGTGGGTGATCGCCACGATCCGGGTCAGGTGTTGGCCGTAGAGCAGCAGTAGTGCTCCGGCGACTCGGTCGGTGAGTTCGATGGTGTCCTCGTGCAGGAGCCGGGCGATCTGGGCCCACCGTTGGTCGTGGTCGGTGGCCGGGCCGGGGTTGCGGCCCGGGGTGGCGATGGTGACCGGGCCGGTGTGACCGGTTGCGGCGGCCCATTGGAGGAAGTCGCGGACGCGGTAGCGCGACGGCGGTTGCCCGGCCAGGTAGGTGTCGATGTCGGCTTGGCCGGTGTCGGCCAGGGTCCTTCCGTGGTCGGCGAGCCAGTTCAGCAGGTCGATTGCGGCGTTGATGTTGGTGCGGGCGTGATGGGTGTAGGTGCGTGGCCGGTCGCCTTTGGCCGCGGTGACGCGGAGGCGGCGCAGGACCTGCCAGGTGGCGTAGGAGTGGACGAGGCGGCGGTCGCTGTCGCGGGTGATGCCGGTCAGGGTGCGGTTCAGGAATTGTTCGGTGGCGGTGAGTTGTTCGTCGCGTTGGGGCAGGACGTGGTTGGCGACCAGCACGGCCCGCAGGTATCCGGCGACGCCCGGGCGTGGGTGCTTGTCTAGTGCCTGGTGGGTCAGTTCCACAGCGCCGGACGCCATCTGGGTCAGCAGGGCCGCACCGGCGCTGTTGCGCAGCCAGTTCAGCGCGGTGCGTGGAGCGTCGGTGGAGGTGATCGCCTGGTAGACCGGTTCCAGGTCGGGCCGGATCTGGCCGTCGGGGCCGGACAACGCGGCCGCGGTTCTGCGGTTGAGTGCACACGGTGCGCACCGGCCGCGTTCGTAGGCTCTGTCCTCGATCCCGCAGTCGGTGCAGGTGTGGCTGACCGGGACGCCGGCGCAGTCGGCGCAGATGGTGGCGTTGGGGCCGGGCGGGTGAACGAGGCGCCGCCCGGTCCGGCAGGTGGCGCAGGTGCCGCGGCGGCGCAGCGCCGCGATGTAGCAGGGGTCGCAGACCGGTCCCTCGGGCCACCGGGCGGTCGGTGGGCGCTCGGCGCCGCAGTGCGCGCACGTCGCGGTCGCCCGAGGTGCGCATCGGGCGCAGATCGGGTTCGGGCCGGACGCGAACGAACAAGGCCGCCGCCGCCCGCAGCGGCTGCAAATGGCCTCGTGCCCGCGGAAGCAGGAATCGCAGATGTCGGGTTGGCCGTCGCGGGCGCGGCGGGCGATCCGTCGGGTCCGTCCGCACCTCCCGCAGACTCGTTGCGGCCGGTCGGCGCACCGCGCACAGACCGGCCGGGCTTGCCCGTCGCGGCCGGCGACGGGTTTGACCACCCCGCACCGCACGCACGCGGTCGCCAGTTGCCGGCGTCGGCAGCGGGCGCACACACCCCCGGCCGACGAACGGGTCAGGGGCTTGCCGGTGCGACCGCACCGGCAACAGACCGGCTCGGGCAGGTCCACCCCGCGGGCCCGTAGTTCCCCGACGAGTCGGCCCACCACCGGCGGTGCGCCGACCGTGAGCGCATCGGGATCGGCGGCCAGGGCGGCGGCCAATGACCGGATGGCTGCCCAGTGGCCGGCCACCGCGTCCAGCGCAGCGCTGAGCACTCCCATCGGGATACCCGGTGTCGTCGCCGCGACGACGGTGGTGATCCGCCTTCGCCCGCAACCGGTGCACAACCGCCCCCTGGCGCAGGCCGGGCATCCAGACTCGTTGGCCGGCATGGGCTTTCAGCGTCTGGTGTCGGGCAGCACCCGGGCCCGGGTCGGGCGTTGCGGCGCGGGCGGCCCGGCCGGGTCAGCGCGGGTCGGCCGGGAACGGGTGACCCGGTAGGGCTCGATGAGATCGGCCGGGGTGCACGACAAGATGTCGCACAACGCCGCCAACGTGGTCAGCGACAAGCGTTCCGGGACCCGGGCCACCAGCCGGTAGACCTGCTCCCGGGACAGCACGACCCCCCGTTCGGCCAGCAGCGGCACCAGGTCGGAGGTCGCGAACATCCCGGCCGCGGCCATCTTGGCCCGCAGATGCCAGTGATACCCCACCGCAATGCTCACCCCGGTGATGATTCCGCACCGAACGCGGCATCTAACGCCGCACGCAACATCCGGTTCTTGGCGTCCGCACCGACCTGCGTGTATACGGCCGTCGTGGATGCCCAGGAATGCCCGACCTGCTGCTGCACGAACAGCGGGTCGACTCCGTCCTCGATCAGGTGGGAGACGTAGGAATGACGCAGGCAGTGCACCGACAACTCGGCCGGCAGACCGGCGGCCGCCCGCCACCGGGCGAACCGGTCATCGACCTGCCGCGGCGAGATCCGGCCGCCCCGTTCGGTCAACCACAGCGCCGGGTGCGCCGCCGCGGCGTACCGCGGCCGAACCTGGGTCAGGTACTGCTCCAACGCCTCGAGTGCCCACGGCATCACCGCGGCCACCGACCGGCGTCGCGGCGGGGAACCGCGCATCGCCTTGCCGAACCGCACCTGGCACACTCCCAGCCCACCCAACTCGAGGGCGGCCGGGTTCGCCGTGAAGTCGGCCACATCCAGCATCGCGACCTCCCGGCGCCGCAACCCGAACCCATAGCAGACCTTGAACAGTGCGGCGTCGCGGAACGCGGCCAGCCATCCCTTGCGGCCCGAGGTGACGGCCTGTTCGGCCCGGTCGTCGGCAGCGTCGAAGAACGCCTGCAGCTCCGCGCGGGTCAACGGCCGCCGGGCCGGACGGCCCTCGTACTCGCACACGTGCCGGGCGGTGTTCCACTCGTGACAGATCTGCGCCGGTCGGACGCCGATGCGCTGCTCACACTCGACGACCCAGCCATACCTGTTGTCGCACACATACTCCAAGAACACCGCGACCGCGCCCTGATAGCTGCGGACCGTGGAATGCGCCCACCCGCCGGTCGCGATCCACGACTCCAACTGTCCCGCCGTCCAAGACCACGGCCAGCCACCGGTGAACTCGGCGAACCGCCGGAGCGTGCGTTCCCGCGCACCGATGATCGACTCGCCCAACCGACGGGCCAGCTGCTGCGACCGCCACCCGTCCAGCATCGCCTCGAACAACGCCGGCTCCGGACGCACCGGGGTGCAACCGGTCACCACCGTCAATGCAGCCGAACCCGCCACCCGCACACCCGACACCAAACCCCCCGAACCACACCTGTCATCAGACGCCACAATCACGCATCAAATGCAACCGAAACAGATGCCTCATCGTGTCATCAGATGCCACCCCCACGATCACACCCCAGGTCAGATAGCGTGTCGCCCATACCGCCAGACTGGGCCGGCGGCCGCTCCAAAACCGAAATCCCTTAACGGGTCCCGATCACCAACCACGCCGAATGATGCATCAAATGCAATTCCGCGCACTTTGGCTAGAGAGGCGCAAGTGTGCCGCAAGTCGTGCAGCCGAACCCCGTCGATACCGCCGACTGCCGACACCGCCTTGGTGAAGGTGTAGCGGGCCTGGCCCAGTGTCAGGTGACCACCACGGGCAGATGGGAACACTAGCGCAGCCTCGTCCCGGTCGCTGATCTCGGTTGCCAGCAACCGGGCGACGAACACTGGCACGGGCACCGTGCGCGCCGTGTGATTTTTTGTTGGCCCCTCCACTAGTCCCAATGCCGCGTAGTTAAGGTGGCGGGTTTGTTGTCAACTGTGTTGGTTGGAGGACGGTGATGGTGATTTCGGCTGGGTAGTTGGTGCGGTCGATGTCGCCTTTGGCCCGGTGTTTGGAGATGGCTCGTTTGACGACCCTGGGACTGACTCTTGTTCGGCGCGTGGGCAACAGATTGGTCAGTACTGCTCGGCCGATCGCACCGACCAGGTCGATGACGGTGCCGGCGATGACGCCTGCGGCGTGGACGACCTGGTCACGGGCGGCGTGCAGCGCGACGGTGAAGCTGGCCCGGTCCGGGGGGACGGTCGGCTCGGTGGCGGTGGCTTCTGCCATGGCCAGGCGTAGAGCTTGGTAGGTGGTCAGCAGGGCGTAGACCTCCTGCTCGATGCCTGCTGGCGTGCGTGCCCGAAGCACACGTCCACCGAGGATGCTGGATTTCAGTTCCAGGTAGGAGGTTTCGATCTCCCAGCGTTGGTGGTAGAGCTCGACGATCTCGGCTGCGGGGAAGCCCACATGGTCAGTCAGCGTGGTGATCAGTCGGTATCGGCCCAGGCGGCGTTTCTGGTCATGGCCTGCGGTCCCGGTCACCACGATCTCGGCGTCGAGGACCCGCAGGCACACCTCACCGAGCCGGGTCAGGTATGACCCGTCGGGGCAGGTACCGATCCGAGGCAAGACGCGAGAGTCTTTGCATCGGATCAGCAGGTGCGCGCCAGAGGCGTTGATCTCCTCGATCAGGGTTCGTGCTGCGAAGTTACGATCCGCCAGCAGCAGCATGCCCGGCTGCAAGCGACGGAAAAGGTTTGGGGCATAGTTTGTTTCACCGGTACTGGTGGGTCCGAATACCGCGTCGATGACGGTGCGGGTGCCGCACGCGACCACCGTGAGCAGCCTCATCAACGGATACCCGGAACCGCCGTGGATGCCGGACTGAGGGCTGTAGCAGGTCAGGTTCGCCGCACTGTCGGGCATTGACAGCGTCGTGCCGTCGATCGCGCAGACGAGCAGTCCCCGCCACCGCGCCGCCCCGGCCGCGGGCCCGGCGAGCAGTTCGAATAACGCCCGCAACGGTGCAGGCCCGACCCGGCGGCGGGCCTGGGCCAGCGCGGAACTGCCCGGCTGGGGCACTGGCACACCGTCGAGGCCCGCCGTCAGCCGTGCCCAGACCTGCCGGTAGCCGACCTCGGCGAACAGCCCGGCCGCCAGCAGCAGATACACCACCACCCGCGACGGCAGATCCCGCACACGGTGTTGCACACGCATCGTCGAGGCCAGAACCTCGTCGACCATCTCGAAGGGAATGATCTGGGTCAACTCGCCGAGATGACCCGGCGCGAACGGACCCGCCGCAACCACGGCAGCACGACGAATGACAGACTGAACAGACAGCGGAACTCCCAGGTGAGATGGTGTCTTGCGAGGACAATCCATCGATACCGGGAGTTCCGCTGTCCCACACGCACCAAACACCGCGTGTCACAATTGACTCAACAGCCACAACCTTAACTACGCGGCATTGCCACTAGTCCTGTCTTGCGAACGTGAGTGACTGATCTGCGCACCCGTATCCGCCGGGCGGCCACGTCGACATCAGCGACCCGTAGGGCAGTAGCCTCACCGAACCGCAGACCGCAGTACCCCAGAACCAGGACTAGGGTCCGCAACCGCCCTGCAGCCACCGCGATCCGGTGCAGCTGCTCATGGGTGAGGTAACGCTGCTCGGCTTCCGGCAATCGGGGCAGCTCGACACCATCTGCGGGACTCGCGGGAAGGTGCTTGGCCTTGACGGCGAACTTCAGAACGGCACCGATGAGCTGGTGAGCCTGGCGTACCCGTGATGCGCTTAGCCCCTTGCCCTCAAACCGTACCGACCCGTCCACCGACAGGCTGGAAATCCAGATTTGGAGGTCATCGAACTGGATCTCACGTAGCGGCACGTCCTGCCACCGGGGCAGCACGATCGTGTCCAGTAGCGAGCGATACCCGGCGACCGTCTTGGGTGCCCTGGTGGCCTTAGTAGACATCCACCGCTCGGCCATTACCCCGAACGTGACACCCGAGAGAGCCGGGTCGGTCCAGGTGCCGGTTACCTGGTCGCTGACTTGCTTGTTCACCCACTGCTGGGCATCAACCTTGCGGGAGAACCCCTTGGCATGCTCGCGGCCCTGGTCGTCGACATACCGCGCCCGCCACCGGCTCCCCTGGCCGTAGCTGGCGCTCTGTTCGGTGCGGGTGGTCCCATCCGGGTCACGGACTGTCTTGTGCCAACGGTCCTCGACACCGGAGGGAACACCCGCTTCCCATCGGCGAGACGGTCAGTAACCAAGACTGGCAGGTGACGCTCGGAACTCCCCGCGAGGCGTGGGCCGAGATCGCAGCTACAAACCAGTTCAGTATCGTTTCATGCTGGTCGACGATGTCGGTCATATCGCCGTGCATCTCCGACACGGAGTTTTGAGACCCTCATATGCCGTCTCATTCGAGACAGCAAAACAATTGCGAATGGGACATTCACGCGGCGACGAAGTCGACTAGCAGGGCTACACGTACAGCCGACGGCGTGCAACGCGAATCTCGGCCAGCCTTCCCGGCTCGCTGATCATCAGGTCGTGGCACGTGTCGATGACGTTCGGCACGCTATGACCGGCCGTGAGAGTGTCAAGCCCGATCTCGCTTCTAGCGTGACGGTTTGTTTCAGGATCGCCCTGGCGTAGAAAACGCTCGGAATTGACGCTGTCCCCGCGCTTCAGAAGTGAGCCTGCCAAGCTCTCGGAGCGCCGGTGAGCGAGTCACGTTGGTTGGTGGGGTGGTGCCCTCGCCTTCGGTCTCGCAGCTGCTCGGTGAAGTAGTGGCTTTTGCCCCGGCCTGTGGCTTTGGCTTCGTACATCGCGGTGTCGGCGTCGCGCAGGATCTCTGCAGCGCCGCGCAGGTCGTTGTTTTCGATCACAACGATTCCGATGCTGCCCCCGATGCGGAATGTCACGCCCTCGACGACGACCGGTTCCGCCAGGGTCGTATGGAGTCTGTCGGCGAGTGCGTCGAGGTCGGGGCGGGCGATCTGACCGATGAGCAGGGCGACGAATTCGTCGCCGCCAAGCCGGGCGACCACGTCGTCGGACCGGACAGCACGGCGGAGACGTTGCGCCGCGCTCCGTAACACGTCGTCGCCTGCGTGGTGGCCGAGCGAATCGTTGACCCTCTTGAGATTGTCCAGATCGATGAACAGGACCGCCGCCAAGACGTCGTGGCCGCCTGCTTCGAGTGCTTCGGTGACCCAGGTGACAGCTTGGGCGCGGTTGGGCAGCCCGGTCAGAGAGTCGTGGGTGGCCTCGTAGGCGAGCCGTTCGCTGGCGGTGCGTTGTGCGGTGATATCTCTCAGTGAGATGAGCACCGCTGAATGCTCGGGATCGTCTGGGTTGAGCAGGCGATAGCTTGCGGACAGCCATACCCGTTGTCCGTCGAAGCGATCGACGCCGAACACGTAATCACTAATTGGGGTTCCGGTCTGCGCGATCTGGCTCAGCGGATGCCGATCTGCACCGACGAGGTGGCCGGTGGTGTCGTAGATGGGGTAATCGAGGGCTCTATTGCCTGGCGGGTTTTCGAGAATCTCGGCATGTGCGCCGAACATTCGTTGGGCCGCCGGGTTCGAGGATTCGATACAGCCGTCGCTGCCGATGATCGACACCCCGTAGTCGAGTGTGTTCACCACGGTTTGGAGGTGCTGTTCGGCGCGGCGCAGGGCGGTCTGGTCGGTGCAGACCAGGACATAGCCGTTGTCTATTGCGGTGGCGGAGACCCGCACGGCCAGAGCCGCTCCGTCCGCAGCGTGGTGGGTGCTGTGAACGATTCCGCCGTGGGCGATGATCGCAGCGGGGTCCAACGGCGCGCCGACCGCCTCGCTGGCCGGGAGTGCCAATGCTCGTGAGGCGGGTCGGCGGTAGATAGCTTCAGCGGCCGGGTTCCAATTGGTGACGACGCCGGTGGACGTGGTGGCGATGATCGCGTCGCTGACGTGGCTGGCCAGCGCCGCCTGGCAGCGCAGCGCCGCCTTGGCGGCCTTCTGAGCAGACAGATCGCGGAAGATCACCAGATAGGCGGGTCTGCCCTCCCAGACCGTCAGCACCGACACCGCCTCGACATCGAGGGTGGTGCCATCAAAGCGCAGCATCACCACCTCCCAGGGTGCAGATGTGTCCCCCTCGTGCCGCAGGGAAGCGATTCGCGCCAAGTGGGCGGGAACCGAGCCGGGATGGACGAATTCGGTGATCGGGTGTCCCACCAGCTCAGCGCACGACTGTGCGCCGATCCAGCGGACCCCGGCGGCGTTGACGTAGACGACGCGGCCGCCCTCATGCACGCAGATGGCGTCGGGGCTGTGGTCCACCAGCCGCCGGTACCGCTGCTCGACAACATCTGCCTGCATCTGCCGACCATCGGAGGCTGGATCCATTACGCTGCCTTCGGCCTCGCTGTTGCAGGAGTCGTCGTACTCCCCGCCCAAACAGATCCTCCTTGTTGCTGTCGAGCCCATTATGTAACTATGTAACCAGAAATAACCGGGCGGTAATTAATATTTCCGACATGCATACCAGATGGCGTGACTAACGGTTCATGTATGACCCATGGTGATGAATTGAACGTTAATCAGTACGAGGACGCTCATTCGGGGCCCGATCGATCGGCGACACGGGAGGAACGACAACTTGATTTCGCCTGGTCTTCCTCACTACGGCGCACCGCGGGGTGACACCTAGGACCTGACGCCAGACCGCAAAGTACCCGGCGTGGTCTTCCTCGCGCACTGGCCGAACACCGGGTGTTATTGCTGCTTGCTCAATGATTCTGAGCAAGCTCGGAACCGATCGGTCACTGCGCCAGCCGGTGCCCAGTAGGCGTAAAAAAGGACACGCAAATGAGACGAATGTGACAGGACATCAAGCGAGACAAGGCGCGTTGTCGCAGGTCGTGTGCATGACGAAGTTCCGAGAGTCGCAATTGTCGTCTATTTCGAGACCGCGTTCAATTCTGCTCGGGCCTGGTCGATTTGGTCGTATGCGTAGGTCGCGACGGCGGCGCGGGTCATCGTTTCGCCCTTGCGGGCGAGCGATTCTGCCTCGGGAATGTACGTGGCGGTGGCGGTTGGCCCGCTAGGTTGGCACGGTGGTATCAAGAACAGCCCTTACTTCGCAGGCCTGACGCGCTGTTCTGGGTTGATCGCCTCGATGGAGGCGGGGTTGTCCTCCAGGTCGTGCCGCGAACGTGAAGGAGGAACATGATGAAGGTTCTGAAATGGGCGGCAGTGCTGTTGATGGCTGTACTGGGCCTGATGGCCGGTGCTTCGGCGCTGGCGTCAGCGGCCCACGCCACCCAAGCCGACGTGACCTATCTGCAGTTGCTCGACCAGAACGGGGTGTCCTACCCCAATCCCGAGGCGATGGTCTCCTACGCTCATGACCTCGTGGACCAACTGAGCGGCTCCCCACAGAACGACGCCAGTGTGGGCTCGATAGTCAGCACCGGCGAGGAGCGGATTTCTCAGCACGACATGGGCGTGATCATCGCCGCCGCAGTGGTCGCCTACAGACCGTCCCTGATCCCGGTGGTTCGGCACTGGGCTGACAGCGCCGCTGGCTTCCCCTGTGGTTCCGCAGCTGAGGGGGTGCTGCGATGAAGAAACTGACGACAGCTGTGTTGGCGGTCTGCCCCAAGGTCCGGGGCTCGGCCTCAGACCTGCGCTAGGTTGACGTGCGGAGCAGGCACTGCGCTCAGTGCCCGCCGCAGCCGTACAGGAGGAACGGGCAGGAGGAACGGGGCTCTATTTCGAGACAGCGTTGAGTTCTGCTCGGGCCTGGTCGATTTGGTCGTAGGCGTATGTCGCCATCTCGGCGGTAGTCATGGTTTCGCCCGTGCGGGCGAGCGATTCGTAGGTCGCCTCGCCGAGGACATCGCGGAGGTGAGTGATCGCGGTCGTGATTTCGGGGACCCCCGTTGCGGCCATGGGACTGAGCGCGAACCCGGCGATAGTGGCCGCCGGTTCGTAGCGTCCGAGCCGGTCGAAAAGAACGGCGAGGACAGCCAGCGGGACGCGGATCGTCGTGGTGTCGCCCGCATTGTGGTAGTTGCGGATTGCCAGAATGAGGTGATCGAATGCGGACACGGTGCCGCCGTGTTCGGCCTCAAGTCGTGCCAGATTCACCGCCAGGATTGACGCGTTGGCGCGGTTGGCGCAGTCTTGAGCGATCACCAGACCCCGGCCGAGGGCGTTAAGCGCCCGGACGGGATCCGCGTCGCGGAAAGCCGAACCGTAGGCAGCGAGGGCGAACGTGAGCACGGCCGGGTTGCCTGTTGCCTCCGCAGCCTCGATCAGGCCATCCGCGCAATCCATCGCCTCCCCACCGGAACCGGCCACTGAAAGGGCGGAAACCAGCCATGACCGGATGTAGACGTGGGTGTCGCGGCGGCGTGCGAGCTGGGCGCGACACAACTCGGCCAACCGGTCAGGCTGCCCGATGGCCAGGTATACAGCTCCAAGCCAGGCTTCGGTGCCGTGCGGCGGCGCATTGCGGCTCCTGCCTAGAACGATCTGGCCCGCGTCGCTGTAGCCGACAGCCGCCTCGATCCGTCCCGTCGTGTAGCACATCGACGCAATCACGTACAGGAACGCCAGCCGAGGGTGGTCGGCGACGTGGGCGGGTTCGATGAGTTCTTCGGCCCAGGCTGTCGGCTCGTGATTTTCGATCCCAACGCCGAGCCACCCCACATAGGTGGCGATGGCGGCGGCGACATCAAGATCGCCGTGGTCGGCGGCCCATCGAAACGCGGTGCGCAGATTGGCCAGCTCGACAGTGAACCAGTCATACGCCTCACGCTGGCGGGGGCTGTCCCATAGCGCCATGATGTCGGGTTTCACGTCCGGCGAAGTACCGCGAGTGGGCGGCCCGAATCTCGGACGCTTCGCCACTGGCGACCAGTTGCTCCTCCGCGAACTGGCGGATCGTCTCCAACATCGAAAACCGGGTGCTCCCCGATGATCGGTCGGCGACCAGCAGGGACTTGCGCACCAAGGCATCCAGCAAATCTAGGGTGGCGAACTCATCATCGGAACCCACGACGTGGCAAGCACTTTGAAGGTCGAATCCGCCTGCGAACACCGAACAGCGTTCCAGCACTGTCTTTTCGGCATCATCGAGCAGGTCGTAAGACCACGCCACCGCGTGACGCAGTGTCTGGTGGCGCTCCAATCCGCGTCGTGACCCCACCAGCAGTTTGAATCGGTCATCAAGACGATCGCGCACCTCGGCCGCCGTCATCGACGCCATCCGCGAGGCCGCCAACTCAATCGCCAGCGGGATCCCGTCGAGGCGACGACACACATCCGCCACGGCGGTCGCCTCATCGGCCAAAACCGTCCTCTGAGCGCGTTCGACAAACAACTCCACAGCCGCACCAACGTCCAGTGAAGGCACCCGCCACAACTGCTCGTCGGCGACGCCGATTCCCTCACGACTGGTGGCCAGAACCTTCACGGTGGCCGACGCCGCGAGGATCGCTGCGACCAGATCCGCGACGCTGTCAACGACATGCTTGGCGAACGGCAGCAGGCTCGGCACGAGTGGATCGGGACTGGCCCACGTCGGGGGCGCGAAGAAGCCCACGCGACAGCGGTCGTCACCCACCACGCATCGCCGGTGCGGTCCTTAACTGCGAAGGCGTGCCTTAGCTGCTTGTGGATTTCGAGGAACCTCAACGCGGAGCACCCCGAGAGCGGTAAGTGAGGTCGATGCAATTAAGCATCGCTGCAATGGCAAGGTCTCGAAGGTAAATAACGGACGCAGGACAGGGTCACCGGCGACGGACGTTGAGCAACCCCGCCTATTTCAAGACAACGTGGGCAGCCCTCCCTGGATGCCCGTCGTCATGGCATTTCCTCTGCCCAGGCGATATGCCCCTCGAAGCCAAGCGATTTCGCTGCCTTGCGGTAGCGGTCTCGGTCGTCACGTTAGCTGGCTCGTCACGATGGGCGCTCCAGGATTTCTAATCGCCTCTACAGCCACCCCTTAGGGGGATAACAGCCGGAGCCGCAATCCTCAGATATGCCTGTCGATCTCTTGTACACCTACCACCGACGTTCGTCTCCCTCAACCAGGAGTCGTGACCCGGTTCAACCGAACGAAGGGGAACATCGTGGAACGCCGGGACCCATCCGCCTCTTCGACCGTTGAGCTACCGCTAACCTATTCGACCGATGAGTTACTGCGGATGACCACCGCCCACCGCATCCGGATGACCCGACGCAAAAACATCCTCAAGCGGGAACTGTGCCAGCGTGCCGCCGAATTGGCCGCCATTGAGGAGACCTTGGAGGAGGTGATAGCGACAGAGAATCGACTCATCAGAGACCGGCAAACTAAGGCAATGAACCTAAAGGGCCCCGTTAACGGGCGCCCCGGTGACTGAACGACCGCCTGTCACGGCATCGCGTGATCAGCACCAGTGAGGGAGTTTGCGGGATGACGCCAATGCCACGGGTGCGCCGAACACCGCCGTGATCCCGTAGCCGCGCGGCGGTTCCATCTGTTGGCGGCGACCGCGATCAGACGGCTTTTGTGACGCCCACGTAGGACAGCACCACGTCGGATTGATCGGTCTGTCGGGTCAGCACCGCATAGGAGCGGATGAACGACTGGCCCACACATCCGTCGATCTTGACGTGGAAGTTGCTGATCATGACCCAGGGATTTGGACCCTTGAACTCATTTTTTTCCACCGGCACCACGATTACGAGGCCGGGCTTGAGCCCCACGGTGATCACTCCGTTGACCGGCGTGGTAACCAACGGGATAAAACCACCGGACAACGGGAAGCCGATGCCCGGAACAGAGGGGAGTCGGGAGAATCCGATGAGCGCCGCGCAGCGCAATCCACGCCTACGCCGACGAAGACGCCCGATGAGCCCCCCGTTCTGACTAGGACTGTGGCGGGTCGGCCGCCGCAGGTGGCTGCCCTGCCGCGATGTGCGAGGATCGGCAGATGATCGACGTTGATCTGCCTCACACCGAGGGGATTCCGGAGATCGTGAGGTCATTCGCCGCATGCGTGGCGTCGGTGACCGAAACGCCATTATCCGATGTACCCCAGCCACGAGCCGACCTGCGCGGAGCCATCGCGTATTGGCGAAGCTGGCTGGCCGGGCGAGGCGCCGGGCTGGTTCCGATCGCCAACCCCGCGCGGTTCACCTGGCCCGGCTACTGGCTCGCCGTTCTCGGGGACATGGACCGCGAGCGACCTGCCGATGACCGGACAGCGGTGCTGATGTTCGGCACCCCTTCCGGGGTCGTCCTCAGCCCGCAAGATCCTGCTCTCTTGGGCGCCGCAGCGACCGATCTGCCAGTCCGCGAGGGTTACGTGCTATCTGGGCTTGATCCGGCATTCACCACGCCCGGTGCGGCGCTGCCCTCACTGC
This sequence comes from uncultured Actinomycetota bacterium, assembly GCA_963735655.1. Classification (GTDB taxonomy): domain Bacteria; phylum Actinomycetota; class Actinomycetes; order Mycobacteriales; family Mycobacteriaceae; genus Mycobacterium. The sequence continues at coordinate 330,510 of CAVTLW010000030.1, forward strand.
GCGGCAGAGTCGAAGCGATCGCGGTGGCAGAACACGCGACTGCCCCAATGCGCCAGATGGAACGGGCGCGGGCTCTGGCTGGCCGGGGGCTCGACGGAGACCGCTACGCGGCGAAAGCAGGAACGTTCACTCCGGCCAATGACACCGCACGCGGCTACGACCTCACGCTCATCGCAGCCGAAGTCCTTGACGAGCTGGTCTTGCCCGGGGGCGGCAACATCGAGTACGTCGAGGCGCGTCGCAATATCGTGACTCGCGGGGTCGACCCGAACGCTCTGGTCGGACGTCGGTTTCGTATCGGAGACGTCGAGTGCCTGGGCCAGCGCCTGTGCGAGCCGTGTTCCCACCTGGAACGCCTCACCACGGAGGGCGTGCTCCGCGGCCTGATCCACCGGGGGGGCCTGCGCGCCGACGTCCTCACCGACGGGCAGATCAGTACGGGCGCAATCATCGAGACGATCGACTAAGAACGGCTACGCCACGGCGGCGGCTTCGGCTGGCCAAGGTCGTCTTGCAGCTGGCGCATCACCGCTTCAATCGCAGCCGCCTAGTTGCCGCCGTTTTCTGAGCAAGTTCACCGCTGGGCTTGCAGTAGGGTGCGGATATCTCTGGGGAGCTGATCCAGGGCCTTGTCCATCTGGGGAGGCGGGAGATGGTGCAATACGGCTGCAGTGGTCGCCGCAGCCGCCTTGCCGACGTCGTCGAGGGCGATGATCGCCTCACGGGCGAACCGCGCAGCGTAGGCCTCGGCGTCGTACATCTCGGGGACGGCGCTGGGATTCCAGCCCGCGTAGAAGATGCCCCTGATCAGGTCGGGCAGCTGAGCCGCAAAGTGGGCGCTCGCCTCCACGGTAAGCCGATCGCGCAGGGTGTGCAGCCATGCGCGCAGCACTCGGTAGGCGAACTCCCGATCCTCGGTGTCGAACTCCCTGGCCACGTCGTTGATCCACGTGTGCGCGATTTGCATCGCGTGGTCAAGCGCCGAGACCTTCGTTTTGGCGGACATGACTACCTCCTTGAGACCCCGGTCTTAGTTCTACAGCCAGTCGTCATGGACTAAGCCCCTTCTTCTCCCCTCGTGCCCGGCCGCCCGCATTCGGGCTTCGAGGTCTGGGGCCGTACGCATTTCAGGTTCTGCCTGCCCCGTCGTCCCGACAAGGGTCCTTTGACCCGGATCCACGCGCCTCAGGGCACACATTCGAGGCACCGGAATGGGAAGCGGCCCGCCCAGCCGACAGGACAAGTACCAGTCAGCGCCCGTCGGCCGGAGTCGAGCAGGTGGGCCAGCATCCGGAGGGCGTGGACAGTGCCCCGACCGTCGGGCACCCCGCGAACGTCTCGGCAGTCCGCAGAGCTGCGGCCACCTCACGCCGCTGCGGCGGGTCACTGGCGTTCGTCGAGCAGGGCCGGACGGGCCTTCTCGGTGCCGGACTTGGCTCCTCGCACGGGTCGTCGGGGTGACCTGCTGCGGCCAGGCCCGCTGCCTTGGTCTGTTTCGAGGTGCCAGCGGTTCAGGTTGTCGCGATGAAATCACGCACCAGATCGGCGAAGCGGTCCGGTTCATCGAGGTGCGGGAAGTGGCCAGCTCCCTCGAACAGCTCGACGCGACACCCCGGGATCGACTTCTGCGCACTGATCGCATGCCACGGCGGGATCATCCGGTCCCGGGAGCCCCAGACGATGAGTGTCGGGATCGGCGCGGCGTCGGGCAGGTAGTCGTGGGCATTGACAGTCTGGCCCCCCGGGTCGATGACGGCGCGGGTCGTGGCCAGGAAGGCCCGTCGGCTTGCCGCATCCCCGAGCGAGGTAAAGCCCTTCCAGATCGTGGTGATGTCCGTGCCGGGCTTCCAACCTGCCCTGGACAGGGCCCGCCCGGCGCTCTCGGCGCGTGCACGCACCCACCCCGACGCGAGGATGGGCAGGACCCATGCGGCCCCGGGCAGCGTCGCCGAGCGCAGGACCGGGTTGACCTCCCGGCCCAACCCGCCGCTCGCGACAAGCACCAGCCGCTCGACGCGCTCCGGGAACAGGTAGTAGAACTCCATCGCGATTCCCCCGCCGAGGGAGTGCCCGAGGAGGGTGACCCGCTCAATTCCGAGGCGGTCCAGCAGGTCTCGCAGCGTTGCCGCGTGCGCGCCGAGTGAATAGTCTCCCACCGGCTTGTCCGACTCGCCGTGCCCGAAGAGGTCCGGCACGATCACCCGGTGGTCGTCATGCATGCGGTCGATGAGGTGGGTCCACTGGCGTTGCGAACCGAGAATCCCGTGGATGAACAGCACCACCGAGCCCGTGCCGCTGTCCAGGTAGGACAGCTCGTGGCCGTGGATGGTCACGGTTCGGCGCGTCGGCGTCTCCATGACATCTCCCTCGCAGGCCAATCGATCTGGGCGGTAAGCCATTCAGGTTCCGCCTCCACCCCATCCCCCAATAGGGTCGTTTGACCCCAGCTCAGCGCGCCTAAACTAAATGCCCCATCCGGCATCCGGGGTACCTGAATTGAGAGACGGCCGCCCAGAGGCGCCCCCTTCGACGTCTCTTCACACCCGGAGAGCTACGCCACCTTCCGCCGCTGCGCCGGTTCGAGGGCGGCCAGCTCGTCGAGCAGCATCGCGGTCTTCTCACTATCGGGCATACGTCGACCTCAACACTTACCCCCTGTGGGGGTTAACGGGGCGCAGCAACGATGGGTCGCCGGTCGGCGTCATCGGGTTGATTGCGACCGGCTTTGTTCTCCTGCATCTGAGCCGCGCCCGACAGGTAGGGGTTGGTGGCCCTTTGCACGTTGGCAAGCAATACAACACAGCCGAATGCGACGATGCCGAGAATCAGCAGTGGCCACAGCGCACCAACCAGGACAGCAAGTGATACGCGAATAAGCAGGCGCGGCGTGAGTTGATGGCAGAACCTTTTGCAGACAAAGGCGACGACCATGGTGATCCCCGACGCGCACAGGTATGCATTGATCAGCAACGTGATCACCCCTTCATGTCGGTGCCACACGAGTCTGTCCCTCAACGGCAGCAATTAGAGGTCAGCAGCGCGGGAGGTCTCTCAAATGAGATCAACTCGTAAACCGGCCTATACCCGTACCCAGCCTGCGTCATCACGCGCCGACATGCAGGCGCGCGTAGTTATCTGGGGCGGCATTGCCGCGATGTGCGAGCTGGGCTCTATCGGCTGCATACCCGTTGGTTCCGCCTGTCGAGGGAGACCTTTGACGCGATCCATTACGGTGGAATGGCCGCCAACAAGATCGGCATCCTCCTGCTTAACCTCGCGCCCCTGGTGGGTCTGTTCCTGGTGACTTAGTGGTCGACTGCATAATTACAGTGACGTAATTTGGTCCCACACTTCCATACGGTTACGTGAGATGGTTCCCTTGACGAAGGGAGCAAAATGCCACGAAGCAGCCCGTACAGTATCGCCGAGGCCGAGGCCGAGCGAACAGAACTCGAAGCCCGCGCGCGTCGATATACGTCACCGTATTCGGAAGTCGTACGGGCCCGGATCGTGCTCTACGCGGCCGAAGGCTTGGGCAACGACGAGATCGCCGCACGCCTGGACACGCCGCGGCAAGTCGTCTCCAAGTGGCGCAAACGCTTCTTCGACGAGCGCCTGGCCGGACTGGCCGATCTGCCTCGGGGAGGAAGGCCCCCGAGTTTTCCCCCTGACGTCGTGGTCGCCATCAAGGCGCTGGCCTGCGAATTCCCGGCGAGGGCCGACAAGCCGCAGCCGCTGGCTCGCTGGCAGTGCCCCGATCTGGCCCGCGCCGCCGTCGAGCAAGGCATCGCCGCCTCGATCTCAGGCACCACGATCTGGCGCTGGCTCAGCGCCGATGCGATCAAGCCCTGGCAGCACCGCTCCTGGATCTTCCCCCGCGACCCCGACTTCGGACCCAAGGCCGCCCGCGTGCTCGACCTCTACGCCCGCCGCTTCTAGGACACGCCGCTGCGGCCCGATGAGTACGTCATCTCCGCCGACGAGAAGACCTCCATCCAGGCCCGCATCCGCAAGCACGCCACCACACCCCCGGCACCCAGCCAGTCGGCGCGCGTCGAGGCGGAGTACTTGCGCGGCGGTTCCCTGGCCTACCTGGCCGCCTGGGACGTGCACCGCGCCACGGTGTTCGGCCGCTGCGAGCCGACCACCGGCATCGACCCCTTCGACCGGCTGATCGACCAGGTCATGACCACCGAGCCCTACGCCACCGCGCGTCGCGTGTTCTGGGTGGTCGACAACGGCTCCTCCCACCGCGGACAGGCCAGCATCGACCGGCTCCAGGATCGCTGGCCGACACTGCGCCTGATCCACCTGCCGTGCACGCGTCTTGGCTCAACCAAGTGGAGATCTACTTCTCCGTCGTGCAACGTAAAGTCCTCTCACCCAACGACTTCCACACCCTCGACGAGGTCGAGGCCCGACTGCTCGACTTCCAGCAGTACTACGAACAGATCGCCACACCGTTCGAATGGAAGTTCACCAAAGACGACCTGAACGCCCTACTCAAGCGCATCGCCGCCCACGAAGACACCGCCCTCATGCCCGCCGCATAACGGCCCGGCGAATACGTCACCGAAATTCCGTGCCAGACCACTTAGGTCAGCGCCGTCAGTCGGATCGAGCAGGTGGGCCAGCAGCCGGGAGTGTTTGCGCGGTAGTCGTCCGCTAGCCACTCTCGCGTGCAATCGGATTGTCCGACTTGACCGTAAGCTCAAGATAGACATGGCTAACCGAAGCTATCTGTTGGACAATCGCAACCGCCTCAGCGACTACCAGATCGGTGATCGCGGTATCGCCCTGCGGTGTTCCTTCGGCAACGAGTCGCACGGTCATGCTGTGGCCGTCCGGCTCATACCTAACAAACCCGGACCGCCACCTGGCACCGAGATGCTCAACATGCCCCAACCGGCCTTCGGCTAACAAGTCGTCGTGGTCGCCTAATTCGTCTGCCGTGTATTCCGGCACCTCGTCTGTCATGTAGTCCGGGGTTTCGTCCGTCATGCGCCGCACCGTACCAAAACGCTCTTCCATCCGAAGATGCGTTGTCGGGGCTTCGAGTTGACCCTCAGCGAGCTACCGTGACGGCCAGGTGCAAGTGCCGCCCGTCGGCGCGCCGGGCAAGGGCGACGGCCCCGGCTGATTACCTCCGGGAACCGGGGCCTCTCGCCGCCGGGCGGCTTAGGGAGCTTAGAGATGAAAAAACCCCTGTCGGTCGAGCGCTGCGGCTCGCTCGTCCAGCAGCTCGTCTATATGCGCAGTACTAGGTACCTTGTCGCTGACCACCCGAGCTACGCGCCACGCCCGGACTATTAGCCGTAGTTCGGCGTCGATGGTCTCAATGTCACGCACGCCCGGCTCCTCCCTAAAAGCTTTCGTTTCCGCCCAAAGGCAAGAGCGCTGCCGCTCGCTCGTCGAGCAGCTCTTCTATGTCCACGGTGCTCGGCGGGCAGCCGTTCAAAGTAGCGAGCTACGAGCACCGCCCACAGCTTGTCCTGGTTGGGAACGTCGAGTTGATTGCCGCATGGGTAATCCCCCCTAGTGATTTCCCAGGCAGCTCGTCGTCCCGGGGATGACCAGTGGGCCCACCAGACCGGTGCCGTCTCGCACTCGGACCGGAGGGTGGGGGACGCCCCGGCTGTGCAGGTCTCGCACCGTGCGCGGCTCGGCGACCAGGTAGTCCGGCAGCACCACCAGATCGACGGCGGCGTGCGAGACCCCGGCATGCGCCGGTTCGACCCTCATCGCCCTCCGTCCTGGTGAGCCTGACTTATGGGGAAGGGGGGTACGGTACCGGCAACCGTCCGCAGACCGTCCGCAGTAGAGCTGACAACAGCTTTCAGTGGCCAACAGAACCAACCCTCTGAGCTGGCGTTTTATCTAACGGCCAACGCAGCTTGAATCATCAAACGGCGAGAGTAGCGGACCGTAAATCCGTCGCGAAAGCTTCACAGGTTCGAATCCTGTACCTGCCACCACAGGTCAGAGGGGTTTTGCCGCTGGACGCTGTGCGCCCTGACCGCGACTTTGTCACGGATTGTCACAACTCGCGGCTAACTAAGACCGCAATGACCAACGCCGCGCCAACCGTGCGCAGGTATGGCGCCGGCCCGAAAACTTCGACAAATCACACGGTTGCGCGTAGGTCAAAAAAGCCGCTGCGAATCATGCCCGGAAAGTTCGGGTTAACAAGCAAGCTCAAGATCTGATTAATCGGCACCGGGCAGCTCGCGGTCGGCCAGCCAAAGCGGTGGGAACCGCAAGACGGCTGAAACGCTACAGGGCCATGCCTTCCCGCGGGCTGTGTGCCAACTAGCGAGCCAGTCCGACGAACACCATCAAAGACCGTTCGACGTCCGCCATGAGTGCCGACGGCGCCCGACCGATACGCGCGCCAACGTTCGACCGGCGCACGGTCGTGATCTTGTCGATCATCGCGAAGCTGGGCTCGGTGATCTTCGTCGTCTCGTCGTTCAGCACGGCGACCCTGGATATCGGCGTGTCGGTGACGGTCGTGGTCAGCGGAATGACGACGACCGAATCTGTCTCCGAAAACAGGTCATCCTGGATGATGATCGCCGGGCGCGGCTTGGCTGCGTAGATACCGCCGGAGACGGTCCACAGCTCGCCACGATTCACGCGTCGTCGTCCAGCGAACCGAGAACGGAGATCGCCTCGACGAACTCCATGTCGTCGCTGTGTCGGTCAGCCTCCGCGAGCGCCAGCGCCTCACGGTGTGCTTCAGCGGCGAACGCAGCTGAGCGGACATCCGGCACCCACACCTGGACGGGGCGGTACCCGCGCAGGCGCATGCGCTCGCGGTATTGGCGGGCTCTCCGCGTGGATGTGCTCATGCTCCCAGTGTTGCATGAAACGGATGTTGCATGCAACACAGGGAAATTATTGTTGATGGTTGGACCACGCGAGCGAGTCCATGCCGAGGACCGATTGCCGGCGAGTTCGGCCGGCGATGGTTGACGACAACTTTTGGCGGGTGCTGGTGGTCGCGGGGGGGCGTCGGGCTGGTGGGGCGTGTGGGCCGCCGAACGTCTCGCGCATTCGGATGACCGTGTGAGATGCCTTAGGGGGCAACCTCTTACGAGTACGTTCGGCTTTGGTGTTGTACCTGGAACCCGGCACCAGATAGGTCGGCGACCGCTGCAACATGGTCACCTTCGCGGCGCGCCCGGCCAGCGCCGGGATCAGCGTGACCGCCGTGGCACCGCTGCCGATCACCACGATCTTCTTGCCGGTGTAGTCCAGGTCTGCTGGCCAGAATTGCGGGTGGATGACGGTGCCGCCGAACTGATCGAGGCCCGGGACGTCCGGGGTGTAGCCCTCGTCGTAGTTGTAGTAGCCGGAGCCGAAGAACACGAACCGGCTGCGGTATTGCCGCTCGGCGCCGTCTTCGTTCACGGTGACTGTCCAGGTATCGGTGGACGAATCCCAGTTCGCAGAGCGGACGTGGTTGTTGAACCTGATGTGGCGGTCGATGTCGTGTTTTCGCGCGGTTGCCGTCACGTATTCGAGGATGTCGCCGCCGTCGGCCACGGCTTCGTCGCGAGTCCACGGTTCGAAAGGAAAGGACAGCGTGAAGATGCTGCTGTCCGAGCGAACCCCGGGGTACCGGAACAAGTCCCAGGTGCCGCCGATTCGCGCGCGCCGCTCCAGGATCGTGTACGTCAGCTCCGGGTTCCGCCGGCTGATCCGGTATCCGGCGCCGATTCCGCCGATGCCGGCCCCGACGACGATGACGTCGAAGTAGCCGGCCTCGGACGACGAGTTTCCGGCGGCCTCCTCGGTAGTCATGGTCACCGCGAACGTCGCTCTGTGTATGAAATGTCGGCGGAGGATACCCAGTTGCCCGACGTGGTAACCCGGGCCGGCGCATAGGCTGACACGATGAGCGCCTGTGAGCAGCGCGCGGGCGTCCATTTGACCAACCTGGACCAGCCGCTGGACCCCGATTCCGGCGCCACCAAGCGTGACCTGGTGGATTACCTGGATGCGGTGGCCGACCGGATGTTGCCCGGACTGGCCGGCCGGCCGCTCACCGTGCTGCGGGTGCTGCGCGGGCGAGCGCCGTTCATGCAGAAGAACGTGCCGAAATACACCCCGGATTGGGTGCGAACCGTTGGGATTTGGGCGGAGGCCTCCCACCGCGAGGTGCATTACCCGATTTGCGACGACCGGCGCACCCTGCTCTGGCTCGCGAATCAGCGCGCGGTCGAATACCACCCCGCGCTGGGGTTGGCCGAGGACATTTACCGCGCTACCCATCTCGTCCTCGATCTCGATCCGCCCTCCGACGACGACTTCTCCTCGGTGGTGGCGGTGGCGCACCTCGTGCGTCAGGCCCTTGACGATTGCGGCCTCGCCGGCGCGGTCAAAACCAGCGGCGCGAAAGGCCTGCACGTGTTTGTGCCCATCGATGACCATGCCGCCGTCGACGACGTCGCGGCGGCCACCCGCGCGTTGGCTGGTCGCACGGAAGCCCTCGATCCCGCTTCGGCGACAACGGCTTTCATCGTGGAGGACCGCGCGGGCAAGGTGTTTGTCGACGCCACCCGTGCCGGGGGCGCCACGGTAGCCGCCGCATACAGCCCTCGATTGCGCCCGGGCACCCCGGTGTCATTTCCGTTGGATTGGTCGGACCTGGACCGGGTGCACCCCGCTGACTTCACCGTGCTCTCGGCAATCGACGCCCTCTCAGGCCGCGACCCCTGGGCCGAGGCGATGCCCGAGCCGCAACGCTTGCCGAGCGATCTCATCGAGCAGGGCAGGACCATTCCGGTTGCCCGAGTGGCCGCCATGCACGAAGGTAAACGACGCGCCCGGACGCGACGGGCTCGGGAGAACTGAGGAGCAACGTCACTTGGCCACGTTCAAGCGGTACCTCGCGATCCAGCTGATGATATTCGTGTTCGGCATCGTCGGCCCGATTTTTCTGGTGATTTTCTTTGCGTCGCAACCGGATCCGAGCGTCAAGTGGGCGTTCTGGTTTGGCCTCTTCATCACCTACGCCGACATCATGGTCGCGCTCGCGGTCACCAAGGGGACGCTCGACAACGAGAAAGGGGGCACCACGCACCAGAAGTCGTAGCGGGTGGCGCTGCATTTCTGTTGCAACGCAGCGCCGTTCGGGTACCACAGGGCCCGCCCCCAGCCTGGCTGTGATCCAAGAAGTTGCCGCCCCCAGATGTGAGCAACCTCACGGCCGAAGGCTGAACGACTCGTGGAACGCACGGCGTTTCAGCCTGCATGGCAACACATGTCCAGCACCGTTTTGCTCAACCGGCGCCCCTGAATCGCGGCATCAAACCGGTACGTGTTGCCGCCCCGGCCGACCCGCCAAAGCCGGTGCAAGTACAGGGGCCCGACCGTTCCTTGGCGGATATCGGGGCCTTCGACTACGCCCGTATGTCAAGGGAATTGGGGCGGGAAATGCCGCAGGCTCTGCGGCAGCAGAAGCCAACGCTGATGAATGCGTTGATGAATATGTCGAACCAACGCTTCATGGTCCTGCTCGCCGGTGTCGCTCTAGTCGCGATGGGGTTGCTCGCACTGCGGTTTCCGGTCTTCCTCTCCGACTTCGATCAGTGGGGCGTCCAAATCAATTGCGGCAGTGGGTTTGGCAGCGCGTTGACCCAAGCCAGTGCGGCAGAATCCGGCGGCACGAACTATGTCGGTCAATGCCACGCCGCCATAGCCATGCGTCGTGACTGGACCATCCCGCTGACGCTGGTGGGAATGTCGATGCTGGCCTGGCTGATGATCAGGGCACCTCGGCAGCAGCAAGTCCGGAAGGCCGCATAGCGTTCGGCAACCCCAGTCGGGATACTGAACTACATTGCCCGACGTTGGGAGGTCGACGATGACTGACGCGTTTGTCCTGGGCGGCGTTCGCACCCCATTCGCAAAGTACGGCAGTTCCCTTTCGCACATCCGCACCGACGAGTTGCTCGGGTTGGCGATGACGGGCGCGTGCGAGCGCGTCGGCGTCGGCCTGGATCAGATCGAGGACATCGTAGCGGGCTGCGTCAACCCGGCCCACGAGGGCATGGGCGATATCGGTCGGTGGGCGGCATTGGCCGCGGGATTTCCCGACAGCGTCGCGGGCGCCACCATCAACCGGTTCTGCGGCTCCTCGGTGAGCGCGACTATCAATGTGGCGCATGCCATCAAGGCCGGTGATCTGGGCGTCGGCATCGCCTGCGGGGTGGAGTCGATGTCCCGGTCCGGCTGGGCGTACATGAAGGGCGATGCGCCGTTCTCCCCGCGCGGCCCGGTGATCCTCCTCGACACGATGTGGGCGGGAGCGGGTGGCCCACCCAACCCGGCGCTGCTGGCGCGCAACGCCTACATCGGCATGATTGAAACCGCGCAGAACGTCGCCGACCGTTACGGGCTGACGCGCGAGGAGATCGATGCGTTCGCATTGCGCTCCCAGCGGCACGCGAAGGCGGCGCGCGACTCCGGGCGACTGGCCAAAGAGATTATGCCCTTGCAGATTCCGGCGACCAAGAAGACACCGGCCCGCACGTTCGAGCACGACGAGTTCATCCGCGACGAAACCACCGCGGAACAGCTCGCCGCGCTGCCGGTGCAACCCGGCACCAAGCAGATGACCGCGGCCAACTCCACGCCGCTGACCGACGGCGCGAGCGCGATCGTGCTGGCGTCGGGGGAGCGCGCGGCCGAACTCGGCGTCGAGCCATTGGCGCGTGTGGTGTCCTCGGCCGTGTACGGGATCGATCCGCTGATCATGGGAATGGCGCCCGCGTACGCGATACCGATGGCAATCAAGCGCGCCGGGCTCACGCCCGAACAGATCGACGTGTGGGAAGTCCACGAGGCGTTCAGCGCACAGGCGCTCGGTGTGCTACGTGAATTGCCGAATCAGCTGGGCGGCTTCACGATTCCCGACGAGAAGCTCTCACCCAACGGTGGCGCGGTCGCCATCGGACATCCCTTCGGCGCGACCGGCACGCGCTATGTGCTGACCCTGGCCACCGAGTTGCGCGAGCGCAATGCCCGCTACGGCGTTCTCGGTGTGTGCATCGGCTCCGGGCAGGGAGTCGCGCTCGTCCTGGAAAATCCGCGCGCAGGCTAGCCGCAGACCTCAGTCGCTGGTGCGGTGCTTCGCGGCCGCGACCGCGGCAAGGACGCCACGGCCACCGGGGTCTTCCGCCGTGGCGGGCACCACGGCGACGCAGTCGGCGCCCGCGTCATGGTAGGCGCGCAGGCTGGCCGCGATGGACGCGGCGGAACCGAACAGGCAGACCTGCTCGAGGAGTCGGTCGGGGACGTCGTGCGCCAGCTCCAAGCGGGCCGCGCCCGCCCGGGCACGTCGGACCAGGTCGTCGTGGCCGAGCTCGCAGAACATCTCGCCGTACCCGGGAGGTGCGAGATAGACGGCCAGTTGGGCGGCCAATTGGCGTCGCGCGGCATCCCCGGGTTCCAACACCGCCGGGACCCAGACGGTCAGGCTGGGTGGGGTGCGGCCAACCTGCGCGGCCTCGCGGTCGATGATGCCGCGTACTTCGGTAACCCGTTGAGGTGGAACAAGATTGAGGACGATCTCGTCGGCGTAGCGGGCCGCCACCCGGGTTACCGCGGGTCCGAACGCCCCGACCGCGATGCGCGTTTCGGGCCTGGGCTGACGCAGCCGGAAGCCATGGCTGCGCAGCTGACGGCCGGCATAGTCGCTGCGGGTGCCGGCGAGCAGCGGGCGTAGGCACTCGATGGTCTCGCGCACGCGCGACGCGGCGTGCCCCCACTCACGGCCATGCCAGCCGGCCACGATCGCCGGGCTGGATGCTCCGATCGCCAAGTCCACCGTGCTGCCAGTCAGCGTCGCAACCGAGCTGACGCCGAGGGCGAGCGTGACGGGTCCGCGGACCCCGACCGCCAGCGGTCCGATCTTCAGCGGCAGGCCCGGCACGCGATGGCCGACCGCGGTAGCCAGCGCGAAGGCGTCGTAGGTCGCCATTTCGCCGATCCACAAGGCGTCCAAGCCCTCGCGGCCAACGGTTGCGGCGATCTCGAGGGCTTCCTCATCCGGCCGGTCCAGCCAGAACGGCAGGACGGCTTCGACGCGCCCGGTCACAGCATCGACGCGTCGGCGTCCAGGCCCAACAGGATGCGGCCGGGCAACTCGCGCGATGCTTCGTTGACCTGGAAGTGGGCGGTGGCGGTGAACGCGTCGCGGAACCGTCGTTGCAGCGGCGAGTCGTCGTAGATCGCGCTGCCGCCCGCGATGTCGTACATGGCGCGCACCACGTCGGCGGATGTGCGCATGGCGTGAGTTGCTGCCAGGCGCAACCGGTTACGTAGTTCGACGGACACGCGGTCGCCGCTCTGGCTGGCCTGCCAGGCGTCCTCGATCGCCGAGTAGTAGAGCCCCCGGGCCGCACTGAGGGCGGACTCGGCCGTCGCGACCGCCGTCTGCGTCGCGGAGCGCTGGGCCAGAGTGCGCGACGATCCAACGCCCTTCTTCGCGCCGGCCAGGTCGATGAGATCGTCGATGGCCGCACGCGCATTGCCCAGCGCAGGCGCCGCAACCGACAGCGCGAAGAACCCGAACGCTGGAAATCGGTACAGCGGCCGGTCCACCACCGGTCCGTCGAACACCGAGAACACCCGATCGGCGGGGACGAACACCTCGTCGGCCACCGTGTCGTGACTGCCGGTGCCTCGCAAGCCCAGAGTGTGCCAGTTGTCGAGGAGCTGGAGGTCTTCCTTCGGTAGGGCGACGACGGACGGCACCGGTCCCTCGTCCACGAAGCATCCGGCGAACATCACGTCGGCGTGGCAGATGCCGCTGCAGAAGGGCCATCGGCCGGAGACGACGATGCCGCCGTCGACCGACCGTGCCTTACCGCGCGGCGTCCACACGCCGGCGGCGAGACCCTTTCCGCCCCCGAACAATTCGTCGCGGCTCGACGGCGGCAGGTAGGCGACCAACAGCGTGCTGGTGACCCCGATCGACACGCACCACCCGGTCGACGCGTCGCCGCGAGCCAACTCCTCGGCCGACCGCAGCGCCACCTGCGGCGGCAGTTCCAACCCGTCGACCTCCGCCGGCGCTCCGGCGCGCAGTAGGCCGCTGTCCCGCAGCATCGCGACCAACTCGTCCGGAAGGCAACGAGCGGTGTCGATCTCACTCCACAGTTTCCGGGCGGTGTCACCGATCTGCCGGGAGGCCCCCGCGACGTCGTCGTAGCTCATGGTTCAGTTACGTTACCACTACTGGTTCAACAATTGAACCGGTAAGATGGTTGAACCATGGCCACTCCTTCGGATCTGTCCCACCGCTTCGACGGCGAGTCGGTGGGCCGGGCCCTCGAGTTGGTCGGTGAACGCTGGACACTGCTGATTCTGCGGGAGGCGTTCTTCGGGGTCCGCCGTTTCGGCCAGTTGGTGCGCAACCTGAACATCCCGCGGCCCACGCTCTCGTCGCGGCTCCGGATGCTCGTGGCTGCGGGACTCCTGGAGCGAGTGCCGTACTCGCAAGAACCCGAGCGGCACGAGTACCGGCTCACCGCCGCCGGACGCGACCTCTTCGGCGCGGTTGTCACGCTCATGCGGTGGGGTGATGAGTATCTGCCCAATCCTGACGGGCCACCAATCTTACTGCGCCACAACGGATGCGGCGAGATCGCCGATGCGCGCCTGATCTGCGCGCACTGCGGCGACGAGATTACCGCGGCAAACGTGACCCCCGAGCCCGGTAACGGTGTCAGGCCCGGGTAGCGCACCTGGTCAATGCATGCGGGCGCTACCGCCGAGGCCGACCTCCAACACAGAGCCGGTGATGACCCCGGGATCGGCAACCAGGTAGACCACTCCGCGGCTGACGTCCTCGGGTTGCAGCCACGGTTTCGGTATCGGATTCGCCCTCATCATGCGGCGCACCAAATCGTCGGGGACGTCATCACCGCCCGCGGGTTGCACCATCGGTGTCTGGGTTGTGGTCGGGCAGATGACGTTGACCGTGATGCCCTCTTTGGCGACCTCGAGGGCGACGGACTTGGCCAGTCCGATCACCCCCCACTTGGTGGCGTTATAGGCCGCCAGCTCCGGGATGCCCATCCGGCCTCCCATCGAGGAGGTCACCACGATCCGCCCGAACCGCTGCCGCCGCATCACCGGTATGGCAGCCCGCAGGGTGTGAAACACACCGGTCAGGTTGGTGTCCACCAGCTGCTGCCAAACCTGGTCGCTGACCTCCTCCAGCAGCCCGGTGCTGACGACGCCGGCGTTGGCCACCACGATGTCGAGGCTGCCCAGCTCGGCCAGTGTCTGCTCGACCGCCGCGTCGACCTGCGCCGGGTCCCGCACGTCAACCGTGAGCGGCAAGCAGCGCCGGCCCAGCTCCTCGACTCGCTTGGCCGTCTCGCGCAGATCGTCCTCGGTGCCCAGTGGATAGGTCAGGTCCACCATCGGGCCGGGGGCATCGGCCGCGACGATGTCGGCCCCCTCGGCCGCCAACGCCAACGCATGCGCGCGGCCCTGCCCGCGAGCTCCTCCGGTGATCAAGGCAACTCGCCCATCCAACGCACCCATAGCCGGCTACGTTATCAGCCACGCCTGGCGCCATGCGAAAACGGTTGCGGCGGAGTCTGTTTAGGGCACTTCAGCAGACGGTGAACTCACGCGTCATGCCGGTGAACGCCTGGAGTTTGCCGTTGCTGTCGCGTGCGCTGCCGTGGTGGACGATGCGATAGTGCCCGGACGTGGCGTCGGCGGGGATCTCCCAGCGGATGGTCACGCGCGAGCCGGCCCGTCCTTGCCGCTTCCACCGGAAGCTCGTGGACCAGTCGCCGTCGTCGGCGACGCGCACCCAGCCGGCATCGTCGTGGCGGACCACTTCGAGGTAAGTGTCGCCGCGGCGCAGATCGTTGTTGGGCAGCGCGCTGACGAACAGGGTTTCCGCGGTGTCGCCGGGATGGTATGTCGCGGCGGGTTCGGTGACGACCTGTCCGAAAAAGCCGCTGTCGGCCGGGGCGGGGCGCAGCCAGCTCCATGGCTTGTGGGGCGGCGGGCCTTCGCGGCTCGTCACCGGCCGCCCGTCTCGCATCGCTTCGGCGAGTCCGGCGACGGTTTGCATGAGGGCAGGCAATTCCCATCGGCCGAACAGTGTGCTGCCACCCTCGTAACGCTGTTCCAGATACTCTTCGGGCGTTGTCACGTAATGGATGTAGGCATTGCTGTAGCCCACGCAGAGCACGTCGGCCAGTTCGGCGCCAACGATCGAAGCGACCGTGCGGCGCAGCCGAAGCCCCGAGACAATGGTCGGTTCGCCCGGGATGGCGATCAGGTAGAGGCGACCGATCCGCACCAGCTGCACGGGCACGACTTCCTGGACAAACGGATGTATCCGGTTGAGCAGATGTGCCGGCACCACAATGCCTTTGGGGGCCTGTACCGTCTGCATCGATTTGGCTAACCAGTAAATGGCGTTGGATGTTTTGTCCCAGAAAGGATTTCGTCCCTGCCGGAAACCGGGAAACCCCTCGCCCTCGTCGGTCCCCGCCATGGTCGCCGCGGCAATCATCGGGTGCCCGGTACGGTGCTCGTGACCGTCGGGCGTGAATTCGCCGCGTACGACCACAGAACTGAGATCGACATAGGTGAACCTCGCGTCGATGTCAGCGCCGATCGGTGTTCCGCTGTCCAACTGCGTGACGGCATCTTCGAACTGGCACAACCCAATTCGGCGGGTGTTCGCCAACTCGCGCTCCGGCAACGATGGACCCGTGATGGGCCCGTCGACGTGCGGGCTCATGTCGCCGGGGTTGGTTTGCGCGAACGCGGTGACCAGGTCTGGCTGACGGTCCAGGTAGTCCCCGCCCGCGACAGTGCGTTCCCAGTGGTAGGCGGCGAAGCCTTTGTTGTCGCCGGAGATCAGGCGGTTGCGGTTGGTCATGCTCGTGCCGTGGGTGGCGAAGAAATGGACCGCGCCCACGGTGCGGTCGCCCCGATCGATCCGGATCAACGTCGTATGGGGGTCGATGCGGTTCGGGAAGAACGAGTTGTCGGATGCCGGGTTTCGGTCGAACGACGCCGGCGAACGATTGATGCTGGCACCGTGCAACTCGCCGTGCGACAACGTCACCTCGGCGGGCGCCACGTCGCGATGCGCGTGTCCCACCGCGTCGACGATGCCGTCTACGATTGCCCCGAACGTCGCGGGCCGGAAACCGCTCGTCGACAGGTTGTACAGCAGCTGTCCGCAGTAGCCGCCGGGCCCGGCGTGCGTATGCGTCGTCGTGATCAGGGTGTTCTGCTCGGAGTAGGTGTCGGGATACGAATCCGCCAACCGGCGCAGCACTTCTGTGGTCACGCTTTGCATGGGCAGCGGCAGCTCGGCGACAACCAGCAGGAACCGCGAAGTGCCGTCGTCGAAAACAAACGCCCGGGCCCGGAGTCGAAGGTGGATGCCGCTGGTGCGCTGACCGGTTTTGCCGTAGCCGAGCATGCCGCAGTCCGCGGACTCGCCGGTGATGTCGGCGATGCCGCGTCCCACCTGAAGCATGGCCCAGCCTTTCGGATCAGCAACAAATACGCGGCCGTATCTAAGCCGGCCACAAGGGAGACTATCGCGAGCGTCCCCGAAATCGGCCGGACTAGCCTGAAGCCGTCAGACGGTGCTGCGCGACCGACAAATGGGTGACTTTGAAACGTGACATCGCCGGTGATATCGCGTTGATAAATCGTCGATTGGGCAGCTGACGGGACTGAAGTGGCCAGTGGGATTGTCGGCGCAGGCCGCGACTCATGCGTTGGACTACCTTGGCTCAGATGAGCGGTAAACCGGAGAAGATCGTGCGCGACTTCTTCGCCGGATGGGCAGACCCCGAGCCGGACGAATTGGGCAGCTTTTCCCATGCCAGCGCCGTATGGGTCGACGGTCCGCAAGGAGTGCGCAGCGGCGCGGAGGCCATTACGGCCGAACTCGCGGCGCAGCTCACGGCGGTCGGCGGTGCGGCGGTCGAGGTGAAGACGCTGGTCAGCAACGGCAACACCGTCATGGTGGAACAACTCCACACCTCCAGCGTCGGTGGCAACCCGGTGTCCTCGGTTGTCATGGCGGTCTTTGAGCTCGACGCCGAGGGGCGGATCACGCAGTGGCGCGAGGCGTACGACTTGAAGTCCGCGCTGGACCAGATTGAAGCGGCGGTTCGGTCCGCGTGAGGAAGTTCGTGGCGGCCGGAGCAATTGCGTTGGGCGGGTTGCTGACGATCGGTGTGGGAGTCGGCAACGCCGACCAGATTCAAGTCGATGGCAGCTATGACAGCCAGGCCGCTTGTCGGGCGGACGGTCCCGAAGTCGAGGTGGTGAACGGCGCAAACTGGACGCATTTCGAGTGCGCCCAGCACTCTGACGGCTTGTGGTACCTGTACCTCAGCAACTGACTGTGAAGGGAAAGCCATGAGTGGTCTTGCCGACGAGACGCGGTGGATGGATGCCACCGACCAGGCCTTGCTGGTTTCCAAGGGTGAAGTCACGCCCAGCGAGCTGCTCGAGGCGGCGATCGAGCGAATCGAGCGGTCGAACCCGTCGTTGAACGCCGTGGTCATCGAATGGTTCGATCACGCCCGGTCGTTGGCAGTCGATCCGGACCTGCCCGACGGACCGTTCCGCGGCGTCCCGTTCCTGCTCAAGGACCTCTACACGAGTTTTGCCGGCCAGACCCTTTCGAACGGCAATGTGGCGCTCAAAAAGGCGGGCAAGATCGACGTCGCCGACACCACGCTGGTGGCCCGCTTCAAGGCGGCCGGGCTGGTCATCGCCGGGCGGACGAACAGCCCGGAGATGGGCAGCCTCCCGACCACACAGCCCGTTGCCTGGGGGCCGACCCGCAACCCGTGGGCGCTGGGGCGGACGCCGGGAGGGTCGAGTGGCGGCGCCGCGACCGCTGTGGCCGTCGGGATGGTCCCGTTCGCCAACGCCTCGGACGGCGGCGGCAGTATCCGCATCCCGGCTTCGTGCTGCGGGCTGTTGGGGCTGAAGCCGAGCCAGGGGCGGATCACGGTCGGGCCGAAGCGGGCCGAGGTGGGGCTCGGGGTCGAACTGTGCGTCAGCCGCACCGTGCGCGACACCGCAGGGCTGCTCGATGCGGTGCACGGTCCCGGTGTCGGCGACACCGTGATCGCCCCGGCGCCGGGGCAGCCTTACCTCGACGAGGTCGGCGCCGATCCAGCTCGACTCCGCATCGGGCTGCTCGACGTCCATCCGCGCGGCGAGTTCCTGCACCAGGACTGCATCTCGGCGGTGCGCTCCGCGGCCACGATGCTGGAGGGGCTGGGGCACATCGTCGAACCGGCGTGGCCGGCGTGTCTGGCCGATGACACCTTGACCGAGAAGTTCATGGCGCTGTGGGCGGTGCAGCTGGCGATGGCGGCGCGCGAGTTCGGCGAGACGATCGGGCGGAAGCTGACCGCGGACGACATCGAGCCGGTGAACTGGGTGCATGTCGAGCGGGCGCAGCAGCTGACCGCGGTCGACTATGCCGCGGCGCAGGCGGCCGGGTACGCATTTCGACGCAACCTGCAGCAGTGGTGGGCCGACGGCTGGGACCTGCTGCTCACGCCGACGGTGACCGAACCGCCCCCAGCGCTAACGGAATTCGAGAACAACCCCGATCATCCAACGGCGCCGATGCGCCGTGCTGGGCAGTTCGCCGCGTTCACGCCGCCCTTCAACATGAGCGGGCAGCCGGCGATCAACCTCCCGTTGCACCGCAACGCCGAGGGCCTCCCCATCGGCATTCAGCTCGCCGGCGCTTACGGTCGGGAGGACATCCTCATCCGCGTCGCCGCCCAATTGGAATCGGCCCATCCGTGGGCGTCTGACCACCCCGCGATCCCCGGATAGCCGGCTGAGCGGTCGAACTCTATCGGCAGGCTTGTCCGCTCAGGCTGCGCTGCTGGGGCAGGTGATGATGGTGACGCCCTGAGGCTGAATGCGTGGCCGGGACTTGTCGTACCCGGCTGCGACAATGACGTCATGTCCTCGACCGCATCGCCTGCTGTGGCAGTCAACCCTGCTGAGCGTCTTGAGGTGCTGTTCGAGGAGTTGGCGGAGTTGGCCGGTCAGCGCAACGCGATTGATGGGCGCATCGTGGAGATCGTCGCGGAGATGGATCACGACGAGCTGTGCGGCGTCACCGGCGCACGGTCGGTCGAGGCGTTGGTGGCCTGGAAGATCGGCTCGTCATCGGCTAACGCCCGCGCGATCAGCACCGTCGCGCGCCGGCTCGAGGCGTTCCCTCGCTGTGCGCAGGGCATGCGGGAGGGTCGACTGTCGCTGGATCAGGTCGGTGTCATCGCGGCGCGCGCCGGTGAGGGATCCGATGAGCATTACGCGGAGCTGGCCCGGGTCGCCACGGTGAACCAGCTGCGCACCGCGGTCAAGCTGGAACCGCGACCCGAACCCGAGCCCGTCGGAGACCTGAACCGCGGCCCTCGATCTCCAAGACCACCGATGAAGAGTTCAGCTGCTGGCGGATCAAACTTCCGCACCTGGATGCGGCGAAATTCGACGCGGCGCTGGCGTCTCATCGTGATGCGCTGATCGCCGAGTGGAAGCGCGATCACGGCGATGGCGATGGCGCCTTGGACCAGAGGCCTCCGTTGCCGAGCACGGGCGAGGCGTTCATGCGTCTGGTCGAGGCCGGATGGGACGCCGAGGCGGCGCGGCGACCGCACGGGCAGCACACCACTGTGGTGGTGCATGTCGATGTGGAGCAGCGTGCCGCCGCGTTGCATCTGGGTCCTCTGTTGACCGAGGCCGAACGTCAGTACCTGACTTGTGATGCCACTTGTGAGGTGTGGTTCGAACGCGACGGGGAGGTGATCGGCTCTGGGCGGGCGACTCGTCAGATCAACCGGCGGCTTCGCCGCGCGCTCGAGTACCGCCACCCCACGTGCGCGGTTCCCGGGTGTGGTGCTACTCGGGGTCTGCACGCGCATCACATCGTGCACTGGGAAGACGGCGGTGCCACCGAGTTGGTCAACCTGGTGCTGGTATGCCCTTATCACCACCGGTTGCACCATCGAGGCCTCATCACCATCACCGGACCCGCAGAAGATCTCATAGTCACCGACAGCTCCGGCCGACCGCTTAGCGCAGGATCGCTCGCGCGTCCGCCCAACCTCCCCCCGCCCGATGTCCCACCTTGCCCCGGGCCCACCGGCGAGCGCGCCGACTGGTGGTGGTACGAACCCTTCCAGCCGGCGGCCATCAAACAGGCTGGGACATAGAAACTTTCGTCGATCCCCGCTGACCCTCGCACCAATTTGAGCCAAGTCGCAACTTAGCGGTCGAACTCGATGGGCAGGCTGGTCGGCCCGCTTAGGCTGACCATCGGCTTCCATGGCACCGGTCCGGCAGTGCGTGGGTTCAACAAGCGACGCGAGAGAACGTTGAGCGCTTCGGCGATCTCGCGCCTGGCCAGGTTTGCGCCCAGGCAGTAATGGACGCCGCCGCCGAAGGTCAGTATGGGCGGTACCCCCTCGCGCGTGATGTCGACCCGGTCCGGGTCGTCGTACATCGCCGGATCACGGTTGGCCGCAAAGGTATTCACCAGCACCGCGGTGCCGGCCGGGAATAGGTAGCCGTCGAGTTCGGCGTCTTCGACCACCAGGCGAAGGGTGCCGCATGCGATCGGCGAGTGCCGCATGGTCTCCTCGACCGCCGGCATCGCCAGTTCCGGCCGTTCGCTGAGCAGCTGCCACTGCTCCGGGTGCTCGCACAGGACATGCACCGAGGCGGCCACCTGGTTGCGGGTGGTGTCCGTGCCCGCCAACAACAGGCCGCCGGCGAGCATGCGCAGCTCGGGGGCATTGAGACGATCTCCGTCGTCCTCCGCGCGAATCAGTTCGGAGAGCAGGTCGTCGGTGAGGCTGTGCCGGCGCCGGGCGACCATGTCGTCGACGTAGTCGTCGAGTTCTCCCCAGGCGCGCATGACAATCGGCTCGACTGCGCGCAGGTCGACCGTGAAGCTGAAGGCCTTGAAGACGTCGTCGGCCCACAACGAAAACTGTTGCCAATCCTCGCGCGGTGCGCCGAGTAGCGCGCAGATGATCGGGACGGGATAGGGACGCGCCAGGTCGGTGACGACGTCACAGCTACCCGTGTCGGCAACCCGATCGACCAGCTCGCTCATCACGTCGACCATGGTGTCGTGCAGGCGCGCCACAGTTCGGGGGGTGAATGCCTTGGAGCACAGACTGCGCAGGCGGTGGTGGGCGTCGCCCTCCAGGCAGAGCAGGCTGTTGACCACTTTGTCCCACAACGGACCCGACGTCATGCCCTGGGAGAGCAGGTTTATCCCCGGTGGGATCTGGAATCGATTGTCCCGCAACACCGTACGGACAAGATGATACGAAAGCACTTCGGGTCCGTATGGCCCGAGTGCGATCGGCGCACGGGATTGCGCCTCTCGTAGACGCGGATAGACATCCGCCGGAGTTTCCGCGGGGTCGTAACTGAGCGTCGGCAGGCCGGCGTCGAAAACGCTCGGGGAAACGGTAGCGACGGCCACGACGGTCTCCTTGCGGCCGGGAGCCTACTCGGACAACTATCTCACAATGTATGGCCGTGCTTCGGCGGATGTCAACGACACCGCGCTGCCAAGCCAACATTGGTCCAAGATGTGCAGGCATGGTCATACGTAATCAACAGCACGTATGGTCAGGGTCGGGACGCGCCGAGCGTGAATCTGGCGACGCCGTCACGGCGCGTCGCGTCGTAGGATTCACGCTCGCTGCAGGGGTGTGCCGCTCAAGGCAATCGGTAATCGACCTGCCAGTGTTTGATGCCGTTGATGAACGACGACCGCAACCGGTCGGGATCGCCCGCCGTTCTCAGGTCGGGCATGTGGTCGGCGATGGCGTTGAACATCAGGTCAATCGTCATCCGCGCGAGGTTGGCCCCGATGCAGTAATGCGCTCCGGTGCCGCCGAACCCCACGTGCGGGTTGGGGCTGCGCAAGATGTTGAAGGTGTACGGGTCGTCGAAAACCTCTTCGTCGAAATTGGCCGAGCGATAGAACATCACCAACCGCTGGCCCTTCTTGATCGCCACGCCACCGAGCTCGGTGTCGGCCACGGCGGTGCGCTGAAACGCCGTGATCGGAGTGGCCCAGCGAATGATCTCGTCGGCGGCGGTCTTGGGCCGCTGCCTCTTGAACAGCTCCCACTGGTCCGGGTAATCGGTGAAGGCCATCATGCCCTGCGTGATCGAGTTGCGGGTCGTCTCGTTGCCCGCGATGGCCAGCGTCACCACGAACATGCCGAACTCGGCTTCGGAGAGCCGTTGGCCCTCGGCGTCCGCCTTTACCAGCGTCGTCACGATGTCCCGATCTTTTGGACCCGGGTCTTCGGCCTTGCGTGCTGCCAACTGCATTGCGTACCACATCATTTCGCCCGCCGAGGTCAGCGAGTCGTAGTCCGCGAACTCAGGGTCGTCGCTGCCGATCATTTGGTTCGACCAGTCGAACAACTTGTCGCGATCCTCCGGCGGCACCCCGAGCAGGCTGGCAATGGCCTGCAGCGGCAACTCGCACGCCACCTGGCGGACGAAGTCGCCCGATCCCTGTGCGGCGGCGCGCTCGGCGATGCGGCGCGCACGCTCGCTGAGGTCGGCGCGCAGCCGCTCGACGGCGCGGGGGGTGAAGCCGCGGGCGACGATCTTGCGCAGCCGGCTGTGCTCGGGATCGTCCATCATGATCATCGAGGCGCGGCCCGCTTCGATCTGGCCCTGGGCCTGGTCCTCACGGTAGCGCGGCACGATGGATTTCTCGGCCGACGAGAAGACGTCGGTGCGCAGCGAGACATCGCGGACGTCGCGGAGTTTGGTCACCACCCAGTAGCCGCCGTCGCCGAACCCGCCCTGATCGAGTGGCTGCTCATTCCACCAGATCGGCGCCGTCCGCCGCAGCTCCGCGAATTCCTGCGTCGGAAGCCGGTGGGCGTAGATGTCGGGATCGGTGAAGTCGAAGCCCGGCGGCAAGTTCGGTGTGCCGATGGGATTGCTCCTGGGGGATCGTGTGACGGCTAGGGCGATGCTAGCGCCGATTCCGGACTGGGCATACACACCCGGGCAAACTGACCGAAAGGCCAGCAGCGCGTCATCCTGGTGCCGCACCGCGGCGCCCGCGTCTACGTCCGGGCGATCAAGGACGTGGCGTCGGCGTCGTGGGCGCCGGCATGCCCGGCCGCTCATGGCAATCGGTAGTCCGGCAGCTCGAAGTCGTCGCGGAAGCTGCCCGCGAAAAGCGTTATCACCGGCCCGAAGTTCATAGTGTGCATCGCCAGGTTGCGGAACCACAGGCCGAATCGGGTCCGGGTGGCGAAGAACGAGATGTACCGCGTCGCACCGGCTTGCTTATTCGCGATGAAGGGACGCAGCCGAGCCTCATAGGCATCGAAGGCGCGGCGATGGTCATCCTCCGCGCGCGCGAGCTCTCCGGCCAGCACGTAAGCCTCGGCGATCGCCAGGCCGGTGCCCTCGCCGCCGAGGAGGGAGATGCATCCGGCCGCATCGCCGATCAGTAGCACTCGGCCGCGGGACCATCGGTCCATCCGGACCTGGCTGACGACATCGAAATACAAGTCGTCGACGTCGTCGAGCGTCGCCAGGATGTCCGGGCATTCCCAGCCGGCGTCACTGAATTCGTTGCGCAGCAGGTCTTTTGGTTTGTCACCTGTGCTGTCGTGCTCGGCGCGGAAGATGAATAGAAACATGGTGCGGTCGTCGCGTAGCGCGAAACGTCCCACTTGCCGGCCGGGAGTGTTGTAGGTGACGTAGGCCAGATCGTCACGCGGCCGGTAGCCGTCGACCACGCAGGCCGCGACCTTGCAGCCGAGGTAATGCTCGTAGTCTTCCGCTGACCCGAAGACGAGACGACGCACGTTCGAATGCAATCCGTCCGCGCCGATGACGAGGTCGAAATCGCGCGGTTCGCCTTTTTCGAAGGTCAGGCGGACACCGTCGCTGTGTTCGTCAACGGTGGCAATGCTGTCGCCGAAGTTCGTCTCGACCTTGTCTTCGATGGTGGCGTAGATCGCGGCGGCCAGGTCGCCGCGGGGCAGGCTGGTGAAATCGTCGCCGAACACGCGGCGAAAGACGCTGGCGTCCACTTCGGCTTTGGCTTCGCCGTTGGGGCCGACGGAGCGCAGGCGTTCAATCTGGTAGCCGGCGGTCAAGATCGGCTCCTCGATGCCCATGCATTTGGCCACCTGGTAGCCGACGCCCCAGAAGTCGATCACGTAGCCGCCGGTGCGGAATTTCGGTGCCTGTTCGATCAACATCGGGGTGTGGCCGGTCCGGTGGAGCCAGTGGGCAAGTGCTGCTCCTGCCACGCCGGCGCCGCTGATCGCTACTTGCATACTGCAATTATGCCTATATGCATGCTTCTTGGAAACCGCCTGACGATTATCGGTTGCCGACGCGGTGCAGGCGGTGCGCGCAAACGTGGCGCCGACGAGGCCTGGACGGCACGCTCGAGCTGAATTCGGACCAGGTGCCCGCGGTCCTGCCAGTCGGCATTCTGTATCTCGAATTCCTTTTTCACGCTTGGGATTTCGTGACTTGCGCTGGTCATCAGGTGGTTGTGTCCGAGCCAGTGTCGGAGTACGTTTTGGGGGTGGCCGGCAAGGTCATCACCCGGCCGCTCGCGATCATGCGGGTTTTGCCGATCCGGTGACGGTCCGGCCCGATGCCGCGACGCTCGATCGACTGATCGCCTACACCGGTCGCCACCCGGCCGGCGCCCACGCATCTGCCAACTAACGAAAGGTCAATCATGCCCAAGAGAACCGAATACGCGCAGGGCACGCCGAACTGGGTCGACCTGCAGACCACCGATCAGGCGGCCGCCAAACAGTTCTACTCGTCGCTGTTGGGCTGGAGCTACGACGATAACCCGATGCCTGGCGGCGGCGCCGTGTACGCAATGGCCACGGTGGACGGAGAAACCGTCGCCGCCATCGCGCCGATGCCACCGGGTGCGCCGGAGGGCAGGCCCCCGATGTGGAACACCTACATCGCGGTGGACGACGTTGACACCGAAGTAGACGAGGTCACACTCGCAGGAGGGGAAGTGCTGATGCCGGCCTTCGACATCGGCGATGCCGGCCGGATGACGTTCATTGCCGATCCGACCGGTGCGGCGGTGGGGCTATGGCAGGCCTACGGGCACATCGGCGCAACGCTGGTCGGCGAGACGGGGACCGTCATCTGGAACGAATTGATCACGGACAAACCCGATTTGGCGCTGGCGTTCTACGATGCGGTGGTTGGCATGAGCAACGCAACGGTGGAGATGGCGCCGGGCCAGAACTACCGGCTGCTCAAGGCCGGCGGAACCGATGTCGGCGGTTGTACGGAACCGCCGATGCCCGGCGTGCCGAACCACTGGCATGTCTACTTTGCGGTGGACGACGCCGACTCGACCGCGATCAAGGCGGGCGCGGAGGGCGGCCAAGTGCTCGTGGAACCGTTCGACATTCCGTCGGTGGGACGATCCGCCGTCTTGTCCGACCCGCAGGGCGGGGTTTTCAGCGTGCTGCAGCCCGCGGCGCAGCAGTAGGGTCGCACTGCGGTGCAAAGTATGCCGGCCGGTCGGGTTCACCGAGCGTAACGCCACTGCGAAAAGCCTGGCCGATTCTGGCCGTGGCGCTACGCTGGCGCATCGGCGTGGGCCGCGTTGCTCGATACCCGCCGACCAAGGCACGCGCCTTGTCGTGTCCGGATTGGCGATGAGCTCACCGCCCAAAGCCCGCGGCGTCGACTGAAACTGCGGGGATACCTGCGGCCGACCGAAGAGCGCAAACAGAACTCATGGTTCAACACTTGCTTGGCGCACCGGCATCATGCCGATGTCCGCGCCCAGGTGGGTCGCGGCTGTGACGATGGCGCGTTCGATCCGGCGCAGCGAGTGCAATCCGGTGATCAGTCGGCGCGTATTGGCCTCCGACCGCGCCGGATCGGACGGGTCCTGGCGCCGGGCCAGGGCCTCGGCGGCGTCGAGGGCGTCGGATGCCGGGACGATGGTCACGGCGTGGTCCCCGTCGATGGCGGCAACGAGCGCTTCGATGTTGTGCTGGGTCTGCAGCGCGGCGGTACCGACGGCGTCCGACAGCTTCTGCGAGCAGGTCGGCTCCTCGTACTGCTCGCTGCTGCGAGCCAGATTTCGCGCGTAGCGGTCGCAGGCGGTGAACAGCCGCAGGCTGCGCGCAATGCTGCGCCGCAGGGCGAAGCCGGCGACGCCGGCCAGCAGCGGCTTGGCGGTTTCCCGGAACTGTTGCAGGTCTCGGTCCAGTTGACGCGCCTGCTCGGTCGGGCTCTCGGCGTCGTCGTCGTCGAACATGGTCGCGATCGACGTCTCGATCAGGGTGGACAGCGTCGTCAAGAACGCGCGGGTGTCGTCGCGGATGGCCGTTGTGGTCTTGGTCGGCAGCACCAGGATGGCGACGGTGATGCCGATCACCGCGCCGATCGCGGTCTCTTCGATTCGCGTCAGGAGCACGCTGAACGAGAATTGTCCGAGCAGTCCGTACAGCAGCGCCAGCATCGTGGTGATCCAGAAGGTCATCAAGCTGTAGGTGACCTTCATGAAATAGAAGGCGCAGAACAGGCAGACGAAGATCATCGCGAGCGACGCGACCTTGTTCCCGGATACCAGCGTCGCAACCAGCATGCCGGCGGGTACGCCGAGCACCGTGCCGAGCATGCGTTGCCAGCCCTTGGTCAGCGTCTCGCCCCAGGAATTGGTGCCGGCGAAGATCACGAACGCCGCGATCACCGCCCAATACCAGCGCGCGGGCGACACCAATTC
Source organism: uncultured Actinomycetota bacterium (assembly GCA_963735655.1). Lineage (GTDB taxonomy): Bacteria > Actinomycetota > Actinomycetes > Mycobacteriales > Mycobacteriaceae > Mycobacterium. The sequence goes on from CAVTLW010000030.1 coordinate 357,358, forward strand.
GCCAGTGATGATGGCCAGCGACGCGGCGATGGACACCTGGACGGCCTGCCGGGTGGTAGGTAGCAGACCATTGCGGGGTTGCGGGCCGGAGGCGTCCGCGGGGTCAGAGTTGTCGATTGCGTCGCATTCTGACTCCGCCGGCGGAGCGACCTCTCCGTGTCCGGCGTGGGCGGTCGCCTGCTGCACCAGCGCCCGGACTTCGGCGGTCGCTTGCGCCGCGGCGATGATCGACAAGGCCACCCGGCGCACCGCGGCGTCGCCGGGATCTTCGTCGGCGGTTGCGATCGGTTGGTTGTCGAGAACGTGCTGAGCCCGGCTCGCGGCCTGTCCCAGCCCGGCAGGTTGCGGGACTCGGATGGCCCAGGAGAGCTGGGAAAGCGCTGTGGCCAGTTCGAGGCGGGTGGCCAAGGGTATTGCGGGTCCGAGTGCCGCCGCACGCTGACCCGCGACCGTCACCCACTCGACGGCGAGCTCGGCGTCGAACAGCCACGGGGCCAGTTGTTCGCCGGTAACCCCGGGCCACAGCGTGTCCGGGTTGGCGTTGTCTTCGATCTGACCTTGCACCATCAAGGCGGTCGCGTTGAGCCGGGTGATCCGCGCCCGGAAACGGCGCCGGCGCCGTTCGTCGAGACGGCCCGCCCGCACCGCGTCGGCCGTGGTGTCGACGACGATGGCCATCCGTGCCCGCAGGGACCGAATGGTCGCTCGCAGCACGCGTTCTGGTCGATCGGGCATCACGTAGCTGATCACGTACGTGCACAGGGTGCCCACCAGGACGGCACCGATCATCCAGGGCAGTTCGGACAGACTGGCCCGCAGATACAGGGTGAAGA